>JBKJUP010000005.1:0-129728 GCA_046590675.1 Ferruginibacter sp. | reverse complement strand
TTATTTGAATTTTAAGAGCTATGCATTTTAAAGGCATCGAAAAAAATGCGTTAAGAAAATTTGAAGTGCTGGCGTTAAAAAATGAAATTGATGTTACCAATGTCAGGCTTTATTCTTAGCTCGTAAGTCGCACAGAAGTCTGGTAACTTGCTAGTGTTTGAACTTATTTCATTTTAGACAGTCCTTCAAATTTTTAGCCTTTTTTTTCGGAGCCTTGATTTTTTTTGTTTCTTTTTTGTATCAAGACAAAAAAGAAAATAGAGACTTGCCTATAGGTTTTGATGACACTCTGCTGGTTATGAAACTGTTTTCAATTACACAGCTTCTTTTAAATTTATTGCCGAATGCTCTTTCTTTTTGCTTGTCCAAAAAGAAACAAAAAAAGACAGCCGGGAACGATAACAGCTCGTTCCCGGCGTGGTTCCCTGAGGATCAGTTGTGCATAGTGGTGAATTAAATTTTATCTTTATTTGGCGGAAATGCACAGTTCAATTTTTAACAACAGCTTTTATATTTTAGAGCATACATTTTTCGATTGTTGATTACAATCTAAAATAATGTAGCGTATGCATTTCCACGGCATCGAAAAAAATGCGTTAAGAAAATTTGAAGGGCTGGCGTTAAAAAATGAAATTGATGTTACCAATGTTTGGCTATAATCATAGCTCGTAGGTCGCACTTAGTTTGGTTTTGCACAAATGTTTGAGCTTATTTCATTTTAGCCAGTACTTCAAATTTTTAGCCTTTTTTTTCGGAGCCTTGATTTTTTTTATTTCTTTTTTGCATCAAGGCAAAAAAGAAAATAGAGACTTACCTATAAGTCTTAATGACACTGTTTAGTTATAAAAATACGCTCAGTTGCAAACCTTCTTTTTAATTTATTACTCAATGCTTTTTCTTTTTGCCCCCCGAAAAATCGGGACAAGTTATCCAAAAAAGACAGCCGGGAACGAAAACAGCCCGTTCCCGGCGTGGTTCCCTGAGGATCAGTTGTGCATAGTGGTGAATTACATTCTATCTTTATTGGGCTTGAAATGCAGAGTTCAATTATTAACAACAGGTTTTAATATTAAGGCTTATGCAGTTCTACGTCATCGAAAAAAAGCGCTAAGAAAAATATCATTGAATTAAACGTCCGGTAATCAAATCCAAAGCATAGCTGTTCACCCCGAAATACTCAATATTAACCAATTCAAATCCCTCTCCACATCCAATTTATAGAAAATCCAGCATAGCTAAAACCCTTTACCAGTATGCATTTCATCATGAAATTTATATTTTTGTTGAGATAATGCTACTTTCGCCGTAATTATTTTACTAATAATTTTTTTCCGGGAACTCCTTTTTTTAACTCCCGGTCTTCACAAAAACAGTTTTACATCGGGATATAATTCCGGCAATACAGCATTTTGGCAATGAAATCAATGAATGAAATAAGGCAGCAGTTAAAAGATAAATACGAATCACTGATAACATCAGACAATGCTTTTACCAGGCTAAGGCATCAGTTAAAAAAGAGATATGATGCTATTGACAACACAAGATTTAAAGGCAATTTTTTAAATGCATTACCATTTTGGATAGGTGCTTTTATTACGGGTGTTACGGCTGTTTTGTATGCTCAATTATTTTCTTTGGCAGAGGCAGGCACACACTATATATATCAACATGCAAGCTGGCTTTTCTTTATTGTAACGCCTTTGTCTTTTTTCCTGGCGCTTTACCTTGTATTTAAATTTGCTACTTATGCCAGGGGCAGTGGTATTCCACAGGTGATGGCGTCTATAGAATTATCAAATCCAAAACACAATCATAAAGTAAATAAACTGCTGAATTTAAAAGTATTGTTTGTAAAAATACTCTCCAGCCTTACCATGGTATTTGGTGGCGGCGTTGTGGGAAGAGAGGGCCCTATCATCCAGATTTCAGCGATTATTTTTAAAAAGATCAATGACTTTTTACCAGAATGGTACCCAAAAATATCCAAGCAAAATATGATTGTAACGGGTGCCGCTGCCGGACTGGCTTCTGCTTTTAATACACCATTGGGAGGAATTGTATTTGCCATTGAAGAACTAACAAAAACACATTTCAGCTTTTTTAAATCAGCTCTGCTTACCGGTGTTATCATTGCGGGTCTTACTGCATTAACACTTTCGGGCCCATACCTTTATTTAGGATTTCCGCCGCTTAGTAATTTACCTTCCTGGATATTATTAATTGTACTTCCGGTTGCGTTGGTCACCGGTATTTGTGGCTGTGGCATGGGAAAAATTATTCTGCGAATTTTTAAAAGAAATAAAAAATTTACAAAAAAACACCACAAGTATGTATATGCTTCCATTTGTGGTTTGATAATAGCAGCCCTCGCAATTTTTATTGATGACAGAACATTTGGGTCTGGTAAAGACATTATGATTACTACGCTTTTTACCGATGCCAAACACCTGGAATGGTATATACCCATACTAAGAATAGTAGGCCCGATTATTTCATTTTCAACCGGGGCGGCAGGTGGTATTTTTGCACCTTCCCTGAGTGCAGGCGCCAGCATCGGGGCAGTAGTTGCAGGATGGTTTAATCTTTCGCAAAGTGCTACTAATTTAATTATACTTTGCGGCATGACGGGCTTTTTAACGGGCATCACCAAAAGCCCATTTACCTGTTCAATATTGGTGTTGGAAATGACCAATAGCCATAACATTATCTTCTACATTATGCTTACCGCATTGTTGGCAAACATTGTATCCAACCTGATGAGCAAGGATTCTTTTTATGATAATATTAAGGACCGCTACATTGAAGAGATTCATGAAGAAGATATACAGGAATTAGTGACGCAGGAAGTTCCTGCCACTAATCCGTTGCCTCAATAATGGTCATGTTTTTAGAAGCTGTTTAAATTGAATACTGTAAAAATATTAGGGCAGAAAATGATGCCATGAAAATTTGTATTTGACCAGTGCACTTCGTTCCTCAGTTGTAAACTCTGCCAATGCCGATGCCATGAAAAATTCCCGAGCTATCGGGACCGGTAAACAAAAAAATCCAACCAGTTATTCAGCAATACTTTTCCTGTATTCAGACAAGGCGTTTTTAAATAGTTGCCACCATTTCTTCTGCCAGGCCAAAACTCATGGTCATGCCGGCACCGCCCACACCGTTTAAAATATACACATCTTTCTCCGGCGACATGAAAACTTCTGTTGCTCCATCTGTCGATTTTGGATAGATTCCATTCCAGCTTTCCATCACCGACCAGTTTTCGAAACTGGCAAATTCCTTTAAATAATCAAGGATCATTTTATTGATAAAATGTTTATCAAAGGGATCAAAAGTAGCTCCATACTCATGCGAATCACCCACCGTTAATTCGCCCCTGCCATTTTGAGAAACCATTACATGTATGCCCCACTGCAGGTATTCACTCATCTCTTTTTCGTACCGCTGTTTTAATTTATTTAATGAAGGCGCTACTTTAAAACTGTTGTAATGAATCAATGATAAGCCGCCGCACAATGAAGTGCCAATGCGCCATTTGCCCGGCTGAGCCGTTAGCCGCATCATTTGAAGCTTGCACCTGGTAAGCGAAAATTTTGCAAAAACTTCAGGATACAAGGTTTCAAAATCTGCACCACTGCAAACAAAAATAACATCCGCTTCATACTCCTCTTCGTTACCAATATATATGGTATGATCGGATATGAAGGTGACGCATTTGCCCCAATAAAATTCAATCCCGAAATGCTCTTTAAAATAGTCCGGTAACTTTGCAATACTCTCCCGTGGATCTACAATTATTTCCTCATTGCTGTATAAGCCACCAATTAAATTCTGCGAATTTACCGCATCATATTTTTGTATAATTTCGTCTCTGCCCAGCAATGAAACATCACGACCTTGCTGGCGAAAACTTTCATTTAGTTCAGTAAGCACCTGCATTTCATCTGCATGATAGGCAAGGTGTAAACTACCTGCTGCTTCGTACCAGATACCGGCAGCTTCGCAGGTTTCCATCCAGATATTGCGGCTGCGAATGGCCCGGTTATAACATTTACCTTCTGGCTGCCCGATGGGCCAAATCATTCCGAAATTTCGTATGGACGCTCCCACTGCCTGCTGATTGCGATCAAACACTTTTACTGAATATCCTTTTAATGATAAAGCCCTGGCAGTAGCAAGGCCAACAATTCCTGCACCTATTACAATAGCTTTTTGATTATTCATTTACGTGAAATTTATTGTTATACATTGATCTGAAATAGTAGCCGGAAATAATGGTGCCGGCTAATCCTATAATTGAAAGTACTATTACACCGTAAGCATAAAATTTTGTCCAGCTCAACTGAATGTGAAATACACTCTTACCCAGCATTACTGCAACACTTCCCAGGTACCCATAAGAATCTGCGAGGTACATCAGGAACCCCACGTTGCCGGCGTATTTAAAGGTTGCAATCATTCGTTCAAAAAGCACACAATTGAAGGGAATATATCCCATATACAATCCAAGGCCAACCAACATCATCCAGTAAAATGGCGGCAATATTCCCTGCATAAAAAGAGCCGTTGCAATACCTGCCAACAAAAATCCAGCTCCGATAATTACATGCGATACCAACAGTGCTTTTAAATTATTGCGGATATAAATCATGGCAGAAATTAATACCAATATGATTATGGTAGTGGGAATTTCTGTTTCAACAAATTTTTCCGGTTGATTGGCAAAACCCATTTCAATCCACATATCGGCTGCAAAATTATCCCGGATATCGCGGAACACCGTTAGAAAAACATAGATGATCAACAAGGTTAAAATGCCTGGAAAAAATGTTTTAATATAAGTGGACCGATCTGCTTTCAGCATTGCTTTTCTTTCAGTTCTTAATACTACGTCTGCATCAGATGGTGCAGGTATTTTTTCGAGCAGCCAAACAAATAAAAGCAAGGGAACCAGGAAAGTAAAACCGGCAAAAAATGGTAACCACATTTCAGGAATGGCAAATTGCAGTTGCAGGAAACCGGTGACTGATTTTACAAAGCCGGACGAAAAGATAAAGCTAACGGCAAGGGCTGCCCCAATAAAATCGGTCGCTTTTCTTCCTTCGACAAACGAAAAAACGATGCCCCAGATTAAGCCCAGTGGAAATCCATTTAACAATAACAATGGAATATTATATGGAGCAGGAACAATGGCAAAAAGTAACAAAGCCAGCCAGGAAATACCTACCAGCATCAGGATCACTTTGCCCCTGCCCATTCGCTTTAATTCGGCAATAAATTTTA
Source organism: Ferruginibacter sp. (assembly GCA_046590675.1). Taxonomy (GTDB): domain Bacteria; phylum Bacteroidota; class Bacteroidia; order Chitinophagales; family Chitinophagaceae; genus Ferruginibacter. The sequence goes on along the minus strand of JBKJUP010000005.1, from coordinate 124,442 downwards.
CACCATAAAACTTGCTCGCCATGTAACCAAGCACCTGCGAAATAACAAGACAGGTTTTAAAATCTATACCAAGCACAGGAGACATATCTGCGTAAGTTCCTACTGTAAAGGGTTTGCGAAAACCGTACACCATTGCATAGGTAAGAAATGTAATGATGGCTGCATAAACCGGGGACGCCGTTAATTTTATTGCAAGTGGTTTAGAGCCGGTTTTAATCACAATTTTATTTTTAAAATAGCAGGCACTTCAGTCAAAGAATGAACGATGAAATCCGGTGTTGCGGTACTAAGTTGTTTATTTGTATGGGCGCCTGTGGTAATGCCAATGGTGATGCCACAACCTGCATTTTTGCCTTCTTCGATATCAATAATAGAATCACCAATTTTTACTACCTGTTTAGGATTGGCTACTAAAAATTGTTGCATAGCCAGTTGAATCATATCCGGATTTGGACGGTTGTTGATAACGTCGGTTGCTGTCACCAATCCATCAATCTGGCTACCTTCTTTCCAATTTAATTTCTTTAGCAAACCTCTTGCAGTTTTTTCATTATACCCTGTATTCAGTATTACCAATATATTATTTTGTTGCAGGGTTTTGAATAGATCCTCTGCACCTTCCTGTGGCTTTACATCAATGTTATCATAAGCAACTGCAAGTGCTTTGTCAAAATATTGGTACAGGTTTTCGGGCAGACCCGGCTCCTGGTGTTTGTCACTTAACTTTAAAATATCCCGGATGGCCTGCAATTTTTCTTTGCCTGCACCTTCCGTCAACACCTGTTCTAAGCTTATAGGATAACCGGCATCATTAATGATTTTATGCAGTGTTTTATACACCACATTATCTTCATCCACTGTTGTTCCGGCCATATCGAACACAATCATTTTTGTCATGGTAACCTATTTTTAAAACGGTAGCTCCCGGTATTTGTAAATCGGTAACTGGTTAATAATTTAATGAGCGGATTGCTGCAAATGTTGCAGCATTATTGCTTTGTAATGATCCAATGATGGCAAAGGTTTTGCAACTTCTTTTGCCTGCTCATCCCATATACGTAACTGCACATACTTTTCGCAAAGTTCATCTGCTTCAAAAGCAGCAGCTTCTTCGGCAGTCATTACGCCACCCTGGAACCCAAGTGTTTTTATACTCGCAGGCGAAAGCTGGTTAAAATATTCAGGGTATTTAAAAGTGAGGTATCGTTTTGCAGCCACGTGTGATTGTACAAGCTTTGCGATTTTTTCAGAGAACCCTTTACTGAGTAAATATTCTCCACCTAATTTTTCATGATCCACCATGCCGGCACCATCCATTTGTTGCAACTTTTTTTCCGGAAATGCAAACTCATATAAATGGCCAATGTCATGAAAAAAAGCAGCAAGAATTAATTCATCATCTGCCCCTGCAGCTTCGGCCAGTTGGGCACATTGGCACATGTGTTCTATTTGCGAAACGGGTTCACCGATATAATCCTCGTTGCCAAATTGCTGATACATTGACATGATTTCGTCAACAGTTTCGTTGATTGAAGGTGTGATCAATTTTTAATTTTTAGTTTTTAATTTATTTACCCTGTCAACCTTATTGTATCTTTTGTTGACCAGCATCAGTTTTCATGGCAGCATTGTTGTGTCATCCGATAGCTATCGGATCACTTTTACGTCATCGTTTCATGGCATCATTTTCCATTTAATAACTAAAATTATTAAACTCCTCAACTTTGATTTTTAATCATGTCAAAGTAAAATTAATTACCCGCCTTTTTATAATGATCGGCTTTCATATCGTCCACATCATCCATATCCGGCCCCTTCATTACCTTGCGCCAATCTACTCCGCGATGATATTTTAGCATGGCTTTTTCTACATCAAAAATGCGTTCATCATGTTGTTCCAATGTGTAAGGTGTAAAGTCTGGTGTTGGGGTAAAAAAATCCTGCAACAGCGAACCTGTAACATCGTATTGGTTTACATACGGCACCCCTAAAATATTATAGATTGTTTTTAAAATAGCACCAAAGTTGGCGTGCGTATGACTCACATACCCCTTCTTAACATAAGGGCCCGCCATCATTAAAATACTGCGATGTGCATCAATGTGATCTACCCCACCCTGCGGATCATCTTCGGTTACTATCACCAGCATATTTTTCCAGTATTTGGTACGGGATAAAAAATGTAATATCCTGCCAAGGGCAAGATCATTGTCGGCCATAAAAGATTGCGGATGGGCATATCCATCTTTCGGTCGCATACCTGCACCATGATCATTGGGCAATTGCAGGGTGATTAAAGAAGGTAATGGCTGTTTGCCTTTAAGCCACATCTTTGTAAACTCATCTTCAAACTGATTGAGCCTGAACTGATCAGGAATGTTCATATTGAAACCTGCATAATTATAACTGGTACGGGTAAACAACGCTTTTTGCATAGGTACCATTACCCCATGTGCCGCTCCTGTGGCGGTATCCATCCACTCTTCACGTACATGGGCTGTTTCGTTGGCTTCACCGAAATTATAGAAGGAAACTTTTTTTCTTTCCAATGCTTCCCACAAACCGCCAATCTCGGCATAGTCCTCCGGATCCATACTTCCGGTAGATCCCGGAAACCGACGGCCCGGTGCTTTGGAAAAATAGTTGGCCGTTTTATCTACACTTGAATTGGCCTCCACCCATTCGTTTGGAATTACACCCACCATCCAATGATGCCCATGAATGGATGCGTCGCTGTCGCAATAAAAATTATCACTGAAAGAAAACTGTTTAGCAATTTTATGGTGATTGGGCGACACCCGCAAATGATCAAATTTGTTGCGGATAGAATCCGCCAGCGTGTACTCGCAGTTAACACCATACCTTGCCAGCGTGCTGTCACCTTTTGCATTGGGCAACTGTCCCATTACTTCATCGTAGGTTCTGTTTTCCTTGGTAATGTAAACAATGTATTTTATCGGGCTATTGTGCAAGCCGGGCAACACCGGTAATGGATTTTTAGCATCATCTTTTATGACAGTACTTACAAATGTATTGCTGATTGTTTGTTTTGTATAAGCACTCAATTCTGTTGCTGATGGCATGGCAACTTTTTGAAAACTGCCCAACTGAATATCCCCGATATAAGTGCCCTGTGGAGGTGCAACAAAACCTGCACCTCCATTCGGACCAGCACCAAGCCCACGACAGGTAATGATATAAATTTCTTTTTCGTCTTTTGATAATTGAACCCTTGTTGGCCCCCAGCCCGTTGGTATCAATCCTTTTGTAGTTTTGGTAGCTACATCAATTACGGCAACTGCATTAAAACCAAGCAAAGCAACATACAATGTTTTTTCATCCTTACTCAATGTAATACCAAATGGCAGCAAGCCACGATATTTATCAATGCGTTTATCTACTGTAATTTGAATGCGCCCAACTATTTTATGATTTTTATAATCGATGATGGAAATATTATCGTTGGTTGCGTTGGTTACATAAGCAAAGCGTTTGCCCACAGCAATTGAATTAGGACTGGCACCACCAACAACTTCTGCTTCCTCAATCATTTCACCCACCTGGAAGCCAGTCTTGAATTTATCGGTTACTTTATTGGTAGCAAGATTTACAACAAATACACTCATTGCTTCGGGTGCATGAGGACTGCCAACACCTGGAATTTCTTTTCCTTCTACAACAGTTCCGTTAATAGATTCTTTTGTATTATCGCCATAAGGATGATGAGAGATCAACATTGAATTGAAATTATCTTTCGTTAATCCTTTTACCATCGGGTAACTATATGCACCTACATTGGCAACAAAGGCTATTTTTTTATCGGCACTCAATGCAAGTCCGAATGGCTGGCGGCCCACATTGATAGAAGCGGTTAATTTTTTAGTATCAATATTATACCGGACCATTCTAAAATTTCCACGGTCCAATATCAGCAATTCATTTTTGTCTTCATTTAATAAAAGATCCGAGGTAAAGCTGTCGTCATAAGCAACACCATTTACTTTTCCGTTAAGAGATATAGAATCGATGCGTTGTAATTTTTCGATATCATACACAATTACAGCACCATTGTCGCCACCACTCAGGTACACAGTTTTTGAATCGGGCGCAAAAGCAACGCCCAGAAAAGACCCATGCGTTAAAGCTGAAGGAATGGCTGATGTTATCAATGAGTCAGCATTGAAAGGGCTGCCGGTTAATGGCTCATGCGCCAAAGGCGAATTGAGTTTATTATTGTAGCCCGGCACCCGTAAACTCTGCAGGCTTTGTAAATCGATGATGGTGAATACACCATTATGCAACGTGACTGCTTTTTTACCATCCGGTGAAATGGCCAACCCAAACGGATCATTTGTAATGCGGATAAAATCGCCTGCAGGTTTTACCAACCGGCCACTTGGTAGCACTGAAACACCGTTTTCGTTGATGATACAATATTTATCGGTGGCAGGCACCTGTAAAACACTGACTGTTTTTTGAGCTGACAAATTGAAACATGCGGATGCCAGTAAAATAGATAAGTAGGAAGCCTTTTTCATAATGTATTAATGGAACATAAAAGTAATGCAGCGCAATTAAAGTGCTGCCTTACCATTAAGAAATCATTTGCTGCTATTGCAATATCCACATTTTACCATTAATATCATCATTACCACCAAACTGCTTTTTAAGGGCTGCATTGTAGTTGTCTGTATTTGCAGACAACTCAGATGAAGGATATTTAAAACGCAGTGGAATTCTGCCGCTGTTACCCGTACCAGGCCCGGTGGTAAATACAGGTATGCCTGTTCTGCGATTCTGGTAGAAAGATTCCAGGCCTGAATGACGGAATAAAGCCAGGTATTTCTGATCAAGTATTTGCGCTAATCCTGTAACATTATTTCCGGCATATTTAATAACTGGCTGGCTATAATAATTGTCAAGATCTACATCCACAGAATAGGTATTGTAGGTTCCAAGACTTGCACCGGGTTTTAAAAAATAAACAGTCATGGCACCTTTAACCGGTACATTGTAAGAAGCAAAAGAAGCCAGCATACCCGTATGATAATAAGCTTCAGCATCACCCAATTTACCATTTACTATCCAGCCTCTGTTGATGGCTTCAGCAATGTTAAAACACATTTCAGGAAAACCAACCTGTATGCTGGGTTCGCCGGTATAGGTATCATAAAAATGCTTACGGTTGATGAGTGAATACTGTCCGCTATTTGCTTTAATATACATTTCTCCAAGATCTTCACCAGGATCTGCACCAACAAATGCTGCAAAGCTTGTAGGGTTTGTTCCACCTGAAACCTTTGCTGCTGCCGGCTCGCTGGTAATAAACACCCTTGGGTCTTTAAAGCCTGTAAGCATCCCTACATAAGTAGCCGAAGTATTTTCACGCAGTGCATCAAAACCAAATGAACCCGGATTTTGCGGATAATTGTTTGACGGGTAAACATAAGTGTATTGCAGGTTATCACTACTGCTTTCCATAATCGGATACTTGGCAGTGTTGCTTACAATGTCAGTAAACTGTTGCTTCACTTTCAGGTCAGCATCGGCTGCTTTGTTACTTAACTCAATGAGTAAACGCAAACGATAGGTATTTACCAGCTTTTGCCATTTAGCGAGATTATTGCCATAATAAATATCACCTGCAAGTGTGATGTTGTTAGTTGTAATTAACTGTGCCAATTCTGTATTGGCAGTTTCCAGCCATACAAATGCCTGTAGAAAAATTTCTTTTTGCTGATCATAAGCAGGCTTTAAATTTTCGGCTCCCTTTACTGCTTCGGCCATGGGAATATCACCCATTTGCAATGTCATTTTGGTAAAGAAATATGCCTTAAAAAAACTTGCCAATGCACCGTAAGGATTTACTGCAGCAGCACCACCTGCCAATGCCTCTTCTTCCATTTTAACTACATTTTTTAATGTAGGATAAAAGTTGGTACCCGAGCCAAAGTCGTAGCGGTTGTTTCCATAATAGTCGTAGTTCTGTAAAAAGTACTGACTGTACTTTTCATAATCACCACCGGGCGCTTCGTACAAATCATTGAGTACGCCATTCAACAGCAATGATGCCGGTACATGCGTTGGCTTGTTTTCATTCACATTCAGATCGCTGAAAGATTTCTTACAACCCGGTGCAATGCTCGCCAGCAGCGCCAGGCAGACTGTTGTATAAAGAAGCTTTTTCATTATATATACTTTTATAAGTTAATTAAAATACTACGTTGAAGTTGAAGCCAAACCTGCGTGTAGTGGGTGATTGCAGGCCGGTACCGCTTAGGGAATAATTGTATTGATCCAGGTCAACATCTTTAAAACGTTTGTCTTTGTAGAAGTAAATTAAGTTGCGCCCTACAAGTGACAGACTGGCTTTACTGATGAATTTTCCGGTCAACCATTTTGCAGGAAGATCGTAACTGATGGTTACTTCACGCAGCTTGGCAAATGTTTTGCTCATCAGGTTGGCTTCAGAAATATTGTAGTATTTACTTACATAATCCTGCACATGTGTAACCTGTGTATTTGCCGTAAACTTTAGCTGATCGTAATTTAAAATAGCACCCGTTTTTGAATCGTAGTTGATGGGCACATTGTTTGAAACAACCACCCCTTCACCTACATAAATGCCTTTAAAACTTACATTGCCTGCATGGTCATTGTCGGCTCTTCTTGCAACACCCAATGCACCTTCAACTGTTTCCATATTACGTCCGCCACGCATTGTTTTGTTACGCATATAATCGGTCGTAACACCACCTACACTACCATCAAACTGAAAGGAAAATGACAAGCCTTTATATCCAACTTTATTGTAAACACTCCATTGATAATCGGCATTTAAATTGCCTAGATACTGGGCCACGGGATTTGACAATGGTTTACCTGCTGCATCATGTATTACCTGCCCATCGGCTGTTTTCACAAATGCCCTGCTATAAAATTTATCAACCCTGTCTCCTTTTTGATAAAATGTATTGTAAATCGTTTGACCCGGAGGCAGTTCATTGTACCTGTCCTGGTAAGTAGAAACATTTACCAACACATCCCAGCTAAAACTGTTTTGCATTTTAACCGGCGTGCCTGTTATAGACAATTCGTAACCTGTCTTTTTAGTTTTTAAAGCATTTAAATAATAGTAGCTATAACCGCTTGCAGTTGATATCGGATTCTGTAAAATTCTTGGCCCGTCCAGGTATTGAAATGCAGTGGCACTAAGGCCCAAACGATTTCTCAAAAACTTAATGTCGAATCCCTGTTCAAAACTTACCCGGTTAAATGTTTTAATATTTGGATCGTAGAGGTTGCTGGTATAGTATGCAGCCGTTTGATTATTGTATGGCTTGCTTGTTGAATAAGCAGATGATAAAGAATAATCCGGGCCGCCATAAGGTGATAAATAATTATTACCATAATCAAGTGGATAATCATACAATGAATTTCCCGAAGGAGAATTGCCAAATGCAGAGATTGAATTAAATGGAGCAACACCAACAGTAGAAGAAGTTGCATCGCCATGCACTGCTGCATACGATCCCCTTATTTTAAGAAATGAAATAACAGAAGGCAGTTTAACATAGTCTGAAATAACAGATGCTACAGAAACACTGGGATAAAAGAAACTGCTACTGTTGGTAGGCAATGCCGAAGATTTATCAATTCTTCCTGTTGCAGAAATAGTAGCGTACTTCCCCAACGATGCATCCATAGATGCATACACACTCAGCACACGCATATCAGAAGCAAAACTATTTGCCTGTACGGCATTTTTTGAATTGCTGAAAGAATATACATTGGGAACATTCAAATAATCTGTAGAAGAAAAATTTGAATTGTAAGCAAAGGACCTGATGTTGCCACCACCAAGGCCAGACAAATTGAGGAAGCTGCCGATGTTGTAATTATAGTTTAACTGAACCTCGGTATTGTTTTCAAAAAGATTGCGATGATCTTCCCTGTAATCGCCCAGTGCCTGGTCTCTTCCATAAGGATGTGCAGAGAAAGGCATTTTTTCGGTACGCAATAAATTGTACGTACTAATTTGTGTACGTGCCAATGCATTCAGGTGCTGATTTATTTTGAAGTTAGCAGACACATATCCATAAATATCACTTTTGTAATGGCCACGCTGCCAATCCTGTACCATCAGGTAAGGATTGTGATAGCGTTGGTATTCTGCAAACACTGATTCAGTACCAACCTTACCTGGTTTCCAAACGGCCCTGATATCCGGCGCATCTACATCCCAGTCAGCACCTGTCCATACAGCAATGTTGTATAATAAACTGTTTGGGCCATAATCCACATCCGGAAAATTTGGTGTGTATTGCCTGTTGTAGTTAAGGTTGGCTTCTATCTTCAATCTTTTAGAAGGATTAAAAGAACCATACATATTGAAGTCGGTAATGTTAAGCTGGTTGTTAGGGATAATACTTTGCTGGTACGAATGCGATAATGAAAAACGCATGGTATAGTTTTCACCATTTGCATTTAAAGCAATGTTATTGGTAGTTTGAAAACCTGTTTGTAAAAAACGTCCGAGGTTATTTTTACCTCTTGCTATCCAGGAAGTAGGTGCAACATTACCTGTAAAATCCTGATCGTGACCACCGGGATACGAAGTAACATAAGTTGTATTGGGTGTGTAAGCACCATCATACTGGGGAATTAACTGGCCCTCAAAACGTGGCCCCCATACATCATAGTCATTGTCATTTTTACCTCCACCTTTTCCATCACCAAATGCATATAACGCATTTTCACCAGGACCGTATTCGTCCTGCACTCTTGGAAAAGCAAGAAAGCCTTTGTCGATAGAATTGGTAGAATTTATTTCAAGCGTGAACCCTTTTTTACCAATCCTGTTTCCTTTCTTAGTACTGATAACAATTGCACCATTTTGAGCACGGCTACCGTACAATGCAGCAGCAGCGGGCCCTTTCAGGATGGTATATGATTCAATATCATCCGGGCTGATGTTCCATGTGTCGGAACTGATGGGAATACCATCTACTACATACAAGGTAATTTCATTACCACGCAACAGCACCGTCGGCTTACGCAGTAATTCTGCAGATGGCCCTACTGAAAGGCCCGCAACCTTACCCGTTAGTCCGCTGATGGGATTTTGATCCCTTGCTTTTACAAGGTCTTCGCCCTTTACTTCCTGTACGGCATAGCCGATTTTTTTCACTTCTTTTTTAACGCCCAGTGCAGTTACAATTACATCATTTAATTGCATACTTTCTGCAACTAATTGAATGTTAAGAAAAGTGGTAGTGGCACTCACTGTTTTATTTTCAAATCCAATAAAACTTACAGAGAGTTTTGCATTTTTGGGAGCAGAAATTGAGAATTCACCTGCAGCATTTGAGATTGTTCCGGCAGATGAATTTTGCAACGTAATATTTGCATTTTCGATTGGCTTACCCGATGCGCCGTCAGTAATTTTTCCTTTTACCTGGATGGACTGCGCCATCGAAAAAATGGGGACGCAAAGGAGAACGAAAGCCACTAATAGCTTTGTTAGTTTGAGTGTTGGTAGATTCATAAACAATGTTGTTTTTGTGAATGCAAACCTACCTGCCCAGTTTTAACAAATAGTTCAGTAAAAGTTAAGTTAAGGTAAACTAATTGTTACCTAATTGCATAATAGTTTAATGGGAGTAAACTAATAACAGGATTTTGTTAAGGCCGGAAATTCTATTTTGGCGCATTAAATATATAAACTACCAGCATTTGCGCTTTAGTATCGCCCATGTTTTTGGGGTTGTGCGGTTCTGTAGCATCAAAAAAAATGGAGTCGCCCTCTTCCATCACAAAAACTTCTTCGCCAATTGTGTATTCCACTTTTCCTTTTAAAATGTATTTAAATTCATAGGCATCTGTTTGCACATTTGACCGTTGAGCGTCCGGCATTAATGTAAGCAATACAAAGTCCACATGATATTCGTTGATGGTGGAAGACATGATCCGCTGATATTGAAAACCTACGGCATTTTCTTTTTCAAATGGTTGATATTGCTCTTTCTTTTTAAAGATGACTTTGCTTTCCTTCCCGGTATTAAAATCCTGGAAAAAGTCGTTGATATCAATTTTAAGCGATTTAATAATATTTAGAAAAACTGTGAGTGAAGGAATGGTGCGATTGTTTTCCACCTGGCTGAGCATCCCCTTGGTTACACCTGCTGACTCGGCCAGGTCTTGCAGCGTAATATTTTTTTCCTTGCGGATGTCTTTAAGTTTGTTCGTAATCTGAACAATAATATCTTCCTGCATGTAATCTTATTTGATTACCCAAACTTAGTAAGAAATGAATTAGGGTTGAGGTTAATAAATCTATTCGCATATTAAACTAGTAAGTTTTGTAATGGAGCTATTGCAACTCCTTTGAGGTTATTTAGAACAAAGTGTCTCTATATAAAAACAGCCAGCCCAATTATTAAGACGTATTTATTAAAAGCAGGCATGATAGAAAAATTATAACGACAATACTTATTACCGTAAATTACAAAAGAAAATTTTGTTTGCTGATGTGCACATATAGACCATATAGATTTGCCATTACCTGTTTGCTTTGTTTCATATTATTGATGGCTTGCCAGCACGAATTGCATTTTCCCGAAGAGTCACCTGTTGCGGCTGAACTTCCAGTGACGGGAATAGCATGTGCGGATTGTATGGGCAGGGATAGCATAGCTTTTAACCGATGGAGCTTTTATGCTGACAATAAATTTTATTGTGGTAAAACAGATACTGCAATTATCATCAGCCTTACCCGGGATGCATTTACTTTTTTTGGACCATCTTCCTGTTCATTGGATTCTGGTTTGGTGATGACGGTTTACCTTGATCCGCCGGGATTGTCGAGGGACACCACCAATTACGAAGTAAAGAAAGTTTCATTTTTTTATTATGATCACAATGGCGTGCAAAATATATTTATCAGCAAAGGTAGCCGGGATATTATCATGCAGATAGACAGTTATAATCATGTAACAAAGATTGCTACAGGCCATTTTGAAGGATATGGCTACAAACCCAGTGGATCTACTGCCGTGGTAACAAAAGGAAAATTCCAGGTTAAGCTTTAATAAAAAAAGAGACTGTCTTTTGTGAAACAGCCTCTTTGCAAATTTGAATAGTTATTTTAAAACACCAATGTAGCAATGGAGTGTGGTAATGCCATTACGGCTGCGGCCTTACCTTTAATCCATAAGTAGTAGGGCGTTTTTTGATTGCCCTGGTTCATTACGATCACTACCGTTTTGCCATCTTCATTCATAAAGGCTGTGGTTAAAAACTGGCTGCGGCTTGCAGCGCTGGTAATTCTTTTTGCACCTGGCTGAATAAACTTTGAGAAATGGCCGATATAATAATAAGCATTGGTGTAGATGAGCTGACCGGTTCTTGTATCTGCATGCACCGGTGAAAAACAAAAGTTACCTACATGGTTGGGGCCTCCGTTTTCATCCAGTAAAATATTCCAGTCCGTAAAACCTGTCATGCCGTTATTAAAATCGTTGATCATGCTACGGCCGTATCTTTCACCCAGTGCCCAATCCTGTAATCTTGTTGGCGTAAATTTTTCTCCGCAACCTTCGGTAAATAAAATATTTTTATCAGGATAGGCTTCATGTACCCGCTTTACATTTTCATACATCGGTGTACCGCCGCTCCAGTCTTCGTACCAGTGAAAGCCAATACCCCATACATATTTGGAAGCTGCCGGATCATCAAAATATGTTTGTGCTCTTTGGTACATCAGGTCACGGTTGTGATCCCATACGATAATTTTTTTATCGCCCAATCCTTCTTTCTCCATGGTTGGGCCAAGATTATTTTTCAGGAAATCTCTTTCCTGTTCTGCAGTGTAAACACAGCTTTCCCAGCGTTGCGTTGCCATCGGTTCGTTTTGAATACTGAGGCCCCAGACAGGTATTGATTCCTTTTCATACTCCTTAATAAATTTTGTGTAATATAAAGCCCAGCTATCATAAAATTCAGGAAGTAATGTGCCGCCATGCAATACATCGTGGTTACTTTTCATCCAGGCCGGTGGGCTCCACGGACTTACGAACAAATTAAATTTACCACCTGCTGCGGCCATCGCAGCTTTGATAAAAGGGATTTTAAATTTCCGGTCGTGTTCAATGTTGAAGGTCTTTAGTGTTTTATCGCTGTCAGAAACATAATTGTATATGTCACTGCTAAAATCGCAACTGGCAATATTTGTACGGGCTATCGTATAATTGATACCTGTTTGTTTATCGTAGTAAGCTTTTAGTAATTCTGCCTGTTTATCTTTTGGGAGTTTGGCCCAGGTTTCTGCTGATGCATCCGTAAGTGCGGCGCCTATACCAAAAAAGTTTTGGAATTTTTTTGTTGGATCTACGAAGATACATATCTGTGTTTCGAGTGGTTGGCCCATATCTGTAAACTGTACCGTATCGGTAGCTGTTAGCCGCAGATTGCTGCTGTCTGCTGTGGTATATACTATTACTGTTTTCCCATCCGTTGAAAAGGAGGTAGTGTCTGTGTTTTTGCTTGTTGTACTATTGGTTGATCTATCCGAAGATTTATCATTACAGGAAATGAGGATTAGTAGTGATGCGTACAGGATGATTTTTTTCATTTTATTATTTTATGATGGCGGTGTTTTTTTTATTTTAACCTGAATGTTAATATGTTGCTTTCGCCTCCCCAGCCGGCGGGGCTGCGTAACCGGAACGCCGCTGCTTTTGCTTCTATAAAAAACTTGCTTCGCCGTTTTTCATTTCCGACAAGTCGGAACCGAACCAAAAGAGGCGGCTAACCCGGTTACTAGTGATGATTATTTGAACTAATAACTTTGAGTAAAAAGCTTCGATTTATGACAGCTACTTTTTAAATTTTTACTTTTGATTTTTGACTTAATACTTACTACTTACAACATCCTGCTAAAAAACATACGTTCCTACCGCTCCTGCTGGTAATGTTGTTGCTGTCCATTTACCGTTAAAGCGGATGTTGAATGTTTCTGCGCTGCCCCCATCGTTTTCTACTATCAATACTTTTTTTCCTTCCGTTGTTTTAAAAGCTACGTTTTGCAAGTTGCCGGAAATATTACTTCCAATTCTCACCGAACCGGCGGGAACAAATTTAGAAGCATGGGCCACTATATAATAACCAACATTTCTAGTGGCAATGGCACTTATCGTTAGCGCACCTTTGCACTCTGTACAGCCTCCAACTGTATGTGGTCCGTATGACGGATCGTTGGCAAGATTCCATTCCAGGGCTGTTTTGCTCCAATTGCGCATGGAACCAATGATTACATTTTTTAAATGCCATTTCAAGTCGCCGTCAAAGCTTCCGGTAGCACTTGTCCATTGCTCTGTGAAGTACACATTTTTATCCGGGAAAGCGGCATGCAATTGTCCTAGCGCTGCTACATCACCCGCATACAAGTGAAAGGCAGATCCATCCACAAATGATTTTGCTGTAGCGTCATTTAATATCAACACGGGGTAATCGGGCCGGTCGCAGTTATGATCATAAGCAATTATTTTTGTGGTGAGATTTGCGGCTCTAAGTTTTGGGCCAAGGCTGTTTTTTATGAAATCTCTTTCTTCAGTTGCCTGCATTAAAAGACTTGGATTATTCCCCGGATGTAATGGCTCATTTTGCGGTGTGATGGCATCGATCGTAATTCCTTCTGCTTTCATTGCCTGGATGTATTTCACAAAATAATTTGCGTAAACATCATAGTACTGGGTTTGTAAACTTCCGCCCTTAAAACTGTTGTTGTCTTTCATCCAAACGGGAGGACTCCAGGGCGTTGCCAATATTTTTATTGCAGGATTTATAGCGATAATCTCTTTTAATAATGGAATCAAATCTGTTTTATCGGGATTGAGGCTAAAATTTGCAAGTGTTGGATCTGTTTGTCCCACAGGTATATCATCGTAGGAAAAAACGGTGGCATTTAGATCTGATGCGCCGATGCTGATGCGGAGGTAACTTATGCCGATGGCATTGTCGTCTTTACTAAATAGTTCCCTTAACAGGCTTGCTTTTGATGTTGCAGATAATCCGTTTATTACTGTTGCACTTCCACCAGTTAGTGTATAGCCGAAGCCATCTACTGTTTGAAATGTTTGTGTAGTATCAACATCGATATAGCTGTTGGAGTTGGTTGTGGTGCCGAATGACAGCACTGTTGATTGCTTTTGCAGCAGTACCGACTGATCGCCTTTTGTAAGCCAGAATTCTACATCGTTTGTCCCCGTTACCGGCGGGGTTACGGGTGGTGTTACTGGTGGAGTTGGGGTGGGGCTTCCGCCTGAACCTTTGCCACAGGCAAATTGCAATGTTATCAATGCAATCATTGCGACACAGGTTACGAATTTTTTTTTCATTATTGATGGTTTTGATTTAGTACTTGGTGTCTTTTTGTTGTTACTTTATTTTACTTGTTACTTTCGCCTCCTTCCCGATGCATCGGGACGTAACCGGAACACCGCTGCTTTTGCTTCTATAAAATCCCGATAACTATCGGGATGCTTCGCCGTTTTTTTATTTCCGAGAAGTTGGAACCGAACCAAAAGGGGCGGCTAACCCGGTTACCGGCGATGATTATTTGTAGCCACTCGTCTATTCAACATTTCTGTCACAATTTTAAAATTTGCCTGTCGAACAATGGTACTGTAGTACAACTGATCCGATAGCTATCGGATGACACAACGATGATGCTATGAAACTCAACTGCTGGTTAACAAACTATTCTCCACATGTTGTTTTTTTTAATTTTTATTTTTGCTTTTCGACTTTTGATTTTCCACTCACAACTTTGCATTATCCGGCCTTTTTTGCGAAAACAGCCACGCTAATAAGCCAGGCTCCGCAAAGGCTGCATCCCAACTATTGTGATTTGCTTCGGGGTAAATGGTGAACCTTGCCCTGGCCTCAATTTTTATCAATGCATCATACATAGCTTTTGATAAATAAGGCGGCACCACATCATCCTTGGCACCGTGAAATATCCACCAGCTTGTTGCCTTTATATTATTTGCAGTAGCTGGGTTACCGCCCCCGCAAATAGCAATGGCTGCGGCAAATAATTTCGGGTTGCGGTCAACAATTTCGTAAGTGCCCATACCACCCATAGAAAGACCTGCTATATATACCTGATCTGTTTTTACCGGATAGGTTTTTAACAAATGATCCAGCAGGGCCTGCGCCATAACCATGGCTACGGTGGGTGCTGCGGTATCAGTAAAAATAAATTGCCTGCGGCCGGCAGTATCGATTGCAAAGGTTACATTACTCCAAAAACTATTTTGTGGACATTGCGGAAACACAACGATTGCCGGAAATCCTTTTCGTACGCTATCTCCTGAAAAAAGACTACCACCGTTTTTTAATTGAGCTTCATTATCACTGCCTCTTTCGCCTGCTCCATGCAGAAAATATACCAACGGATATTTTTTCGACGGATCGTAATTTTCGGGAAGCATCAGCCGGTAACGCAGCGTGTCGCCTTTAACGATATACAGGTGTTTCTTGTATAAGGCATGCTCCTGCTGGGCCGTGGCATTCAATGAAAAAGCTACTATAATAAACAGTGATAAAATTTTATTCATGTGTTGAAGTTTACTTAGAAATTTTTCGGATGTGTCGCTTTAATTATTTCACTAATTTAAAGGAAGCTTCTTTAACATCATGACTATTGCCTCCTATAAAAACCTTAAAGTCTCCCGGCTCAGCAACATACTTTAAATCGTAATTATAAAATTTCAAGTCATTGGCACTGATAGAAAAATTTACTTTTTTTGATTCCCCGGCGTTTAATTCAATCTTTTGAAAACCCTTTAATTCCTTTACCGGCCTTGTACTGCTACCTACCAGGTCACGGGTATATAACTGCACCACTTCCTTACCGGCAACATTGCCACTGTTGGTAACAGTAACGGTTGCCGTTAGTGATTGCATGGCATTGATGCTGCTACGGCTGAGGCTAATATCGCTGTAGGTAAAACTGGTATAACTTAACCCATACCCGAACGGGTAAACGGGGTCATTTGATACATCAAGGTAATTGGACCTGAACTTTTGAAACCATGCTCCTTCAGCCAATGGTCGCCCGGTATTTTTGTGATTGTAGTAAATGGGCACCTGGCCCACATTCTGCGGAAAGGTAGCTGTAAGTTTACCGGAAGGGTTCACATTACCAAACAGCACATCTGCAATAGCATCACCAGCTTCTGATCCGCCAAACCACACATTTAAAATGGCGGGTACATTTTCGCTTTCCCATTTGATGGCTAAGGGCCTGCCGGTGAATAATACCAACACAAGTGGTTTGCCTGTTTTAACCAATGCCATCAGCAGCTCCTTTTGCGCCTTAGGAATATCAAGATTGGTACGGCTGCTACTTTCGCCGGTCATTTCTGCTGACTCGCCCAATGCCGCAACGATTACATCGCTTTGATTGGCGATGGCAACCGCTTCGTCGATGATTTGCTGTGCCGGTCTGTTATCATGTACGAATGCTTTTCCAAACATACCTGCTCTTTGTTCAAATAAAGTATCGCTGCTCAGGTTGCTTCCTTTGGCATATAATATTTTTGCATTGCTGCCAACTGCATTTTGCAAACCTGCCAATACAGAAATTGATTTTGAAAAATTTGCAGCTACACTCCAGGTGCCCGTCATGTTTTCTTTTGCATCTGCCAATGGGCCAATCAATGCAATGGTGCCCGTTTTTTTAATTGGCAAAACATTGCCCTGGTTCTTTAACAACACAAAACTTTCAGCCGCAATTTTTCTTGAAGCAGCCCTGTTGGCATCATTAAATATGTCAGTTTTAGACCTGCCTGCATCGCAATAACGATAAGGATCGGCAAACAAGCCTAATTTATATTTTGCTTCGAGTATTAACCGGCACGCTTCATCTATTTGTGCAAGGGACACCTTCTTTTCCTGAACCGATTTTTTTAAGGTGGTTAAAAACCCCTCACCTACCATATCCATATCAACACCTGCATTCATCGCCAATGCTGATACAGTTTGCAGATCGCCCATACCATGATCAATCATTTCATTGATACCCGTATAATCTGTAACAACAAAACCTTTGAAGCCCCACATTTTACGCAATACATCTGTCATCAGGTATTTATTACCGGTTGCAGGAATACCATCTACTTCGTTGAAAGATGCCATTACACTTCCTGCACCGGCATCAACAGCAGCTTTGTATGGCGCCATGTAATCATTAAACATTCGTACCCTGCTCATGTCCGTAGTATTGTAATCACGACCGGCTTCTGCTGCGCCATATAATGCAAAATGTTTTACACATGCCATGATGGTATTGTTCAATTGCAGGTCATTTCCCTGGTAGCCTTTTACCATTGCTTTTGCAATCTGCGATCCCAGGTAAGGGTCTTCGCCAGATCCTTCTGCAATTCTTCCCCAGCGTGGGTCACGGGCTATGTCAACCATTGGGCTAAAGGTCCAGTTGATGCCGTCGGCACTTGCTTCAATGGCCGCTATCCTGGCACTTTGTTCAATGGCCTTCATATTCCAGGTACAGGATAAACCCAGCGGAATAGGAAATACTGTTTCATAACCATGAATAACATCCATGCCAAAAAGCATGGGTATTTTTAGCCGGCTTTCTTCCACTGCGATTCTTTGGACAGCACGAATTTTCTCGACTGTCTTTATATTAAACAATCCACCTACTTTTCCTTCCTTGATTTTTTTACCGATATCTGAGTTGGCAGCTTGTCCGGTTACAATATCGCCGGAGCCGGGTAAATTCAATTGTCCTATTTTTTCATCCAGCGTCATTTTTTTCATCAATGCATCAATGAAAGGTTTCATCTGCGCCGAAGTTTTTTGTGCATAGCCGGCTGCGGTAATGGTTAATGTAAAAGCAATAATCGTTAGTGTTTTTTTCATGTGTTGTTTTTTTGTTTTGTGATTTTTTACAATCACTTTTTTGTGTGCTTTTGGTTCTATTGTCAACATCGTTGTGTCATCCGATAGCTATCGGATCACTTTTACTTTTTTAGCTATGTGGTGCCGGTCCTTGTTACTCCCTATTTACTTTTTTCACTCACTTGTACTTTTTTTAGCTATGTGGTACGGGGCTTTGTTACTCCCTATTTACTTTTTTCCCTTGATGGAAAAAAGTAACAAAAAAGATCAAGGCTGCATAAAAAAAGCTAAAAATTTAAATGCCTGGCTAAAATGAAATGAGTTCAATCAGCATCTTTTCGCCAAACTTTTGTGCGACTTACGTACTAATAGAAAAGACAAACATTTGTATCATCAATTTCATTTTTTAACGCCAGCCATTAAAATTTTCTTAACGCTTTTTTTATGAGGCCGTTCCAACATCTTTTTGACTTTTGATTTTTGATTTTTGATTTTTGATTTTTTCCTTTTTACTTTTGACTTATCACTTGCAACTTAAAACTCACTTCACCAAATACGGCCTCATCACTCCCTGCCATATCTTATATCCTTTTGCATTCATGTGCAGGTTGTCTTCAATAAAAATATCTTTCATCACTGTTCCATGGGCATTAAACATTTTATTATATACATCTATAAAGACAGCTTTCTTTTGTTTGCTGATGTAGGTTTTTATAAGGCTGTTTGCTTCCTCCATTTTTGGCCAAAGCTTTTCACGGCTGGGGCTTGGCTTTAGTGATACAAACGCAACAGGCACTCCTGGTAATTGTTTTCTGATGAGGTGAAATAAGTTAACAAACCTATCAAAAACCATTTGTGCACTCACTGTATCAGATGATGCCAGGTCGTTTTCGCCACAATATATTACCACCTGCTTGGGATGATAGGGGATGATTATATCTTCAGCATAATTTATTACGTCCGGTAATGTGGAGCCCCCGAAACCACGGTTGATGATAGTGGTTGCCGGAAAATATTCCTGTACATCTTTCCATTTTGTAAAAGAAGAACTACCTACAAAAAGTATTGCATTTTTTGGTGGAAACTTTAAGCTGTCTTCCTGTTTAAAGTGTTGGATATCGCTCCAAAAAGGAGGATGTGTTTCCTGTGCAAAAACCGAAGTAAATACAAAAAGGCTGGCAATTAAAATTTTCAACTTCATCATAATTTATTCAACTTTTAATGTTTTAAATTTTTCACTTACCCCATTTTCATTAATGGCTTCCATAGTGAAATAATAAGTCTTCTGGCTATCCATCGCTTTAAACCAGTATTCATTTACATCATGAATCATAATGCAGCTATAGAGTTTATCGGGTGCAGTGCCGTAATACAAATTGTAGGCAAAAGCATTTTCAACAGGCTTCCATTTTATGTAAGCGCCACGTTTGTCTTTCTCCGTTCTTAATACAATCAGATTTTGTACCATGTTTGGTTTTTCCCCATTACCATTTCCAAATACACGCAGGCCGCTGATAGCGAACTTGCCGGTAGGCATGTGAATATTTTCGAGTTTAATAAATTTTGCCTGCACGGGTTTATCCAGTTCCACATACTCATGCGGTATATCCGTTTTGTTGTTGCTCTTATCGATGATCGTTGTCCATTTTTTCCCATCTATCGAAGCATACAACTTATATTGATGGTACTGGCCCGGCCATTTACCAAGGCGATTGGAATCTACATCCTGGTCAGCATAATTTATTTGAACAGCATTAACCGTTGATACATTTCCCAAATCAGTTTGAAGCCATTCACCTTTGTTTGCTGAAGCGGCGCTCCAATATGTTTTTATATTTTCGTTTACTGCATTGTTTGCGTAATAGCTTCCATAGGTAGAGGAAACCTGCACCGGCTTTTTATAATTAAGCAACATCCATTTAGGACGCACATCTGTTGCAGATTCGGCTACGCCGGGAAGATAGGTGGGATAGTCTCCAAAGGCAGTATTGCACCACATCACATCGTCTTTATCAAAGCCTGCAGGCCATATACCAATGCGCCGCTCAAATGTATTTTTAACTGTTACGATCATTGTGCTAACATGCCAGTAATTGTTTTTCATATCGGTAAATGTAGCTCCGTGACCAGCGCCACGGGCAAAGCCTCCTGCTTTAAAACTTAAAGGATCAGACTGGGGCGTAAAGCCGCCCAATGGATCAGTTCCAACTACTACGCCATCTGCATATCCACTAAATTCTGTACCAGGTGCGCCATACTGCAGGTAATATTTTTTATTGTGTTTTGTCATCCATGCGCCTTCAATAAAAGGATCAAGAAAAGTGTTGTCCATCAATTCGCCAAAACGTTGCCAGCCATACCGCCAGTCCTGCAGTTTGTACATTTCCTTTCTTGTACCGATGGGTTTAAAGGTTTTACGATCCAATTCAATTCCGTACAATGGATATACATTACTGCTGCCATTGTACATATAAAATTTTCCATCATCGTCTGTAAAAAATCCCGGATCCCAACCACCGATCTCAAATGAATCAACCAATGGTTTCCAGTCATTGGCTTTTGGATTGGTGCTCATCCATAAGGTAAATTTTGAAGTGTAGGTAGAACCAAATACCAGCATCGTATCGCCAACCACTCCTACCGCCGGCGCACATAATTCATCGTAGCCGCTATTCCAGGGACGCAGAAACTTTTTACTGTTGAACGTCCAGTTGAGCATATCCGGACTGTACCAATAACCCCATTGGTTGGTACTAAATAAATAATAATCTCCTTTGTAGTTAACTATTACCGGATCTGCAGTTGCACGGTGCCTGCCCCATTCGCTGAAGTTTGGTATGGGCGTATAGCCGTAATCGATATTGATGGGATTGCAATATGTTTTTTGTTTGTATTGGGCTGATGAAATCAAACAAGCTGGTATAAAAAAGATCAATAGCAGCACTGCCTTTGAACGGAGCGTCGCAAGGATGTTTAATTGAAATACTAAAGCTGGCTTCATAATTATTATTTTTCTCAACCGCCGTCAGGGTTTACAACCGCTGACGGATTGTTACAAATTTCCTTTCTTTAATTCGTTTACTGCATAATCTGCAGCCCTTGCAGTTAAAGCCATGTAAGTAACCGAAGGATTTTGACAGGCGCTGCTTGCCATGCAGGCGCCATCGGTTACAAATACATTCTTTGCATCCCATACCTGGTTCCATTCGTTCAACACGGAGGTCTTTGGATCTTTGCCCATTCTTGCCGTGCCCATTTCGTGAATACATAAACCCGGGTTGGCATGCGGATCGTCGAAGGTGCTGATGTTTTTACAACCTGCTTTCTCCAACATTTCTGCACCGCTGTTCATCATGTCTTTACGCATGGCCAATTCATTTTCTTTCCATTCTGCATCGATGTCAACCAGTGGTAGTCCCCATTTATCTTTCCTTTCTTTACTCAACGTAACCCTGTTGTCGGGATGTGGTAATTGCTCACCCCAGCCACCAATCCAAAAGCCCCAATCACCAGGCTCAGTTAATTTTTCTTTTAAAGATTCGCCGATGCCCTCGAGTTCTTTTACCCGTCCACGAAATGCACCACCCTGGTAGCCGAATCCACGCAGGTAATCTTTTTGTTTGGTGGCT
This sequence comes from Ferruginibacter sp., assembly GCA_046590675.1. GTDB lineage: Bacteria > Bacteroidota > Bacteroidia > Chitinophagales > Chitinophagaceae > Ferruginibacter. The sequence goes on along the minus strand of JBKJUP010000005.1, from coordinate 102,888 downwards.
TCGCTGATGTTTCTAAACCGTGGCACATAAATTCCGTTTGCACGGCGGCCATACACATAGCTGTCTTTGAAGCCATCATAAGTAGCGCTGGCGCCCACATGATAATGATGATCCATCAGGTTTCGCCCTACCTGGTCACTTGCATTACCAAGGCCATTGGGTTGCGAATCTGATTTGGAATTGAGCAAGATATTTGCAGTGCCAATAGTAGAAGCATTCAGGAAAATTATCTTTGCATAAAACTCTTCTGTCTTCATTGTTTCGGCATCAATAATCCGGATGCCTTTGGCCTTCTTGGTGTCTTTATCGTAAATAACATCTACAACAATTGAATAAGGACGCAAGGTAAGGTTGCCCGTGGCTTTTGCGGTTGGCAGGGTAACTCCATTGCTGCTAAAATAGCCGGTAAAAGGACATCCCCGATCGCACAAATTGCGGTATTGGCAGGGGCCACGGCCACTCAATCCTTTTGTAAGATTAGCTACCCTGCCAATGATCATTCTTCTGCCATCATTGAAACCTGTTTTGATACTTTCAGCCGCGTGCTTTTCCAATACATTCATTTCCATGGGTGGTAAAAAATCACCATCCGGCAACTGCGGTAACCCTTCTAAGGAACCACTGATGCCGACATATTTTTCAACATGCGAATACCAGGGAGCTATGTCATTATAACGAATAGGCCAGTCAACACCATGACCATCTTTTGCATTGGCGCCAAAATCAATATCGCTCCAGCGGTAGCATTGCCTGCCCCACATAAGACTGCGGCCGCCAACATGGTAACCACGTATCCAGTCGTAAGGTTTTACCTGTTCATAGGGATGCTCCAGGTCGTTTACAAAAAAATGTTTGTTTGTTTGATTACAAAAACCCCGGACCTGGATGTGCTGCTCCTTCCGCATTTGCTGCGTTGTTGCTCCAAGATGATCCAACTCCCATGGGGCCTGGTTGGCGGTTGGGTAATCCTTGATATGTTCTACATTACGGCCACGTTCCAACACGAGTGTTTTCAGTCCTTTTTCGCACAACTCTTTCGCAGCCCATCCGCCACTGATGCCCGAGCCAACAACGATTGCATCATAAGTATTTTGTGTTACTGCCTTATTATTGATATTTGTTGAATCTCCCGGCATATTTTATTTTTTTGGTTGATAAAGAAGGTAGTTATTAAATCAGATATTTCCTTTTTTCATTTCTTTTATTGCATAATCAACGGCCCTTGCGGTAAAGGCCATGTATAATATTGAAGGGCTTTGGTTACCCGTGCTGGTCATGCAGGCGCCATCCGTTACAAAAACATTTTTACAGGCATGCAACTGGTTCCATTCATTCAGCATAGATGTTTTTGCATCTTTCCCCATGCGTACACCGCCCATTTCATGTATGTCGAGCCCCGGCGGCTGGCGGTTATCGTTGGTATTGATATTTTGTACCCCGGCTGCTTCCAGCATTAATTTCCCCTGCTCTAAAAAATCCTTTACCATCTTATCGTCATTATCATCATAGCCAACTGAGGTAATCAACAAGGGCATACCCCACTGATCTTTTTGATCTGTACTTAATCTTACATGATTGGTTTCTTTGGCAATGGTTTCTCCCTGCATGTACATGTACACTGTCCATTTGCCCGGCTCACACATCGCATCTTTATAAGAGGCACCTATGGCAGGCTGCAGGTTTTCTTCATTAAATTTTTGACGGGAGGCTCCACTGTAAATGGTATAGCCGCCAACAAAATCGGTATCCTGCTTTTCTACATTACGAAAGTTAGCAATAATACATTCAACAGGTTTTGCAACCTTATAATATTTATCCAGGAAGCCGGGTATTTCTCCACCCATACTTCCTCTATAGTTATGAAAGCAAATTGATTTTCCAAGCACGCTGCTGTCATTTCCAAGCCCATTTGGAAAACGGCGTGAAGTTGAATTTAATAAAATGAGATTGGTATTAAGGGCCGATGCATTTACAAAAATGATACGGGCAAAATATTCTGTAACTGCTTTTGTATTGGTATCAATAATTCTTACGCCAACTGCTTTACCTGCATTTTCATCATAGATGATTGAATGCACCACAGAGAAGGGACGGATGGTAAGATTGCCTGTTTTTTCTGCCCAGGGCAAGGTGCTGCTGTTTGAACTAAAGTATCCGCCGAGTGGACAACCACGCATACAGAGATTCCTATTGAGGCATTGTCCACGCCCCTGCTCCAGGTGAACAGGCTGCGGTTCTGAAATATGCGCCCAACGACCGGGAACATAATGCCGGTTAAATTTGTCTTTGATAGTTTTTTGTAAATGCTGCTCCACCGTGTTTAGTTCATACGGTGGCAAAAACTCACCATCAGGCATAGCCGCAATTCCGTCTTTACTGCCGGTAACACCAATAAATTTTTCTACATGGCTGTACCAGGGCGACATTTCGTGGTAACCAATGGGCCATTGATGACCGTAACCGTAACGTGCCGGTGCTGTAAAATCATAAGGACTCCAGCGTGCACAGGCTCTTCCCCAGGTTAGTGACTTCCCTCCTACCTGGTAACCTCTTATCCAGTCAAAGGGCTTTTCCTGTACATAAGGATGATCGGCATCTTTTACAAAAAAATGTGCCGTGTCTTCACCGAAGCCGGCTGCTTTACTTATCAAAGAATTTTTATCATGATATTCTTTTGTTACCCAGCCACGATGCCTTAATTCCCAGGGTGCAAGGTTGGCTGTTGGATAATCTTTGATATGTTTTACATCTCTTCCTCTTTCGAGCACCAAGGTTTTTAAGCCTTTTTCGCATAATTCTTTTGCTGCCCAGCCACCGCTGATGCCGCTGCCAATTACAATTGCATCATAAGTATTTTGAGCTTTGCCCTTGGTGTTTATATTTGTCGTGTCTGGCATGTTGTTGTTTTATGCCATCACCCGGTGAGTCACCCCCAAAGGGTGACTCACCGGGTGATGTGAAAATCCAGTTTTTTTAACCCGTTTTGAATTTCAGGGCAACTCATAAAAAGTTTCCATAATAACCCTGATCTGTAATTTTCTATCATCACAATGATGGGCCCCTGGTCAATGGCAAGATGTGAAGTTGCATACCAGTTTTTTGTTTCATTAAAGGCATCCGTAAATCCATACTCACTCCATATTTTATCACCAAGATCATAATAAAAATGTTTTAGCGCCTTCATTGAATATTCCGGCGTATAAGGAAAAGCTGAAAGCGCTGCTGTTGGTGTGATGGTGCCATAATCATTTGTTGGTGAAAAGGCGTTGTAGCCATCGTAGGTATCGCTTGCAGTAAGACCCCAGCAATTTTCTCCATAACCTTTAAATGCCTTCGGATTATCAACACAATAAGCATGGTTAATGAGTGTATGATTGGAATTTTGTTCCCAATAATCGGCATACCTGTCTTTCAGTCCTTTTGGATTTAAGCCTAAGAATGAGTACTGTGAAAAGAATAAAGGGCCACCATAATCAAAGCCTAACGGAAGTGTATAGCCATAGAATTTTTTACCATTTTTAAAGAAACTACTTTGTGCCCAGCCATTGTGATATACACGATTGCTAACCGGGTAGCGATCGCCTGAGGCCGCCAATACATACATGATTAAACATTCATTAAAACCTCGTACTGCAAAGTTCATAGCCCAGCCATTGTTAGGGCTCCAATGCCAGTACAATACTTCCCGTCCATCTCTTGTAAACCAGTCCCATTCTACATCGTTCCACAAAGAATTGATACGGTTGCGAATCTCTCCTTCTATGGGTGCATTGCCATCAAAATATTGACGGGCACACAGCAAACCTTGCATCAGGTAAGATGTCTCCACCAAATCTGCACCATCATCTTTACGGCCAAAAGGAATTGTTTTTCCGGTTGCTCCATTTAACCAATGCGGAAACACACCATGGTAGGCATCTGCCTTTGCAAGAAAGCGTAGCATCTTCTGCAACATCTTTGCAGCAGTATCCCGGGTGATCCATTTTCTATCCGTAGCTGCTATAATACTCATCACACCAAAACCACTACCGCCAATGGTTACCACTTCATTTCCGTAACCAAAAGATTCGTTGCTCCGTTCCCTGGCCAACCCGCTTACAGGATGTGCAAAATCCCAAAAGTACCGGAAGGTTTGTTTTTGAACAAGATCAAGTAATGCAGAATCAGAAAGATTTTTTGGTCTTGCTGCAACGTTAAAAGCCGTTGCAGCTTTTACCTTTTGTGCATGGATAGCTGATGGAAAAACCAGTAAAGCAATCACTAAAAATTTTATAAATTTCTTCATAGCCATTTTATAAATAAGGAGCAGTGAATCCTAAATTCTTCATACCTGTTTTTACTTCGGGGCAACTGGTAAATAAATTCCAAAGCAGTCCGGAACGATAATTTTCAATCATCACAATAATGGGCCCCTGGTCAATAGCCAGGTGCGATGGCGCAAACCAAATATCCTTTAAAGAAAATGCATCCACAAAGCCATAATCCTTCCATAAATGGTCACCCAACTGATAGTAAAAGAACTTTAAAGCCTTCATAGACTCACCTGGCGTATAAGCAAATGAAGACAGGGCTGCTGTAGGTGCAATTACTCCAACATCGTTGGTAGGTGAACTTGCCGTGTAACCATTTGGAATATCACTGGCGGTTAGTCCCCAGCATTGATCACTGTAACCGAAATATTGATTTGGATTGGTGATACAATATTTATAATTGATCAAAGTGTGATTTGTAGTTTGAACATTATAGTCAGCATATACATCCGTTAAACCTTTTGGGTTAATGCCCATAAAAGAATAATGCTCAAAGAAAAGCGGACCGCCAACTTGCGGACCTAACGGCAATTGATAGCCGTAGTAAACATTGCCATTTTTAAAATCAGCATTACCGGCGAAGCCATTTGTGTAAACAGATTTAGGAACACTGTGTGTGGTGCTTGATGCACCTAAAACGTACGTTACCAGGCATTCGTTCCATCCCCGTATCGGAAGGTTGATGGCCCATGCAACTGACGGGCTCCAATGCCAGTACAACACATCTTCGTTATTTTTCCGAAACCAGTCCCACTCCACGGCATTGTACAGGCTGTTGATGTTTGACCGTAAGGCAATTTCAACAGGATCATTTGTATTAAAATATTGGCGGGCACATAACAAGCCTTGCATTAAAAAGGATGTTTCCACCAGGTCTGCTCCATTGTCCTGTGCACTAAAAGGAACTACTACGCCGGTTGCTCCATTCAGCCAATGAGGAAAAGCACCATGAAACGTTTGTGCTTTATTCTTCAAAAAATCAACAATAGTAGTTAGCCTGGTTAGCCCTTGCGCCTTTGTAATAAAATTACGGTTAACACCAGTGATGAGCGCCATGATTCCAAAGCCGCTGCCTCCGGTTGTTACAACATTATTGTCGCCGTTTGATCTTTCTCTTGCAAGGCCACTGGTTGGGTGTCCGAAATCGTAAAAATATTTGAGGGTTTGTTGCTGTACCAGGTCAAGCAGGGCGTTGTCGGATATGATGGGGAACTTTGGAGTGGAATCTATCTGCGTGATAAAGATTTTATCAACAGGTGTTGTTAAGCCTCCGTTGGATGCAGACCGTAAAGCGCTTGTTATTTTAAAATTGTATTTGGTTAAATAATTTAAGGGGGAAGCTGGCACAACTTTCAACGTAGAATCTCCATTTTGAAAACTGGTAGTTGCCGGTACCACAACACCAGCGGCATTCGTAAAAGAAATGGCTGCCGTTGCTGAAGTTTTTTGCAAAGGTTCTGTAAACTTTACAATGATGGCAGGAGACTGGTTAATGCCATACGCCAAATCAAAAAAAGGTGCAGCGTTGATACTTACATTACTTACGCTGACAGTTTTTACGGGAGCAGGTGCAGGTGTGGGATCGCTCCCTTTTTTACAAGCCTGGAAACAGCAAACCAACATCAGTATCTTAATAAAATTATTTCTCATGGTTATCAGGGATTTTATAAAAAAGTAAGGATTGATTATTTCTGGCCATTGCAAGTATTTTTTTTCCGCCTGCCGTGGTGATCCATTTAGCATCTCTCACCTCGCCATCCACTTCCGTTATTTTTTGAACGGTGGCAAAAGCTTTGGCATTTTTATCAAAAGATATAAATGTAGGTTGCAGAGCGTCGTAACGGCCTTCGTAGGGAACTACGCCAAAGAAATTTCCTGAAACAAGAAAGGTGCTGTCTTTTACAGCAGGATATGAAGCAAAAGAAAATACCGGGGCAAACTGCACACTCATTGGTAAATCACTTCTTGTAAAATTACCTTTTCCGTCGTTTAAGAAAAGGGACGAACCCAATACTTCGGCCTTCAGTTCTACATAATCTTTGAACAAATCGTAAAACATAAACTGAACTGTTTTACCGGCTACTTCCCCGTAACTTAAATACGCCTTTTTTAATACGGGCATCGATCTCTCTAATTCGTCTTTTGCAAGAAAGGTGTACTCCTTGCCGTCAAGTGTGTACGCCACAACCTGTTCTACTGATCCATTCCTGTCAAAATCTTTTACATAGAGTTTTAGCGGACCCGTTTTGCCAGAATAAAATTTTGAATTGAATCCAAGGTTCCCGGCAAGCAAATCAACAAATCCATCACCGTTTACATCCGTGGCATAAATGGTTTCCCAAAGGCCTGTGGTAGCCGGAAGTGTAGCTTCTTTAAACACCCCTTTATTGTTAATGAAAGTTTTAACAGGCATCCATTCACCCGCAATAACAAGATCCATCCAGCCATCATTGTTGATATCTGCAAAGGTTGATGACGTTACCATACCGGCGGTACTCAAATCAATTTTGCTGGCAGGTGCGGCAGAAAATGATCCGGTGCCATCATTCAAAAGTAAATAAGACGGTTGTGCAATACCATATTGTTTTGAAGAACACATACCTCCAATAAAAATATCCATATCACCATCGTTGTCAACATCAGCAGCAGATACGCACGATTTATTTACCAGCAATGGTGGAATTTTTCCGGTTGTCAATTGAAAATGTCCATTACCATCATTCATATATAACCTGTCGCCTAGTGCCGGGTTCCCATCATTAAACTCGTTGCCGCTGCTTACCACGTATAGGTCGGGAAACCCATCTTTGTTGGCATCAAAAAATAAGGCATCCACATCTTCGCAGGCAGCACTTTCGGCGAACACCGTTGAGTCTGCGCTGCTGAACCTGCCACCTTTTTGTTGCACCATTAACATGCCAGGCTGGCCTTTGGCACCACATGCATAAAAATCATCAAGACCATCTCCATTCACATCCGCTATCGCAAGTCGTGGCCCACGTGTAGATTCTTTATGTGGTATCAGGTATTGTATATTAAAGTCGTTAAAATTATCTTCCTTATGTTTCCATGTACTGCCAATTGTTGCTGTTATATCCTGAAGTAAATTAACAGGACGGGGAAAAAATTCTGCATAATTAAAACTGTCCTTTGCATCTTTTTGACTTATAAGCAAAGGTTTGGAACTACTTAAATTCCTAAGTAGCTGGAATTTTTGGTTAGGCCAAACAATCAACACACTGTCAACAGTTGTAATATCACTAAGGCCAAAATGCAACCTGGGTTCTACAGATGATTCAAAGCCCCGTGTTAGCATTAATTGCTGGTACTGCAATTTGCCTTTGTTAAAAAGCCAGGCTTTGGCTCCAATTCCATTTGTATTTAATCCTTCTTCTTTAAAACTAATGGATAAACTATTTTTCTTTGGTGCATTATTTTTTAAAATAACAGCTTTGGCATCAATGCTATTTATAACAATATCAAGATCGCCGTCATTATCCAAATCTGCATAAGCGGCACCGTTATAATACCCCTTCATTTCGCCAGTACCCCAACTATTGCTTACGTCTTTAAACTTTGCAGTGCCATCGCCCTGGTATAAGTAGGGATGAGAAGCGCCGCCGGGAATTTTTTCCAGGGCCATCTCATCATACTCATCAGTTTTGTTTAAAGACTGCCGTACATAAAGATTAGATACATACCTGATATAATCAAGATCAACCGGGCGCTTTACAATTCCGCTTGTAACTAGTAAATCTTTGTTTCCATCATTATCAAAATCGGCGAATAGCGGCGCCCAGCTCCAGTCTGTAGCGGATACACCACTCATTAAACTCACTTCGCTAAAACTTTCCCCGTTGCCGTTATTTTGTTGCAGGCAATTTTTTGAATACTGATTTTGAAAGCCGTTATTAATAAGTTTAAATTGATAGATGTCGGGATTTTCATCGCTACCATAAGTTTTTAAAATCTTTTCATCTGATGGAAGCATGTCAACCGTTATCACATCGAGCTGGCCATCGTTATTATAGTCTGCAACATCATTACCCATACTAAAACGGCTGTAGTGCCTGAAGTATTTGCTGCCGCTTTCTGTAAAAGTACCATCGCCGTTATTAACGTAATAATAGTCGTTCTCATGAAAATCATTACCAATATAAATATCTTCCCAACCATCGTTATTGATATCTGCAACTGCAATACCAAGCCCGTAGCCCAAACTACTTTGCATTATCCCTGACGAAGCAGATACATCAACAAACTTTTTAGCTGAGGTATTCATGTCATTACGCATAAGCTTGTCACCAGCTTCCGCATCAAATTTTCTACGGTTAATTGTATCAACAATATTTTCATTTGCTTTATGCGATTGATTTAGAATGTAGCAATCAAGGTCGCCATCATGGTCGTAGTCAAAAAATGCAACCTGCGTAGTAAAGCCTGAAAAACCGAGGCCGTAAGCTGCAGCACTTTCTTTAAAAGTGCCATTGCCATTATTGATAAATAATTCATTGTGCCCGGTTAACTTACCCTTTATGTTGATAGCTGAAACATATATATCTAACAGGCCATCTCCGTTTATATCTGCCATAGCTGAGCCACTACACCATTCTGAAGTGCCTGCCACGCCTGCATCTTCGGTAATATCTTTAAAAGTAAAATTCCCCTGGTTTAGGTATAATTTATTGCCGCCTTTATTATTTGCAGTAAAATATATATCGGGCAAGCCATCGTTATTTATATCACCTACAGAAACACCACCTCCATTAAAATAATATAAATAGTAGAGTATTCCGAAAGCTTTTTTTTCTACGGGTGTATTTTTAAAATCAATATTTGTTGTGGAAGAAGACAGAGAAGTAAACAAGGTATCGGGACGATTACAGGAAGTTAATGCTGTAAAAAAAACAATAGATCCAATAAAACAAAAACACTTAGCAACCATAAAACAATATTTAAAAAAACGCTACATTGTAGATTGTAAAAATACAGGTTATTTCCCCATCATAAAAAGATGTAGGGCGGCTCATTCTGTTAATAAAAAGGCTTCAAAACATGCATATTTTTTCCAGGTTTCAACCTGCTGTAATTGCAGTGATGGTAATAGTTTCACTAATATTCATTCTAACCAGGTGCATGAATCCGGATACGACAGCAACCGATGTAATCACCAATGCAAAGGGCGAACAATTTGCCGGCAGTGCATCCTGCGGAAACTGTCATAAAGCCATCTTAGAAAATCATCTGCAAAGTGCACATTTCCTTACTTCAGGCATTGCTTCACGAGCAAACGTCATGGGCAGTTTTGATACCGGCAATAACACGTACGCTTACGACCGGGAGCATAAAATTTCCATGCTCACAAAAGACAATATTTTCTACCAGGTTGAATATTTCCAAAATAAACAACAAAGATCCCGCAGTATTGATATTGTTTTCGGCTCAGGCATCATGGGACAATCTTATCTTAACTGGAATGACAACCATCTTTTGCAATTACCTGTCACTTATTTCTCTGCTGCCCATGCCTGGTCTAACAGTCCCGGATATCCTAATAAAATAATTTTTAACAGGCCAATCACTTCCCGCTGCCTCGAATGTCACAGTACCTACGCCAAAACGATATCAGCCCCGGGTGAAGAACCTGAAAAGTTTGACCCAACCAAAATGATATATGGTGTTGATTGTGAAAAGTGCCATGGCCCGGCAGCTAAGCATGTTGAATACCAAACGGCTAACCCGGCTATCCTCACTGCAAAGTATGTCATCAACCCGGCAAATTTCAACAGGCAGCAAAACCTTGACCTATGTGCCTCCTGCCATGGAGGAAGATTGGAAAAAAACCAACCTTCTTTTACATTTTCAGCGGGTGATACACTGTCGCATTTTTTTGCTTTAGACACTGTTAAACCCAACCTTGAAAATATTGATGTACATGGTAATCAATATGGATTGATGAAGAACAGTAAATGCTTTTTAAAAAGCGAGACCATGACCTGTAGCACTTGCCACAATGCGCATGAAAACGAAAGGGGAAACACGGCTTTATATTCCCAACGTTGTATGAGTTGCCATACGCCGGAACATAATTTTTGTACAATGGCTAAAACGATTGGTGAAACAATCAAAACTAACTGTATTGATTGCCACATGCCATTGAAACCATCGAAAGCAATTGCAGTTTATTTACCAGGAGGTGCCCCCCCGGTTGCTGCGTTGATTCGTTCCCACTACATTAGCATTTACCCGGAAGAAACCAAAAAGATGCTTGCATTTATACAAAGAACTAATTAAATCTATTATTAAAGGGGAATAAAAAGGGCTGCCATTTAATGTGCAACCCTTTTTATAATTTTTATTTAACCTGTTATTTTTTTGTAGTGTACAAGTCATTAATTTCTGCAGGCGACAACGACCTGTTGTAAAGCCTGAATTGATCCAGCGCTCCGTTAAATGACCTTGCCCAACCCTCAGGCCCATGATTGCTGAGCGTAGGAGTAGTTTGAAACTGGTAAGTACCTATCACCATGCCGTTGAAATTCTTAAACTTCAATTTGCCATAGTTACCGCCCCCCAACACTTTATTGGCGATGGCTGTAGGGGCGCCATTTGCATAAATAGAAAACCGGGATGTTGTTGCATCATAGGTGACAGCAATATGAGTCCATTTATTTAATGCGCCTGGAATTTTCACTTCATTCCATTCTTCACCATTGCCACTTGCAACGCCTGCATTAAACATGTGTACTTTAAGAAAGGCTTCTGACTGATCAAGGGGGTTATTATCGTTCTCTAAAAACAATTCAAGGTTGCCCCAAAATTCCACTTTGTTAGAGATGGCGAACAATCCCTGTGCGCCACCGTCAACCGGCCCCACGCCATTCATCCAGAAGGCAAGTGTGTAGCTGCCTAATGATGTAAGTGTATCACCTGGCTTTCCAATAAAACCATTCGGATAAGTAATTAAATCTTTTCCCGGAACCAGTATATAACCGCCGGTGCCAATTTTTGCAGCCTGGCCATTGATACCTGGTACATAAGTAACACCTGTAGGTGTAGAAGCAAACTTACTTTCTCCTGCATCGGTAAGGTTATTTTCAAAAGACCAAAAAGCTTTAAGATCGCTATAGGCCGGAGGATCGGGATCAAGTATCAATTCTTTAAGTACTGGTCTCGACAGCTTTTGGCAACTGGTTATTGCCAGCCCCATAAGCAATACTAAGAAGGCCGATTTTGCTATTTTATAATTTACAATCATAATAATTTTTTTTTGTATTAACATTTACGTTACAAATCCAAAAGGTATTCTACCACTCAGGATTTTGTTTCAAAATTCCTCCTGTTAAGTCAATTGCTTTTTGAGGTATCGGATAGTACCTTGCCCTGTTGGTATAACCTAACGGACCTAACACAGTTAACGCATCATCCCATCTTACAAGGTCATAAAAACGTTTACCTTCCATTGCAAGCTCATAGTGGCGCTCGTTTTTAACTGCGGTTCGCATTTGTGCCTGGCTTACAAAAGGTATAGGTGGCACAATTGTTCTTGCAGGCCCCATGTTTCCACTGGCCCTGTTTCTTATTAATTCAAGATTAGCGGCTGCTTTTGCACCATCCCCCATCTCATTCGCTGCTTCCGCAAGCATTAATATTACTTCATCGTAGCGATAAATTCTATGATTGATCCATCTTGCCGCGCCGTTGTTATTTATCCAACCTGTAAAAGCTCTCATGGCCGGATCGTTACCTGTATAAAGCTTCTTATTCCAGTAGCGCTGAGCCAAACCACCACCCGATCCATCAGGATTTGTGTATGGAGGAACTGTATTACCAAAACCACCTAATGCGGTACCGCCATCTGACTGACCAGAAAAAAGAATGGTTTGTTGCTTACGTGGATCAGTAGCTTCAAACGCATCTACCAAACTTTGCGTTGGAGCATTCCATCCCCAACCGAGATTCCAGTCAAGTGGGGCCGAATTTTGACGAACCTGTTGGCAAGTACCAAAGTCGGACCCATTATCCAACGCACCATTGCTTTGTGCGCCTGCGGCTGTATTCACCTGCATTTCAAAAATAGATTCAGGACCGTTTTTTCCACCTCCCGGCGAAGCGGCACCTGCCCACTCCTTCCAGTTATCAGAAAAATTAGCGTTAAGGCTGTATTGACCAGAACCAATTATTTGCTGACAAAGGCCAACTGTTTTACCCCAGTCTTTTCTGAACAGATAAGTTTCTGCCCATATTGTATTTGCAGCACCTTTCGTAGCACGTCCGTTAAAGCCGTTACCATACTCGGAGGCATTTAATGGAAGCAAAGCAGCAGCAGCCTGTAAGTTTGAATCGATAAATGCATACAGAGTTGTTACCGGAGATTTATTAATTAAACCGTCGGTTGCATTTTTAATTTTGAAATTGATCAACGGCACTTCACCGTAGGTTTTAACCAACTCCCAATAAGCATAAGCCCTAAAGAAGCATGCTTCCCCCACGTTACGTAAAGAGGCAGGATCTGCTATTTTCAACGAATCTGCAATATAGATTGCATTGTTGGCAGCATTGATCATTGCATAGTGATCGTTCCAATAAGTATTGGGTGCCCAGTCATCTTTTGAATATTGAAAATTGTCGTACTCTGTAACAACCTCTTTACCATCATTGATGTCGCTTCCTTTCTGAGCATCGTCATCACGAATACTGTGAAAGTCTAACCAGGGAAGTGTTGAAAATCCTGCGTACGTTCTAAGTATGGTGTACATACCCAACACCTGCCCTTCAAGGGCGCCCTGGTTAAGATCATCAAGGGTGGAATTTAAGGGCCTGCGATCAAGGAATTTCTTACACCCGGTAACCGTTATTATTGTGGGAACTGCCAGCATCACTAACAACAGCAGTTTATAATATTTTTTCATATCTCTCATTTTTTAATTAATTAAAAGGTTACGTTTAATCCTAATGTACTTACCACCGGTATTGCACCACCAGCATTATCATAACCAAAGGCTGTTGCGTCTCCACCAAACTCTGCAGTATATCCCAAATTATTTTTCCATGTTTTGAGATTTTGAACGTTGGCGTAAATTCTTAAACCTTTAATTTTTATTGAAGACAGCATACTTTGTGGAACACTGTAACCCAGTTGAACATTCCTGATACGGAAATAACTACCATCTTCAATGTTATAGGTAGAACCATTGTAGTTATACCTGTCGCCCTGGTTTAAAATGGGCACCCAGTTAGATGTACCCGGACCATGCCAGCGACCTATTTTTTCTGCCGAGTAATTCACTCTTTGAAAAGGTGATTCAAGTGAACCCCAGGTTCTGTAAACTTCATTACCATAAACACCTACTATATCTACACCGAGACTAAGGCCTTTGTAGGTAAGATTAATGGACGCACCATAGCTAAAGTCAGGTGTTGGATTACCGATAACAGTTCTGTCATCTGGTGTAATTTTACCATCGCCATTTACATCTTTAAACTTAAAATCGCCCGGTACAGGAGAACCATTAGGACCAGTACCGCCGGTTACCGCGTTTGCATCCGGAGATTTTCCGATCTCAGTTACACTCTGATAAATACCATCTACAACATATCCATAGAAAGAACCGATTGCATATCCTGGTAAGGTTCTGCTTTCAGCTGCACCATTATTCTGAAATGATCTTATCAAAACACCTGTAGGAAGATCTGAACTTAAGCTAATCACTTTATTGGTGAGGAATGTAATATTACCTCCAATATTTACGCTAAAATCACGGTTAACGGTTTGTGTCCAGTTAGCAGAAAATTCTTCTCCACTGTTGCGGATGCTTCCACCATTAATCAACTCATCTTCCAAACCTATTGTTCCTCTTGAAACATAGGTCATCAGATCATTGGTAGTTCTGTTGAAATAATTGGCTTCAAAATGTAACCTGTTTTTAAATGCGTTTAGTTCAATACCAACTTCCTTTGCATCGATGGTTTCCCATTTCAAATTAGGATTAGGTACGTAGGCCTGTCTTGCCGCTGTATAAACGTTTGTACCAAAAACTGCATTTGACCCACCAAGTAACGATGGATAGAATGGATAGTTTAAGGTATTTCCGCTTGCATCAGTCGAAGACTGGTTGCCAAGTACCCCGATTGAAGCCTTAAGTTTTAAGTAATCAATCGCATGTTGGTTATCCATAAAATTTTCCCTGGTGATATCCCATGCAGCACCAACGGCCCAAAACTGCTGATTTCTTGTATTTTCAGGCAGCCTTGAAGAAGCATCATTACGGAAAGACCCGTTGATATAGTATTTGTTTTTGTAGTTGTATAATAACCTGGCCAGGTAAGAAACTGTAGAGTATTCACTTTGACCAGAGCTGGCCGCAGTGTTGGAAGGATCCTGGAAGCCATTGCTGATGTACCAAAACCTTGGATCATTCGGTATCGGCAAAGCTGTAGCACCTGAAGCCTGGCTTGCACTACCGAACCTGTTAAAGTTGCCAAAATAATAAGTAGTAAAACCACCTGTTGCGGTAATATTATGATCTCCTATTTTTGCCTTATAATTCAACAGGTAATCCTGCTGGTATTTTTTATAGGTGTAATCGTTTTCGTTAACCGTTGTTTTTAAAGAATACAGGTAAGGAGCATTACTTTTAGGATTGTATGCATAATAAAGCGGGTTGTAGTAGCGGCTGTTTACGTTACTTTGATCGGCGTAAAATGTAGAGCGGAAACTAAGATTCTTCATTAACTGAACATCCAGGTAAACACTACCTACTGTCCTCAGCTCATAGCTCTTTTGCCTGTCCCACTTGTTTTCAAGATCAATTAACGGGTTTACAACACCGGAGTTTTGCAAACCTACATCCAGTCCGGAGTAAAGATTTACATTCATCGAATCACTACCATAAGGATTTCTAACAAGGAAAGGCGTTGTTAGGGCAGTTACCTGCGGAATAACTTTTCTTGCCTGGTCTAAAACTCCTCCTGCATCATACGGGTTGTGCTGTCTTGATACATTAAGGTTGACACCCAGCTTAATTGCCTTACTTACTTTAAGCTCATCACTTAACGAAAGTAACATTTTAGATAGCTGCTGATGCCTGATGATGCCTTCGTCATATTGATATCCTATTCCAAAATTAAATTTATTTTTCTCAGAACTGCTGGCTACACTTAGGTTGGTCTGGCTAAATTTTGCTGTACGGGTAACTGCATCAATCCAGTCTGTATTTGAATTCAAGCCGCTATAATCGTATGCAGCAGTTGTTCCTGTATTTGCTCTTTCTTCTGCAAACAAGGTTGAAAACTGATCAGCATTTGCCAGTTGAATTTTATCAGTCAGTTTTTTAAATCCGTAGTTTGTATTAAGATTAATAACCGTTGTACCTGCCTTTGCTTTTTTGGTAGTAATAGCAATTACACCGGTTGCGCCTTTAACTCCAAAGATGGCCAGTGAAGAAGGATCTTTTAAAATTTCAATTGACTCAATGTCATTTGGATTGATGTAATCTATATTGTCATTAAAAATACCATCAACAACATATAAAGGATGCACCTGGCCAATACTCGATGTACCACGGATACGAATATCCGGAGCGGCACCTGGTGTTCCGTTATTTACTACCGATAAACCGGCAACTTTACCCTGAAGCGATGCTACCGGGTTTGTGTTAGGCTTGTTGGCAACCTCTTCACCGGATACTTTTACAATTGACCCTGTCAGGTCTCTTTTATTAGCAGTACCATAACCAATTACCACTACTTCATTTAGCCCCACGGTTGACACTTGCATCGTTACATCCAATGTAGTGCGGCCATTCACCGAAACTTCCTGTGTTGCATAACCAACAGAAGAAAATACCAGTGTGGCTTTTTCCGGAACAGATATACTGTACATTCCGGCAGCATTCGTAGTGGTAGTAACCGAAGCACCTTTAATTTTTACAGTTGCACCGGGAATGGATTCACCTGTCGAGCTTGTTACAGTTCCGCTTACTTTAATATCCTGCGGCAATTCCGTTTTTTCAGTTATAACTACCAGGTTGTTGTCCAGCACACGATAGGTAAGCGTGGTAGAGTTGAACATATCATCCAACACCTCGGTTACCGGTTTGTTAACTGCATTAATACTCACTTTTTGAGATGATGTTATTACTTCATCATTATACAAAAAGCGAAACATACTTTGCTTCTCAATTTGCCTTAAGGCAGTTTTTAAGCCTGCAGACTGCAGGTTAATGGTTACACGGTCTTGCGAAAATGTTTTTGCCGAAAGCTGAAGACTTGTAAGCAATATGAAAACGACAGTGAATTTCATAAGCAAGAGAATTTTTAAAAGGCTCCGATTGCACAAGACAGGCAAACGTTTGTTTTTTTTCATATTTTTATATTTTACTAAATGAAGGGGGAAAACCTGTTTTATTAGTATTATTTAAAGGTTTTCCTAAAATCCTTTTTTTTACACGGGAAATGCGCCAACATTTCCCGTTGTTTTTTTTCGTTACGATGATTTGTTATGTATGCTATTTCTCATAAGTCCTTGTTTTATTTTGTAATTGTTATGATTTCGTTTTTTATATGGTAGTTAAATCTCGATAACAACTTTAACGCATCAAGCGCTTCTGTTACAGTTTCCTTTTCGAAAGATCCGGTAAGACGTAAATTTTTGACACTGTTGTCATTAAACCTCAGCGAAAAGCCATACCAGTGTTCCATCTTAACGGCTACATCTTCAAAACTTTCATTGTCAAACACCAATTTATTTTTCACCCAGGCTGTTTCCATTATGATGCTGCTGTCTCTATCAAAAGTGAGGTGAACCAGCGAAACAATAGATTGGGGTAATGTTATCTTCTTTATTTTTACTACCGGCATAGCTTCCTTGCTTTCAAGGTCTTCGTTGGTGATAATCAGCTTGTCGTTGGGCTTCATCATTATTTTTTCCTTCCTGTCTTTTAATGTCACTTCAATACTGCCCCTGATTAAACTGGTCTCGGTATTTTTTTCTCCTGCATAAGCTTTTACATTAAATGCTGTACCCAATACCCTAATATCCATTTTTACTGTGTGAATAATAAAGGGCCTTTCAGCATTTTTCACCACATCAAAATAGGCTTCACCAGATAGTGATACCTCACGTATTTTTTTCCCAAAATTTTGATTGTCATATACAAGTTTGCTGTTCCCATTTAACCATACGGTGCTACCATCCGGCAGTTGTATCATAGACCGGGAGCCACTTTTCGTGGACACCTCACTTTTTGCCGGCTTTTTTTCTGAGGCGATGCTGACTGCGGTTTTTTCGTATTTATACACGAGCATCAACAGTACACCTAAAGCCGATAAAACTGCGGTGGAATAAATCCACCATTTGCGGCCTGAAGGTTTTTTGTAGGAAGTATTTTCAAAAAATACAGCGGCATTTTCGTCTTTGTCTTTATCAATTTCAAAGTCGAATCCTTTATCTTTTAACCTGTTTAAATGCAAATGATAGGTAGCTTCTAAAAATTCCTCATCGGCTTCGGGAAGGGTTTGCCAGTATTCCTGGATGGCTTGCGTGTATAGATCTGCATTGGCGGCTGATTTTATCAAATCGGCAAGTTCAGCAAGTTCAGAATCCGTTGCTTCACCAGAAAGTTTTCTGGACACCAGGGTCCAAATGCGATCTTTTGTCATATACAAGTATAACTATAGAGACATAAACAATTCGAATCCCCTAAAAGAAAAAAGAAAAATTGAAAAATAATTTACGAGGACGATGGCTTCTTCAGCGATATATGCAAAACAGAAGCTATTTTCTTTAAGGCAATTGAAATTTGATGATCAATCGTTTTCACACTCAGGTTAAGCAGCATTGCTATTTCCTTGTATTTTAATTTATCTTCTTTTGCAAGTTTAAAAATCAATTTGCACTTCGGTGGCAGTTGCTGAATAGCCGCATCGATTGATTCGGATAATTCACGAGTTAATAAGATGCTTTCGCCATTATCATCTGCCGATGCAAATTCAACCTGTACTTCTTCCAACGATAAAATATATGCCTTTCGGTGTTGTTGCAGTTTTCGCAGCGAAGCATTGCGTACACTGGCATACAGGTACATTTTAAGATCATCCACCTGGGTAAGTGTTTCCTTTTTTGCCCAAATTTCAATAAATACATCCGATACAATTTCCTCTGCCATTTCCCTTGATTTTACAATGGAAAAAGAGAAACTTTTAAGTGGAAGAAAAAAATGAAAGAAGAGTTGCTTGTATGATACCTGGTCTCCAAAATCAGCTATTCGCTGTTGAAGTTCATAAATAACAGAAGGACTCAAAGGTATTTCTTTAGCCATGGCAATCAGTTCAAAATTTCATTATAGCAATCTCTAAAATTATATTCGAAAATAAATATTTTCAAATATCAAACAATTATTTTCTTAAAAACAACCTGTATAAAACAGCCGGTGGTTATGTGATCAAAAAATAACTGCAATATTAAAAGGACAGTATTTAAACTATAAATGCTGCCTGTAAAAAATCAATTTATTAAAGAACCCGATTTTATTTGCACAGAATTATAGGTTCGAAAAACAACTCTGTATGCGACATAAAAAAATAAAAGCAAGATCAAATTATTTTGGCGGTCCTTTTCCAGGAATGATAAAACTAAAGATTTGCAAAATACTTACTTTAGATAAATTACAATCCTGAATGATACAAAAGGTAGATCATAAAAAACGATTGCTACTTTTATTTTAAGCTAATATGATTACAACAACATTTATGCCTTTACGTTATTTGCCCCACAATCATTCGCTAAATGCCTGCCTGTTCATCGATTGCGGGATTGTACCTGGAATCGCTATTTTGCAGATGCACTTTATTTCCGGTGCCATTCAATCTTGTTTCTGTACCTATTTTTTCTTTGCGATATCTTACCACGCTCACGATCATCACGCTGGTTAAAATCACTACCAGCCCGGCTACCTGCACCAATGAAATAATTTCATTGGCAAAAAACACGCCCAACAAAACTGCTACCACAGGATTCACATAAGCATGTGTGCTGACCTGCGTAGCTGATCTTACTTTCAGTAACCATACATAGGCACTAAAACCTGCAATGGATCCAAAAAATACCAGGTATAAAACAGACATCCATGCTCCTGTAGATATATTTCCCCATTGCAATCCATTCATTTCCCCTCTTAATAAACTACCGGGCACAAATGCGATACCTGCAATCAGCATTTGCCAGCCACTATTCACAAAAACCGAAATTTTAGTAGGTGTATATTTGGAATAGAGGGAACCCGCTGCCCAACACATTGAACCGATAATTAAAATCCCGAGTCCGCTTATTTCCAGCGAGCTGCCATGTTGGTTTAAGGCTTGCATTACTTTTTCTCCAAATAAAATAATGACGCCAACGAAGCCCAGCAACAATCCTCCAATGGTTGTTTTGCTGGTGAAGTTGATTGCCCATTTCGGCTTATCCAACAACACAAACCAAAGCGGTGCAGAAGAAACCATGATTGCCGCCATTGCGCTGGGAAGAAATTGTTCTACCCATATTACGGCACCCGTTCCTGCAAACAACATCAGGGTGCCACTTATGGATGCATGCCTGATATCTCTCCATACAAAAACCTTTGCGCCGGTTAACAGTCCGTAGCCCAACATTAAAATTCCTGAAAGCAGGAAACGTGTTGCGCCCAATAAAAATGGCGGAAAGCCCTTCATTGCCTGCTGAATAAAAAAATATGTAGAGCCCCAAACAATGTACACGATTGCGAATGCCAGCACAACCATCAGGGGAGCAGCAGTTTTTTGTAAAGGGGTTGACATGCTAATTTTATCAGATATGGGTTATATGCAAAACAGGTAGCAGTTGTGCTGGTATATCAGCAGGAAAACTCAACCTGGTACTTAAAAAATTTGCACAAAGTTCATTATTAAAAATAAATAAATTAAAAATATCTGGCAGGTGGTTTAGAAATGATTTTTTTGTTCACCAGCATTTGTATTTCATGGCCTCGACATCAGCAGAGTTTACACTGAGGAACGAAGTGCTCCGTTCAAGTTCATATTTTCATAGCATCATTTTCCGCCATAATATTTTTACAGCATTCAATTCAAACAGCGTCTGAAAAGTGTCAATCTTTCTTTACCAATATCCGGCTTGATTTTTATATGAATAATCATAAGGGAGCATCCTGTAATAATAGTACAACAGCTTGTTATAAAGTTTGAACTGAACTTAATCGCCAAATTTCTATTTTACAATTAATATTCAACAGCCACCGATAGAAAATATAAAATATGCAAAATGTCTCCGTAGCACAAATTAAACTGACCAGGGTTCACCAGGGTAATTTGTTATTTGCCGATGATGAACTTGCCGTGGAAGAGCCGCTCGAAATTCAATTGATGTACACCACCAATGGCAACAGCTTAAAAAAGAACATGGCAGTTACCATGCGAACACCCGGCAATGACGCCGAACTCGCCACAGGATTTTTATTTACTGAAGGCATCATCCAAAACAATGTGCAGGTAAGTACAGTTGTGCCCTTACCATTTGAAATAAATAAAATATTGATCACGCTTGCTGAGGGTGCTGTACCCAAACTGGAAAAGACAGAACGTAATTTTTATACAACTTCCAGTTGTGGTGTTTGCGGCAAATCGGGCATCGACAACATTAAGACTGTATCCATTTATGAACTACAGGAAGATGAGATTCGTTTGCGGCCCGAATTATTTTACACACTGCACCAGGCACTCAGAGAACGCCAGGATGTTTTTGAAAGTACAGGTGGTTTGCATGCCGCTGCCTTATTTGATTTTGAAGGCAACTTTAAATTATTAAGAGAAGACGTGGGAAGGCACAATGCACTCGACAAAATTATCGGCGCTGCATTTTTAAATAATCAACTTCCATTGAATGATTGCATTTTGCTGTTGAGTGGCAGGGCGAGTTTTGAGTTGATACAGAAAGCTGCTATGGCGGGAATAAAAATTATAGCAGCAGTGGGGGCACCATCCAGCCTTGCGGTTCAACTGGCCGAAGAAATGCAAATGACGCTGATTGGCTTTTTAAAAGATGAACGCTTTAATATTTATTGCGGGGGTGAGCGGATTTTGGTGGGGTAGGAAGTTTATAACACGAATTTTTAAGGCTCGAATTACACGAATTGAAATGATACAGTAGCACGAATTTTAAGGCTCGAATTACACGAATTAAAATGATACAGGAGCACAAATATCAGGCGTCAATAACACGAATTTTTAAGGCTCGAATTACACGAATTAAAATGTATCAACTTCACTAATTAAATGCATTAACTACAGGAATTGAAATGCATTGATTACAAATTAATATAATTATGGAACGACAAAATATTCCTTCTGCAGAAAACCCCGAATCATTTACTAAACTTAAACGGGGAAGAATCATGAAAGCTGCTGTGGGCATACGTGCCGTAGTATCCAGCGCAAAAATGGCTTTTGCTGAGGCAGGCGTAATGCGTGGCTTAAAAGCATTGGCAAATCTGAATCAGAAAGGCGGATTTGATTGCCCTAGTTGTGCCTGGCCCGACCCTGATGATGAGCGTTCTTCCATTGCAGAATATTGCGAAAACGGTGCAAGGGCTGTTGCTGAAGAAGCTACGACAAAAAAATTAACCGGTACTTTTTTCCGGAAAAATAGTGTGATTGATTTGGCCGAATTAACAGATCATGAAATCGGTAAAAAAGGCCGTATTGCTACCCCGGTTTATTTACCAAAAGGAAGCAGTCATTATGAACCCATTTCATGGGATGGCGCCTTTCAAAAAATTGGTAAGGCATTAAATGAACTTGCCTCGCCGGATGAAGCCATTTTTTATACATCTGGCCGTACCAGTAATGAAGCGGCATTTTTATACCAGCTTTTTGTAAGAGCTTACGGCACCAACAACCTACCGGATTGCAGCAATATGTGCCACGAAAGCAGCGGTGTTGCTTTGGACGAATCATTGGGCGTTGGCAAAGGCTCTGTGAAACTTGAGGACTTGTACGAAGCGGAAGTGATTATCATACTTGGTCAAAATCCGGGCACCAATCATCCCAGGATGTTGACTGCTTTACAAAAAGCCAAAGCAAACGGCGCTTGTATTGTATCCATCAACCCACTTCCGGAAACCGGCCTGATGGGTTTTGAAAATCCACAGCAGGTTGGTGGATTGCTTGGATTCAGCACTTCATTAACCGATATATTTTTACATGTAAAAATCAATGGCGATATGCCACTGATACAGGCCATTGAATTACTGCTGCTAAAAGAAGAACAGCAAAATCCGGGAACTGTTTTTGACCAGGCATTTATTCAAAAAAATACCGAAGGCTACAACGATTTCCTGGAACACCTGCAAACACTTAACCTGGATGAACTGGTAACCCAAAGTGGAATTGACCTGGCACAAATACAGGAAACAGCAGAGCTGCTAAAAAATAAATCGAAGATCATTACCTGCTGGGCAATGGGACTTACACAACATAAAAATGCGGTTGACACCATCAAGGAAGTTGTGAACCTGTTATTACTAAAAGGCAGCATTGGAAAGCCCGGTGCCGGCACCTGCCCTGTTCGTGGACATAGCAATGTACAAGGCGACCGCACGATGGGAATATTTGAAAAACCTTCTGAAGATCTGTTAAAAAAAATTGAAGAAAATTTTGGTTTTGTTCCGCCACAAAATGATGGGCACGATGTGGTTGACAGCATAAAAGCCATGCATGCAGGTAAGGCAAAAATATTTTTTGGAATGGGTGGAAATTTTCTTTCTGCTACGCCTGATACCGGCTTTACGGCTGAAGCATTAAGGCAATGTAAAATGACCATTCATGTTTCAACTAAACTAAACCGAAGCCATTTAGTACATGGTGAGGAAGCCATTATACTTCCCTGCCTGGGCCGTAGCGATGAAGATATCATTGACGGTGCAGCGCAGTTTGTTAGCTGCGAAAATTCTATGAGCGTGGTACAATCGTCCAAAGGAATATTAAAACCTGTTTCCAAAGATTTGCTAAGTGAGCCGGTCATCATTTGCCGCTTGGCAAAAGCAACACTGGGCACTAACACTACCATTAACTGGGACAAATATGTACAACATTATGATGCCATCCGGGATGATATTGAACGCACCATTCCAGGCTTTGAAAAATACAATGAACGGGTAAGAATTCCAGGCGGATTTTATTTACCCAATTGCAATCGTGACGGCGAATTTGATACAAAATCATCCAAAGCACAATTTAATATTGCAAATTTTGAAGCCTTAAAAATGGGACCGAATGAATTGATGATGATGACCATTCGCAGTCACGATCAGTTTAATACCACCATCTACGGATTGAATGACCGGTACCGCGGCATCTTCAACGAAAGACGTGTAATTTTTATGAACCAGGCAGATCTGAACAGCCGCGACCTCAAAGAAAATGACGTCGTTGATTTATACAATCATCATGACGGCATCGAACGGGTGGCACAAAAATTTATTGTGATAGCCTACCCCATTCCTAAAGGTTGTGCTGCAACTTATTTCCCCGAGACCAATGTGCTGGTTCCGATATCAAGCGTGGCCATAAAAAGTAATACACCTACTTCCAAACAGGTTATCATTGAAGTAAAAAAACATAAGGAGTTGGTAAAATAGCGGACAACTGCATGGCGCAAAAATAGCCGGTAATTTTTTTGCTGTTCCCGGTTGCTATACCTTCAAGGAATAAGTTTGTTCATTTTTGATGGCACCATAAAGATAAAAAGGACAAGCCCCTTTTGAGAGCCGGGATGAAGTGCAATCCCGATAAATAATCGGGACAGGCTGCCCTTCGTTCCTCAAAGCTTTGCAGTTGAAATGTGCGACGCCACTGAAGCTTAATAGTAGTACTGCTGCCTGGCTCAAAAATTCAATTAAACCAGAACCAATCGTGGCTGCATGAATAAGAGACGTCACCTTTTTACAACCAGCTTTTAACTTCATCCGATAGCTGTCGGATGCCCTTAAATAAAGGTAACATCTCATGCGACAATTTTTAAATGCACCCCCGGCACTTCAGGTAACTCTTTGATGCCATTTTTAATTTTACACCTGCAGCTTTACATCCCCTCCTACCGGGTAACCCGTGCAGGTTAGCACAATGCCTTTATCTAATTCCTCATCGGTCAATACCTGGTTGTTATACATCCAAACTTTTCCGCTGATGCATTTTGCGGCGCAGGTACCACACTGTCCGCTTTCGCAACTGAAGGGCAATTTGATACCCTGCTGTTTAGCCGATTGTAAAATGGTAGCAGGATATTGTGTTTCCACATGGTATTGCTGTCGGTTAAATTCAATGGTTACGCTGTGCCGGTCTTTATCAGGCGGTTGTGGCCGTCTTACCAATTTTTCTACATTAAATATTTCTCTTTTAATGTGTGCGGCAGGTACCTGCTGAATGTTTAAATAAATAACAATCATCCGCATGTAATCAGTTGGGCCGCAGATATAGAACAAGGTTTTTTCTTTCTGTTCCAACTGATGATTTTTTATTAGCCCATCCAGCAAATTTGTATTCAACCTTGCTCTTAACAAATCGGAATCAGTACTAAACAAAAATTCAATTTTCAATCTTTCCGGATAACGTTTTCCAAGTGCTGCCAGTTCATCATAAAATATAGTAGTGGCAATACTGGTATTGCTGTATATCAATACCATCGATATGGAAGGATGTTGCAGCAATACCGTTTTAATGAGTGCATAAGCTGGTGTAATTCCACTGCCGGCCACTATAAAAAATAATTGACTGTAAGCTGAAACATTTTCAGGCAGCACAAAAAAGCCGGAGGCACCCAGGGTTGTCAATTCATCTCCCACTGTTGTATGATCAACCAACCTGCGGGAAAATTCGCCATTGGCAATTCTTTTAACCGTAATGGTCAGTTCCTCACCGGATAGTTGAGAAGAAGATATAGAATAGTTTCTCCGCTTTTCTTCGCCTGCTGAGTTGTGGTAAATAAATGTAAGAAACTGGCCTGCCTTGTATGTTAATTCCTCTGCCGCATTGTCTTTCAATTGCAGCACAAAAGATTTGGTATTGTCCGTTTCCCGGATAATCTTTTTTACCACCAGTGTTTTTAATTCAATTCCATTGTCAACAGGCATAATTTGTATAGTTGGTCAATAAATGATGGTATTTAATCTACCGTAGCGATTGCCTTTTTTCGGTTTAGCAGCATGGCAGCTAATCCCACAATGGGGCCAGGTGCCAGCAATAAATATATGAACTGTTTATCCAGGTAATTAAATGAAAAATTTATTAATTGAATGCTCACAATAGTAATGGAAAAACCAATGCAGTTAACAATGGTCAACGCCGTACCTCTTGCAGCAGCAGGTGCATTTTGGGCAACAAGTGTTGAAAATAACGGCGAATCTGCAACCACTGTCATTCCCCAAAAAATGAGTAAACAAATAAGTACTGCAGGTTGTGCAATCATTATGAAAAACGGCGAACCGAGGCAACATAATCCGGACAGTAATAAGGCGATAAATGCAATTTTAAACGGCCCAAAAACGCTGGAAATAATACCACTTAGCACACAGGCAGCACCGCCCGAAGCAATGATGATAAACGACCAGAAGGAAACATTCAATGCTGCCTGAGGGTAAACTAAATTGTACCCGGCAAGCATCATCGGCACAAAAGTCCAGAAGGCGTATAACTCCCACATGTGGCCAAAATATCCAAAGGCTGCCGATCTAAAATTATCATCTTTAAAACTCTGTATAAACCCAGTTAAATTGAGCCGCACTCCTTGTTTCCGATAAGGCCCATCCGGCACCAGGAATAGCATGGCGGTTCCACCCAAAACAGACAAAGTACTGGTAAAATAAATCACATATCGCCAGGGCAGATTTGCCGTAACTGATTTCAATAAATGTGGCAAAGCTGTTCCAATTACCAATGCACCTACCAGGAAACCAAGTGAACGGCCCAATCCCTCCCGGTAATGGTCAGCCGCTATTTTCATACCGATGGGATAAATGCCTGCAAGGAAAAAACCGGTTAAAAACCGAAACAACAACAAAGCGCCGGCAGTCATCCCATTTAAACAAAGTCCGAGGTTAAATATGGCTGCCACTACGGAACTAATAAAAAAAATCCGGGAAGGCGAAAAGCGATCGGCAATGGTGAACAGGGCAAAAATGAGCGTGCCGGCAATAAAGCCAAACTGAACAGAACTGGTAAGATGCGCTACAAATCCCGGTGCCAGTTTAAAGTTCTTTACAATTTCAGGCATAATGGCGTTACCAGCAAACCACAGGGAGGTACAAAAAAATTGTGCAATCACTATTACCGGTAAAATTCTTTTCATGTTTATATTCCGAATTTAATTGCCACTATCAAATATACAATGCAGATGCTGAATGCAAATACGCATAGGTCAATGGGTTTATTAACGATGAGGAGATAATAAAAATGATTTGATTGAAGTAGAAAGGCCTGCGGATTGATGACAAAAATATACGATATCAAAACTGTCTTATTAACTGAATAAATTCCATCTGCATCAGTAGCTGCACCTTTGGTATTATTTTGGGTAATATCCAGTACGATTACCTGGAAAGACTGCCTGCTAATGCAGCATTTAAAAAAATTTCCTTATTTTAATACAAACGCCAGTTATGGAAGCACCAGATAAATTGCAACGCATCGTGGAGGCCCGGATGAAACTAAAAGCCCGCTTTGAAGAAAAGATAAGATTAACGCCATCCATGGCAGATGGCAAACCGATGGGTAAGGGCAATCTCAACAGGCATGGTATGCCGGTGGTTCCCGTAGGACAAACCATCACAAAAAAATGGCCGGTGCTCGACCTCGGTACGCAACCCGATATTCCACTAAAAGATTGGAAGCTGATCATTGATGGCGAAGTGGAAAATCCACAGGAATTGAACTGGCAGGCGTTTATGGATTTGCCGCAAACTGCCGACACATCCGATTTTCATTGTGTAACTACCTGGTCTAAATTAGACATGAACTGGAAAGGGATAACCATGATTGACCTGGCTGCACTGGCGCAACCCAGGGAAACCGCCACACATATATTATGTTACGGATATGATGATTACACCACCAATCTATCCATTGAAGAGGCTTTAAAACCAGATGTTTTATTGGTTCATGAAGTAGAAGGCAGACCTTTGCCCAGGGAACATGGCGGGCCTGTAAGAATGATCACGCCGCAACTATACGCCTGGAAGGGTTCTAAATGGATCAGCAGGATCGAATTTTTGAACGAAAACAAATTGGGGTTCTGGGAAGAAAGAGGGTACTCCAACACTGCCTATCCCTGGAGAAACGACCGGTATAGTTAATAGATAATGGTGCCTACTAAATTAAAGAACTTACATAAATAGCAACCGCATGAAAGTATTTGTTACAAGAATTATTCCGCAGGAAGGACTTGATTTATTAAAAGCAGCCGACATTGATGTAACGCAATGGCCCGAAAAAAGAAACATTACACTCGAAGAATTAATAGAGGTTTGCCAGGATTATGATGGTGTTATTGTAGCTGGTTTTAATAATGTAAATGCACAATTTTTAAACGCCTGTAAGCACTTAAAAGTAGTTTCGCTGCACTCCGTTGGGTTTGATAATACGGATGTGGCTGTAGCCACCAAATTAAAAATTCCCGTAGGCAATACGCCTGGTGTGTTGAGTGGCGCTACGGCCGACACGGCGTTTTTATTAATGCTCGCCACTTCACGAAAAGCATTTTACAATCATAAAAAAATTGCTGCCGGGCAATGGGGTGTTTTTGAACCCACAGCCGATCTTGGAATGGAACTGGACGGCCGTACACTTGGTATTTTTGGCCTCGGCAAAATAGGCTACGAAATGGCAAGGCGTTGTAAAGCTGCTTATGGTATGCCGATCATTTACCACAACCGCAGCAGAAACGAGGAAGCTGAAAAAGAATTGGGCGCAGTACAAGTAAGTTTTGATGAATTGCTGCAGCAGAGCGATGTGCTGTCTGTACACAGCGCACTAACGCCGGAGACTAAGGGCCTTTTTGACAAAACCGTTTTTGCAAAAATGAAAACCTCGTCCATCTTTATCAACACTTCCCGTGGCCCTGTGCACAATGAAGCCGACCTGACTGAAGCTGTAAAAAATGGCGTAATCTGGGGCGCCGGTCTTGATGTAACCAACCCCGAACCGATGCTGCCCGACAATCCATTGCTGGATATGCCCAATGTATGTGTGTTGCCGCATATTGGATCAGCAACATTCGAAACCAGGAACGCCATGTCGAGACTGGCGGCGCTAAACGTAATAGCAGCCTTTAAAGGAGAACGCCTACCCTACCCGGTTAATCCCGAAATTTATGAAGATGAGCCAATGATCCAATAACAGCATTACAAAAAACAATACAATCTTAAAGCCAGTCACCAGTTGCAACTAAAACGGTTGTTTGTTGTTTAAAGCAAATGCAATCCCAAACTTTTCCGGCTGGCTTTTCGTTTATAAAATGAATGCAAACGAACATTCATTACGATCGTATTTTAAATACTAAGTTCTATTTTAAAAAGGTTTTAAAAATGTAAGAAGGATTATTGACCCGGCCGCATCACTTTAATCAACATCGGTGGCGTCGCACTCTTCAACAGTTGAAACTTAACTGGTCATTGCCTGCACAGCACAATAAACACCCACTTATTTTTATATTGAAATTCCAATAATGAAATCATTAAAAGCGCAACATAGTACTTTATCAGATGCACACGAACAGCTTGAAATTCTGGAGCATGGAGCAATGGGAGATTTTGCCCTGGTACCCTTTCAGCAAAAGCTGGAAGAAAGCGGGTTATATCCATTGCAGGCAACAGGCGTTGAAATTTTCCAGGTAAATATTGGTAAAATGTGCAACCAGGTTTGTAAACATTGCCATGTAGATGCAGGCCCTGATCGCAAAGAAATTATGACAAGAGCAACCATGCAGCAATGCCTGGATGCATTAGAGAAAAACAGTTCCTTAAAAATAGTTGATCTTACCGGCGGTGCCCCGGAAATGAACCCCGACTTCCGGTGGTTTGTAACCGAAATAAAAAAACTCGGCAGGCACATCATTGTCAGGTGCAACCTCACCATTATTCTTGCCAATAAAAAATACCACGATCTTCCCGAATTTTATAAACAACACCAGGTTGAAGTGGTATCGTCTTTACCTTTTTATACACAGGACAGAACAGACCGCCAGCGGGGAAATGGTGTTTTTGAAGACAGCATGAAGGCATTAAAAATGCTGAATGAAGTTGGCTACGGAATGGAAGGAACCGGGCTTATTTTAAACCTCGTTTATAACCCGGCCGGTGCATTTTTGCCACCATCACAGGAGGCCCTTATTAAAGAATATAAAGATGCCTTGTTGCAGCGATTCAGCATTTACTTCAACGACCTTTTTGCAATCACCAATTTACCCATCAGCCGTTTTTTAGATTACCTGTTACAATCCGGCAATTACGAAAAGTACATGGAAAAACTTGTTACAGCCTATAACCCGGCGGCAGCAGCCAATGTAATGTGCCGCAATACTATTTCCATTGGTTGGGATGGCTATTTATACGATTGCGATTTTAATCAAATGCTTGAGTTAAAAGTTGACAGCCCCATAAAACATATCTCCAGTTTTGACATTTCAGCACTCAACAAAAGAAGCGTAATCGTTAACCAGCATTGCTTTGGTTGTACCGCCGGTGCCGGTTCAAGTTGCGGCGGTGCAGTAGCGTAATAAGCGTGATATTGAAAGGCAAATTAATTTGTTGAGCTGCTATCCTGAAACCCGAAGGGTTGTCATGATTATAATAATAGGATAAATGGTGGTGCAAAACCCCGAAGGGGTGATAGAGCTAAACACAAAACTTATTTCTATGTATAGAACAATTAAAGATTATATCACCCTTTTGGGGTTTTCGTCCCATGCTAATACTTATACTATAATCGTTTCACCCCTTTAGGGTTTTCTGAAATGGAACAAACAATTATGAGTCGATCTTCAGCAGGTCTAAATATTGATTAGCCTGTTTACAACAAAAATTTATATACATTCTGTAAAAACCAATGGCACATTAAAATGCATCCTTTTCAATCAGTCATACTAACCGGCAGCGCCTGTTTATATTGGTTTAAAAATTGCTTCATTAAGTTGGCCGTGTATATTTATTTCTTTCAAAGAGTTTGCTGTTATTGAATTATCAGCATATTTAAATTGAATTCACATTCAATCAAAATTGATTAAACATTTCAGCACATGTTGAGTATTATTATTCCCACATATAACGAGGCTGATTATATACAATCCACCATCCGGCAACTATGGAAAAATGATACACAAAATTTAATAAAAGAAATTATCATTGCAGATGGAGGCAGTACAGATAACACCTGCAGCATTGCAAGATCAGAAGGTGTTCGTGTAGTAAACTGCCCCCAAAAAGGTAGAGCAGCACAAATGAATTTCGGCGCATTTTCCGCCCGGTCGGAAATCCTGTATTTTTTGCACGCAGATACGCTGCCGCCGCCTGGTTTTACGACAATGATTATCGGTGCGGTTCAACATGGTGTTGGTGCTGGTTGTTTTATGCTTTCCTTTGACCATCCCAACTGGTTTTTAAAGGCCAATTGCTGGTTCACCCGCTTTGATGTTGATGCCATTCGCTTTGGCGACCAGAGTTTATTTGTTACAAAAAAAGTATTTCAACAAGCAGGTGGCTTCTGCGAAAAACATATCATTCTGGAAGACCAGCATCTGATAAAACGATTGAAAAAATTAGCCCCTTTTACAATTATAAAAAAGCCGGTTATTACATCGGCAAGAAAATATATTGACAATGGAATTTATAAAACCCAGGGCATCTTTTTTTATATCTATTTAATGTACCGCATGGGTTTTACGCAACAGCAACTTATTACCAGTTACCGCCGCATGATAAAACAAGACAAACTTTAAATTTTTAAAACGGGCATAGACCATTCAATTATGAAAATAATCAGGCGAATATTTGATTCAAAAGGCGGACCTGTACTGACCGCAGTTTTTATTGTATTGTTTATTGCTGAGAGCCGCCGGCAATTGCGCAAGCGAAAAACATCCCGGGTACAACGCATTGTGACCAATACCGTGGTTGCGGTGCCCTCCTTTAGTTTGCTGCGTTTTGTTTTTTTACCGGCAATGGTAAAAATCGCACTTAAAAACAGGGAATGGAAATCGGGTATTAACTACTGCTACAATGCACCTGCTTTTTTTAAAACCATGGTGGCATTTTTAATAATGGATTACACCAATTATCTGTGGCATGTGCTCAATCATAAATCAACGTTTTTATGGAAGTTTCACCTGGTACACCATACCGACCCTGACCTTGATCTTTCTACCGCAACCCGTTTTCATTTTGGCGAATTGATTGGCTCTGTTTTCTTTCGTGGATTATTTGTATTTCTATCCGGCGCAACTGCCATACAGGTGTTGCTGTACGAAATTATTTTTGAAGCCGCCACACAGTTTCATCATACCAACTGGAAGCTGCCTTACCAGCTTGAAAAGAACCTCAACAAAATAATTGTAACGCCACGCATGCATGGCATTCACCATTCGGTTATTCGTGACGAAACAGACAGTAACTACTCAGTTATTTTTTCCATCTGGGACCGCTTGCATAAAACTGCAAAATTAAACATTGCACAAAACGATGTAGTAACCGGCGTTCCCGGTTATGAAAACCCCTCAGAGTTAACTGCAGGTTATTTACTTAAACTGCCGTTTACCAACATACGAAAATGGGATCCGCTAAAAGAAACAAGAGAACCAGGCAAATACCTGCCCGATAAAAATGAACTTGGAGAATAGAGCAATGCCAGTTGAATTTTACCGGAAAACTCAATAGCATTTAACTAAAGTAGCATAGGCCATTTATCCGGCTTTGGGTAAGTAAGCCTTCCTAAAGATTGGGTTTTAAAATACGCATCCAGGCCACAACTCACCAATACGTTTTCTTTTTCAAGATCAACAAAGCCATCTGCGCTTACAATATTTTCGTTTAGTGTTACGTATTGAATGCTGCCAATCATCAGGATGGTGCCGTTTATTTTTATATCAATTTTATCTTCCAGTTTCATGGCTATTTTCACAACGGCTTCTGCTACAAAAGGGGCGTTAAAAGGGTTGATATATTCCGGCGTAAAGCCAACGGCCTCAAATTCAGAAACACCCGTTTCGTACCTCGCCGAAGTTTGGTGTGCCTTTTCAAAATCTGTGGCGGGTACATAATTGATGGTGTACTCGCCTGTATCCATTATGTTTGTTAGTGTATCCCGCTGCACCGTGCCTGGCCTGCTTATGAAACCAAACAAAGCCGGGTTAGCACCCAGGTGGATCAATGAATTAAAAATAGCCAGGTTGTTATCGCCTGTTAAAGATTTCGTTCCAATTAATAAAGCCTGCCTGTACCCAGCCAGTGAATTGATAAATGCTGTTCTGTAACGCTGTTCTAAATTTATAATATCATCCTGTTGTAATACCATCATAGTGATTCAGTTTGTATCAAATATAAATACTGGAAATACAACAGCTACAATTAATTATTGTTCAGCATTGCGGCGGATTGTCGGAGGGAGATGTGGAGGTTTTATTGGATGAATTTTTTAACAGCCAATAACACGAATTTTATTGCACTAATTACACGAATTTTTTTTGAGACAATAACACCGATTTTTTACACTAATTACACGAGTTTTTTTAGAAGCAATAACACGGGTTGTGATGCTCTAATTACACGAATTGCTGATATTAATTTTTGAGTTAAACTACACTTAAGAGTGATCGTATAAATATTTATTTCGAACAGCGGTAATATTAATGAGGGATTTCTTTCTTTATTGTAAAATGAAAAGTACTGCCTTCGCCTAAAACAGATTCTATCCAGATTGACCCGCCATGCAACTCTACAATTTTTTTACAATGTGCAAGTCCAATTCCGGAACCATCGTATTCAGTTCTTGTATGTAAACGTTGAAAGATATTGAACACCCGTTCCCTATGATGCGGTTCAATGCCAATGCCATTATCCTGGAACATAAATTCCCACTCATCCGAACGCTCTTTAACGGCTATTTTTATCAGCGGTTTTACATCTTTTCTTCTGAATTTAATTCCGTTGATAACCAGGTTTTGAAAAAGCTGTTTCAACTCTGTTGTACTGGAATTTAAAACCGGCAATGTTTCAGACAGAATTTGGGCATCTGCTTCCATAATAGCCACGTCAATATCCGCTATTATACCCTCAAGAATAATATTTGCATCCACTTTCCCCAATTCCTTTTGTCTGCCTATTCTTGAATAATCCAACAGGTCTTTGATCAAAACTTTCATGCGATCCGAAGATTGGGAAATAAAAGAAAAATATTTATCTGCGTTATCATCAAATTTACCAACGTATTGTCGCCTCAGTAAATCCACAAAACTAGAAATGGTACGCAGCGGCTCCTGCAAATCATGCGATGCTATATAGGCAAATTGCTCCAGTTCTTTATTCTTCAATGCAAGTTCCTTGTTTTTCATTTCAAGGTTTGATTCAGATTTCAATAATGTTTCCTGTGCATTTTTCAGGTCGGTAATATCCTGGTTGGCACCGATTGCTTTTATAGTTTGTCCCTTGCTGTCTTTAACCACGAAAAACCTCACTGCCATGTGACCAATGCCACCATCTGCATATATCACCCGATGCTCTACCTGGCTTCTGAAATCGGGATCGCTTGTATTGGCTGCCTCTTCAAGTGCATTTTTAATAACCCATTCATCATCCGGATACACAAAACATTGGCTGTACTGCTTCGCTGACATAGTATGGCCCCCGGCATTTTCTGTAGTGGTTTTAAAAATTGAATAAAACTGATCGCTGAATGTAAATTCATTTTTATTTACATCAAATTCCCAATATCCGAGTTTTGCAATTTGCGCTGCGATCGATAGCTGTCCTTCACTCTTCTTTAATACAGCTTCGGCATTTTTTATTTCCGTTATATCCGTGAGCGTTCCGATATGCCCGGTAATTTCTCCTGCGCTATTGAACAATGGAACTGCCTTGCCGGATACCCAGCGAACATTCCCTTTTTTGTCAACAATACGATAGTCAGATGATGATTCAAGCCCTCTTAGGGACCGCTCGTACCAGTTTTTCGTGAGCATTGCACGGTCATCCGGATGAACCGCCGACACCCAGCCATCGCCCAATGCTTCATCAGCTTTAAAACCCGCAAAGTCCATCCAGGTCTCATTTACATAAGTTGTTTTTCCGGCAGCATCTGTTTGAAAAATACCGACCGGTGCATTGCTGGTTAAGGTTCTGAAAAGATGCTCGCTGTTACTCAATGCTTCCTCCGCCTTTTTACTTTCAGAAATATCCTGGATGGCACCGCAAATCCTTACGGTTCTTCCAGCTTCATTTTTAACTACAAAGAAACTGGCGCTCATATAGCCCTGTTCTCCATTTCCATATTTTACCCGATGTTCTACCTGGTGTTGAAAATTGTTATCGGGAGATTTGATGGCATCTGCTGCTGTTTTGCTGACCGTATCAATATCCTGGGGACATACAAAAAGCCGCAGGTAATCTTCGGCTGAAATGCTATATCCGCCTACCGCTTCCGCCGTGGTTTTAAAAATGGAATAGTATTGGTCATTTAGCATAAAGATATTTTGGGCAACATCATATTCCCAATATCCAAGCTTGGCAATTTGTGTTGCTATGGTAAGATTATCTTCATTTTTTTTCAATGCTATTTCCGCATTTTTTTGTTGAGTAATATCGCGGAAACACCAAACCCTGCCTACGCACTCTCCATTTATTAAATGTGGCTGAGAATAGCGCTCAAAAATGCGCCCATCTTTAAAATGCAGGTGATCAAAAGTTGACTTAAATTTCTCGGCGTAAATTGTTTTTACGTTCCTTACAAAAGCATCGGGATCATCAAACTGATCGAGCACAAATGACATGGCTGCTGTATCATCCTTGCTCAACAATATTTCCCGGGGCATTTTCCAAAGCTCCAGAAACTTAGTATTAAAAGTGATTACTTTCGCATTGGAGTCCACTACCAAAATTCCATCAATAGTAGCTTCTATAATTGTTTCGAGGATTGCAACGGACGATGCCAGTTTCAGTTCTGAATTTTTTCGCTCCGTTATATCATTGCATACTCCATCAATCCGCAATAAGTGGCCGTTTTCGTCCAGTGTAGGAATTATTTTATTTTCCAGCCAACGAACGCTTTTATCTTTACTTATGATGCGATGTTGGTTGCTTACCTTATTTCCCTGGCTAAGCATTTTTAGGTTTCGGGAAATAATATGTTTGTCTTCCGGATGTATTAATTTTCCTAACAATTCTTCATCTGCAAAAAAATCCTGAGACGTATAGCCAAATACTTTTTCGCATGCGGCGGACATTTGCAGAAATTTAAAGGAAGTCATATCCACTGTATAAAAAACTTCATTTATTTCTTCAAAAAGAATTTTTAATTCTTTGTAAACGTCTGCCAGATGGATCTTTTCCTCGCCCAGGTTTTCATTTAGGCCGATCATTTCGATCGAATTAATTTCAATGGCATGTTCCATCGTTATAGCATCTTTTTCGTAATCATTGTAAGTGTTGCTAATTTCCTGAAACAAGGATAAAAGTTCTGCGGGTATTTTTTCCGCAATACCAAATTGCTTATTAAGCTGTTGTTGAAGTAATTTGTTGTACATACTCTTTAATATGCGGTAAAAGTTGAAATCCTCATTATTTGATGCTGCAAGTCAGTATTTGAAAAATAATGAAGGCGAAATTTTTATCTGTGAGAATAAAAACCTAATATAACAATTGTATCTCTGTAAATTGTACTTACTACTGCCACCGCTATTAAAACCGTTGATTCACTACTAACTTGCGGCCCACACAACTAATCAATAAAATAAGCCCGTTGATTTATGGTGGTGGCTGTTTAAAGAATTTTGAGACCCATCCTAATCGCCATCTAAAAAGCGGGAACGCAGAAATTTAACAAGTAGCACATTCCATCCGGTTAAAAATTTGAGAAAAAATGTTGCTTTATGATCGAGTCTATTTTTTCTGTTGTTAACGGTTTTGTTTCAAAGCCCGCAACTGCTTTTATATTTTCTGCTTTCAATCTATCGTCAGGATTTATAGATGTAGTCAGCATTTCTATAACTATGTTGTCTTTAATTGTTTTATCTAACTTTTCATATTGCTCCAAAAATTCCCATCCATTCATAGCAGGCATGTTAATGTCCAGCAAAATAAGATCAGGACACAAATTGAAATTGTTTCCAGGATTTGCCTGTTCGCATTTAGCAAGGTATCTCAACGCCTCGGCACCACTTTGCACAATCTCTATATTTTCTGCACAATCATACTCATCTATCAGCATTCTGCTGATGAAATTTGTAGGTTCATCATCGTCAATGATTAAAATGCAGTTTAGTTTAATTTTCATCAATCAATTTTTTTTGGGAATTGTAAAGTAAAAAGTACTTCCCGTACCGGGTGCCGATTCAACCCATATTTTCCCTCCATGTAATTCTACAATTTTTTTACAATGAGATAAACCAATCCCTGAACCTTCATAGTCGTTGCGTGTATGCAATCGTTGAAAAATGATGAATATCCGTTCCTTATGCTGATCCTGAATACCAATTCCATTGTCTTTGCATGCAAATTGCCAAAAATTATTTTCATTTTGAACTGATATTAATATTACAGGAGGAATAATTGGCTTCCTAAACTTGATTGCATTAATTACGAGGTTTTGAAACAATAGTTTTATTTCTGTTGGATAGCCACTTATAATAGGTAATGCGTCGGATTTTACGCTTCCTCCCGCTTCTTCTATCAACACTTTAAGATCTGCAATCACAGTTTTTAAAACGGCATTACAATCAACGGTGGCGAGCTCTTTTTGGGTTCCAATTCTCGAATAATCAAGCAGGTCTTTTATTAATACTTTCATTCTGTCGGAAGACTGGGCAATAAAGGCAAGATATTTGTCGGCTTTTGCATCAAGCTTTCCATGATATTGCCGCTGCAGTAACTCTACAAAACTTGAAGTGGTACGCAACGGTTCCTGCAAATCGTGCGAAGCCACATAGGCAAATTGCTCAAGTTCTTTATTTTTTCTTTCTACTTCAACTTTTGCAAGGTCGGCTTCTTCCCTTGCATTACGCTCTTCCATCGTCATAGCAGCAAGGCTTTCAGTTCGCTCAAGCACCTGTTGTTCAAGCATTAATTTCTGCTGTCTGATTGATCGCATTCTACTTCCGTAAATAAAAGTAACAAGCCATATAATCAGTACTAATATCAAAATTCTAAACCACCACGATTGCCAGTATGGCGGTTTTATTATAATTACCAAAGAGGTATATTTATCATTCCAGATGCCATCGTTGTTGGCTGCCTTTACTTTAAAAATATATTTTCCCGGGTTTAGATTTGTGTAAGTAGCTGTGCGGCTCATTTCTACGTAATTCCAAGCCTTCTCAAAACCCTCAAGCACATACGCATATTGGTTTTTTTCAGAAGCTGTAAATCCCAAAGCAGCAAATTCAATCGTTATAATTGACTGGTCATAATTTAAAATAATATTTTTCGTTTCCAAAATACCCTGCCTGAGTGGCGAGTTTTTTTCGCCTGGCACCTGCGATTTATTAAATAGCCTAAAATCGGAAATAACTACCGGAGGAGCCTGGCGGTTTTCTATTATTCTATTGGGTTCAATAACGTTAAATCCATTAATGCCACCCATTAATAAATCGCCATTGCTGGTTTTTATTCCTGCTCCTATCGAAAACTCTGAACTTTGAATACCATTGCTTAAAGTGCTGTTCTTAAATATTTGTTGGTTAAAATTTAAGCGGCTGATGCCATTACTTGTACTTACCCAGATATAACCATAGTTATCTTCTATAATGCTATAGATGGTATTGCCCGCTAACCCATCGACTGATGTATAGGTTGTGACTTTTTTTGTAATTGCATCTACCTTATTTAATCCTCCCCCCAAAGTGCCAATCCACATAAAGCCTTTCCTGTCTTCATAAATAGCATTAATAACATTGCTTTCTAATTTAGTTTCTGCCTGGCTAAAGTGAGTAAAAGTATGGGTGGCCGGGTTAAATATGCTTGTACCATCGGAACTTCCTATCCAGATATCGCCATTTTTATCTTCAAAGAAACACCTGATAAAATTTCCGACAACTGAATTTTCGTTTTCCGGATTATTCATATACTTCGTGATGATACCAGTAACCGGATCTAACACATTTACACCGCCACCATTTGTGCCCATCCATACATTGCCCCTGCTATCTTCCATTACTGCATATACTGCGTCATTATTTAACTGGCCTGGCCCCGTGCCTTTTGTATAGTGTTTGAAGATGCCGGTTTTGGTATTCAACCTGTCAATACAACTTCCGTACATTCCAATCCATAAATAGTTGCTTTTCTTTCCCAGGTCTAAACAAAGAATACCCCAATTTGCAAGGGCATTTTTATTAGCAGGATCGGGATTGTACCGGGTAAAAGTTTCATCGGATCTGTTCCATAAATTTAAAGCGCCTCCACCCGTTCCTATCCAAACATTTCCGTCTCTGTTTTCGGCAAATGCTGTAACTATATTAAAACTTAAACTCGAATTATCTTCGACATTGTTTCGGTAACTAGTAAAATAAGTAAGGTGCTTATCATATTTATTGATACCGCCCTGGTAAGTGCCTACCCAAAGTATGCCATCTTTATCCTGTAACAATGCAGAGATATTACCATTGTATTTTAACGAAGTTTCTTTGTTTCGGATATTTTGAAAATGGGTAAAAATTCCTTTATCAACATCAAAAAGTTCGAGTGTTAACTTGGTGCCCAACCATAGTTTACCATCATCTGTAAAATCAATTGCACTGATCTGGCTATCGGCTAGCCAATTGGGATTTTTAGAATCGGGTAAAAAACGGGTAAAAGATTTTGATGCATAATTAAATAAGTTTAATCCATTACTGGTGCCAATCCAAAGCCGCCCATGGGCATCTTCCTTAATACACCTGATATTGTTATTACTTAAACTATTAGAATCCGTTGTTTGAAAGAATCTCTCGAATTTTTTTGTTTTGCGATCAAATATGTTCAGTCCAGAATTTGTACCTACCCAAAGGTTATTTCTACTATCTTCAAAAATGCAATTAATTCCATCGTCACTAATACTTGTAGAGTCGCCTGGTACATTGCCATATTGAGTGATGCTGCCGGTTTTCCTATTTAGCAAATTGAGTTTCCAATACGTACCAACCCAAAAATTATTTTGTTTGTCTTCGTACATACTGGTGACGGTCCGCTGACTTAAGCCTTCGGTCTTATCCGTCATTACTTTATAATTAATAAACTTATCGTGCTGCCTGTCCAGTAAACTTAATGATCCATTTAAGGTGCCCACCCATAAATTGCCTTCCATGTCTTCATACACGGATGTAATATGACTTCTTCTTAAACTGGTAGTATCATTTGGTTTATGCCTGTACACTTTAAAGTTGTAACCATCATAACGGTTAAGGCCATCCTGTGTACCAAACCACATAAAACCCATTTTGTCCTTTACAATTGCCACCACAGTACTTTGTGACAGTCCATCAATATTCGTTAAATGGGTAAAATTTAAATTTGACTGTGCAAAAGATGTTGCCCCTAATACAGTAAATAATAATCCCAAAAATAGTTCACGTGAAAAGTTGGACATTCTGTGGATATGGTTGCGGATTAATCAGCATTTGCTGTCCTGCCGGGTAATTTGCCCTTTTTAGTGTTGTTAATAGATATGAGTCTTCCACTAAACCTTCGGGGTTGTAAACCTTTATAATTTAGATGCTGTTATAATTCACCTTATTAGTTATGTAATCAGTTCAATTTTATTTTATACTTCGAAAAACATAAAACTGCATGGTTTTTAAAGTTTTTTCAAAAGCTGATCAATTTAAAACATCAACTCAATTGCTGCTGGCTAATGATGTTATAGCAAGCATGTGGAAAATATTTTTCCAACATACTATTTAGCTTTTCAAAGGTAAGTGGCTTTGATTCAAACCCCGAGATTGCTGCCATATCACCGGCTTTTAGCCTGTCATCCGGATTAAGCGAGGTAGTTAACATCACCATTATTACATCAGCCTTATGCTGCAAATCAAGTTGGTTGTATTTGGTTAAGAATTCCCATCCGTTCATAGCAGGCATGTTAATATCAAGGAATATAAGTTCCGGCTTTGGGAACTTTTTATTTTCACCTGCAAAGCCTGCCGTGTTTGTAAGATAATCAAGCGCTTCCTGTCCGCCCTGAACTACCTGGATATGTTCGGAACAATCCGCCTCCTCAATCAGCATTTTGGAGATAAAATTGGTTGGTTCGTCATCATCAATCAGCAAAACACAGGCTAGTTTCTTTTTAATCATTGACTGCTTTTTTAATCCCCCTAAAACCATTATTTCTTCCTGGTTGGTTTTCATATTAGTGTTGGTATTCAAAAAAATATTTTCTTTCAGCGAAACAACTTACTTCATCAAATAGTAATTATACTTAAGCTGCCTGTTGCGACAGAACAACTTTTGTAAAAAGTGTAACCTTTAACCGACACCCCTCGCCGGGTGCCGAATCTATTTTTACTTTACCATTATACAATTCGGCACGACTGTTTATGTTTGTAATGCCCACACCCTCACGACGTGCAAGCGGGTCAAAACCCTGGCCATTATCTTCTATGCAGAGTGTTACTTTGTTGTTATTTACTTTAATATTGATTTTTATTGATGAAGCATCGGCATGTTTAAGAATATTGGTAACCTGTTCCTGAATAACCCTGTAAATGGTGAGTTTTACATCGTTACCTAATTTAGTCTCGTCAAATGTATTTAAGTTGGTTGAAATTTCCATTGACTTGCCAACAAGAATATTTCTAACCAGGGCATCGATGGATTGCTTTAAACAACACTCAACAAAAGCAGGTGTAATCAATGCTCTTGAAAGCTTTCTTATTTCATCCATTGCTAACATAATATAATCATTACTCTGACTAATAAGGTCATGGCCGGGTTCAGGGCTTCTTAATGCAGTGCTTATAAACATTCGGGAAGTAGCCAGTATCTGATTAATGTTATCATGCAATTCTTCTCCAATATGTTTTCTTTCTTTTTCCTGTGCACTTAACACCGCATCTGTAATTTGCTGCTGCTCTAATTTTTGTTGTTTCTTCAGTTCATGCTGGAGCCGCATTTTTTCGGTAACGTCATTTATCTGTACCTGCATTGCCGTTGCACCAAAATAATCAATCTCGTACGAGGTTGCTTCTACTAAAATAATGTTGCCATCACTTTTTTTATGTCTCGATAGATGAACCGGCAATTGCTCAATTTCTGTTGTATCGGCGGCTGATTCATTTAATTGCCATTCACTTTCGTCCAGGAAAATATCACGTGTTGTAAGATGTAAAAACTCAGCTCTCTCGTAACCGTATTTTTTTATAGCGGCGTCATTAACTTCCACAACCTGGTAAGAATTGATATCATAAATCCAGGCAGGAAATGGATTTTTGTAAAACATCTGGCGATATTTTTCTTCAGACACCAGTACTTTTTCTTCTGCACTTTTTCTTTCAATACTATACTGTATAGATTTTACAAGAATATCAGTTTCAAATTCCCCTTTTACCAGGTAATCCTGTGCCCCTTGTTTAATTGCCTCCAAAGCCATCTCCGTATCAGAGAGGCCTGTCAAGATTATTACAGGTGTTTTTTTGGACTTGTTTTTAATTTTCAGAAAAGACTCAAAACCAAAACTATCAGGCAAAGAAAGATCCAGTAGTACAATACTTATTTCAAATTGGTTTAATAAATCAATACCGGCAGACATACGACCGGCAGTATAAATATGCTTTATATTAACAGTTGAAAATCGTAGCATTTCTTCAATAAGAAATAGATCGGCAGGGCTATCTTCAATTATAAGGATATTTAGTTGGTAAGGTGATAGAGGCAGCATCGTTGTTTAATTAAGGATTGGATAGGGTATTGTCATGTCAGTTATAATCTTGCCTAACGACAGAATCGTTAGAAATATTTCTTTAAGTAGTAGTTTTATCCATAAGAGTAATTCTTAATTTCTTAAAATGATTGTTTTGTAGTGAAATAAGAACAATATTTTCAGGGGCGATGTAGCTAAACCGGTTTCAATTTTGTAAGCCTTTTCCTACAAACGCCGGCATTTGTAAATTTCAGCATGGAGGTGTAAAACTTACATTTAATATTTTTTGAATGAATGCTGGGCTGCATTTATATATAAAGGTGCACTTTAAAATCCGATCCATCGGATGTTGCTTTCTGAATTAAAGGTGTCACTTTTAAACCAATAGAATTTAACTACGAACCCTTAAAAAAGGTGACACACCTGGCGAATTTTTAAAGGCATCCACTCCGCTTATAGTGGTTCAATATTGTTAAGATTGAATG
The DNA here is from genome assembly GCA_046590675.1 of Ferruginibacter sp. Classification (GTDB taxonomy): domain Bacteria; phylum Bacteroidota; class Bacteroidia; order Chitinophagales; family Chitinophagaceae; genus Ferruginibacter. The sequence goes on along the minus strand of JBKJUP010000005.1, from coordinate 59,975 downwards.
GTTTAACTTTAACTAACATTCGGATTATAAACTGCTATTAATGAAAATGACTGCCATCAATGAAAAGTGATTTGATTACTATTACAGATATTGCAAAAGCGTTAAACTTATCTTCCTCCACCGTGTCAAGAGCGTTGCGGGACAGTTACCAGATAGGTGAGGAAACCAAGCGTTTAGTAAAGGAGTATGCTGAAAAAAATAATTACCACCCTAACCTGATGGCACAAAGCCTGAAGAATAACAAAAGCAAAAGTATTGGCTTATTGTTGTGCTCCATTCCTAATAATTTTTTTGCAGAAGTAATCAGTGGCATTGAATCCATTGCATATAATCTCGGATATCACATTATTATTACGCAAAGCCATGAATCGGCAGAAAGGGAATTAAGTAACCTGGAGCATCTGAGCTGGCGATCTGTAGATGGGCTCATTGTTTCTCTATCGTCAGAAACAACAGACATGAGTAAAATACAACAGTTACATGCCGGTGGCGTACCCGTAGTTTTCTTTGACCGGGTAAGTGATTGTATAAAAACACACCAGGTAGTAGCGGACAATATCGGGGGCTCTTATAACCTTACAAAACATTTGCTTGAAAGTGGATTTAGCAACATTGCTATGATTACCAGTGCCCGGGAATTATCAATATCACAGGAAAGAAATGAAGGGTATTTTAAGGCCCTGGCAGAAGCTGGTATTTCTATTAAAGAAGAATATATAAAGTACTGTGCTAACGGCGGCATGATCATCGAAGAAATTGAAACAGCCATAAAAGAATTGCTGGCTTTACCACAACCGCCCGACGCCATCTTTACGGCATCTGACAGAATTACCATCGGTTCACTTGCTTATTTACATAAAGAAAATATACCTGTTCCGGCGCAAGTGGGCATTGCAGGATTTAGCAACTTCAGTTCGCCTGAATTATTTAATCCTCCGCTTACAACTGTGCGCCAGCCTGCATTTGAAATGGGTAAGGCCGCTGCAGAATTATTGATAAAATTAATTGAAAGTAAAAGACCGGAAACCAATTTTGAAAAAAGAATTTTACCTACTCAACTCATTATCCGTAAATCGTCGGTGAAAAATTAGCTGACATTTTACGGGCAAAAAGTTAAAATGAGTAAAATCATTTTATTGAAGATGCTTATTTTAAACTACTTACCGGCGCAGGATCCATGTCAGGAAATGCCTGGTTTTCTCCCGCCATTCCCCATATAAAACCATAGTTGGAAGTACCAGCTCCAAAATGAACGCTCCATGGAGCAGATATGACGGCCTGGTTATTCGTTAAAATTACATGCCTGGTTTGTTGCGGTTCTCCCATTATATGAAAAACAGTTTGCAGGTCAGGCACATCAAAATAATAGTACACTTCCATTCTACGTGTATGCGTATGCGGTGGCACTGAGTTCCACACACTTCCCGGCTCCAGCACAGTTAAGCCCATAACGAGCTGACAACTTTTAATACCATCCAGGTGGATGTATTTATAAATCACTCTTTGGTTAGATGTTTCTACAGAGCCAAGTGCAACCGGTGCTGCTTCTACTTTAGTCATTTTTACCGTAGGATACACATGATGAGCAGGTGCAGATAATAAATAAAACAATGCAGGGCTGGCCGCATCAGCAGATTGAAAGCTTACATCTTTTGTTTCTTTACCAAGATACAGGCAATCCAATTTATCCAGTTCGTATGCTTTTCCACCTACCAATACTTTACCCAAACCTCCCACATTGATAATTCCCATCTCCCTTCTTTCCAAAAAATATTGGGCCTTTAATTCGTCTTCGTTTTCTAATACAATCGTGGCATTCACTGGTTTTGCTCCACCAATAATCATGCGGTCGTAATGACTGTACACCAGGCTCAATTTATCATCCTGCATCAGCGATTCACATATAAAATTCTTTCTCAATTCGGCTGTATCCATCGAAGCCGTTTCTTTCGGACTATTCTGAAATCTTACTTCCATAATTCAATTATTAATAGGTTTAAATAATATCGATTCACTCATTACACATTGCATCAACTTTTTATTCGTTGGCAGCTTTACCCAAGGAAGCCAGTATGCCACCATCAACATATAAAATATGACCGTTTACAAAATCAGATGCTTTTGAAGAAAGGAAAATTACGGCACCTTGCAAATCTTCAGGTTCTCCCCAACGTTCTGCAGGCGTTCTGCGGATAATGAATTCATTGAACGGGTGGCCATCAACACGAATAGGAGCTGTTTGAGTGGTTGCATAATAACCCGGGCCAATTCCATTTACCTGGATATTATGTTTTGCCCACTCAGTTGCTAAATTTTTCGTCAGCATTTTTAAGCCACCTTTCGCAGCCGCATAAGCACTTACTGTTTCTCTTCCCACTTCACTCATCATTGAGCACATGTTCACAATTTTACCACTTCCACGTTTTACCATGTATTTGCCAACATGCTTCGACATAATAAACGGACCGGTCAGATCAACTTTTAATACCAGTTCCCAATCAGCCACTTCCATTTCCAATACAGGTGTACGCTTAATGATACCGGCGTTGTTTACCAAAATATCTATAGCGCCCACTTCCGACTCAATTAAATCGATGTTCTTTATTACTGCTGCTTCGTCGGTAACATCAAATAAATAACCAACCGCTTTAATTCCATTTGCTGCATATTCTGCTATGGCATTATCGAGCCTTTCCTGCACCTTACCATTGATAACGATTTGTGCACCGGCTTTGGCAAGACCGGTTGCCATTGACATTCCCAAACCATGGGTAGCTCCTGTTATTAACGCTCTCTTTCCTGATAAATCAAATAATGATAATGACATATTTATTTTTTGAAACAATTACAAAACTTAGATTAAAAAGATGATAGTTGAAGCAATTGCATGAATCGTTTATTTATTTGGCAGCTTATCAATGAATGCTGCATTTAGCTGATCCGCATTGCTCAGCAGGCTTACATTTCGGGCATAAAGTTACCGTCTATGCAAACCTAAAAGGCATTAAAATGATATTTATTTGCGCAAACGAGTGCGTAGAATTTTACTACAGGTAAAATTAACTGAGGGCAGTTCTTGTTTTATGCGAAGTGTGTAAGGTTATAGAGAGTTTCTCCTGATCATGAAAAATGGATTGTTTACCTCTTTTACTTCTTTGTTTAAAATGCAATTAGCAGCTGTTTTCCCCATAGCTTCAAAGTCGGTAGTAATTACAGTTATATCCAGCAGTTCTTTTAAAATAGTTTCATTAAATGAAATAATGCCTATGTGTTTTCCCAGTGTAAACTTTGATGACCGGATACTTTTTAGCAGCTCAGCAAGGTCAGATTCTGTGGTTACAATATAAGCAGTGCCAGCCTTTAATGTTTCGTTTTTACAATTGCTGATTACAATAAGTGATTTCTTATTTTCATTACAATACTGTTTGGTACCTTCAATTATTTCCAGTGGGTGATTGTATTGTTTATCTAACACCATTGTAAGCTGCTTATATTTTTTCAGCAGGTCATTTGCAGTGGTAAGTGTATGATAAATATCTTTTTTAAAATCCTGGTAAACCTCAATCCGTTTGCCCTTTAGCCCCTTCATTTTCTTATCAAGTATCACTAATTCACTGGCGGGTATCATTTCCATGACAGCCCTGCATTCAGCAACATTTACTTTGTGAAAAAAGTGTGGCATTACCACGTAATAATGATACTTACCCAGGTTCGCTTCAAGTATTTCTTTTAAAATATTTGGATCGTAGTGATGAATCTGTAAATCAACTTTTGCTTTTTTACCCAGTGTTTCTAAAAAGCTGTCGTACACTATTTTTTTATACGAACTGAGTTTATTAAAGATGAGCAGCACCTGGAGCCTGGTATCTTTTTTACCGGCAACAAAATAACCATTACCGGCTACCGAAACAATATGCCCCTGCGCCTTTAAACGTTTATATGCCCGTTCAATGGTATCCCTTGCAACACCGTATTGTTTACTAAAATCATTGATGCTCGGCAGCCTGGTATCTCTCAACAAAATACCTCTTTCAATATCCCTGGTAATAGCTTTGGTTATCTGCTGTACCAGTGGTTCTTTTACATCATGTCTTATTAATATCTCATGCATGTTCGATAAATTATGGTTCAACTGTATAATCGTTTGGGAGATGTGGTGGTAAGATTTCTCTGCTGGCAAAGAAATGTTTTTATTAACTGTTTTCCAAACAGTAAAGAGTTTTTATAAGATTTCATTTAGAATCATGGCAGATTTTAATTCATGAAATAGCCGCAGAGACCAGTTTATAAGCGTCCTGAAATAACCAAAACGATTCAGGATGGGCTAATGCTGCCGGAACAAACTATTAAAGCAGGTCAGCATTCCCTGAATAGAATGGTATTTAACTGCAATAACGTTGATAGAGATGTCAATAAATAGTTGCTACTCTTTTACCAATTTCCGCTCCAGTTCTTCAAGCGATACATTTTTTGTTTCCGGCACTTTGGTTAATACCCAAACCAGTTGAAGTACCATCATAAATGCAAAAAAGGCAAATATGGGCCATGGATTATCTTTAAAAATACCATTATCTGCATCTAAAAAAACAGGCGTTATTAATGTAATGACCGCAGCAAACACCCAGTGTACACTGGCACCAAATGATTGTCCTGTTGCCCGGACTCTGTTAGGAAATATTTCTGAAATAAATACCCATATTACGGCACCTTGTCCCACCGCATGAGAAGCAATAAACATCAACAGAAACAGCAGGAGAAAAGTTGCACTGGCACCGGTATAAAATGCCCAGGCTACCAACGAAAGGCTAACGATATACCCGATGGAACCTATTAACAACAAGGTTTTCCGACCTGCCTTATCAATTAAATACAAGCCAACAAATGTAAACAACAGGTTGATGCCCCCGATAGAAATTGAATTAAACAAAGAATCTTTGGCGGCGAGGCCGGCACGCTCTAAAATTTCCGGCGCATAGTATAAAATAAAATTAATTCCCGACCATTGATTAAAGAACGCCACCATAAATGCAAGCCAAATTACGATGCGATACTTCGAGCTAAAAAATTTGGCTGTTCCACCCAATTTGGCTTCGTGTTCGTTGGCTTTAACGATGGTTACTATTTCCTCATCCACGTTAGATATACCAAGTCTTAACATCACTTCCCTTGCTGCTACAGCATCTTTTTTTATTGATAATAACCAACGTGGACTTTCAGGAATTCGAAATACCATCACGGTATAAATCAGGGAAGGCACGGCCATTACACCCAGCATCCAGCGCCAGTCATTTTCACCACCTAGTCCTGCAAAAAAATAATTGGAAAGAAAGGCAATCAATATACCAAACACAATATTAAACTGGTACATGGCTCCCAGCCTGCCCCTTGTTTTTGGTGTAGAAATTTCTGAAATATAAGTGGGTGCTGCCACGGATGAAATACCAATCCCCAAGCCTCCTATAAAACGAAAAAAAGAAAACATATACGGGCCTTGGGCCAATGCAGACCCAAGTGCTGAAACGCTGAATAATATCCCGATCCACAAAAGCGTTTTTTTCCGGCCATATTTTTGAGTAGGTATGCCGCCAAACACAGAGCCAACAACTGTACCCCACAATGCCATTGACATAATAAAAAATCCATGAAACCAGGGCGATGTATGCCATAGCTCCTTAATTGGTAAATTGGCACCGGAAATTACCACCGTATCGAAACCAAAAATAAAACCGGCCAGTGCGGCGATTAACGAAATAACAAAAAGATTGTACCCTCCTTTTACGGATTCATTGATAGCTGGCTGGATCGTTTGCATAAGAAATTGATTAAATGAACAAGCGTATTATCTATTAAAAATCATGAAAAATTTTTCATTCGCCCATTTTATTTTTTTACTACGCAAAGGAGGGGCATAGATTTTAGCAGGTTTACAAATAGAAGACAATAGCATAACTGTACTTCGCAAGGGGTAAAAACGTGAATAAGAATTTTTGTCCGGGCAGTAAAGCAATGGGCATCACCGTTGCATCGCCCTCCTGTACTTATTATCAATGGGCAACTTCAATTGCGTTTTAAATTAAATGACGCCTTTTTTATTTGTTTACAGAACAAAATAAAATATTACTCATTTATCCCTTGCGCAGTATATCATTTTCAGTTATTCAACTAAGGTAACAACCAGGCCATCTACGCTCTACACTTTCCAATCCAATTTTACTGATCTTTTATTTTGCACAAGCCTGCCGGTTTTATCCATTAGCAACAATAAAATATATCCGCTCCCATCCTGATAAATTATAGAAACCGAACTCCGTGCATGAAATCGGCCATGTCAAATATTAACTGATTGTGAACCTTTTTTAACCTTAAGGCGGGGAAAAAGATAAAAATTATTTACCTTACTAACCAAATTCGATCATACTAAATATGAAAGGAAGATTACTTGCAGGTATTATACTGATTGTTGCCGTTGTAACCGGCATTGTTTCCTGCTTTAATAAAAGCAGAACAGGTGATGATGCCATGCCCAAAGTGGTTAGTTACAATTTCCACATACGCCCCGTACTTTCTGATAAATGTTTTAAGTGCCATGGCCCTGATGGAGGGCACCGGCAAGCTGGTCTTCGCCTTGATATTGACGACAGTGCCCATGCGCCACTGAAAGAAACCAAGGGAGCTTTTGCACTGGTGCCGGGCAAACCTGAATTGTCGGAATTATACAAACGCATTTCAAGTACTGACACTTCGTACCAAATGCCAACGCCTGATTCGCATTTGGGTGTGCTGAGCGAACATGAAATAAAACTGTTTAAAAAATGGATTGAACAAGGCAGTAAGTATGAACCACACTGGGCCTTTACTGCACCTGTAAAACCTGCCTTACCTGTGGTAGATGATCAGAAATGGGTAAAGAATGAAATAGATTATTTCATACTGGATAAACTAAAAGAGAAAGGATTACAACATAACGAAGATGCAGATAAAGAACGCCTGTTAAAACGTGTTTGCCTGGATATTACCGGCTTACCGCCTACCATTGGAATGACCGATCGTTTTTTGGCTGACAACACTGCCAATGCTTACGAAAAAATTGTAGATGCTTTATTGCAAACTCCGCAGTACGGAGAGAAGATGGCGGTGCATTGGATGGATGTGGCCCGGTATGCCGACAGCTATGGGTACCAGGATGATAATATCCGCACACAATGGCCGTGGAGGGATTGGGTGATTCACGCCTTTAATAAAAATATTCCTTATGATGAGTTTCTTACCTGGCAGATAGCAGGTGATATGTTGCCCGATGCCAACAAAGAAGAAATACTGGCTACCGGCTTTTTCAGAAATCATAAGTACACCGAAGAAGGTGGCGTAATACCAGAGGAATACCGCATTGAATATTTAAGAGATAAAACAAAAACATTCAGCAAAGGAATTATGGGTGTTACGCTGGAATGTGCCCAATGCCACGATCATAAATATGATCCGTTTTCTCAAAAGGATTATTATTCAATGATGGCATTTTTCAACAATACCAAAGAAGTAGGGTACGAAGGAGATGTAGGTGTTTCAAAACCTGCAAAAAATCCCATACTTACCATCAGTTACCAGGATCGTGAAAACCTGCTGTCGTTTATCAATTTTAAAGATACCGGCAACATGATGGTGTCGGTTATGGGCGAACGGGATACGGTTCGTAAAACCTATGTATTAAACCGGGGTGTGTTTGATCAGCCAGGCGATGAAGTGGTGCCGAACGCTATGAAAGCAGTGATGCCTTTTGATACAACCAAATTTCCCCGCAACAGGCTTGGCCTTGCAAAATGGACGGTAGATAAAAAAAATCCATTAACAGCAAGGGTGTTTGTTAACCAGGTATGGCAGGAGATTTTTGGAAGGGGCCTTGTAAAAACTTCCGGTGATTTTGGTATGCAGGGAGAGTTGCCGTCTCACCCCGAATTGCTTGACTGGCTGGCGATGGATTTCATGGATCATGGATGGGACATCAAACGACTGGTAAAAGAAATAACCATGTCGGCCACCTATCGGCAATCTGCGAAAATAACGGAGGAGCAATTAAAAAAAGATCCGGATAATGTTTACCTGGCAAGAGCTCCAAGGCAAAGACTGAAAGCAGAATTTGTACGGGACATGTACCTTGCCAGCAGTGGTTTATTGATAAAAACTATTGGTGGGCCAAGCTTAAAACCTTACCAGCCTAAAGGTCTTTGGGAACTGGCATCCTCGGGCCGGGGCGTATTGGCTACTTATCGCCAGGATCATGATGAATCGCTTTACAGGAGAGGATTGTATAACTTTATTAAACTAACGGTACCGCCACCGGGCATGATTATGTTTGATGCCAGCAACCGTGATCAATGCGAGGTAAAACGATCGCTGACCAACACGCCACTGCAGGCCCTCATCATGATGAACGACCCTGCTGTATTGGAAGCATCAAGAGTGTTGGCTCAAAAACTTATGATTGAATCTTCTTCGGAAAATGATAAAATAAAAACTGCGTTTAGAAGGATCATTTGTCGTAAGCCAACTGATAAAGAGCTGCAGATTTTACAGGGATACTATACAGATCAACTTGCCTTATTTCAACAAAAAAAATTAGATGCGGCGGTTACGGTGAAGGTGGGTGAATACCCAATGGATAGTAAACTGGATGCTTCAAAACTGGCAGCATTGATGAAGGTTGTAAATACAATTTATAATATGGAAGAGGCGATTACTAAGACGTAAAAGTAAGCCCCTGTCCCCTAAAGAGGAACTTAGATTGTTGCTGCTTTATTTTTTTGTTACAGCTTTTTTGGTTGATGGAGTTTGATTGAATGCGGTTTTATTTTTCTTTATTGATTTTATATTTGATACAGCATTGATTTTTTTAATTGTTGATTATGGAAAAAGAAATTCTTGAACATAGCCTTAATATCAATCGCCGGAAATTTCTTTCCCGGCTTGGTATGGGCATTGGTGGCGTGGCTTTGGGTTCATTGCTGATGCCTGATCTTTTTGGTGGCAATGCAGAAGAAATGCTGATTACCGGCATGCCTCAATTTGCACCAAAAGCTAAACGCATCATCTATCTTTTTCAAAATGGTGCACCTTCTCAACTAGACCTGTTTGATTTTAAACCAACGCTTCAGCAGATGCATGGGCAGGACCTGCCGGAATCTATCCGCATGGGTCAGCGGCTTACAGGCATGACTGCCAATCAGCAGAAATTCCCATTGGCAGGTAGCATTTTTAAGTTTGATCAATACGGTCAATCCAGGGCATGGATGAGCGAATTGCTTCCACATACATCCAAAGTAGTGGATGATTTGTGTATCATTAAAACCATGTTTACGGAAGCCATTAATCATGATCCTGCCCTTACTTTTTTTCAAACCGGCGCACAGGTTGGCAACCGGCCAAGTATGGGCTCATGGCTGAGTTATGGGCTGGGTAGTGAGAATAAAAACTTACCGGCATTTTGTGTTTTATTATCCAAGGGAAAAGGAAACGGACAAGGTGTTTATTCAAAATTATGGACCAATGGATTTTTAGATTCTATTCACCAGGGCGTGCAATTCAGCAGCGGCGAAAGCCCTGTGTTGTACCTGAATAATCCCGATGGCATTGATAAAAAAGACCGGCGTAATATGCTGGATAAATTAGCAGCGCTGAATGAAGAATCGTATAAACAATTTGGTGACCCGGAAATTAATACTAAAATACAACAGTACGAAATGGCCTACCGCATGCAGACTGCGGTACCAGATATAACAGACCTGAGTAAAGAGCCTGAAGACATTGTAAAATTATATGGGCCGGATTGTTTAACACCCGGTACGTATGCAGCCAACTGCCTGCTGGCAAGAAAACTATCGGAGAACGGTGTACGCTTTGTGCAATTATATCACCAGGGATGGGACGGTCATGATAATTTACCTACGCAGATAAAAGGACAGTGCAATGATGTGGACCAGTCATCTGCTGCCCTCATCACCGATCTGAAACAACGTGGTTTGCTGGATGAAACATTGGTAATTTGGGGAGGAGAATTTGGCCGTACCAATTATTGCCAGGGCACACTCACAAAAGATAATTATGGCAGGGATCATCATCCCCGTTGCTTTACCATCTGGATGGCCGGCGGCGGCGTAAAACCCGGCGTATATGGCGAAACAGATGATTTTGGTTATAACATTGCTAAAGATCCCGTGCATGTACACGATTTTCATGCAACCGTTTTACACCTGATGGGATTGAATCATGAACAATTAACTTACAAGCACCTGGGAAGAAGATATCGCCTGACCGATGTAGCGGGAGAAGTAATAAAAGGACTGATTGCTTAATTGCTTATTAAAACTATATGAACCGAAAACAATTTATCCAACAGTCATCTGTAGCCGCAGCAGGCATGTTATATGTGCCTTCCATTCTTCGTGAACTTCCCCGTGATGAAGTTATTTTAGGTCACAACAATAAACGCTACCGCATCAACACGGAATGGAGCAAGTTGAATGCCACGCAATATCCTGTAAAAGATTGCCACGAAATGGTGCAGGATAAACTGGGTCGCATTATCCTGTTAACAAACGAAACAAAAAACAATGTAATCATCTACGATAAAGGGGGCAAACTTATCAGCAGTTGGGGACACGAATATCCCGGCGCACATGGCCTTACCTTATTCAATGAAAACGGCGAGGACTTCTTATTCATCTGTGATAATAATCGGCACCAGGTTATAAAAACTACCATCACCGGGAAAGTATTGCTGACCTTAGATTATCCAAAAGAAACAGGCCAATACACAAAGCCGGAAGAATATGTGCCAACAGAAACCGTGATTGCACCCAATGGAGATATTTATGTGGCCGATGGTTATGGTAAAGATTTTGTAATTCAATATGATTATAAAGGAAACTACATCCGCCATTTCGCCGGCCGTGGTGAAGGTGACAAATATGTTATCAATACCCATGGCATTTGTATTGATACCCGCAGTAAAGACAAGCCTTGCCTGGTGGTAACTTCCAGGCAACAAAATGCATTTAAAAGATATACCATGGAAGGTGTTTACATCGATACCATTCCATTGCCCGGCGCATGGGTTTGCCGCCCCGTTATTAAAGGCGATTATTTATATGTAGCCGTATTGCAAACCAATGCAAGGCAAAATGAACAATCGGGTTTTGTATTGGTACTGGATAAAAACTTTAAAGTGGTTTCCAGCATTGGCGGTAACCTGCCTGCCTATACCAATAATGTACCGGAAGAAATGTACCAAACCATTAAAGCATTTCAATATCCGCATGATGTATGTGTGGACGACGAAGATAATTTATATGTAGCACAATGGAATTCGGGCCATGTTTATCCATATAAATTAATGCCCGTATGAGAATTGTAATGGCAATTATTTTTCTAACATTTTTACAGCATTTAAATAGCCAGTCAATTTTTCAATTGGCACCTCCCCTGCTCAAATACCAATCTGTCTTTTTTTCGGGCAGTACAAGTTTTGAAGTTAGTTTCAATCAGCCCGGCAGCACCGTTCACTATACATTAACCGGAGACGAACCAACTGTACATGATCCGGTGTATGTCTCGCCTGTAAAAATCACCAAAGAAACGGTTGTTAAAGTAAAGGGATTCAGTAACGATTTTTCACCTTCTTCCACGGTGAGTGTTCATTTTATGCAAGATGGAAAGTCCATCCGGCAGATGGAATTTTCCAAGCCGGATGAACCCTATACAAGCAGCAATCCTGCTATCCTGTACGATAATATCGGTGGCATAGCCAACCATCAAAGTGGCACCTGGCTGGGATATAAAAGCGATACAGTAACAATAAGTATTGAGCTTAAAAAAAAGGAGAAACTTAAAACAGTGCTGGTAAACCTGCTGCAGAACGAAGACAACTGGATATTTTTACCTGAACATGTATTTGTATATTGCTATGATAAAAAGTTGGCGGCGTTTGTACTTACAGGTGAGCATGCAGATCTGTACCAGGCACCCACACAAAAAGGATCTGTTATGCTCGGCATTCCGATAAAACCAACATTCTCGACAAGTATGGTAAAACTTGTATTGATTCCGTTAAAAAAAATACCCGACTGGCACAATGGAAAAGGAAATCATAGCTGGTTATTTATTGATGAAATAAAAGTCTATTAATTTTATGGGTCGCTGGAAAAACATTTTATTCAATGTTGCTTTTACTTTAAACTGCCTGCTTGTTTTCCTGCTGCTGTTTGAAGATAAATTGTCTGTGCCGGCATGGTTACAGGTTGTTGGAAGGATGCACCCGTTGATACTACACTTTCCTGTGGTGCTGGTAATTTTATATGCCTTAAATGCATTGTTTTTTTCTTTCAAAAAAGGGCCGGCTTATACGCAGGACCAGCAAGATATCGGCGACCTGCTCCTTTTATTCGCCGCCTTTACCGCAGTAGTTACTGCATTGGCAGGCTTGTTTTTATCAAGAGAAAAGGGCTATGATCCGGAAGCACTTTCCTGGCATAAATGGAGTGGTGTTGCTGTTGCAGTATTTACACTTGGCTGGTATTATTTCAGCAGGCAGGTACGGGCAAAAAAGCCGGTTACATTTTTCACAGCAGCCTTTGCCATTGCGCTTATAACATTTGCCGGGCACCAGGGCTCCGGCATTACACACGGACAAAATTTTTTACTGGCGCCGATGTTGCCAGAGAAAAAAGCAATCATTGTTTCCCCGGATGAAGCGGTAGTTTTTACCGATATGGTAAAACCCATTTTAGAAAACAAGTGCATCAACTGCCACAACAATAAAAAGGCGAAAGGCGAACTGGTTATGGAAACAGAAGCACTCCTTATCAAAGGCGGTAAAAATGGCCAGTTATGGGATAGTACTGCGGAAGATCTTGGCCTGATGTTGCGAAGATTGCATTTACCCATAGAAGCAAAAAAGCACATGCCGCCACAAGGCAAACCCCAATTGACAGAAGAGGAAATTGAAATCATCACAGCATGGATCCGGAAGGGCACCAACTTCAAACTTCGTGTAGCTGATTTATCTCCTGCTGATACACTTCGCCAGATTGCTGATAGAATTTTTACAGCAGCAGAAATAGCTGAATACGATTTTGATGAAGCCGATCCATCTACCATTGCCAAATTAAATACCCAAAACCGTGTGGTGAGTGCTGAAGCGCTTAACTCCCCTGCCCTGTCAGTTAATTTTTTCAACAGCACATTGTATCATTCGGAGCAATTAAAAGAATTGACAAAAGTAAAACAGCAGATCGTAACACTGGATCTTGCCAAAATGCCTTTGCAGGAAGATGACATAAAAATCATTGGTGAATTTGAAAACCTGCGTAGGCTGAACCTGAGCTTTACCGGAATTGTAGGCACTTATTTACCAGAATTAAAAAAACTAAAACACCTGAAAACATTGTCTCTTTCCGGAACAAAAGTTACTTCAGCTCAACTGCAGCAATTAAACAATTTTCCCGAGCTGAAAACTGTTTATACCTGGAACACGCCATTGGCAAATACCGACATAAAAAAACTGCAGCAACAAAATAAAAACGTTCATTTCGAAACCGGCTTTAAAGGAGATACGCTGATTTTAAAATTATCGCCGCCTGTACTTTTAAATGAAGATGCCATCATTACCACGGCTATTCCATTAAAACTAAAACATTATATACAAGGCACCACCATCCGTTATACAGAAGATGGCAGCGAACCAGACAGCTTAACGTCGCCGGTTTTTAAAGGCAATGAAACCATTAACAGCAATGTTGTTATTAAAGCAAAAGCCTATAAGCCGGGCTGGATCAGCAGCAATTTATTAGAAGCTAATTTTTATAAAAATACTTACACGGCCGACTCTGTAATTTACCTTACGCAACCCAACGAAAAATATCGGGATACAAAAGGTAACTTGCTGATCAATCATAAAAAAGGGGAACCCGATTTTCGCTTTGGTGGCTGGGTTGCTTTCCGTGAAAATAAAATGGAATGCCTGTTTCCGTTTAAAAAAGCCGAGCCCATTCAAAGTATTACATTGAGTTGCCTGGTTGATATTGGTAGTTATATAATGCCACCGCAATTGATTGAAATATGGGGCGGAGATGATCCACAGCATTTGAAGCTGCTCAGCAAACTAAATCCGCCGCAACCAGATAAAGTGGGTCCATCCGGCATGAAAGGGTATGAATGCAAATTCAATGCAGGCCCTATAAAATGTTTAAAACTTGTGGTAATACCAGTGGGTAAATTACCCGCCTGGCATGCCGGCAAGGGTGATAAAGCATGGGTATTTATTGACGAGGTGCTGGTGAATTAAGTTGGTCGTTTTATAATTCTATTATCTCTTCGTACCAATTTCCGCATAACTAATTACCTCAATATTATATTTTTTGATGGCAGCTTTTACAGCTTCACTGGTAAAAAGATCGGTAACACCTTGCCGGTCTTCTGCCACATTTTCGTAACCGATGTGATGAATGGCCCGCAGCTCCGGCGTATCCAAACCAGGATGATCGAGGAACATATAAGTTTTACCCGGCGACAGTTTTTGCAGCATTGATATAAAAGAACTGATTTTTTCCGCCGAAGTTTTATGTACACCATCATAGGAAACGGACTGCACGCCTAACGCTGCCAAATCAATATCTATCTTATATTCCTTTGCCAGTTTTTTAGTAATGGCAGCTACACTGTCATTGATATTGGCACAGCCCATGTGGCTGGAGATATGACTGATATGGGGCAATTTTTTTAGCGCCAGTTCTATCTGCGCCCTGAATTCTTTTTCAATGTCTGCCGAAGTAAATTTATTTTCTTTGACAGCCCTGCCTGGGTAATTTTTATTCGGCCAAATCATTGGAAAAAAATATCCGTCTTCATCCTGCAAAGAGCTGCAATCTGTGAGTGGCCTCCATTTTACATTGTCCCATTCGCTGGTAATGGCCAGGTGAATCCCAACATCAATACCCGGATTTTCCTGCAACATTTTTACCGCTTCGGGAAACCAGGGCGATGGCACGATGATTTCAATAGACCGCTCTATGCCGTTGGTATAACTTTTTATCAATGCTTCATTGCCCGAATGTGCATAGCCCATATCATCGCCTCTTACCACAAGCCTTGCAGGTTGCTGTGCTTTACAGCATGCGGCAAACAAAAAAAACAGGGCGATTAAACGGATTGAATTTTTCATACAGCAAGGTTTCTTGTTAAATGCATTTGAATGATCAACCCAAAAAATGATCGCTTTCACGATAGGCTTTTACCAACAACTCCTCGCCTTCTTTGCCTTCTTTCGACTTCCCATGTTCCATACCAAGGATACCTTTATACTGCTTATCATAAATATGCTTAAAGATGTTCTTATAATTCATTTCACCGGTGTTAGGTTCGTTGCGGCCGGGGTTATCACCAATTTGTATATAACCAATCTCATCCCAGGCAGCATCCAGGTTATTGATGATATTACCTTCATTGCGTTGCATGTGGTACATATCAAACAAAAACTTGCAGGAAGGCCGGTTAACGGCGGTGCAGATAGCAAAGGTTTGGTCGGAATGACGTAGGAAAAGATCAGGCGTATCGCTCAATGCTTCCAGCACCATCACCAGGCCGTGTGGTTCCAGTATGTCACAGGCGGGCCTCAACGCTTCTATAACATTGGCAGTTTGATAACCGATTGGCAGTTTGCGTTCATAGTTACCCGGTACCACGGTTATCCAGGTAGCATTGCAGCGCTTTGCAACTTCCACTGCATTGGTGCATGAAGCAAGGAATTTCTCCCGCCAGGTTTTGTCACCGGAACAAAGCGAAGTTTTAACAGGCCAGTGATCAAAGTTCATAACAAATACGCCCATACGCATTCCCAGCTTTGCCAGCAATTCGCCTATCTTTTTTTGTTGCTCAACCGGCCTGTCCATAAAACCGTTGTCTTCGATGGACCTGAAGCCAAGATCGTACGCATAGCGGATCTGGTCGGTAAATTCATTTCCCCC
Source organism: Ferruginibacter sp. (assembly GCA_046590675.1). GTDB lineage: Bacteria > Bacteroidota > Bacteroidia > Chitinophagales > Chitinophagaceae > Ferruginibacter. Next base: position 43,962 of record JBKJUP010000005.1, on the reverse strand, counting down.
GCTGTTTTTAAACATGCCATCATGAAAAGCATAGTCGAGGTTAAAAGGCTTACCCGCCGCTGTTTTTGTGGATGCTCCTGTGCCTGCAGCCTGCATTGCATTGTTACCAAGCAGCGCAAGGCCGGACAAAACTGATTGTTGTATAAATTTTTTTCTTTGCATAGCGATCGTTGATTAAATATGGTTGCTGATATTTTAAACTGTAAGATAATAAATTCATCCGGTGAAAGCGTATTGTAAAATGCTGAGCGATCGACAAAGAAACGCTTCCAGTTTCTATTAATTTAATTGGATTGGTCAGGATGAGTTTAAACTGTAGTACGAGGTGTCAAATGTATGCCACAATTTGAATTGAATCCATCGGTCATCATGAAAAAACCCATTTAATAAAATTGACAGCCGGTTATTTTTTACGCACCGCACAAAAAAACGCCATCCTTGTTCAGGATGGCGCTTACAAATACATTCAGTTTTATTAACTCACTTTCTCCAAACTAACGTTGATCTTTTCTCTTTTTAATTATACTTCATAATCATTACATAGCCCGGCTTTGCCGATAACCTGTGCCTTATTATATTTTACACCAAAAACACTCAAATGGTGCAATTTTATCCAATGAAATAAAAGCGAGTTATCCAGGAAAATAAGTTATAAAATCTGTGGTGATACATTATCACCAAACAGAAGTGATTTGGAGTTGATACCTTGTTATTTACAAAGTATTTCCACAACGCGGGCCAGATCCGGCAAAATTCCAACAATATGTAAAACCACTCGTGTCATGTGTTATCTAAAAATTATTGCATCTTAGTAATTCAAAATCCAGTTTCTAATTTATAGTCCGTTTATTAAGAATAGCGATGGGAAAAAACTGGTGCTTAAAAATTCACTCTCGCATCCGGAGAAAGCGTTACAAATCCGGTGCATTAAAAGTATCACCTTGTTTTATATCTCCTGTTTCAAAACCTTTTTTAAACCAATAAACTCTTTGGGCTGATGTGCCATGCGTAAAAGCATCCGGCATAACGGTACCCGTTGCCTGCCGTTGCAACCGGTCGTCACCAATGGCATTGGCTGCATTGAGTGCTTCTTCAATATCACCCTTATCTAAAATATTTTTCATTTTTTGTTCGTAGTGTGCCCAAACCCCGGCGTAAAAATCAGCCTGCAGTTCCATCATCACACTATAGCGGTTGGCTTCCGTTTCGCTGGACTGTGCCCGTACACGGCTCATTTTTTCAGCAGTGCCATTCAGGTTTTGAATATGATGACCTATTTCGTGTGCCACTACATAAGCCATTGCAAAGTCGCCGGGAGCATTTAGCTTATCCTGCATCTCCTGGTAAAAGGAAAGATCGATGTACAACTTACTATCGCCGGGGCAATAGAAAGGACCAGATGCCGCACTTGCATTGCCGCAAGCAGAGGCAACTGAATTGCGAAACAATACCAATGTTGGTTCTACATAATGACTGCCATTGCTGGTGAAAATCGTATTCCACACATCTTCCGTTTCGGCCAGTACCACTTTTACAAACTGTGCCCTTTCGTCGTCAGCCTTCTGGTCTTCTGCGGTAAGCTCCTGCTGCTGTGTTTGAGGTAAGGCTAATTTTGAAGGATCAATATCCCCACCACCAATAAAACTGTAAATCAGGTAAATGATTACGCCTATAACGCCGCCGCCAGCAGCTATTCCGCCACCAGACATACCCCGCCGGTCATCTACATTTGAACTTTGTCTTCTGCCTAACCATTGCATAATAATTGTTTTAAAGAATTAAAAAACATCAAACATTTACCTGAACCTGCACTTAATATTTGTAGTAACTAATAATCGAGCCAAAATATGCATGCGCATTAACGATTCACTAAAATAAATAATTTGTGTATGAAATTCTACAATGGACAGAAGACTGATGTTTGAACTGGAGAGATACTAAAGTTTCGTCATTCATATATTGAGGAGTTGCTTTAAAACCTGAAAGGTTGTTATTATTATGGCAATCAAATAAAATACCTGTACAAAACTCCGAAGGAGTGACATAAAATACGGTGATAAATATTCGTTTGGATGGGATGATTGGTTTAAAGCAGATTAAATCATATCACTCTGATTAAATTCAATAGCCTTTAAATTGAATTATAAGACGCTGCTTCCCATCAACGCTTCTAATCAGTTTTTTCACGATGAAATAAAAATATTTCAACCCTTGCGTTCATTGCTTTTTCCCAGGGATTTCTTCCGGCATTTAAAGGTTTTAATTTGCCCAGGTTTTTTATCCAGGTAATTCTAACCGGTGCAATTTGCCTGGTTAACAAATATTTTTTTACCATATCCGCTCTGTCTTTGGCAAGCTGATCGCACAAGCTTTGTACGCCTTCTTCCTTATATGCATGGCCTTCTATCGCAAATGTGATAGTGCGGTCTTTTCTCAAAATAGTGACTACGCTATCAAGTACCCTGTAAGTTGCAAACAACAAAGCAGACTGTCCTGGTTCAAAGGGAACGATGATGGCATCTTTATCCGGACAACCATTTAGTGACGCATAGCCATATTCATTGGGGCAACTATCCTTATCATCGGCGATGCCGTCTTCATCTGCATCCTGTATTGCAAGCGGAGGTGGAGGAATGGGATATTTTAATATTATTTCTGCGGTGCAATTAAATTCGACCGGTTCGTTTTTTTCTTTACGTAAAATAGACCGGTCCTTACTTCTTGCATCCATGGAAATAAGCCTGTTGCTGTCAACCCCTCTACCAATCAGGTAGGTTTTAACAACCAGCGCCCTGTTAAACGAAAGCCAGTAACATACAAAATCATTTCCCTCATCCATATAAGAATAACCGTCCACCGAAAAGGTGATAGAATCATTTTCATTCATTATTAGAGCCACACTATCCATTAACCTGAACGTTGATGCATAGTTTAGGGATGACTGTTTATATTCGAAAGGAACAATGACGGCGTAATCATTTGTTTTAGGCAAGGTATCAGCAATGCTATTATATTTTAAATTATTAACCCCTATAAATAATCCGGTTGTATTTACAGCATGCCGGATAACAGCAGCCGCTGGATGAGGAATGGGTGTACCGACTTTTAAAATATTATTATTTAGAGTTTTTGCCTGCACATTTGATTGAAGCCCCCAAAAAAATATCAATACCAATAACCTGGATATACACATGAATAAAAAACTTAAGTAAGCGTGATCCGTATCTGCGTTTTAATTACAAATACAAATTATATGATAGCTGGATAATTATGGCAAACTTACAGGCAAACATTATACCCAAAATGTCCCCGCCCTTTAAAAATTTAGAAGAAATAAATTATTAATGTAGATATGGATATACCCGGCAAGGGATAAAATTTTGCATTTCCATGGCTCCATAAAGATAAAAGGTAGAAGCTCCGTTTTGAGTGCCGGGATGAAGTAAAGTTGCCTTTCGTTCCCCAAGGCTTTGCAGTTGAAATGTGCGACGCCACCGAAGCTTAATTGAAATACAAATGCAGGGCTAATAAAACTAACATGAGGCAATCTGCATTTCATTAAACATTTATCATTCATCATTTAAAATAATTAAGAATGCCTGGCTCAAAAAAAATCACTTCCAGGCGTTGTATAAAAAACGCAACCAGTTGCCATGCATAATATTTATGATATCGGCTGGAGTATATCCACGTTTTGCAAGCAGGGAGGGAATAATTTTTAAGTCTTCAATTGTTTCAAGATCGTGAGGAGATTGTTCTTTTCCAAAAGCGCCATCCAGGTCGGAGCCAATGCCCACATGCAATGTGTTACCCGCCAACTGGCAAATATGATCGATGTGATCAATCATTTTTTCAAGGGAACAATCCATTGCCAGGGGAGTAGATATTTGTCTTTTCCAATCGGGCACCATCATCCATGCATCCAATGCTGCACCTATTACTGCACCTCTTTCTACCAGTGCTTTTATCATGTCGTCACTAAATTGGCGATTGTGATTTACCAATGCCCTGCAGTTATTGTGACTGGCCCAAACCGGGCCTTTAAAAATTTTAAGTGCATCCCAAAAAGCATCATCGCATAAATGGGTTGCATCTAAAATTATATTCAGCCTGTCCATTTCTTTCAGCAAATCTTTACCCGCCTGGTTTAGATTGCCCGTTGCATCGGTTCCGTTGGCATAACGCCCCGGGCCATAATGCGCCGGGCCAATGGCTCGTAATCCGTATTGATAAGCCTTTTCAAGATGGTTGAGCGATACAATGGAATCTGCACCTTCAAGGCTTAAAATATACCCGATTGGTTTTGCATCATTGGTTGTATCATTCATCCACAATGCAACATGGGTTTCCAACGACTGCTTATCTTTTATCATCACCATTTCCCCGGCTTCTTCCATGGTTTTGTACCATGCCAGTTGCCCCTGTGTTTGCGCCCATGCCTGTTGCGGCGAATGCCAGCCCGGCAGTTTGCTACCATATTTTACATATCGTGCAATTTGTGTTGCCACCACCAAACCAATATTGCCTTTTCGCAATTCGGGCAATGCTACGGTTCCCTTTGCCCTGTCGGGCTTATCCGTTAATCCGGTTTCAGTTTTTCGAATGTCCAACACCGGCAAACGCAAATCACGGTTCCACTCCATTGCATTCATACTTAAATCGAGGTGAGCATCTATTGTAAACATATTGCGTTGTTATTTATGATGGCATAAAATGACCTCAACCCAACCTCCCGATTTTATCGGGACAGGCACTCTCCCAAGGAGAGGGGCTAGATTTTTTTAATTAAAAATCTTCCGGGTTCTTGCAATTACATCCCAGGTAGTGGTGGCCTTTTTACTTTCAATAATTACGGCCTTATCGTACAATGCTACTGTCGGACAAATATGCACGGGCACACCATACAACACATCGCCCAAGTTATATTTGCTGCTATCCGGTACTTTCAACACCAAATGCTCTTCGCTTTGCGAAACAGGTGTTGCATCCGGTGCATTTAAAAAATATACCCGGGGCAATGGATTTTCTGCTGCAACCGATTTATGGCCAAGATCCACACATAAAGTATTGCTATCAACCACAGATATTACCCTGCTGATAACAAGCGCTGCGTACTCATAAGGTTCGTCGGGCAACTGGTGTTTATAACCATAATCCCAAAAAATAAAAGTACCCGGACTATACTCCACATAATCCCGTAAAATATGCGTTGCAAAACTGGGTGATCCACCAACAACTACTATTGGTTTAATCACAAATTTTTCACTTATTTTTTCTACAAGATTTTTTACCGGGGCAAAAGCTGCGTCACTTTTTTGTTGGCGTATCAAAGCATCCTTATCATTGATGTGGCCGTCATATACATGCAATCCCACCGGTGCCAGGTGAGATAGCTGCACACAATAATCAAACAATTCAAAAGCTTTATCAAGATCAATGCCCGTTCTGTTCATCCCCACATTCAGGTCAATAAAAATATTGAGCGTAATGTCTGCTTCGGCACATTGTTCATTTATTAATTCTGCATTGGTGGCACTATCAACCATACAGGAAAAAATTGTTGTGGAATAGGTTTTGCATAGCGCAACCAGCCTTTGCACTTTTGGCCCTACAGGTTGGTAGGCCAGCAATACATCGGGCGCTTTCACCAGCGCCAGCATTTCGGCTTCTGCTATGGTAGCACATTTAAATTTTGTAATATCCTCATTCAACAACAACTGGCAAACTTCTGCCATCTTATTCGTCTTTACATGTGGCCTAAGCAAACCGACATCTGCCACCCTGCTTTTTAGCAACCGGATATTTTCTTTAACCCGTTGCGGATATACCACCAATGCAGGCGAATCAATGTCGGCTACATTATTAATAAAATACCATTTATTTAAGCTTTCGTTCATATCCTTACTTTAAACTAATTCAAACAACGCTTCAATTTCGACCGGAATATTTTCCGGCAGCGAATTAAATCCTACCGCACTTCTTACGCCTACTCCATTTTCCTGGCCCCACAAATCCAAAAATAATTCACTGCATCCATTAATTACATAAGGATGCTTTTCAAAATCATCGGTGCAATTTACCATGCCCAATATTTTGATCACCCGTTTAATTTTGTTGAGCGAGCCAATTGTTGCAATGATGGTTGAAAGCATCGTAAGTCCTACCTGCCTTGCAGCCAGCTTGCCTTCTTCCATATCCATCGATTCGCCTACACGGCCAATCATTAAAGACCCATCATTTTGTACCGGGCCATGTCCTGAAACATACAGGTACTTTCCGTCTATTAAGCAAGGCTTGTACACGCCTTTGGGTGCCGGCGCCGGTGGCAATGTAATTCCCAATTCTTTTAATTTTTCATCTGCATTCATTTGCTTAATTTTTGTTTCACTTAGAGGCTGTTTAGAAATATTTTTTTTTGTTCACCAGCATTTGAATCTCCCTGCAACTGCATTGGCGACGCTCCTTTCAAATACATATTTTCATGGCATCATTTTCCACCATAATCTTTTTTGCATCATTAAATTTAAGTAGCTTCTCCATAAAAATATGGAACTGTTTTTTAATTTATTAAATGATATAGCTTAACAACAATACGCCAGCCAGTCCGGCAATGGAAACGATTGCTTCCATCACCGACCATGTTTTCAACGTATCTTTTATACTTAAATTAAAATACTCTTTGAACAACCAGAACCCAGCATCATTTACGTGCGAAAACATCAGGCTTCCTACACCTACTGCCAACACCATTAGGTTTGGATTTACATGAGCGCTAATAACCAGGGGCCCAATGATGCCTGCGGTTGTTAGTCCTGCGATAGTTGCCGAGCCCACACATAGCCTGATGATGGCGGTAATGAACCAACCCAATACCAACGGGTTTACCGGTAATGTTTGTAAGAGTTCAGCTATCTGGTTACTTACGCCACTATCTTTCATTACCTGCATCAATGCTCCGGCACCGGCTATTATCAGCAAAATCATGGCCACATCTTTTACAGCTTCGGTATAGGATGCCATTACACTGCTGATGGATTTTTGCTGTGCCACACCCAGGGTTAACGCTGCTACACAAACTGATATCAACATTACAATTGCAGGATCACCCACAAACGAAAGCAACTCTTTAAAAGATCCGGTGGCAGCGGATAAATGAATAAGTGCCGCAGTAATGATCAACATCGCAACGGGCAACAATGAAGTCAGGAAACTATTGGCAGTTCCGGGTAGCACCATAGCCTCCGGATGCTTTGGCATAAATGTTTCAAGTGGTTGCGATGCGACGTTTTTTGTAAACTTTGAGAACACCGGGCCCGCCAGTATGATTGCCGGGATAGCTACAAGTAAACCGTACAACAGCGTAACACCCATATTGGCATGTAACTGCGTTACAAGCGCCGATGGAGATGGATGTGGCGGTAAAAAACCATGTGTTACTGATAAGGCTGCCAACATGGGCAAACCTGTGGCAACTGCAGGCAATTTATACTTGTACACCAATGAAAATATTAAGGGCACCATCAGCACAAAGCCCACTCCATAAAACAATGGAATGCCAATGATAAAACCAGTAATCATCAGCGCCCAATGCAAATATTTTACGCCAAATATATTCATCAGCACCGCTGATATTTTTTCTGCGGCACCACTTTCCGCAACAATTTTACCCAGCATAGCGCCAAGCGAAATAATAATTACCAGGCTACCCATGATGCTACCAATACCGGCCTGTACAGATGCCACCACTTTACTCAAAGGCATGCCCAGTAAAACTCCTGCCAACACTGCAATAATAAGAAACGCAATAAAAGAATTTACACGTACCCATGTAATTAACAGGATGAGCAATGCAATACAAAGCAATACTATTAAAAATGCCATAACCTGTTTGGTTTTTTTTAATCAATCTTTAATTCATCCGTCATCAATAAAGCCTTGCCTCCGGCCCCATATTCGCCTGCCGGAATGATCCCTTTGTTTATAGCTATCACTTTTATATATCTCGCCTTTGAATGTATCATTGCTTTCAGTTTATTAATTCCGCTAATGGGAAAATCTTTTTTTGTATAAGCCTGTTTATAATATTTTCCATCAATGGATGTAAAGATATTTACACCCTGTGGCGCCTACATTTTTTGCCAATGATAATTTAGAAAATTCGTTGACACTGTATGGATGTTTTTTAAATTCTCAAGATCAACAATTGTTTCAACATCTTTACCTGCAAAACCCATCCACTGCATAACATTGTAGCGGTCAGTGCCATCCACTCCATTCACGAAAGTTGCAGGCAATAAATTAAAACTTGCTTCGCCTTCATTGTTTAAATTTATAGTGTCGCCTATTGCCTTATGAATGGTAAATGCCTGGTGAAAACTCTTTTGATTCTTTTTTTTCCAATATCACAACTGCATCTCCACGACTAGCTTTGAGTGTTAGCCTGGGACCCGCCGCCGTTCAGGTAAAGCTATTGAAATTAATTTCATACAAATTCATGAGAGTTAATACTGTCTATTTTTACAATGCTGATAGCTTCACTTTTCCTTTATTTATCACTGAAGGGAATTTGATGCAGATTTCGAACTGAAGTAACATTTTCTATTGAAAGATTATTTAAATTTTTAGATTAGTAACGAGTTGAGACCGGACAGAAGTTCCAATTTGAATTAGATTAGCGGCCTAAAACAATTTCAAACATTTCGCTATTTAGTATGATCCTTAGCTGATGGAAACCTTAAATAAAATGATTTCTCACAGCCTTCATCGATTTTCCATTTTGTTTCAGGATAATTATCATTACCAAGTAAATTGTAAATTTTATCAAAATCCTTCTTCAAAAAAGATTCAAGTTCGTTGACAAATGTTGCGTTATCTTTTTTCTTTACATCAGCATTTATAGAATCAGGTTTATAAATTAAATCTCGCAAAAAAATTAAAGCAAAAAAATCTTTATTTTTATCAAAATAACTCGAAATATCTATCCCCAAAAAGCCTCTCATTATAATATTTTAATAAGAAAAAATCTCCTTTTAGTGTCACGTAATAACCCATAGAATCATAATTCTTCTCTTAAATTACCTTGAATCTAAAGTCTTCAATTAAAAACTATATAATTTCTCCCGATTTTCATATTTAAGTATTTCATCCATGTACAAATAATTTTATTTTGATAACGACATACCATCAACTGTGCTGATTGTTGAAAGGTAGTACCTGCAGAAGTTATGAGCGTCCGTTTGCACCAAACCTCTTTTGTATAGCGGGACCAAAATGGAGTTGACCGGTTAAAATCGTTCAATTCTCCTAAAATTAAATTCTTCTTCAATTAAATCCATTATTTCTACCATATTATTGGCACCAGAAAATTCTTTATAATGCAAAGGTTCTGGATATAAATAATATTTGTACTTATTCTTGGTTGCAATCTCCACACCAATAACTGAAGCGTCGGTTGGTTGTGAATAATAAGATTCAAAACTTTGAAGTGTAAGCACATTTGCCCTAAAAAGTTTCTGAATAAAGTTTTCCCAACCTGATTTCGGCTTACCCGGAATTTCCGTTTTCCCATAACAAATCATAGAGTCATAATGCTCAGTATATCCATACTTTATAGTATAAAGAGATGCACTCCATTTCTTATCAAAATTTTCAATTTCAATAAGTTGCAATGTATCATTGTATCCATACCAATACCAAAAACGCATTTTTATCGAATCGAAGCCTTTTTCCAAAGAATTAACACCTGCCATTTTTTCTTTCTCGTGGTTTAGAAAATAATTACCAGTAATTTCTCCATTTTTATCTCTTGGCAAGTCTTTTACAATTGTATCGCTACTGTTAAAGAATGTTTCATCAAGTTTTCTTTTATTTTTATCAGAGACTGATGTGCAGAAGCAAACAAATAAAATAATACATATCATTAAGAGGTTATTAAACAGCGTATATTTCATGAGTTGTTAGAATGTTTAATTAAGTAAAGTAATAAACTATTTGGCAGTTAATTTTCAATATATGATTTTGGTGGTTTAATCATAATTGGCCTTCATTCCGCTCCGGGTCTGCACTCTTTAAATTAAAAGTTCCCAGGCGGGTCTCCACAATAGCTTTGAGGGTAAGCCTGGGACTCGCCGCCATTCAGGAAAATCTATTCACATTGATATCATCCATCTCTCCAAAATTTGATATAAAATCTACCAACACATCGCCTTAGCTGGAAAATTTAAAAGCTTGATATTTAGTTTAACGTACTGCATTAAATCTCATAAGTTATCCCTGTTTAACAAAATCATGTTGCCATGCCCGGGAGAGTTAATATTAGTGTAAAGATTTTAACCTAACAGGCATGTAAGTATTTAAAATTTCTTAAGTTAAAAAATTGACTTTGTGAGATACTTGTAATTTATAATTTCGAATATCATGTAATCTTTGTAAGCAATATCGTTTGTTAATCTTATAATCGTATGTTGGTGAATTTGTTGCTGCAAATACCCGTACACGTATGTAAATTAATGCTATATTCATTAACTTCGGCTATAGAAATTTTACCAAAGAAGATTAACTTAACTTCATTATAATTTACCCAATCTATCCTTATGATTCATACTTAAAAAAAACGCTTATTTAATCCTCATACATTTTAAAAAGTTATAACTTGAATAATAATTCGACGATTGATGCACACCACCTTCATGTCCTTAGCCACCTGTTTAAAGAATTAGATAATAAAGCACTGCTTAAAATTCTGGAAGCGGGAGAAAAGCAGCAGGCAAATGCGGGAGATTACTTATTTAAACAAGGTGATCTTGAAAACTCGCTATATGTTGTACTAAGTGGGCGACTACGTGCCGTACTGCAGACTAAAAACACAAGGACCATACTCGGCGATATTGGAGAAGGTGAGCCTACGGGTGAGTTTGCACTTTTTACCAATGAGCCAAGAATGGCTTCGGTGCTGGCTATCCGAAAAACAATTGTTCTTAAAATAAACAAGCAGGAATATTTAAACCTGGTGTCTCAAAATCCTGAGTTTGCAGGGATGCTGACAAGCTTCCTGATCAAGCGCCTGCGGCGAAACATTTTAGAGCAACATATGAGCAGTACACCTAAAAATATTGCGCTCATTAATTTACAACCTGAACACGATCTCAGTCCCTGGACAGATGATATAGAAAGGACACTGGAAGAAAGTGGGCTTCCCATCCAGGTTTTTGATCATGAATCAAAACCGGAACTACCTTACAATAGTATTTTTGATACACTGGAGCAACAGGAAGGCCTCAATATATTGGTTTGTTCTGAGGCCCAACCCGAATGGTCAAGGCTGTGCCTGCTTTCTGCCGACCTGGTGATTGTTGCCACCCAGTTTTTAGCTGATCATAACCTATACCAGATTGAAAAAATACAAAACCTGTATGCACAAAGTATCCTGAATAAAAAAATATACATTGTCTTCTTACATGAAAACGAGTCAGCATTGCCTAAGCTTACAAGCCGTTGGCTGGAAAAAAGAATGGTAAACCTGCACATCCATGTCAGAAAAAATCATTTAGGAGATATCGGGCGCTTTTGCAGGATTATTTCCAACCAGGCTATAGGCGTAGTATTGGGCGGTGGCGGTGCAAAAGGGTATGCGCATGTAGGAGCCATCAAGGCTTTGATGGAAGCGGGTATAAACATCGATTTTTTAGGTGGCACCAGTGCGGGAGCCATCTACGGAATTGGAATGAGTCACAGTGATTTTGATCTAAAAAAAGTGGATGCGCTTTGTGCAGTTTCAGCCAAAAGAAGACTTACCTCAAACGATTTTTCCTGGCCCATTGTATCCATCATGTCGGGTAAAAAAATATCGGGCTTTATGAAGGAGATGTTTGGTGAATCTGACCTGGAGGATATATGGGTTAACTCTTATTGCGTATCTACCAACTTTTCCAGTTCGGGTATCAAAGTGCACGACAGGGGCCTGGCAAGCAGAATGGTAACAGCCAGTAGTGCTATTCCAGGTGTATTTCCTCCCGTGGTCATAGACGAGCAATTGCATGTGGATGGAGGCGTTGTAGATAATTTACCGATTGAGCCAATGTACCGCTACCCCGTCCGGCACATCATCGCTATATCATTATCGGGCCTTGAAACCAGGAAAGTAGATTACCTTGAAACACCTTCGGCGGGCATGTTGATATGGGATAAACTTACACAGGGAAAGAAGTACAGAATTCCCGGCATCAGCTCACTGATTGTAAACTCACTTACGCTGAACAGCCGCCAGAAACAGGAAACTGCAAAAACAAAAGTGTCTTTGTATTTTGAGATGGATCTTAAAGGTGTAGGATTACTGGATGACAAAAAGTGGAGCTATACAATTGACAAAGGCTACGAACAAATGAAAGCTTTCCTGGAGAATTTACCGGAGGAAGAAAAGTTCTGGCTAAAAAAAACATTTACCTAAAGCACTTAATACATACATCGTAATACCATCAGCGAAATTTTTATTTATTTAATTTAGAGACTCATGCGCTTTCTAGTAAAATTTCCCAAGCGGGTTTCCACAAATAGCTTTAAGTGTTGACGTGGGACTCGCTGTCATTTAGGGAAAATTATTATAATTTATATCATTCAAATTCCTGAAATTTTATACTGTCTATATTTCCCAAGCTGATGACCTCTCCCTTTCTTTGTTTATGAGTAATGTAAATTTGATGTAGATGCCAAGCTGAAGTAATATTCCCTCTTGAAAGAATATTTAAATTTTTGGTTTAGTAACAAGTAGGCACCGGACAGAGTCCGGCGCCAGGTGGTGGTTGTCGTGATGAATTTCTTTAGTTCTTGTAATTACATAAATACAAATGTTAGCTTAAATTATATGCGAAAATCCCTAATCATCATATCATTTTTGTTGACATCTTGCTCTTTCCGACAAGACAATTTGAAATCTGAAAGCAAAAAAATGACATTTACGGAAACGGACATTTTTCACAAACTCGACTTAGCATTTAATGGGCAACCTGCAGAAGACTATCCCGCAGGAAATGATGATGACATCAAGTACAATTTTTTTCTTGACTTAGAGCATGGCTATTGTGAAACAGCTGGCAATAAAATCCATTTGTATGCTGACTCAACAAGATGGGCGATTGTCTTTGAAAAATGTGGTTACCAAAATCGTGGCGACAGAGCGGAAATAGAACTTGATTACATTGGCAACTGCATTGACTATCCTGTTGACAAATATCCTGAAAGAAACTACATCACAAATGTGAGTAACATCGTTTTAATCACTTCTGATGAATACGAAAAGATAAGAAATAAGGAAGGCAAAGACATGGAAGATTTTGAATTGATTAGTCCGACAGCCACCGATATGACTATTCATGGACATAAAGTTGCTATTGACCACGACCCAAAAAATTACTTAGCATTGGGAATTAAACCAAGAGACTTTGATAACTCCAAAAATCTCATTGGCTATGGTGACATTGTTAGGTTTTTCAGTGATACCAACCCCGAATTAGTTAGTGCAACAGAAGAAGAAATCAAACAACATATTCCCCATGACATTTCAAAAATTATGACACTTGACAAATTTCATTTTGTAAGCGCTTATGACAAAAAAAACTTGCTAAGTAGTCAGGAGACATACCAACTAATTGCTAAAATTTTAGTAACACGGGACACTACTTTTTGGCAACCAAGCCTCAAGCCAAATAACCATTGGACAAATTGGGAATCAGGCAACCTGTAAATCCAACTAACGCTAACATGCGCCATTTTACAGACACACCCTACGATGCAAAAATTTATATTTTATATTATAATGCTAAAAACACTTTCAGTAATTTTAATTTTACTGATTTTCCTTAGCTGTAAACAGACACCGAAACAGAAAACTTTAGAAAAAGACGATCTCTATTTTCAAGCATTCATATCTCCATCTTTTACTGAGCATGCAGAGATAACGTTTTCTAAAGTTGATGGCACACAAAAAATACAATTTCTTCTAAGGGAGGCTTATGGAGATGACAAACCTTCAGATACTTTTTATTTCAGAACAGCAACTTTATCTGAAAGTCAATTTCGCAAAATCGATACTGAACTACTTCAAAAGATAAGTATGGTGCAGTCCGTTAAAAAAAGGGGAATGCGTGATGGGATTTGGGTTGGCTTTACATTCGCTCACAACGGCGACACCTCAATTTTATCCTTCGATAATCCACAAAAGGGAATTGATTCAGCCGCCTTTGAAATTATAAAAAATGGAATTGATAATTTCCAGTCAATCTTTGGCGACACATTGATCAACGACTATCTGTACGACGTTCAAACTTATATTGACAATTCAAAGAAGGACTCACCTTTGAAAGGAAAGCGGCCAATTGACAAGTTGAGAAGAATGAAGTACAGCCGCTAACATTGACCACTCTATAAAGATGGGCGTGCCTTGCACAGCAAATTCCGGCCCGGCAAAATCTAAAAAAGAGGGTCGATAAAAAAATTACAAGTCCTCTTTTTGGATGCACATTCCACTGAAAGAATAAAACCCATGCAGCCTGCTTTCTTAAACAAGTTTACATGGGTTCTATCATCTGTAAAAAATAAATCTTTTAATTAAAACTATTATGGCGCCAGCATTACCGGCACTATGTTATTGGAAAAAGCATACACGGATCCGTTTTTATAAATGAGGCCAAACCACCCTCTGTCATCCCAGGCGGTGTATGACATATTTTGTGCTTTGCAGGTAACCTTGACCAATTTGTAATACCCACGAACTATATCTGAATTACGTTCGGTAGCATTCGATTGCCTGCCTACTCCAAACTCTCCGTAATTAACAGGCACATCAATTAACGCTGAATGAACACCTACTTTTTTAATCGCATTTTCAATAGTGGTGCTGCCCGGCCAGTTGGCATTGCTGCCGGTTTCGCCACAAAAAGCCCATGGGTCGTACGTATGTACCTGTATTGCAAGATATGCATCTGTGCCACCGCCGGGAAGACTTGTTTTTGTGGGATATACTTCTTCAATCATTCCATGGTTTCCCTGTCCGTTGGGTTCCACCATAATAACACGGGTTGTGTTGTTGCCACCGGTTGCCCTGATAGCATCGTAGCCAACTTTGTTAACCTGCCTTGTCCAGGTAAGTTGCTGGGCCCCTGTTGGTAAAGGATAATTTGTGCCACTCCATTGGCCCAGGGCACCTTCTGGTTCATTAATTACATCAAACATTAATTGCTTTGGATAGTCTTTAAAAAAAGTAGCAATGCCTGTCCATAGGTTAGCAAATTTTGTATCATACGTTGCAGTTCCATCATAGTGATTTTTAATCCAATGCTCATGGTGTGTATTTAACACTACGTACATTTTTTTAGCAAGTGCATAGTCAATTACTTCTTTAAGTTCCAGCAGCCTTGGATTGGTGGTATTTAAATTACCGTCCGCATCTGCCAGGTTGTTGCTAAAACCTTCCATCCATGTCGTAGGAATGCGCACATGCCTCATACCGGCATCGTAATACAAATCAATAATTTGATTGTTGATTGAAGGTGTGGTTGCATTAATGTTAGTTTCAAAAGTATTGCCCAAATTAAAGCCGCCGCCCATATCAATGATGATTTCTTTAGCCGTTGCAGCACTTGTGTTAATGGGTGGTACAACAGCAGGTGTAGGTGTGGGTGTAGGTACAGGAGTTGGTGTTGGTGTGGGTGTTGGCGCAGGAGCAGGTGAACCTTTTGAACAGGAGGCTACGATCATTGTCATCAAAATAAATGACATGAAAGATCGAAAGACAATTCGCAGTGATCCGGTAAATGTTGATTGAATTTTTTTCATACCATTGTTTTTGTTTAATAAACATTTTTATTGGGTGATGATTATTTTCCTAATTTTTTAATTTGAATTCCAGGTAATCGAAGTTCATATTGCCGTTGCTGATCGTTTTTAAAGTGAGTAAATGTTTACCTTTTTTTAGTTGCACATTGGTTAGTTCGTTTATGCGGTTCCAATGATGCCAGTTGCGCCAGTCAATTGTTTCTTTTTTATTTCTTACAGAAGGGATAAACAGTGGTTGGGTTACCTGCTTACCATCTACATAAAAAGCAATTTCACTATCGCCACTTGCTGTGTACATCAAGCCAATATTATAGGTGCCTGTTGCATTCACCTTGATGGTATAGTTAATCCACTCTCCCGGCATTGTCCATCCTGCATACAACTCACCCATTGTCGGCTCTACCAAATTGTATGGATTGTTATCAATATTGTTATCCTTTGTATAAGAAATATCAACACCCTCCTTCATTCTAAATTCATTCAGCAATGTGCCATTGGCAGGGTTTAATTTTCCACTACCATTGTTGATGCTATCCGCATCGTGGTAAGCAATGCCTTCACCGCCCAGGTCGTATAATTCGCATTGTATTTTTCCGGGTATTTTTTGGGGTTCATTGTTCCATGGCTTGCCTTTATACTTACTAATATTTGTTTCCAGCACCGTATAGTTGGAGAAAATAATCCTAAACCCAACACTGTTACTAAAGTGAGTGGGCGTATTGCCGTAATGTGCTGAAAGCCTGGCAGGTTCTTCGCCTGCATACCAGCTACCGCCCATGTGTACACAAAAATCCTTGTCGCTTTTCAAACTATCATTCAGGCACCATTCCCACGCATTGCCACTCATATCATGAATGCCCAATTCATTTGCACGTTTCTCTCCCACTGCATGTGCATGCTCATCGCTGTTATTTTTGTACCAGCCAACTTCATTCAAACTATTACTACCTGCAAAACTGTACTGCATTATTTTTACACCTCCCTGTGCTGCATACAGCCATTCCATTTCATCGGGCAAACGGCCTCCCATCCAATTGCAAAATTCTACAGCACCATAGTAACTTACCATTACCATTGGATAGTCTTCAAAGCCCGGCTTTGCAGTCCATTTGTTCTGTAAAAATTCCACCTGAAGGTCCTTAGCATCTACATTGATTAATGATACGCCCTTAAGCTTTCCATCACTTTCTATTTGTTTTGAATTTAAGAAAGCGGCATAGCGTTCATTGGTAATTTCATACTTCGAAATTTCGAAGCTTTTAATATTTACTTCCGTGCCTTTGAACATGAGTTGCCCGCCTTGAACAAATATGCTTTCTATAGGCTTTGCATATAATTGTAAAGTTGCCACACAAGCAATACATGCTATAATAGTCTTTATTTTCATTGAATTATTTTGTTGATTTATATAAAAATTAAAGTCACCCAATGCACCTTTTGCTATCATAAACCCGAAGGTAGATTTAGCAAATGCATGGACAATGGCCGCCAGGCTCCATACGGATAGCGATAAGGCGTAACCTATTTTAGTGCCTACCCGATTGCATAACTTAATTGAAACGCAACTACGATGTTGGCATAATCAGTTTCGTTCCATCCAAACAATGGCTCCAGGTAATCATCTTTTAACAAACTGATTACCTGCCTGTCGAGATAGTTAATGGTAGTGGCAAAAAAAACCAGTGACAATATGATCCATCTGTATTTCTTAACCGGCGTTTTAGCTGCAACTTTTTTATTATCCATTTCGTAGTTTACATTTTATTGGCAGAAAATGCACCCACCATCGTTATAGTTACATTGTGCATCCTGCCAATAGCTTCATAATGAAACCTTGCAGCAAGCCAGACCCAACTATGCCTGCACGGATCTCCGCTTTTTCTCTTTCCATTTAATTATATTACTGCTTAACTGGTATCAGCGCATTTTTGATAGGTTCTACCCATTGCTGTTTATCCATATCATACAAAATAAAATCGGAATCAAACTGCCAGTAACTCCAGCTCCATTTTCTTTCTTCAGCCTGCCTTGCTATATAATTTGTCCAACGCACACGGGAAGCCATATCTGCTTTTTCATACGCACCAAATTCGCCCAGTGTTAATGGCCTGTTATGGCTTAATGACCATTGCTGAGCAAAATCAAAATCAGCTTTTACTGAATCTTCCTGAGCTTTGCTTTGTGTCCATTCTATTCCGCTAAGGTTTTTATTTTTTACAGACCATGGTGCCCCCTGGTGAGTAAATTGTATGGGGCTGTAATAATGTATGGCAACAATGATATTGCGATCTTCCTCCGGTAAAATAAGGTCGGGCAAATGCTTTATCTGGTTACCATTGATGGTGCCGATGATGATCGTTCGCTTTGGATTGGATGCTCTCAAAATCTGAAGGGCTTCTTTGTGCATGTCATTCCAAATTTCGGGTTTCATGTTGGGCTCATTGGCAATTTCAAACAACACATTGCTGGAGTAATTTTTACAATGCTCGGCAATTTGTTTCCACACGGCCAATAATTTGGGCTTATTACCCAGGGGATCTTTTCCCATAGCACCATGCTCGTGAAAATCAACAATGGCCATCAACTTATTTTTCAACGATTCTTTTATGGCCCAGTCCAGCGTTGTAAAAAATTCGGGCTTAATAGTATAAGCTGAGTCATTCATTGAAAATTTGAATGGCGCGATAACAATGCGAACATTACTAAAACCTGCGGCTTTAATTAGTTTAAAATGCGTTGCATTCATCCTTGCTTTGGAAGCATCTTTCCACAAAGGATCATACCCGATTATATTTACACCACGTCCAAGTTTTGCGTTTTGTTTAAAAGCGAAACCTTGCCCGGGTTTATTCTGTGCCAACACACAATCACCACTGGATGTTAAAATGGCGAACGCAATAAGCAGGTAAGTGATTTTAATAATTTTCTTAAAAGTCATGTTGTTTTATTTTGCACCCGGGTTATTATTGATAAACTGTTTTTACGGCAATATCCATTTCATGCAGCATTGCCGGCACCAATTCAAACGGATCATACGGCACGCCACGAACCAACAAAGTTTCAATAGGTATATATCCTTTGTACCCGCCGTCTTTAATGATCTTCATCAGCTTTACGTAATCAGTTTTTTCTTTTCCACCAATACCAAGCGGGCTTTCTTTTACCTGCCAGTTTACTGCATAAGGAACCAGTGCCGCAATATCTTTATAAGGATCGTCTGTTTTAAAATTACCCGTATCTACAATTAAACCGGCCCATTTAGAATCAACACCTTTCAACACATACATGCATTGTTCTGCAGTTTGCAGCATATCCCCGTGGTTTTGAATGCCGATTTTTACACCATATTTTTCACCAAAGGCTGCACATTCTTTATAACATGCTATCATCCAATCGGCTACCTCTTTCCATTTATTTTCATAGCCTTTTGGTATTTCGCCTGAAAATAACCGCACAACCGGTGCACCCATTTTAGATGCAGCTATGATCCAGTTTTTTGCCAGTTGCACACCGGCCGCACGAACAGCAGGATCCGGCGAGGCAAAATCATTTCGAATACCGGTGCCGGTTATAGCAATACCCAATTCAGCAGCCCTTGACTTAAATTTTAGCAGGTATTCATCTGTTGGCACCTGGGGATAGGTGGGAAAGAAATAAGCAGTAGGATCCAACACTTTTATTTTTTGCGTTGCACACCAATCAAGCAGGTTAAATAGTGTAAACACCTGTTGTTTGTCACGGGCATCTTTTGCAACCAACAAATCGCTAAATGAATAGGCATTTAGTGAAGGAATTAAGGGATATTGTTTTTTGCTTTTTTGGGCAAATGATGTTGCAGCAACTAAACTTAGTAATACAATTGCGGCCGTTACAAGCACAATCGATTTTTTATTTGCTGACTGGTACAGGCAATAATTTTTCATACACAATATTTTTGGGTTTAGTTAAAAAATACCATTACTCACAAATGCAATTTTCTTACTGTCGGGTGACCAGCTTGGAACATTCATTGTTCCCTGCCCGCCGTACACATAAGCAATTACTTTTGCCTCGCCACCTGCAACGGGCATCATACGCAAATACACTCTTTCGTAAAAAGGATGTTTATCCGCAGGCACTTCTTTTGAAAAAGAAATAAAAACGATCCATTTATTGTCAGGCGATATGTGCGGAAACCAGTTATTCATTTCATCAAAAGTTAACTGCGTTTGATTTTTTCCATCTGGATCCATTCTCCATAACTGCATCTTGCCCGTACGGGTAGAATTGAAATAAATAAACTTTCCATCAGGTGAATATTCTGAACCATCATCTAATCCTTTGGCGGTTGTTAACTGAATTTCCTTTCCACCAGCGGCTGGCATTTTATAAATATCAAAGTCGCCATTGCGCTCACCGGTGTACAAAAGGAATTTGTTATCCGGCGACCAGCCATGAAAATAGGAAGGGCTTTTATCAGTCATTCTTTTAGGCCACCGCCTGTTACCGGTAAGGTGTACACGGCAGACTGGCCTTTTGTTTCGGGCTGCTGGCTGCTGATTCCTATTTGTGTACCGTCGAAGGTTAATACATGATCATTGTTATTTTTATTGGCAAAGTCAGTATTTAATACTGTTGCCGTTTTAGTTGACAGATCAAAATTGTATAGTTTTCCAGACTCATTATAGATGGATCTGGTTTTATTTTAAACCCGGGAAGGCGGTCAATTGTTTTAGCGGTATAAGTTTTCCAGTTGTTACTGGTGGCATTATTACGAGCTGCTACCTGTTGATAGGCGACTTTCGATTTATCCTGTGCATTGATATGGGTACAGTAAAAAATGGCAAGAGCAGTAACGCAAACAATCGATTTTAAATTCATTTTTTCATATTGAATTTTACAACAAAATTTTATTTATGCGGCCGAGCTCTTCATCTGTAAAAGCATAATTTTTAAGACAACCAATAGAATCCAGCACCTGCGCTGGTTTACTGGCACCAATTAAAACGGAGCTAATGCGTTTATCTTTTAAGATCCAGGCAAGTGCCATTTGAGCCAGGTTCTGTCCACGTTCTTCTGCCAGTACATTTAGCTCACGCACTTTATTTATTTTTTCTTCAGATAGCTGATCCTCTTCAATGGCGCCATTGCCCCTGTGGCTGGCTGCTCTTGAACCTTCGGGAATTCCCTTTAAATATTTGTTGGTAAGCATGCCTTGTGCCAGTGGAGAAAAGGGAATGCATCCTACACCATTTTCTTCCAGCACATTCAACAAGCCATCTTCTACCCAACGATCAAACATTGAATATTTTGGTTGATGAATTAAGCAAGGTGTGCCCAATTGTTTTAATATGCTGATGGCTTTTGCAGTCTCTTCGGGCTGGTAACTTGATATGCCCACATAGAGTGCTTTACCCTGTCGTACCATCAGGTCCAGCGTACCCATCGTTTCTTCCAACGGTGTTACAGGATCGGGGCGATGATGATAGAATATATCAACATATTCCAGCCCCATTCTTTTAAGGCTTTTATCAAGACTTGCAACCAGGTATTTTTTTGAACCCCAGTCGCCATAAGGGCCGGGCCACATACCCCAGCCTGCTTTTGTAGAAATGATCAGTTCATCCCTATATGGAACAAAATCATCTTTAAATAATCGTCCGAAATTTTCTTCAGCAGAACCTGCAGGCGGACCATAGTTATTGGCTAAATCAAAATGAGTAATGCCATTGTCAAAAGCTACTCTTAAAATATCCCGGGCAGTTTCCAAATTGTCGATGTTCCCGAAATTGTGCCAAAGGCCGAGAGAGAGTGCGGGTAACATTAAACCGCTGTTTCCACATCTGCGGTACTCCATCAATTGGTACCGGTTATCGTTAGGTGAGTATTGCATACAAACGTTTTTAATTGTAAAAAAAATAATTTTATATCTCTTGCAAAATACGCTTATAGCTCCGCAGCCGCAAGCGCTTTCACCATTATTTCAATATCTGTTATACCCCGAAATCCACTAAAGCCAACCGATAATTTTGTTCCATCTTTCATCTCTAAAGGCTGACCGCCTTCCCATCCAATTAAGTCCGGTGCTTCAATACCATTGGCATTTTCACCCACTTCTTTGTTGAAAACCATTTTTTCGTAAGCACCTGTTTTAACACCGGTAAGCCATACCTGGCTGGCCTTGGTCCAGGCTACTTTATAAGACTGCCTTAACCTTGGCTTATCTGTCCCAAACATTTTACCATGCGTTAAAAAATTGTCGTCAATAATGCACACGGCTACATTGCCATTGGAAATATGTTGATCCTGTGGATCGTTCATGTATTCGGGAATCAGCTTTTCAATGGCGTCAAATATTTTAGCAATTGTTGTTGTTGTTGAATCTTTAAGCTCCATGTTTTATTTATTTAAATTCTTAAATGTTGATATAAGGGTAATAAAAAAGCGCCCGTTATTAACACTGCCATGTTAACAAGGGCGTTATATTGATTGGTCTTTATAGAAATCAACTGCCTAACACCATCCAAAGTTTGAACTGGATTTTTTGAATACCAGTTATATGTATCATTCGTTTTATAAGTATATATATCCATGATCGTTTTACCAATGTTGCATCTGCGGTAGCAGGCCGAAATGTTGAATGCACTTAAAATATTGTCAGTGACCAGCTAGCCCATCCATCAGGCCACTACATTTACTTATACTTTTTCTGCATTTCATCGTAAAAATTTCTGAGCACATAAAATGCTTTTTTCTTTTTCCCGGTTTCGGATATCAATCCTTTGCGATTCCAGAAATCCTGGAAATAAGGATGCTGCCGCCGGGGAGAACGAAAGTCAACTAAAATCCAGGGAGTCATTCCCCGCAAACCAGTAATGGCTGTCAACATCTTAAACTGATTGGCGTACAGCAACTCCTGGTATTCTTCACTCCATCTTGTTGCAGAGTCGGCGTGGTAACCGGCAAGGGCAGACGCACCAAACTCGGTTATCACTACAGGTTTATTGTATTTAATATCAAATTTATAATTCAACATATCGGTTGTGCTGCTCCAGTACCAACCGGCATATTCATTGAAACTTACCAGGTCCAGCTTATCACCCAACGGATCTTCCACTACTACATTATTTCCTTTTCGATGAATTTCCAATGCGGCGGCAACCAGCCTTGTATCATCCAGCGAACGTGCTTTTGCAGCAATTTTACCCATAAAAATATTCCGGGGATCGCTGACAGGTGTTTCATTTCCCATCGACCAAACGATTACGCTTGCACAATTTTTATCCCTTGTCATTAAATCGGTTAATTGCTTTTGCGCATTGTTATAAGTAGCTTCATTCAGCCATGAGATGGTCCAGTAAACAGGCACTTCGGCCCATACCAAAATGCCCATTTCATCAGCCAACCTCATCATTTGTTCATTGTGTGGATAATGCGCCAGTCGCACATAATTACAGCTTAATTCTTTTGCCCATTGCAACATCATCCTCATATCGCCCTGCCCTCTTAGCCTGCCGGGTATCAACGGGTCTTCATCATGCATGGCTATGCCCCGCAAAAAGACAGATTTACCATTTAATAAAATATCCTGTCCCTTTGTTTCAATGGTACGGAAGCCTATTTTATCTGATATTTTATCAGTAGCAGCAGCAATTTCAACGTTGTATAAAACAGGATTATCGGGTGTCCAGTAATTCATTTTTTTAACCGGGAAACTTATCAAAGCTTTACCTGTGGCATCCGTTTGTACAGTTTGTTTAATGCCTGCATCAGGAATACTTACCGTAACGCTTTGTTCTTTATCAGCCCCCGATAGTTGTACATAACCTTCAATCTTATTCATATTCCCCTTCGCCAGTTGCACTTTATAATCTTCAATATAAGTAGCGGGAACTTCTGCCAGCATTACATCCCTGGTGATGCCGCCATAATTCCACCAGTCTGTATTTACTGTGGGTATTTCACCCGGGTGGCGGGTGTTATCAGCCTTTACTACCACAAAATTTTCGCCCTTGTTTAGTTTACCGGTTACTTCAAATTGAAATGGTGTAAACCCTCCTTTATGCATCCCCAGTTTTTTACCATTTAAATACACATGAGCTTCATAATTAACAGCACCGAAATAGAGAAAGTACTTTTTGTTGTCTAAAGGTGTTGCATTGAATTTTTGACGCAACCAGATAGTTCCTTCATACAAGGATAATTTTTCTGCCTGCGAATTCCAGTCTCCGGGCACATTCATAGTGGGTGCCAGGTTAAAATCGTACTCAACCCAATCACCTTTATCAGTAGGTTTCCGGTCGTCATAAAATCCACCTTTGCCTGATGCGGATTCATCGAAGGGTGTATGCCTGTAATCGTAGTAGCCCATTTCGTAGGGGTCTATGATATAGCTCCAACGGCCATTCAGACTGGTGAGTGTACGGCCATAAATATTTTGTAAATTGACAGACTGGCAATAAGCCGCAGAGCAGAAGGCTCCCATCATTACACAAAAAATAAACAGCGGTATTAGATTTTTTTTAGCAACAGGCATTATCTTTTTTGAATTTTTATATGTGCGCTTTTCGGAAAAATTTACTTTTAATTATTTTTTAAATCATTTACAATTACTTCCGCATTATTGCAATTCATCATAACATCAACGATTTATTTAGCTCCTTCAATCATTGCACGATAGGCTGGTTTGCGTAAATAGTTTGCATCAAATGGAAGCGGCCAATCAGGTGCTCCCTGCCAGTTCGGAATCCATGAATCTGCATCTCCTACATTCCAGGTGGTGATGCCGTATTGTTGAGCAGCCGGTATAGCATTAAAAGTTTTTACCACAAACTTATACCTGTCAGCCTGCTCTGTGGCCAGTTGAGCGGTAAAGGAAGTTTTGTCTTTGTTGCTATTGAGGCGAATGTCAAGTTCAGAAATATGCACTTTTAACCCGGTTGCGGCTGCGGCACTAATGGCTGCAATAATGTTTGCATCGGATTGTGTGTACGTCATGTGAAACTGCATACCAATACCACTGATAGGTATTTTACGACTTTTAAAATCGTTGATCATGTTGGTAATGGCGGTTCTTTTTGCACTGCTGTACTCATTACCATAATCATTATAAAACAGCAGCACGGTAGAATCGGCTTCGTGTGCATATTGAAAACAGCGGGCTACATAATCGCTACCCAGGTGCTGTACCCAGATACTGTTTCGCATGGTACCATCATCATTAAAAGCTTCGTTTACAACATCCCAGGATGATACCTTTCCTTTAAAATGAGTAACCACCGTTTGGATATGTGTTTTTAATAAATTTTCCCAGGCAATTGAATCTCCTACAAAATTTGTAACCCAGGATGGTAGCGACGTGTACCAATTCAATGTATGGCCGTGTACCCGTTTATTATTGGCAACGGCATAATCTACCAGGTAGTCTGCATCGGCCCAGCTATAGGTGTTTTCAGATGGATGCAAGGCGTCAAACTTCATGGCGTTTTCTGCTGTGATGCTGTTGTATTCTTTAGTAACAACGCCGTTGTATTTGGCATTATTTTTCATGAGGCTTACACTAACGGAAGCTCCTACATTAAAAGGCATCACCTTATACAAACTGGTATCTGCCACCACAACCACCGGCGGCGGTGTAACCGGAACAGGGGTAACGTTACCGCCACCCTGCCCATCTTTTTTAGAACAGGCAAATAGCAAAATAGTAACGGAGAACAATAAGACATTTTTTTTCATAGTTTCATTTTACACATAAAAAATAGCGGATGATAACCCACAGTTTACATAAATCGAAAATCAGCGTAAAAGGTAAGCCCATTATTGTTTACAAAATCAATTTAATGTAGGGACGAACTTTTGCTACATTAAATAGTACCAAATAAAAAAGAATGATTAAGACGGACTGATCTTTTGTTATGCAAAACCGATCTGCTTCAACACTTTAAATGAGTGTCCTTATGTTTCATAGTTGTATTAAAACACATCTTAGAATAATTGTATTTAATCTTAAACCGCATTTAATTTATCATATATTGAATTACGCTTTTATAAAGGCAAAAGCAGGATTTCATTTTTATGTAATAACCCTATTGATCAATTAATTTCCAAAACAAGGCGACAAAATATTTAATTCTGTGCCAGCTCTTATCAATAGAGAATTTAAACAGAATCTAAAAATAGCTTGCGGCCAAATTAAGAGAATTGCAAAAAATTATACTAACCTGCTCTATCGTACTCTCTTGTCTGTTTTCATATTCCCAGCAAAAAAGTGGTGCTGCCATTACAGGGTTGGCGGTTGATTCATTGACGAGAGCTCCAATTGAATACGCCACCATCACCTTTTTTTTAAAAGGAAGCAAAAAAGCGCTCACCGGAACTACATCTGACAATACCGGGCATTTTGTTTTAAATAATATTGCGGAAGGCAACTACACCATCCTGGTAGAATCGATCGGTTATTTGCCTTTCTCCATGAAAAATGTTGTTTTAAATAAATCGGACCAACTGGATCTGAAAGAAATACTGTTGATAAAAAGAGGTAGCACGCTACAAAATGTAGAGGTTACCTCATCGAAAGGGCTTGTTGAAAACAGGATAGATAAAATGGTTTACAATGCTGAAAAAGATCTTACATCGCAAGGCGGCGTAGCCACCGACATCTTAAAAAAAGTACCGCAGGTTTCTGTAGATGTGGATGGCAATGTGCAGCTTGCGGGCAACTCAGGCGTTCGCTTTTTGATTAATGGAAAACCGTCATCAGCATTCGGCAACAGCATTGCAGATGTGTTACAATCTATTCCGGCAAGCCAGATAAAAAGCATTGAAGTGGTAACCAACCCCGGTGCAAAATACGATGCGCAGGGAATGGCTGGTATCATCAATATCATCCTGAAAAAAAGCAGGGTCAACGGCATTAACGGCAACATTTCTTTAAGTGGCGGCACCCGGGTAGAAAACGGCTCTTTTAACTTTAATGCAAGAAAAAATAACTTTGGCGTAAATGCTTTTATCAGCGGTAACAAAAGATTGAAAAGCACTACGCCTTCCGCTTCGGACAGACTTACAAATGATAGCGGTATCATCACTTCGTTTAATCAACAGGGCAGTTCATCTTTTAACCGGCACGGGTACCAGTCCGGCGTTGGTTTTGACTGGACCTACAATCAGAAAAATAGTTTTTCTGGAGAAATTAGCTACAACAATTTTGGAAACAGCGGCCTGGGAGTTATTAATCAACAGCTCATTAAAAAATCATCCGGTGGTATATTGCTCCAGCAAGGCACTGTAAATTATCTTCAAAATAAATTTGTTGAGCACAATGTAGATGCAGGTTTCAATTACAAAAGAACATTCACCAAAGACGACCAGGAACTTGAAATATCTTTTAATACCAGCAACGGTACCAACCACAGCAGGGTTTCAAATTACCAAACACAATTGCCACAGGATAGTATTTTTTATGGAACCAATATTAACAACCCGGCCAATGTGATTGAATCAGAATTTAAGATTGATTATACCCAGCCTTTAAAGGAAAAAATATTGCTGGGTGTTGGTACCAAGTTAAGCCTGGCTGATATTAAAAGTACTTCTGAAGCCAACAGCCTTGATCCCAATTCGGGCAATTACATTTTTGATAATGGCCTTTCCAACAACCTGGATTATAAACAAAAAGTATATGCTTTTTATAGTGAACTCAGTTTTCCGGTGGGGCATCTTTTTAATGCAAAGATTGGTGGCCGGTATGAAAGAACTGAGATAAATTCATTTTATTCAAAAGCGCAGCAACAATCTAATGCACCGGGATACAACACCCTGGTTCCTTCCATTTTCTTTTCAAAAGAATTGAACGACAATGAAACGCTGAAACTGAGTTATTCTAAAAGGATTGAGCGGCCGGATTATGAAGACCTGAATCCATTTATTAACACCAGTGATCCCAATAATCTTTCTGCAGGCAATCCTTATCTGCACCCGGAGATTGGCCATAGAGTTGAACTGGGCTTTAGCTACAATTTCAAAAAAGCAGGCTCAGTGATGGCGACGTTATTTTACCGGCTTAATAAAGATGATATTCAACGCTACGTTGCCTTCTATCCTACTTTAAAAATTGGAGACACCACTTATACAAATGTTTCTGTAAGCACCCGTGAAAATATTGGTACTGAAAAAAATGCGGGCCTCAACATTTTTGCAAATGTAAACATCACCACAAAACTTAGCCTGCGGTCTAACCTTTCTTTTTTTCACAGGCATACGATCAATGCACTCAATGCAGGCAGTACGTCGAACAGTTTTAATTACAGGATCAACATGAATGCGTCTTATGAAATAAGTAAAACAATTGCCGCAGAATTCTTCGGAAATTTTAATTCGCCCAGGAACGAGGTGCAGGGACGTTATCCTTCTTTTACTTCTTACAGCATGGCCATCAGGAAACAATTTTGGAACAAAAAAGCAAGCCTTGCCTTTACAGCTACCAATCCTTTTGCCAAATATGTAAACCAGCAAACTACTTTGTATGGACCAAATTTTACAGTAAGCAGTTTAAGGCGAATTCCTTTCCGCTCTTTTGGATTAAATTTTACCTGGAAATTTGGAAGACTGGAATTTAAAAAAAGCCAGGACAATAACGGCCCGAATTTAAACTCGCCGGTTGATTAATCTTTACCTTAATACAAATCTTGAAGCCATGTAAGTTCCTTTCATAATTATCCTGCAGAAATTCTTTAGTTGGGATAATTTCTAAACAGCCACTTCGGCTAAATGTAACAAGCAATTCCGCGGCTTTTGTATCATGCAACAGTTTATCTATCGAAATTAAAAGGAGACAAAAGTGGAACTGAAATAATTGAAAGAAAGTGCAATGAATTACTCTTACAACTTACGGGTAAATAAGATTAAGTTTTACCCTGAACAAACTTGCAGGTACCTGGCTGGATGTTTCACAACTGAGAAACATTGTATTTGATCCTGAGTAATCAAGACCTTCAGTTTGCCACGGCGTGTTACTCCTGGTTAGTCCCTGCCTCAGGCTGGCGCCGGTAAAAAAATGATCACCGCTGTATTTTTTAAAGAACCAGATAAACGGAAATATTTTATTATTAAGATAGCCACCAAGCGCAAGCTCTTTAGTAACAGGGTTGTAGGCTGCGGACGTTACTTTTCCTGCAGTATTGAAAGAGTCTATTGGCGCAACAACGTAAGTGCCCGTAGCTTTCGATAATTTATAGCAGCGGGTCTTTAGGTCGCCGCCATCTTTTGTAAAAATGTATAAATTACTGTCAACCGATATCATCGCTTCGCAATCGAAATTGGTGTTGCTGTTGCTATTAAAAGTCTGTTGATCGATGTAGGAGAAATTAATGGCATCTGCATTTATGCTTAACTGTGATGATGTCGAATTAATGTCGCTTTTTTTGATGCGTAAAATTTTCAGATCCTTTCTTATACCATCATTGTTACCAAAGTCGCCGACGTATATATAAGATGAATCGGCAGTAATGTCTTCCCAATCATTGTTAGCGAAGTTTTGAATGGTAACGGTTTGTAATATTGCTCCCGATATCGTATCAATTTTGAAAATAGCATTTGGGTTACCGCTGTCACCGAAGGTCCAAAGTGCGCCATCTGTATAACACAGGCCAGATGACTCTCTTAAAACAGCAGGTAACATGTGAATGAGTGTAACGGTTACGGGAGTATCTATTTGTTCTATTGGGGTTGTAACTGCAGTATCACTTTTTTTACATGCTGTAAAGCAAACCAAAAGGCTAATAAGGATAAGCAACGTGAACCAGCGGAAATTGCTGTTTTTTAAAAATACAATTGATAAATTCATAGTGACTTAATTACAGGAAAGGAGTGCGTCAGAAGTAAAAAATTGAACAAGGTTGTTGTCAATATTATCCTGAGCTTCAATGCGTAGCTGTATACAGAGAAGAGAAAAAATTAAAAAACAAAATTTCATTCAGTAGATTTAGAAAGAGCCCGCTTTTCCGCGGGCCCTTTCTAAATAATTTTCACTTCATATCAATGCATGTTGCCGGAACCATCAGCCTGGAAGCAGCCAATATCCTTACCTGCTTTTACCTGGGATGTTGCGCCAAAGTTTACATCGATCGGCACATTTACCGGTATAGTAAAGCTTGTATAACCTTTGCCAATGCAAGGTGAGCTGCTCTTTAAATGAAAATCATATCCAGCTACAGAAGCCTGTGTCATATAATTCAAATTTGGCAGGGGATAATTAACAAACATAGGATTGTTTTGACCTGCTAATGCTGAGCCATCGTATTGCTTACCGAAGGTATAACCTGCGCCAAGGAATGTTGCCATATTGGGTACATCCGTTGGTTGCGGAGAAGTAACAACTGCCTGCGCTACATTAGTAGGGATAATTTGTGCTGCTAAAGCGGCATTATCTACATAATAAAAATTATAGCCATACGCTGTTTTAGAAATAAATTCTCCTGCATGTGGCCCTGTTGTATCAGCCAGGTAAACCTTTGCTGTTACATCGTTACCACCGGCAACTCTTAACCCAAACTGACAATCAACAATCAGGTTGTTATAAGCCAATGCCCTTGAATTATTTTCTATTTCTATAGAACCACCACGTGCGCCGAAGGTTTTTACATTTCTAAAACCATTATTTACATAAGTGTTGTTAAACATGGCAATCATACATTCCCTACCGGTACTGCCATCATTAGCAGATTTGGTACCATTGGTTGCTCCACCAATGATTAGGTTGTAAGCCATTACACCCTGGGTGCCGCCTTTTGCATTCATTCCGTCTCCACCGGTACCGCCGCATTTTTCCATCGTATTTCTAACCATAAAAATATTTCCACCATAATAACGGATTGCATCATCCGGTGTTCCGTAGATCCAGGAATCTTCCATTACAAAGGCACCACTGTTGTTACCAAAGTAAATTGCATATTGATCACCGACAGAAGGCCCGGCAAAAGGTATAGTTTGCAAACCGGCCCCGGCAAAATCAAGGTGAGTCCATTTAATAACTAACAATGGACAAGTAGGACCAGCCCAGATACCACCCCATCCGCCTGCGTATGCTGAATCAGAAGTAGCCGTTGATGTGCCCGTTGTTTTAGGTCTTGATGGATCGGTAATGGTAACAGGTGCATCCTTTGTGCCGAGGCTCACGAGTGTACCATTCACAAAAAAGCTAGCCCCGTTATTAACCTGCACCGTTACACCTTTTTGTAACAGTAAAGTGTCACCCCGGTTTACCGTTACATCTCCGTTTACGATATAGGTAAGGCCCGTTTTCATAGTGCCTTTAACAGCTCCTTTAAGTGGAGCTGCGTTACTAACCTCCTGCCCTACCTGTATTTGTGGCTGCGATACCGTTGTGCTATCACTGTTCTTTGAGCAGGAAGCAATTGCTATCGCCACAGTCAATGCTAAAAGAGAAATTTTTAAATGTTTCATTTTTTGTAAGTTTTTTTTAAAATTTAAACCTGATTCCTACAGAATAGGAAGCAAAGAATTTATCATATTGCACCGTTAGATAGTCCGTATTTTCCTGGAAGGGAAGTTGTGTTTTTGTTTGATACGCATTATTGTGTTGCTTCAGTATTAATTTAAAAGGCGTGTTAAGAAGATTGTTGGCCTTTACATAAATGATATAGTGTTTGCCAACTTCTTTCTGAGCTGATACATCTAGATTCGTTGTAGCTTTTTCCCAGTTATCAAAGCCTTTATATTGCGATAGCAGGTTTATTCGCTCGCCGGTATACACTACAGCAACTTGCGCATCAATCTTATTTTTAGTGTCTTTGTAAAGCAGAGAAAAATTTCCAATGTGGGCACTTTGTCCCTGCAATGGACGCCGGTCAGCCACTGTAGAAAACTGCGTGGTATTGTTGGGTGTGAGGTAAACGTATAGCTTGGTTGCATTGATCACCGAATTGGTAAATGTGTAATTGCCCGAGATACCGAAGCTGCCAAAGTACTTCCTGAAAACTACTTCTACGCCAAAGTTGCGTGCTGTGCCAAAATTTTGTGGAGACAGGATTGGTGTGGCATTATAACTGCCACTGCTGCTGGAAAAAGGAGCAAAGGCATATTCAATCGGATTGTTGATCAGTTTATAAAAAGTACCAATCATAAACTGATCAAGCCCTTTGGGAAACAATTCGTAGCGAAGATCAAAGTTATCAATCGACGTATGCTTTATGTAAGGGTTGCCTTCCACCAGGTAAGTATCGTTGGTACCACTTTTGTCAGGAAAAGGAATGAGGTCAGCAAATGCTGGTCGGAAAATAGATTTGAAGTAAGAGAACCGAAGGTCAGTTTTTTTAGTAAAAGAATATTTTCCCTGCAGGCTGGGCAAAAAATCCATGTACCTTATATCGGCTGATTTGCCTGCCAGCGCTGCATTTAAAGAAGACACATAATTTTGATGTGTGTCTTCTACCCTCAATCCTCCCAGGGCTTCGATACGATCACTGATGTAATATTTTAGCTGGCCATATACTGCCCATACATTTTCATAAGCATGGTAGATGCCGGGGTTTTGCGAAGCGTTCCCCAGCGCTGCGTTGTATGGTATAAACGTAAATTTGGAATCAGGAATGGAAATGTATTTCTGGTAGTTGGAATCACGATCATTTACCGGTGTTAAATTATAAGTGTTATCATAATTGTCTCTTTCTTTATGACGGTACATTCCACCCAAACCAAACAGTGCCGTTCTTGCTGCCAGTTTTGTTTTATAATGCAGGTTGAGGTATCCGGCCAAATCTTTATCAGTATTGTGTATCCATTCACGGGATTCATTTGCTGTTTGCTGAGCGCCTAAGGTATAAGTACCGGTATTGGTATTAGGTGTTACTACCTGGCCTACCGAAAACTCTGCAATATCAGGCACCTGCCTTTTGGCTATCGATCCTGCCAATGACCAGTCCGCAGTTAATTCTTTGTACAATTTATTTTTTCCCTGCAGCGTAATATTATTGATGCTTTGCAGATCGCTCCTTGTTTCTGTTGCAGTATGAATAGCATACGGACCTATAAAATTATCAGGCGTGGTGTAACCACCAAGCAAGGAGTCGCTGGTTAATCTTACTCTTCTTTCATTTAATTGCAGGTGTGTAGCAAATACACTGATTGAATTGTTATCATTAAAATTATAATCAACCTTTGCTTCAATTCCGGAACGATCTGTTTTTGAACTGTACTGACGGGAGAATACATTTGAAATAGCGGGTTGCTGGGCAGTTGTTTCGTTAGGAGCAGGCGGCACAGTGGCACTTTGTTGCAATACATACGAATTACTGCCTTTATATAAATTTTGGTAGCTTGCGGCTACGATAACACCCAGCTTGTTATTTAAAAACCGGTTGCCTAATGTGAGGCTCAGTATTTTATTTACCGGTGGCCTGGCTTTATTGGTTTCCAGGTTTTGATAAGGAAATGCAGTTACTGGCGCATATACACCGGGGCCTGATTTTTCCGCAGGAGACTGCAAATTGATGCCGGCTTTGGAGAAAGAACTAAAATCCCTGTTGAAGAAAAGCTGGCTATAACCGGTACCAACATTGCCTTCTACTTTAAATTTTTCAGGAGCATTTTTCATTACCAGGTTGATCACTCCACCCGCGGCATCAGCTTCCATATCCGGTGTTAAAGATTTTATTACTTCAATACGATCTACAAGATCAGCGGGAAAAATATCCAGGGGAACATAGCGGTTACGATTATCCGGACTTGGGATTTTCACTCCGTTTATTAAAGTAGTATTGTATCTTTTATCCATGCCTCTTATAATAGCATATTGTCCATCGCCGGAACTTCCTCTTTCTATTGAGACGCCCGAAATTCTTTGCATTACATTAGCCACAGTTATGTCCGGGGAAATCTCAATCGAATGCGCCGAAATAATGTTTACAATACTATTGGCATGTTGTTCCCTCTTTAATGCATATTCATCTGATGCTACATTAAATGTGTTGGAAATGGTAACATTTGAAAGATGAACCGATTTTGAAAGAAGATAAAATATAAATTTTTGTTGTGCGTCACCGGTTATGGAAATAGACGTGTCCAGATTTTTATAATCAACGAACGATATATGCAGCCGGTAAATGCCTGGTGCAAGGTCTTTAAAACTAAAACTTCCATCCAGGGATGTTACTTTTTTTTTAGAACCAGGATTTAAAGTAACGCTGGCACCAACGAGCTGGTCGGCTGAATTTCTATCGTAAACATATCCCTTTATTTCAGCACCAAATGCTATTGTATGGTTAAGAAGAAAAGAAACAGCAATGATTAAGTTGCGCAGCAGGATTAGGTATCTTATTCTCATTTAAATTTTATGGATGATTGCAAAAGTAGAGAAGGAGTCAGGTTAATGCTTAAGCACAAAAGGGACTTAACACAATGATTACATTTTGTTAATTAAATAATAACCTTCACTTCAGAAAGAAAACAGAATTGCTAACCGCTGCAGTTATGCGTCAGTGTAATTGAAATGTTTTTAGTTAATTGTAATTTAGGAGGAAACCGGGAATTCTTTCGGATGATAGAAACATCTACGCCATCTGCCAGGTCTCTTAACCGGCATCTGATAAAAACTGCTTAATTTTCTTTAAATAGGGGTTACAATAAGCCGCTGTAAGTGCAGGCGAATTCATTCTATTATAACAATCATCACACGCAAAGGAATGAAGCTAAGGCATGAAGTTTTTTCCTGGTTAAAATTGCTAATACTTCAATAAAAATTTAATTATTTTAAACTTGCCTTGTCACGCTGTCTTTAACTTTTTTGGTCTAATCATTGCTAAAAAAAGTCACGGGAAATTTGTAAAAAGGTTGTAAAGAACGGGAAGGCTTTTGCAAATAAGAAGTATCATAAGTCAAAATTTTAACTCACTATAAATAATAGTAGTTCTGCACCAGTTAGGGGCCAACAGCAATAAGTTAAAATTTAAACTCAGCGACCGCCTAAGCATTTCCCTTAAAATAAATGGTGAAACCATGTAAGTTCGCCTCGTAATTATACTCCAGCAAATAGTTATACAGTTTACAGATTTTTTTCGCCAACTCAAGCCCGATACCAATACTCTTAGCATCAATACTTTGCTTTTGAAATCGTTTAAATATTTTTTCATGGTCTAAAGGAAATGCCTTGCCGGTATTTTGAATTGTCAGTATATTTTTCTTCATTGTAATTATTACAATACCATTTTGATTATTGTGTCGGATACTATTTGTTAATAGATTAG
Source organism: Ferruginibacter sp. (assembly GCA_046590675.1). Taxonomy (GTDB): domain Bacteria; phylum Bacteroidota; class Bacteroidia; order Chitinophagales; family Chitinophagaceae; genus Ferruginibacter. Next base: position 8,899 of record JBKJUP010000005.1, on the reverse strand, counting down.
CGATCAAAATCTGAATGAGGGTTTTATTGACACAAATGATTATATCCTGGTCAATAATTTGCTCAACGGTTATATTTTTTTTGGTGAGTTGGAAAGCATGTAGCTGCAGATAATTGTCAATTTCTCCTTGTAAGTAAATTTCTTCCTGGTCAGAAAATTGATTATTCTCAATCTTAGTTAACAGAATAAGGCTTTTATTTAGGTTCGTCATTTTTTGACTAAAATCGGCTATCTGGTCTATCAGGCGGGCCTGCTCTTCGGTGAGGGGAAACGTTTGCATCAATAGCTCCAGCTTACTTTGTAAAACAGCCAGAGGTGTTTGCATTTCGTGCGAAGCATTTTCAGTAAATTCTTTTTGACTGGTATATGCCTGATAAGTGCGTGTTGTTAATTCTTCCAAAGATTTGTTAAGGTCATTAAATTCTGAAACGGTCGATTTCGTCAACTTTAAAAGATTATCTTTTTCAATACTATAATTACCCAGCTTGCCAAGGGTAATATAAAAGGGAGACCAGATTTTTTTTGAGAGATATTTGTTTAGAATAAGTAGTCCTCCCAGCAAAAGAATCAGCAGAAGCATTTGAATCCGGACAATACTTGCCAACAGATCATCATTTTCAACTAAAGAAGTTTTGATGATAATCGAGAAGGCAGTTTTATCAATTAATACATTTGACCGTAATATTCTGTGGGATATAAATTCATGATCAGTAGAATCATAAATTTCTTCTGTGGATAAAGAATCTGTTTCGCTTTTTACATCAGAACGACTGACTGAAATATTTTGATCAATAAAATGGAGTTCTTCTAAATTATTTTTCTTTAACGCGTCAGTGATCTTTAACCTCACCTCCTTTCGGGTATTTAAAAGACTTTCGTCAACACTTTTTCTCAGGATATTTTGAATGCTAAAATAAAAAACCGGAATCAGCACCAGCAATATCACTACAGAATACGCTGAATAGTTCCTGGTTGTTTTTTGAAGCAGTTTCATTGCATAACAAATTTATAACCCATGCCATAAATAGACTTTATACAATCTTCAGCACCTGCAAATGACAACTTCTTTTTTAAGTTTTTCATGTGGGAATAAACAAAATCAAAACTATCGAACGAGTCAATATTACCTTCGGAAATATTTTCTGCAATGGCATTTTTTGAAATTACCCTGTTCTTATTTGAAACAAGATATAACAGCAAATCGAATTCTGTTTTGGTTAGCTCTATAGCAACCTTATTGACTTCAACGGTTTTAGCCATAACGTTAATAGTAATGTCGTTTGCAACCAGCACATTACTACCCTTAAAACGTTTTCGCCTGATAACTGACGCAATTCTTGCACTTAATTCTGACAAATGAAAGGGCTTGGGCAGATAGTCATCTGCACCTAATTTAAGACCAGCTATCTTATCATCAATAGAATCCCGGGCCGAAATAATAATTACCCCATCAGTCTTATCGTCTTCCTGCAGGGCTTGTAAAATTTGCAAACCATTTCCTCCCGGTAGCGAAATGTCGAGCAAAATGCAATCATATTCAAAACTGTCAATTTTATAGATTCCCTCTAAAAAATCAAAGGCAGTATCACAATTATAGTTTTCATTTTGTAAATAAGTGACCATGCTGTTGGATAGCTCCACTTCGTCTTCTATAATTAATAATTTCATAAAAAAAATTTATAGAATGAGTTGTTATTCCTTTGCAATAGCAAAGAAGGAAACTTTAATGTAGCTGGTTATTGTTGCAAACCTTAAATACATTCAGTGCGAGTAAAGTTACCCAACTAACAACAAACCTTGCTCAAATTTTCTGTTGTACTTCTTTAGCCTTATTTATCAAAAAAGGAAGTGTTAGTTAACACTCCCTCGTAATTTTCTTTAACTGGCTTATCATTAATCTTCAACCTCTTCTAAATAATTCCCTTTAGTATCAAAGATCAGGTCTTTGCCATTTACTTCTGCTTCATAAACCATAGATCCATCTGCTTTTGTAATTTTTGCAGCTTCCTTTATGGTTTTGCCTTTGTAATGTTCTTTTACATAGCTTATAACGGCAGCAGGCAATTCTCCAACTTTTATATCCATTTCACTTTCGGTCATGGTACCGTTAGCTTCAAAAAGTGCAGACATTGTATTACCGTTTTGTTTAAAGCCAGCCTCAAATTTTGCACCTTCCTTTTCCCATTTGGCAGTAGTTGCCGGGTACTTAGTTGCAAATGATGTTTTTACCGCAGCGGGCACTTTAGATTCATCGATTTTTTGTGCGCAGGCAGACAGCATAATTACTGTAACAGCCATTGCAGACATCAATAGTTTTTTCATGTTTTTTAATTTTAATTGATTTTATTTTTCAAAGCTGATAAAGAATTCTGTAGAAATACTGAGCACATTTTAAATACGTTCTCCAAAATATTTTTTGTTTTAACCCTTTACTGCGTATCCAGCATTCATACAGAATTGGGTAATAACTTCGGTCAGTTTGAACATAGCTTATTAAATCATTAAAATAAATACAATGCCTACAAACACTCCCGAAAGATTTGCTGATAAAAGGAAATTAATGAACAAAGTGCCTCAGGTTACCTTATTCTTTTGGATCATCAAAATTTTATGTACAACCATTGGTGAAACAGCCGCAGACTTTATAAATGAAAAATTAAACCTGGGGCTTACCGGTACTACAGTTATCATGAGTGTTCTTTTAATCATCGCGTTATTTTTTCAATTCAAAAGCATTAAATACAAACCTTCAGTTTATTGGATTTCCGTGGTACTGATAAGCGTAGTAGGTACATTGATTACAGATAATCTCACCGATAACCTGGGAGTACCACTTATTACAACAACTATTTTATTTTCAATAGCACTTTGCCTTGTCTTTATTACCTGGTACAAAATAGAAGGAACACTTTCAATACATGAAATAGATACGAGACGAAGAGAATCTTTTTACTGGTTAGCCATCCTTTTTACATTTGCACTTGGTACTGCCTCAGGCGATCTGTTGGCTGAAAGCTTACAATTAGGCTATTGGCTTTCCGGCCTTATCTTTTTATCAGCAATACTTTTAGTTTTTCTTGCACACAGGTACTTACATTTAAATGCAATTTTATCTTTCTGGATTGCTTACATTTTAACGCGGCCACTCGGTGCATCGATCGGTGATTACCTGTCTCAGGATAAGCAAAACGGCGGATTGAATTTTGGTACTGCCATTACGAGCGGCATCTTTCTGGCTGCCATACTTGCAACCATCATTTATCTTTCGGTTACAAAAAAAGATGTGATTGATCGTTCCGCAGTTTAATCATAAAATAAACCAGTCATAAATTTTAAATAATTCACCGTGAAAGAAACTACCAGATCAACTTTAAATAAAGTAGCTGCCATAACGGTTTACTTCTGGATAATGAAAGTGCTGGCCACCACCTTAGGTGAAATTTTAGGCGACTTTTTTTCGATGACCTTAAAAATGGGCTATATAATAAGCCTGGGCATCACTATGGCTTTTTTTATCGCCGTTTTAATTATTCAATTAAAAATAAAAAAATTTCATGCGGCATTGTACTGGCTGGTTATTGTGGGCACCACTACCGTAGGTACCGAAATATCTGACCTGATGGATCGTACCCTGGGCCTGGGCTATGCGCTGGGGTCATTAATTCTTTTTTTAGCATTAATGCTGGTGTTGTATATATGGCATAAAAAAGAAGGCGAAATAAAAGTATATCCAATTGTAGAGCGAAGAGTAGAAATATATTACTGGATTGCTATTTTATTTTCTAACAGTTTAGGAACAGCATTTGGTGATTTTTTAAGTGATAACCTTGGGCTTAGTTATTTAACCGGAGCTGCAATTACAGCGGCCATTATTATTGCAGTGGTATTGCTTCATTATTATACAAAGATCAACCATATCGTATTATTTTGGATCGCCTTCATTTTCACCCGTCCCTTCGGCGCCACATTTGGAGATCTTATGACTAAACCGCTAGCAAATGGCGGCCTTAATTTTAGCAGGGGAATTGCAGCTATTGTTGCTACCCTTTTATTAGGCCTGATCATATTGTATTCTAATTCAAAAGAAAAAAACAAAGAAATAACAGGCACGTAGAGTTTCAATTGAATTAAGTTTTTATACGCATTTTTGATTTTGCAAAAAGAACTAAAGCTATAGCAATAAATGCTATAATTGTAAAGGCTGCAAATCCATTGAGGTAATGAAATATTGTATTATATGCCTCACCAAAAAAATATCCAACAAAAAGGTAAAGCGCAGTCATAGCCAGTGAAGTTATCACGCAACAACTTATAAATTTTGAGTATGGCAATTGTGATCTGCCTGCTACAAATAAGCCGGCAATACCTGCTCCCAATATAATTTTTGAAAGACTGATTATTTTAAACGGATTGGTGGCTGCATAATTTTTTGCCCCGTTCAATCTTGATTGAGTTAAGCCAAGCCTCTTCATCATTTTGTTGATAAATGGCTTATCAGAGTAACGACCTAATAAATAATAAATACTATCTCCTGTAACATCGCCGGCAACAATGATACTGTACGCCAATATAAAATTTAAGTGACCTGAACTAACTAATAGTCCGGTAATAATTGCAAGTATCGGACCTTCTAAAATTGCCAGCGGAAAAATAAAAAAATATTTATAATGCACTAGTAAATAGAAAATTGATTTTAATATTACGGGCATACTAAACAACTACCTCTTTTTTTACAATGAATTTATTTAGGTTGTATTGGTGCTGCTTTCTTACTACTGTATTATAGAGTTCTTCATACTTTGTCACTGTTTTACCGATGTCATGTTGCCTTATATATCGCAAACTCATTTCACCCATTTTAACCTGCAAATCGTGGCTGTTGAAAATATTTGTTATTGATGCTGCCATAGTTTCTACAGAGCCGGGCTTTGAAAGGTAGCCATTAAGTTGGTGGTGAACCAGCTCCGCCAGTGCACCGGCATCAGTAGCTATTACCGGTAGCCCGGACGCCATAGCTTCCATCGTTGCAAGGCTTTGTAATTCTGCTATGCTTGCGGTAATAAAGCAGGTGCTTATCCTATATAATCGAGGCAGGTCTTCATCCGGAACAAACCCTGTGAAGATCACATTCTTTTGAATACCCAAGTTTATAGCAAGTTTTTCGAGTGAATTTTTTTCCCTTCCTTTCCCGGCTATTACCAGGCAAAAATTACTTTTCTTCAATGCAATTGCCGCGGCCTCCAGTACTTCATCCAAATGTTTTTCAGGATCGAGCCTGCCTACAGACAAGAGGATAGGCTTCACCGGAATTGAGAACTTTTTCCTTACACAATTTATATTTAAGACAGTTGAAAATCTTTCAAGGTTAATACCATTTGATACCGGTATAACGGTTACATTTAATTTGGGTCTAATTATGTTTGCGGCCGTAAGTGTTGGCGTGGTTACACATACCGTTTTATTAAATACTTTAGAAAAGCCATGCCACAGCCAACGTTCAACCAAAGGATGTAATTTGTTCCATGGTATAAAACAGGTTAGATTTTCTGTCATAAAATGATTGGTTGCAATTACTGGAATATTATGTTTTTTGTTTACTGCCAACACCATTTTACTCAAAGCAAAGTGACCCTGCAAATGAATCACGTCGGGATTGTAGTCATCTATAATATTGCTTACTTGTTTCTTCAATTTAAAAGGAAAGGGAATTCTTACACTTTTATAATAAGGCATTGGTAAAGTAGAAATACCAAAGACTGTTATGCCATCAATTTCAGTAATGGTATGTTCCCATGAAGCCGAAGGAGCTAATACCGCTACCTCGTGGCCGCAAGCTTTTAGTTGTAAAGCCAGCCGCTGTATAAAATAATACACTCCGTTGATGTGCGGATAATAGGTATCGGCTACAAATAAAATTTTCATGATGGTTATTTATAATGATTGAAAGCTCAATAATTCTTAAAATGTTTTTTAGATATCAGCCGGTTGCGCTGTATAAATCACAGTGGAGCTTAAAAATTAAAAAACAACTTTTAGTCCCAGGAAAATACTGCCTTTCGGTACTGTACTGTTAACAGATGGCGAAAGCCGCCAGAAATAATCTACTGATATGAGGTGGAATATATTTTCGATACCTACTCCTGCTTCTGCAAAGGGTTTATTACCAGTAACAGAAAACTGGGTATCTCCATTGTATGATTTGTTGGCGTTCGTCATGTTACCCATATAGGCATTAAAAGAAAAACGCTCTCTTAAACCCATTTTATTTAACAGGGGTATTTTATCGAATAATACACCACCTGCGTCTAACCTTGTGTGTAATGAGATGTATTGATCAGCGGCAAATTCATAGGGCAGCATTGTATTGAAAAGGTATTTGCTATCCATGTGCGATTGGTTCCCGGCTGGTATATCCAATAATAAATATGGGGCGGTGCCAAATGTTTTACCAATATCTAAACGGTAATAAAAAATTGATTTTGGAGGAAGCCTTAGTCTTTGTTCTATACCTACACTAAATTTTTGATAAGAAAATTGTGCCTTACCGAGCTCAAAACCATAGGTGAAATTGGCAGTGAGAACGGGGTTAAAATGTTCAAGCCTTACAAGTCCGTAATTAAATACTGTCGTATGCTCGTCTTTTGTAAATCGTATTCCTACATTGGCTTCTGCAACAGGTAATTTATTTTTATTCAGGCTATCAATGCTTTGGTCCGTTAAATTGTCAATAGGATGATAAGTAAAATGAAAGAGTGGTAACAGTTCCTTATAACCAACAGCAGCTTTCATGCTAAGGTTGCTGGTGATATACTGCTCATGTTTAAGTATAACAGATCTTACAAAGATGTTTGAAAGTGGAATGTTTTTACGGAGCATAGATGTTAACAGGTTATCATGATCCAACTCATCGTCTTTTTCAATCGGGTAATCAAAATCAACTCCTCCGGAAATTGAAGTTTTGCTCCATTTTACAGGGTTATGTATATACTGCAGGCCCAAATGCCATTTGAAAGTTTTATCCTTTGTACCATAGGCCAGGTAGCCATTTACATTTAATTTCTTACTGATGCCAGGCATTGTCCAAAAGCCAACCCTGGTGCGTAACCCCTCGGTGATATTACTGCTAACGATAGATGTAAGCGGGCCTATCCTTACTTTGTTACCAATATCCCAATAGCCGATACCAAGTGCAGCAATAAGTTGTGTTTTACGCTTATATTTTTTATTATTGTTTAATGAATCTACCATCTGGTAAATAGCCTTTTCATGTTGCGATAACGTATCTAAACGGTGCTGTTTCCAGTAATTATTATCTTTATCAAAATCTGCTGTTTGTTCTTCATTCATTTTGTTAATCGCACTATCATCAGGAAGTTTTGCATTGAATTTAATATGATCAATTACGACTGTATTGCTTACAATAAGCCTTACTGATTTTTGATTACTCTTTACGGGAATACCTATTAGTTCGAGGCCGGTTTCAAAGTCAACCATAGAGGTGTATTTAGATGGCATGTATTCCATCTTACCGGTTTCTGCATCCGCACTAAGATTGTATATTTCCGTATAATGAATATTGTTTACAAAATTTAAATTGGCCGTACTGCTGAGGTTCATGTCAATTTTACTGATAGAATAACTGCTATCATTGATCCAGAGCGAACCGGTGAATGCTCTTTCAAATTTTTGCTTCGGGCTAAAGTGAATCCTGTATTGCTTTTTTCCGTTTACGATGCTGCTATCGCTAAAATAAAAGTTATAATAACTGAAGGCACTATTACTTATTGGGCTCGCATAGGTTTGAGTAAATATAGGTAACCAATTATCATAAATATTAAAACTAAAATTGAACTTATCCAGCTTTCTTAAAAGGTCGTCGGTTTGAAGCCCAAGCTTTTTTTTTGCTAAAATATTTTCTTTTTCTATTGCAGGTAAAAGGCTGTGATAATTATTAGAAATTATTTCAGAAAAATAGATAGGTAATATAGAACTATGTGCATTTTCAGCCCCCGTACTTCGGTAAATATTTATTGCCAGGTTTTTAAGTCCCTTGTTGCCGGCGGCGGCGGTATCCAAATTTTTCACATCAAGCTCATGTCGTTTGTATTGCTGATAACTATAGCTGCTAAAGCGGTCAGGATTGTTTAACCCTTTATTGGCAATCACCTTTTTCATAAAACGTTTACCCGGTTCTTTATCCAACATAGACACTTTTATCACCACATCATTTAATAATGATTCGTGATGTGTAAGTTGCAATAGCAGATCGGTAGCATGTTGTTTGTTTAAGGCAATACTTAGTTTTTCAAAGCCGGCGTGCGTTAGTTCAAGCGAATCGCTCCATTTACGGGTTGTAAGGGTGAAACTGCCATCAGCCTTTGTCATAGTGCCACCGGGTAGTCCGGCCAATCTGATTGTTGTGCCGGTAACAGGCTGATTGGCATTGTCAATCACTTTGCCGGAAACTACAAAAATTGTTTGAGCCTCAGCAAAAACATAATTCAGCAGAAATGCAATTGCGATTAAACCGGTTCTCAAAAAATATTTGATCATAATTAAGGATGACTTGCCATGTTTATTGGTGTAAAAAATCATCGCATGCATATAAAGATAAGACGGGATTTAAGTGTAAATGGTTGGGTGAAGAATAATTTATTTAGGTTATATTTTTTAAGCTGTTTCATCTCTCCCAATATCGCGTACAAAGTAAGCTATTTTGTCCACAGGTTTTTACCCGGTAAAACAAAAAATCAATAGAATCGAACTACTAAATTTATAGAAATAGGGCTTGCTCAATAACTCGTTCGCAGCCCAATTTTATTTTTCGGGATGAATAATATTAAAAGTAGGGACACAAGTGCATGCCTCGTCATGGCGACGAGGTTTAGCACTAAAGCTA
>JBKJUP010000086.1:0-25046 GCA_046590675.1 Ferruginibacter sp. | reverse complement strand
GCCACTTTTTTCTATGCCGGAGCCGATGTTAACACCGGTAAAGAAATAAAATATTCATTAACACGCAATGAGTGGTCCATACATTTTGCCATATCACCCGATCAGCAATTTTTTGCAGGTGATGGCGGTGATCCGGGCCAGGTAGCCCATGCAAAAGACGGCCAATGGATCTATTTCTTTAAACCGGCCGGCGATCATTTTGAATCCACCAAACTGGTTAATATGAAATTCCATAATTACAAACTGGAGCCCAATGTGCATTTTAGTCCTGATGGCAAATGGATCATATTCAGGGCTAATTTTGAAGGCATTGAAAATATTTATGCGGCAGAAATTAAAGCAAGTGAAATTTAAAAAAATAGAGATGCAAAAAAAGTTATTGATTGGAGTTTTATTGTTTACCTGTTTATCATCATTCGCTCAAATTAAATGGCCTGCCATTACGCAAACAACAAAGCCATGGACAAGATGGTGGTGGGAGGGAAGCGCAGTAAATAAAGCAGGGCTTACCTGGAACCTGGAGGAATACCAACAGGCAGGGCTTGGTGGTGTGGAAATAACTCCGATCTATGGTATTTATGGATATGAAAAACAGTTTGTAAATTTTCTTACACCCCAGTGGATGCAACTACTGGATCATACTTTAGCTGAGTCGAAAAGATTAGGAATGGGCGTGGATATGGCCAATGCTACCGGATGGCCTTTTGGTGGCCCGTGGGTTAAGGATGCAGATGCTGCCAAGTCAGTTTATTATAAAATGTACGCAGTCAAAAGTGGCGAACAATTAAATGAACCGGTTGAATATATGCAGGCTGCATTGGTTAGAACCACCAATAATAAACAGGTTGGTCCGGGGAGTTTGGTGCAACCATTTGCTGCAAACAAAAATTTACAGGCACTGGCAATGGACCAGGTAAAGTATGCAGGGAAACTTCCACTACAAACATTAATGGCTTATTCAGATGCAGGCACAATTGAAGACATCACCCATAAAGTGGACAAGAATGGAAAACTTAACTGGATAGCTGGTAATGGTAGCTGGACCTTGTACGCATTGTTTGAGGGCCTTCATGGAAAAATTGTAGAAAGAGCGGCACCGGGTGGTGAAGGGTATGCGATCGATCATTTTTCTGCCACGTCTGCCAGGAATTACTTTAGTGAATTTGACAAAGCATTTAAGGGCCACGATATTGCTTACCTGCGGGCATTTTTTAACGACTCGTACGAAGTAGATGATGCAAGGGGAGAAGCCAATTGGACGCCGCAGTTTTTTTCGGAATTTAAGCAAAGAATGGGGTACGATCTGCGGGATTATTTGCCGGCTTTATTTGGAAAAGACAATGCGGATAAAAACAGCCGCGTAATGTATGATTACCGCACAGTGATCGGTGCATTGATACTGGAACATTTTACCGAAGAATGGAAAAAATGGGGCAGTTCAAAAGGCGCCCTGGTTCGCAACCAATCTCATGGTTCGCCAGGCAATACACTTGACCTGTACAGTGTTGTCGATATCCCGGAAACGGAGGGAACCGATGTGCTGCGTTTTAAGTTTGCCAGTTCTGCAGCAAATGTTACCGGTAAAAAATTAACTTCTTCAGAATCTGCCACCTGGTTAAACGAACATTTTTTATCCTCCTGGGGAGATGTAAAAAAAGCCATTGATTTATATTTCCTGGGAGGTGTTAACCATATTTTTTATCATGGTACAGCGTACTCGCCCAAAGACGCACCATGGCCCGGATGGCTGTTTTATGCTGCGGTTCATTTTCAACCTACCAACCCGCAATGGAAAGATTTTCATGTGTTAAATGAATACATTACCAGGGTGCAGTCTTTTCTACAGCAGGGTAAACCAGCCAATGATATATTGGTTTATTACCCGATTGCGGATCGCTATTCGGAACCGGGCAGGGAGATGTTACAACACTTTGATGGTATGGGACGTGAGTTTGCCGGAACAGAGTTTGAAAAGGTTTCAAACCGTATGCAGGAAAACGGTTACAGTTTTGATTTTTTTTCGGATAAGCAATTACAAAACATCACCGGGTCAGGAAAATCATTGCTTACGGGTGGTAATACATATCAAACAATTTTATTGCCAGCCAATGAATATTTACCATTGTCATCTTTGCAGAAACTTGTAGCGCTGGCTAAGAATGGTGCTACAATTCTTGCTTATATAAAAATGCCGGAAGGGGTTCCGGGGTTGAGCAAGCTTGTGGAAAATACGAAAGCTTTTAACGCTTTAACCGGTCAGTTAAAATTTTCAGATGATGATGGAATACAAAAAGCAGTAATCGGAAAAGGCTGTTTTTTAATGGGCAGCAATGTAGAAAAATTATTGATGAAAGCGGGTGTTAACATAGAAACGATCCAGGAAAAGGGATTGCAATTCATTAAACGAAAAAATGCAGATGGCTTGCTATATTTTATCAATAACAGAAGCGACCAGGAAGTAAATAATTGGGTGAAATTAAATGCAAAAGCATCTACGGTTGTTATGTTTGATGCCATGACAAATAAAGCCGGCATCGCCAATTGGAGAAAAGCAAGTGGGGGAACCATTGAAGTACTGGTTCAGTTAAAACCTTATGAATCTACCATTCTGCAGTTATCAACTACAAAAAAGAAGGGCAATCATTTTCCATACATTCAAACGATCGGCGAACCGCAAACCATCAAAGAAGTATGGACCTTAAAGTTTTTAGACGGAGGCCCTAAATTACCCGAATCTGTAACGCTTACTGAGCCAAGATTGTGGACCAGTTTAAATGGGGAAGACTATCAAAATTTTTCAGGTACGGCCAAATACTCGATGATGTTTGAAAAGCCGGCTGGTGATAATTTGTACTGGAAACTGGATTTGGGAAAAGTGAATGAAACTGCTGAAGTATTATTGAATGGTAAAAAAATAGCAACATTAATAGGCCCAACATTTCAGTGTGTTTTTCCTGCTGCTTTATTGCAGCAAAATAATAAGCTGGAAATTATTGTAGCCAACCTGATGGCCAATCGTATTATTTATATGGACAAAAATAATTTGCCCTGGAAAATATTTTACAATACCAATATGCCGGCTCGGTTAAAGGAGAACAGCAAAAATGGATTGTTTAGTGCAGCTAGCTGGAAACCTTTGCCATCGGGACTATCAGGGCCGGTTACTTTAACAGCAGTCAGTAAATAACAGCCATCGAAAACAATTTATTATCATGAATCCATTGAAAATAATCGTCATTGTATGTATCATTAGCATTGGCAGGCATAAAAGATGATGATAAAAATGACGGCATTTCCATGCTGCCGACATTCATGATTAAGCCACCAGCCACCCATAGATATTTTTACCGGGAATTACAGGAATCAGTTGGAAAACAAGCCGTACGCTGGGGCAAATGGAATTGTGTGCGGAAAAAAAATCTACATATCAATTTGATAAAATGTTACAGGCATAGCAAATAAGTTTTGTGTTTAGCTATATCACCCCTGCGGGGTTTTGGACAACATTTTACCTGATTACTATAATGATAATAACCTTTCAGGTTTAAAGACAGCACCTCAAAATATTAATTAGCCTTTCCCATAATTCTGTTTCGAACATCAAAGTTGTATCTTTGAAGTTGTGAAGTTGGTTTAGATAAAAGAGGACGGAAGGGGATTGTAGCACATTATTTTACTAACAAAATATTGGTTTCGGGCAAACGCATTGAAGCCGGATAAATTAAACCCTCTCCAACCGGAGAGGGACTTTTTTAAATTATGGTTCCAAAAATTTTACATTGGGTAGGCATCGCAGCATGCGTTTTGTTAATTATTTCCTGTTTTATGCCCTGGGCCTATTACAATGATGCAACCATAACAAATGCGGCTGAACGAACATTTACCGGGTTTTATTCTTACCAGAATAATTATGGAAAGCCAGGCAAATTACTGGTGTTTATAGCTTTGGTTGTAATAACCTTAATGTTGCTCCCAAAGATCTGGGCCAAAAGAACAAATCTTTTTGTTTGCGCATTGGCAGTAGGCTATTCTATAAAAAGTTATATCTTATTTTCTTCCTGTTATAATGCCTATTGTCCCGATAAAAAGACAGGTCTTTACCTGATGCTGATTACTACCATAGTGATGTTGATTGCTTCGGCTTTCCCCAGTTTAAGCCTTGAGAACAAGGCAATAAAAAAACCGGAATAAATTCCGGTTTGATTAACTAAAAATTGACCCCCATCAATTATCGTATTCAAAATTGCATAAAGCAACTGAGTTATTTTTTTATGCGTTGGGCTTCACTTTTCTCAAATCCTCTTCAATATTAATGCCCCTGATCTGTTGTAAAAGTAGGTAGGGCCAATTGTTTTACCAATACCCTAAAACGTCCATTTTTTACAGGTAAAACCCTGTAGGTTTTTCAAAAATAAATAGCTATCCTCTCTTTGTTTCCTTTGCCCAGGCATCTTTAAGCGATACGGTTCTGTTAAAAACAAGCTTTTCAGGGGTACTTTCTCTATCAAGACAAAAATATCCTTTCCTGATAAACTGGTAACTGTTGCCAACTACCGCATTCTTCAGCGAAGGTTCGGTATAAGCACGGCTTATTACTTCCAATGAATTTGGATTAATATATTCTTTGAAATCACCTTCTTCCTGGGAAGGATTTTCTACTTTTAAAAGCCGGTCATATAAGCGTATCTCCGCTTCCAACGCATGCTTTGCACTCACCCAATGGATGGTTCCTTTTACACTGATGGCACTGGTATCAGCCCCACTTTTACTTTCAGGAATATAGGAACAGTGCAATTCCGTAACATTACCATCGCCGTCTTTTACAAAACTGTCGCATTTAATAATGTAAGCACTTTTTAAACGAACCATTGCTCCCTGCGTAAGGCGAAACCATTTTTTAATGGGCACTTCCATAAAGTCTTCCTTCTCAATCCACAATGTTTTACTAAAAGGAACGATCCTTGTTCCGTAAGATTCATCTGGTCCGTTTTCACTCACCAGGTCTTCCTGCAGATCGTCCGGATAGTTGGTGATAACCAATTTTAGCGGATCTAATACGGCCATTACCCTTAATGCCAGTTTATTCAAATGCTCTCTTACACAAAATTCCAGCAGGCTTAAATCAATCAGGTTTTCTCTTTTTGCTACACCAATTTTTTCACAAAATACACGGATGCTTTCTGCTGTGTAGCCCCGGCGGCGCATACCACTTATAGTTGGCATGCGTGGGTCATCCCAACCGTTCACATACTTTTCATCTACCAACTGCAACAGTTTGCGTTTACTCATAACCGTATAGGTCATATTGAGCCTTGCAAATTCATATTGTTTTGATGGAAATATTTCAAGCTTTTCAATAAACCAATCGTACAATTCGCGGTGTGGAATAAACTCCAGTGTGCAGATGCTATGGGTAATTTTTTCTATACTATCACTTTCGCCATGGGCAAAATCATACATCGGGTAAATGCACCATTTATCGCCGGTGCGGTGATGGTGTGCATGTTTGATCCTGTAAATAATGGGATCTCTCATGTGCATGTTATTGGCCGACATGGATATCCTGGCCCTCAACACTTTTTCACCATCTTTATATTTGCCTGCTTTCATTTCGCTGAATAAAAGCAAATTTTCTTCGATCGTTCTATTTCGGAAGGGGCTATCTTTTCCAGCTTCTGTGGGAGTTCCTTTTAACGCTGCCAGTTGTTCCGCATTCAGATCATCAACATAAGCAAGGCCTTTGTTAATCAGTTGTACCGCAAAATCATGTAGCTGATCAAAATAGTCACTGGCATACAATTCCTGCTGCCAATCAAATCCAAGCCAGCGTACATCTTCTTTAATACTGTCAACATATTCGGTTTCTTCCTTTACCGGGTTGGTATCATCAAACCGAAGATTTGTTTTTCCGTTATATTTTTTGGCTAATCCAAAATTCAGGCAAATACTTTTTGCATGGCCAATATGGAGGTACCCATTGGGCTCCGGTGGAAAGCGTGTATAAATGGTTTCATATTTGCCGCTCTTTAGATCCTCCTCAACTATTTCTTCTATAAAATTCAGGCTCTTTTCTTCAGACATTTGATAAATTTTCTATTGCGAATTTATGACAAGAAATATTAAGGCAGTCAGTCTTTGATAGGTCAATAAAAATTATTTGTTATTTTTTAGCTCGTCCGGCAAAACAATCATTTTATGAAATGTTTTATTCGCAGCGTACTCACCTGGGCTAAATTAAAAAAGGCCTTTGCATGATAAATCAAACAAAGGCCTTTTATAAATAATTTTATGAATTAATCTCCACGCCCCATTCTTCTCAGGTAAGATGCATGAGAAGCGATTGCTGTACGCATTTTAGGATACTCCAGGTACTTTATACCAAAATCAACGCAGGTTTGCTTTATGATTTTGCTGATAGCCGGGTAATGAATATGAGATACCTTAGGAAACAAATGGTGTTCAATCTGAAAATTCAGACCTCCAACCAACCATGAAATGAGCTTATTTTTCGTAGCAAAATTGGCTGTAGTTTGTATCTGGTGAATGGCCCATTCATTTTCTATTCTGTTGGTGGTTGCTACCGGCATTGGAAAGGCAGTAGCTTCAACTGTATGTGCCAATTGAAAAACGATGCTGATTACAAAACCTGTAACCATACTCGTAATTAAAAAACCTACCATCCATTTTACAAAACCCACCATGTAAATAGGGAGTAACATAAATAAAATAATGTATCCAATTTTGGCACCCCAAAAACCGAAATGTTCTTTTACAGTCAATTTTTTAATAGGCACTGATCCAATTCTACGTTTAAAATATTTTTGATAATCTGTAAGAAAAATCCAGATAAGGTGGAGCAGGGTATATAAAAACCACACATAGTAATGTTGAAAACGGTGCATCCAATAACGCTTTTGCGTTGTACACATCCTTAAGTAGGGCTTAATTTCAATATCGTCATCAATACCATCAATATTGGTATAAGTGTGGTGAATGATGTTATGTTTCATGTTCCACATGATACTGCTGGCACCCAAAAAATTCACAGAAACTGCAGCAACCCTATTCATTGCCTTGCTTTTGCTAAAACTACCATGACCACCATCATGCATTACATTAAAACCAATGGCTGCTGTAAAACATCCCAACAATACACATTCAATCACTGCCAACCAGGTAGCCGGCGTGAAATATACCAGGTGAACGTACAGAGCAAAATAGGCTGTAAAAAAGAAAATAGCTTTAAACCATAAACCGAAATTACCGGTGGAAGCTTTTTTTCGATCTACAAAATACTGGTTAACTCTTTTTTTAAGTTCCTGGTGGAAGTCGGTGCTTTGCTGAATAAATTTAGGTGTGGCCATCAATCTGAGATTTTAGAATGGGCACGAAGTTACAATTTTATTTATGGGGAAGAGCCTATTGTTTATGCCCAAATCAGGTTTTGATCTTAATAAACCCATCAAAATTGTTAAATCCAATCATTTTTTTACTGATGAAGCCTTCAGCGTGGGCTACGCCAATCATTTTGCCAAACATTTTACCCCGGTAAATGATGCTTTCGAGGAAATCCGGTGAGGAAATATAAGTCTGTGGTTCGTCCGTAGAAGGGCTATCAAACTGGGTACGATATGCCCTGATAGAAGCTAGTTTCTGATCAATCACATGCGAAATGTCAATTACAAAGCCGGGATTGAGGAATCTGTCCTGGATAAAATTAAATACATATTTAGGCCGCCATTCTTCCTGCGGTTTACCATCATCACCAATCGTTTCAATTTTTCTAAGCCCCGACAGGAATGCTGCATCCTCTACTAATTCCGAACTTCTACCGTGATCGGGATGTCGGTCTTCGGGGGCATTGCATATAATTATTTCGGGCCTGTACTTACGTAAAGCAGTTATCACTTTGCGCTGGCTGGCTTCGTCGTTTTGAAAGAACCCATCTGCCAGCCCTAAATTTTCTCTTACATCAACCTGTAAAATTTTTGCCGCATCAGCCGCTTCCTGCTCTCTTGTCTCCGCGGTGCCCCTGGTTCCTAATTCACCACGGGTTAAATCAACAATGCCGGTTTTTTTACCATTTAGTTTTTCAGCTAACAATACACCGCCACATGAAAGTTCCGCATCATCGGGATGCACGGCAAATACCAACAGATCGAGTTTCAACATATTTATTGCTTTTGTGAAAATTGACGCAAAGATAAACGATGCTGAAAACAAAATGAAAGAAAGGGAACAGGAGCGGAGTAATCAATAAAAAGGTTAACCACCATACGGGCCATACATACGGGCAACTTCCAACACTATTTTCTCCATTTCCTGGTCTTCGCCCAGGCGGTCGTAGGGTTGCTTTAAGTTGGTAGTAAAGAAAAATGCAACTGTTTGATAAAAACGTGCAGTAAAACTTCCTTTGTATTCTTTTATTATTTCGTAACAGTTATTACCGGTTTCACGGTTTATTAGCTTCATCAACACTTTTCCCTGGTAAATAGAGAGGTTGGTAAGCGGGTCTGTAAACTCTTTTTTCAGTTCTTTTTCCCGGGTTTTAATGTACTTTTTTCTATCTTCTTTATCGGGAATTGCAACCAGGTGAGCATTCACGTCATTCATTACTCTTCCGGCCCTTTTTGCATAAGGAAATGTTACATAAATGGCATTACGAAGGCGGGTCCATTTTGCCCGCTCATTCATTTGCGACCTGTTGTAACGGGAATAGAGCGAAAAATCCATCAGGGTTTTGGCCTCAATGGTGTCACCAAGATATATTACTGCGTAAGAAGTAATGGTGTCATTTATACTTTGCTGGGCATAGGCCGATTGTTTTCCTGCTACAAGGAAAAGGGTAATTAGTAGTACATTTAAAAAATTGTATCGGATTGAACGGATCATTTTACTTTGTGAATGTACACAATCTGTTTATTTGGGCTCGTTAAAATTATAGCAATATCATAACGTATAAAACCTAAAATACATACGCCGAACCTTAATAAAAAGTTCTTCTCATAGCATAGAACAGTAAATCACAAAAAATGCTGCTTACAGATAAAACTAATTTGCCAGCAAAAACATGTAGAAGAGTGCAATGGAAACAAAAGTCAGCACCAGGGCTCCTTGTGTTTTTGATAGGGATAACCGCTTTACAAAACTCATTGCCAGCCCAATGGCCATTACTATTAAACCAATCCATACCAGGTTAATATATGGAAATATATAAGCCTTCAATGTAACGAAATCAATCATTTTATCTGATTCCTTTACGCCAATTTTCAGCTTCTTCTGGTCGGCACTAACACCTGCAAACTTTACAAAAAGGTTTTGAGCATAAATGGTATCATCTACCTGGTTAATTCCCAAACTATCGATCATTATCATGGGCGAAGCTTTGTAGTGACTGCTGTCTTTGGCAGTAACGGTGATATCAGCAATCACCGAAGGCCCGGTAACCGGAATGTTAAATTTATTAGATGCCGGATTTTTAATAACCTTATTCAAAACCATAAATCCTTTTGAATAAAATATAGTGTCGCCTTCTGCAACTTCGCTCACTTTAAATTGAGCAGTGTCCTTATTGGCTTCCGGATTCAATGCGTATGAAATGTACGTAAATACATCATGGGTCAGGTAATTCTTTGTATCGGGATTACTGCTCATGTTATTGTCCTTCATCAGGTACACATCCGGACTTAGTACAAACGATTCTTCAACTTTATTTGTTACGGCATTTTTACGTTCAAAGGCAAGGTGATAAAAGCGCCTGCCGGTTTCATTACCCGTGCTGTCATTTAAATAAGTAACGTCGTATGGCCCCATTTTCTTAGCAACATGGCGGAGCAAATTGATATTTTCAGCAGCATTATCCGGTTGTTTTGTAAGCGGATCGATGCCCATTTCAATCACAAAATCTTTGAATTTTTCCTCGCTGATTACCTTCTTATTTCCTGCCGAAATCAACATGCCCACAATCATCAGGGTAAAACCGATATGTGCTACTGATCCGCCTGCCGCTTTTAATTTACCGTTTAATCCGTTCCAGATATAATAAGCATTGGCAATCACTGAATAGATACCTGCAAAAAGCGCTGCGTATATAGCTGTTAAAAAAGCAATTCCTCCCTTGTAGTATGTAATTGGATAAAAGATAATCAGCAGGGTAGTGATTACAGCGGCAACAAGTGTTGGCACCGCAATTCTTTTTATTGTATAAGATGCCGGTGTACTTTTATATTTAAAGTATTGGGTCATGGCTGTTAACATGCCAATGATGATAGCCACCAGCACCATTACTTTATTGTAGGAAAACTCTATGTCTTCCGGCGGTGCAAACTTTGTATCAAATATGGCATTGAAAACTGGCGTAGATGTTTTTGTAATGATGAACATTCCGGATAAAAACAATACAAGTGATCCGATGAACATCCAGAACTCCCTGGAATTGGTAGTTTCCTCCGTACGCTCAGCAGGGATCTTTTTATAATTATAGATAAACAATACAAGAGCGGGTATGGCAAAAATAGCCAGGAAGAACCGGATCAGGTTAAACATTGGCCTGCCGGATTCGGCAAAAGCATGTACCGAAGTATCGCCCAATACACCAGTTCTGGTTAAGAACGTGGAATATAAAATAAATACAAAAGTAAGAATGGCAAAAAGATAGCTGGCTCTTAAAGAATGCCCGGTTGCTTTATAAATCACCATAGTATGCAAGCCGGCAACCAATATCAACCAGGGAACAAAAGAGGCATTTTCTACCGGATCCCAGGCCCAGTATCCGCCAAATGATAAAGATTCATAGGCCCATTTTCCTCCCATCATAATGCCAACACCCAATACGCAGGCGCTGAATAATGCCCAGGGCAATGCTGGTTTTACCCAATCACCAAATTTTTTCGTGGCCAATCCGGCTACTGCAAAAGAAAAAGGAATAAGGGTAGATGCAAAACCAAGAAATAACACGGGGGGATGAATAACCATCCAATAATTGCGGAGTAAAACATTTAATCCAACACCATCACGCATCTTGCTCAAATAATCAGGCATGCTAAAGAGCGGGCCATTTATTTCATTTCGGGTAAGTACAAATGGACTATTCCCGATTTTGGTACCAAAGATGAAAATACCCATAATCATCATAGCCAAAAATACCTGGACAAGACTAACGACCGACATTACCGGCGCTTCCCATTCTTTGCTGGTTTTAATTAATACAAGGCCTAACACACAATGCCAGATGCTCCACAATAAAAAACTACCACTCTGGTCTTCCCAGATAGAAGCAAAAAGGTATTTAAATTCCAGCTCCCGGGAAGTATGTTTATAGCCAAACAGGTATTCAATATAATGATGGGAGCACAGGTAAAAAATGGAAGAGAATACAGCCAGTACAGATACCACCTGCACGATGAAACTGGTACGTGCAAATCTTAACCAGGAAAGTTTTTCGACTGCGTCATTTTTTTTAGCGGCTAAAAAATAGGCGATGGTGCTTAGCAGAGAAGCGGTAAATGCCAGTAAAATAAAAAAGTGTCCAATCTTACCTACCCACAGGTGTTCTCCTTCAAATTGCATATTGTCTATTTTGTTATATACCTGTGCTTACTGGTTCTTAAGCCGGTTTTATTTTTAAGGTAAATGAAGCAGCATTTATAAAATTACGTGCTTTTAGTATTGACTAAAACTGCTTTAAAATTTTTGCTTAATTATCAACAACTGTCTTCTCCAATTGTTTTTTATCGTCCTTGTATTTACTTGGGCATTTCAATAAAATATCACTGCATTCAAATACGTCTCCCTGCATTTTCCCTTTCAATACCACACGCTCACTATGTTCCAGCTCAGGTGGTTTGGTGTTGAGGTACACAACTTTTGCTTTTCCTCCTAAACTGTCAACTGCAGTAAACGATAAGTAATTGGGATTTTTTGCGGGATCATAGTCCACCGGAGCCGACTTATCAAGCCTTGCAATCAGGTGAACAAATTTGCCTTGTTTCAGTTTGGCAGAATCAATGGTATCGTAAGTTGAAAAATCTACCGACATCATAATTAAGGCTCCGATAGCAATTGCTATCCCTACAAGCATAATTATATGAGTTTTCTTCATAGCATGAATATATTTGTGCCGCAAAGGTAACACAAAATCATGCTCCTTTTTTTGAATTTACCCGACTTTGCGCCGGGAAAATAATTTGTAATAGTTTTAACATCTTATGTATTTACAAAAAGTTTACAGGCAATGGAAATTATTATTCTGGATAATTATGATCGCCATTTTTTGCCAGGCATTTTTTATGGTAAAGGGAATTGAAAACATACCATTTTTTTTATACCAGATGTTTGGATCGGTTCAGTCAACCAACGATTCCATTAATGTTATCCTGATAAAAACACCTGAAGGATATTTTAATACCAATAAATTAAGTGGGAGAGAACGGGAAATGCTGATGAACAATACCAGTTATTTTATTGATCGAAAAAGACAAAGCCCCATCGATCCACTCAGCCAAACTTTAGATGATAGGTTTAAAAATCGTGTTAATGATAAAACATATCATTATTTACAACAAAGTTTACTGAATGATAGTGTTCATCTAAATGCATATCCGGGCTGGTGGAATCGCTATTTTCAACATATGCAAAATAGCCGGTATTCGTCCGTTTCCATCGTTTCAACTTACATACATTTTAATTCAGCTATTTACAAATCGCCGGAAGATAGCGTTGTATTTACTGTGTTCAACAAATGATACTATCAACGCAATCATATTATCCAAGGCAGTTGATGGCGCCCGTGATTTTTAGTTGGCTATTTGTAATATTGATATATTTTTTTAGCACCAATAGCTTATTATCCCAGTTGCAGCAACCTGTTTTAATAGATCCCGAAAGTGATAACACATTTTGGTTGTTGCACATACTAAGATTGCCGCAATGGTTATTGCAACATCGGGGAGCAGCATTGGCATTTGATATCATACTAACCTGCTCCTGCATTATATGCATTTTTGTTCCGGGGCAACGCATATTTACACGTATAACCGTAGTAGGCATCTGGATATTATATGTTTGTTACTGTACGGCCGCTGGCAAACATTATGCACAAATTGGCTACCTGCTGGTTCCAATACCGTTTTTAGTTTTAAAGACAGAAAAGTTCAGTTTATTGTGGGATGGCATCCGTTATTGGATATGCTTTTTATACACATGTGCCGGCTTATATAAATTGTATTACGGAGGGTTTGCGTATCCACTAAACATGAGCCACATTTTGCAACAAATGAACGCAGAATGGCTGTTTTTTAAACCCACCGGATTTCAGGCTGATATCATCGCTTACCTGGCGGAACATCCCGGGCTTTCACAATGGTTTTACCGGATGGCCGCACTGATGGAATTGTCTTTATTGATTGGCTTTTTCACCAGGAAATTTGATCGCTTCTTACTTTATGGCCTTTTTGTTTTCCATTTAGGAAATTTCTTGCTGTTGCATATTCCTTTTGTTGAACAGTCGCTTATCTTTGCTGCGTTTTTCCCATGGAAAAAATGGACAATAAATTTTCATACAACAAACGGTAATGACTGATCTCTCTCAATTCAATCCTAATTCGGTAGGAAATCCTAACAACAATATTTTTGGTTTACCCTTCCAGGAAGAAGATGCAAGATTGATAATTTTGCCAGTTCCCTGGGAAGTTACAGTAAGCTACAATGCAGGTACAGCAAGGGCTCCGGAACATGTTTTTAAGGCCAGCCTGCAGGTTGACCTGTTTGATCCCGAAATAAAAGATGCCTGGAAACAAGGCTATTTTATGAGGTCAATTGACAAGAAAATTCTGATGAAAAGCGATTACCTGCGCAAAGAAGCTGAACTATACATCAATTACATTGCAGAAGGTGAAGAAGTGGATGATAATAAGTTTATGTGTAAAACGCTAAAGGAAGTAAATGCCGGAAGTCTTTACATGAACGAATGGGTTTATCAGCAAACAAAAGACATTTTAGACAGCGGCAAACTGGTTGGATTGCTTGGCGGCGACCACAGCACGCCATTTGGTTTTTACAAGGCCATTGCAGAAAAACATGGAGATTTTGGTATTTTACAGATAGATGCTCATTGCGACCTAAGAAAAGCTTACGAAGATTTCAACTATTCTCATGCTTCCATTATGTACAATGCGTTGGAAGAAATTCCCCAGATTAAAAAACTGGTTCAGATTGGCATCAGGGATTTTTGTGAGGAAGAATGGGATTATATTCAAAATAATAGTGATAGGGTAGTTACCTATTTTGATAAAGATATTAAGAGCCTTGTTTATGAAGGCAGAACATGGCAATCGATGGTGGATGAAATCATTGCTCACCTTCCTCAAAATATTTACATAAGTTTCGATATTGATGGTTTGCAACCCAAATTATGTCCACATACCGGCACACCGGTACAAGGTGGTTTTGAAACGGAGGAAATATTTTACCTGTTTAAAAAATTGATGAAGAGCGGCCGCAGGTTAATTGGATTCGATCTGAATGAAGTGGGCGTTAGTCAAGATGAATGGGATGAAAATGTAGGTGCAAGATGCCTTTTTAAAATGTGCAATATGCTCACAGCATCTAACCCGGTAGCCGTATCGGTTGCTGCTCAAAACTAATACAAGTACGAATAATTTACCAGGCACCTATCGCTTTCAAACCCAGGCGGGTACTTCATGGAACTTCCTGTTATGTACACTTTTCATATAAAAGAAGACGGCCCCGATATTGATATAATTGTAACAAGAGCCATGCTGGGTATTGCGGCAGTTGCGTGTTATGTTTACCGTACAGACAATTTTATTTACTTAAATATTATTGCTGCTTTAGTGTTGTTGTTAATGGCAATTTTTGTAAAAATGATCATTGTAAAATTCAACATCAGCAGGTTGATTTTATTGTCGGTCGCAGCAATGCTGTTATGCGTCGCAACCCGTTCTATTGCTTTCGGCGCCATTTTATTAATTTATGGAACTGTTATAAAACGTTTCTACAAGAAGCCATTTATACAGTTGAATAAGGATGGTATATTATTTAAAAAATTATGGAGCGGCCCGGTTCGGCCCTGGTCTGAATTTAACAATGTGATCCTTAAAGACAACCTGCTAACAATCGATTTTAGCAATAATAAATTGTACCAGGTAATGATAGAGCACGATATTGATGAAACCGGCGAACAGGAGTTCAACGCTTTTTGTTCTGCCTTATTAAGAAATCCCTCCTGATTGATAAGCGATCAGTTTCAGCACCAACAAATAAATATCGGTTGGCATTTTCCAATACCAACAAGTCTCATAAAAAAATTTTAAACTTGAAGAACTGCAACAAATGAACGATTTTTGCAGGCACTCAATTAAAGTTCAACTTGAAACTACAGGCCTTACCTGGTTAAAAGAAGAACAATCAAGCAGCGATAAATACAATGGAAATACAACAAAGCCCATACATACTTTACTCCGATGGAGCAGGAAATATTTTTGAAGATACAAGCCTTTATGTAACCGGCCGCAGTGGCTGGGATGCATTGCCGGTTCCGTTAGAAGAATGGATAGAGCTACCCAATGGGGGTAATTTATACGAGTTACCGGGCCGCCGGGGAATTGGAATTGATGTTAAAACAGGTGAAATGCGTTTATGCGATAAGGGCTGGGCTGTTGCCGCTTTTATACCGCCTGCACATACAGGGTTGTACATGGCTGCCTACGAAACCTCCGATGATGCACCTACATTACCTTTATTTTGTTATACAGCAGCCGGTTGGCTGGAAGAGAAAATATATGTACCTGCAGTACGAATAGAACAGGATATTCGCCAGGAAACAGAAGGGTACGATGAAGACCTGATAGAAACCGGAACCAACCACTTATTGGAAGCTTACCCGCACAACAGGTTGGTAAAGCATTTGATGGAAAACTGCTGCATGACCTATAATTGTCCGGCAGCAAGAAATTTCGCATTGGGCCGATGGGAATGCCCGGTACCGTCTTCTCCGGCTTGCAACGCCAATTGCATTGGATGCATCAGTTTTCAACCGGTTGAAGAATCAATTGTAAGCACGCAGGATCGCCTGAATTTCCGACCTACCGCAGAAGAAATCACAGAGTTTACTGTACCTCATCTTGAAACGGCTCCTTTTCCGATTATAAGTTTTGGACAAGGCTGCGAAGGTGAACCCTTGCTGATGTGGGAGACCATTCGGGAAAGTATCATCGAAATAAGAAAGCATACCCAAAAGGGCAGCATTAATATTAACACCAACGGCAGCAAACCAGAAGCAGTAAAAGCATTATGCGAAGCTGGCTTAAACAGCATGCGGGTGAGCACCAACTCGGCCCGTGAAAGTATTTATACACCTTATTACCGGCCCAACAATTACGTGTTTGCAGATGTAATTGAAAGTTTAAAAGTAATGCGGAGTTTTGGTGGCTGGACCAGTATAAATTATTTCGTGTTTCCAGGAATGACAGATAGTATAGAGGAATATGAGGCATTGAGAAAACTGATTCGTGAAACTGATTTATGTATGATTCAGTGGAGGAATTTTAACATTGATCCCGATTGGTATCTTGGTAAAATAGGTGTTGCTGAAACCGGGGAGTGTATGGGCGTAAAACAGTTTATGGAATTAATTCATGAAGAATTCCCGAATGTAAAATTTGGATATTTTAATCCGTCGATCGAAAGAATTAAAGGCGATTTTGAGCTGGATTTTGCTCATTAACCATAGCTGTTTGTAGCTATTTATTTGGTGACAGGTGGGGCAATTTAAAGCAAGTGCGTTCCTGCTATTAAGCTATAGTCCAATCTTCTAATTTAATTCCACTGATACGTTTGAAATGATTTGTGTTGTTGGTAAAAAATGGCCATGTGGTGTCAATGAAACGATTCTATTTGCCTGGTGGAAACTCTGCTATTGCGGATTTCTTCAATAATTTCTTCAGCAGTTTTCTTTGAATCGAACGCACCAAAGGCCTTTTTGAATGAGGATTTTTTCTTGGTTAGGTCAGTTTTAACTGAAGCTGTCAATTTAGCTATGAGGTCAAGTTTGTTGTTTGTACTTAAATTATCTAAAAGTTCAACATAACCGTCAATAAGTGTGGTATCTACTTCTGCTGTTCCCATGGTATCAAATTTAATAAAAAGAAATGAACAGTTGAATTCCCGTCCAACTGAAATCCTTCACGAAGCATAACGAAAACCAAATTTATTGAACCAGCGGTATGGCTATTTCAAGCTTGTTATGCTTGTTTTTATCTATACTGGTAACTACTTTTCCTTTTACAAGTCCAATTCTTGTTTCAATGTGTTGCAAAAGCATCTTTCGTTCTGGTTCATTTGCATCTGCAATTTTACCGTCGTCTAAAAATTCAATCTTAATGGAATCATCTGTTTTGATGGTGATACTAATTTTTTTTGCCCCACAATTGTTTGCGCTTTTCAACTGGTATTGTATGATTCTGAATAAGGTTAAGCCAATAATGGAATCGTAACAATCCAACTTTCCTTTGTGTTGAAAATTAATTTCCTTTTCATTTTGCCTGCCGTATTCGTGCAACATTTCCTGTATAAATCCTAAATAGTTTGACTTTTCATAAGTACTTGGCAGCATTGATTTGGATAATGATTTCAAGTCGGTGATGATGTGTAAAATATTATCCTTGCATTTTTTAATAAACAACGAACTTAACTCTTTTGACCGTTCAGCAAAATCAAGATAGAGTTTAGTTGCAGCAAGGGTTTGTGCAAAATTTTCATGCAATTCATTTGCGATAAAATTCTTTTCTTCTTCCTGTTCTGTAAGGGTTTGCTGAACTATTTTCTTTTCCTGTTCAACCAATGCATCTGAATCTTTTATCACTTTTTTATTGATAATGCCCAATTTCAATAAAGTAGCAATTTGACCGGATAATATTCTCAGTACAGTCTTTTGCTTTTCTGAAAAGTTTCTTTTGGGCTTGCTATCCATCACGCAAATAGTTCCCAGGTTATATCCCTCGGCACTGGCAATGTTTGCACCCGCATAAAAGGCTACCTGGTATCCCCCGGTAACAATGGGGTTATCGAAAAACCTGGTATCCTTGCTTGTATCTTTTATTACCATAATATCTTCCTGTAATATGGTATGTCCACAAATAGAAGTAGAACGTGGTGCCTCCTTTATCAGCACATCTTTAGTTGCTTTAAACCATTGCCGGTCCTTATCAATAAACGAAATCAAAGCGTATTTACAGTTGCATACCTGGGCTGCCAGTGAAGCAAGATCATTAAATACTTTTTCCTGTGAAGAATCTAATATTTCGTAATGACGCAGGTTTTCGAGCCTGCCGACTTCGTTTATGGGTAATAATGCTTCCTGCATATATTTGATTTAAAAATACCAGGGTAACGAACTTATCGTGATAATTGCAAAGAATATTGGCATTATAATCATCACATACCTGTTGAAGCATGAAATAATTCATTTAAAAAGAAGGTGGGGGTGCTGGTTAAAATGTAAATGAGTAAAGCTTAAAAGGCCTGTTCCAAATATAACAAAAAAAGTCAGCAAATTTTTGCTGACTTTTCAATACTGAAATTGTTACTACTGCTAAAACTGTTCAAGTTTACTAAAAAGGAAATCACCCTCAATAGCTGCATTTGCATCACTGTCACTTCCGTGAATTGCATTTTCACCAATGGAAGCAGCATATAATTTTCTAATGGTACCTTCTGCAGCCTGGGCTGGGTTGGTAGCACCAATTAATATCCTGAAATCATCTACCGCATTATCTTTTTCAAGAATAGCGGCAGTAATGGGGCCACGACTCATAAATTCTACCAATTCGCCGTAAAAAGGCCTTTCTCTATGTACACCATAAAATTCCCCTGCTTTTTCCGCAGATAAATGCAACATTTTAAGCGCTACTATTTTAAATCCTGCGCCATTAATTTTTTCTAATATCGCTCCTGTATGCCCCTTTTCAGTTGCATCAGGTTTAATCATTGTGAAGGTTCTATTACTCATATTTTCAATATTTGAGGCGCAAAGATAAGTGCTTTACAGGATCAGCTTTGGAGTTTCACCTGATTTTTTTGCATTGTTGCATCTTTAACAAGCTTTGAAACATTAATAGTGGAAACTTTCCCCTACTTTTGCGCCGCTTTATGCAGCAAATCAACGAAATATATCCTTTACTGAAGGAACCAAGAAAAGTGGTGATCACCACTCACCAAAAACCTGACGGAGATGCAATGGGATCATCCCTTGGACTATATCATTTATTGATACAGTTAGGCCACGAGGTTACTGTAATTTCACCTACCAATTGGGCAGATTTTTTAGACTGGATGCCGGGCACCAAACAAGTATTGGATTACGAAAGGCAAACCAAAGATGCCAATAAAGCCATTGATGAAGCTGATTGGATTTTTTGTCTTGATTTCAATACATTAAGTCGCACAAAACGCATGGAAGAGCGCCTTGGAAATGCCCAAGCGGATCGTATATTAATTGATCATCACCAGGAGCCACAGGTTGACAAATTTGCTTATGGTGTCAGCGATGTATTAAAAAGTTCTACCTGCGAAATGGTGTATGACTTTATTATTGCATCCGGCAATGACGATAAAATAAATTTACCTGTAGCGGATTGCCTGTATGCAGGTGTAATGACCGATACCGGATCGTTCCGCTTTCCGATTACCAGTGCAGCAGTACACAGAATGGTTGCACACCTGAAAGACAAAGGCCTGCAACATAGCCATGTGCATGAAGAATTGTATGATAACTTCCTGGAAAACCGTTTCCGTTTTATTGGTAATGTATTACTGAACAGGATGGAAGTTTTTTATGAATACAATACTGCATTGATTGCAATACCACAACAGGATCTCGTAAAATTTAATATTATTACCGGCGATACAGAAGGACTGGTAAATTATCCGCTTAGTATTAAGGGAATAAAGCTTGCTGCAATTATCATCGATCGGGGAGAAGAACGTAAGAGTTCTTTTAGAAGCAAAGACGGGTTTGATGTAAACAGCTTTGCAAGAAAATATTTTAACGGTGGCGGCCACTTTAATGCCGCAGGCGGACAAAACAAAGAGCCTTTAGAGGAAGTAGTTGCAAAATTCATTGCTGCTATGAAAGAAAATAAAGATCAATTAAGCAATTATCAATTTTAAACACAAAAAAATGAAGCATTTTATTTATTTATTGGCAGTATCATCTCTGTTACTTGCAAGCTGCAACCAACCTTTTAAGAAGGGAGAAAATGGCATGCAGTATAAAATAATTTCGGATAACAAAGGTCAGAAATTAGAGAACGGCAACTTCTTTGAATTACAGTTGTCACAGGTTTACACAGGCGTAGGCAAAGATTCGGTAATGATTGATCCGGTTGAATTTCCACACCAGATTGTTACCATGGATTCAGTAGGAATTCCTCCTGCTTACTACAAAATTTTTACCCAGTCAAGAAAAGGCGACAGTATCATTGTAAAGCAATTAACTGATAGCCTTATCAAAGCTGGTAATGCAGCTCCATTCATGAAGAAAGGTGCAAGCATTGTTACCAGTTACAAAATTGTAAACATCTACACCACGAAGGGAGGTGCAGATAGTGCATACAAGATTCAAATGGAAATGGCAAAAGCAAAAGATTCTGTAAAAGCAATTGGACTGCTTGTAAAAGATGACGCTACCATTGCTGCATATCTTGCAAAAAATAACATCAAAGCTGTAAAAGCTCCCTTAGGAACTTATGTAGAAATACTTACACCTGGTGCCGGGCCTTTGGCTGATACCAGCGTTTCTGTAAAAGTGCTGTACACTGGTAAAACAATGGCTGGTGTGGTGTTTGATTCTAACGTGGATACAACGGGTAGCCGTCCATCTACACCATTATTGGTTACCATGTCAAACGATCCTTCAAGAGGCCTTACTGTAATTAAAGGATGGAACGATGGTTTAACACTTTTAAACAAAGGTGCTAAAGCAAGATTTTATATCCCGTCTCCACTTGCTTACGGCCCACAGGCTCAAGGCGAAATTAAAGCAAACGAAATTTTGATTTTTGATATTGATGTAGTGGACTTGTTGAAAGCAGACCAGGCTGTAACTGAAAATGAAAAAGCCAGGAAAGAAATGATGGCTCAACGTGAAGCAATGATGAAGGCGCAACAGCAAGCGCAAGGACAACAACAAGCCCAGGGACAGCCACAGGCCCAGGGACAAGGTCAATAGTATATTACCAAATAAGATAACAACAACTTTTTTAAAAGCTGCTCCCAAAAAGAGCAGCTTTTATTTTTTTCAACAAATTAAATTCCGTTCTTAAACCTGCAGATTGTTATACCATGTTATAGGCATTATAAAGATTCACCGCTTCCTTTGCTTCCTTAACATCGTGTACACGTAGTATTGATGCGCCATTCATTAAAGCCATTGTATTTATTATGCTTGTTCCGTTCAATGCCTCATTTACCGAAATGCCCAATGTTTTATAGACAGTAGCCTTTCTTGACAAGCCTGCAAGTATTGGTTTATCGAGCATTTTAAAAACATGTAAACACTTTAGCAATTGCAAATTGTGGGTAATTGTTTTTCCAAATCCAAAGCCCGGATCAATAATCAAATCCTTTATTCCAGCCTGTTTACATTCATCAACTTTGGCAATAAAATAATCAAGTACTTCTTTAACAACGTCGCTATAAGTTGGATTGATCTGCATCGTTTCCGGCCGGCCGCTCATGTGCATACATACATAAGGCACTTGTAATGCTGCTACCGTTTTTATCATATCCTTATCCATGTCGCCACCACTAATATCATTAACGATTGATGCGCCTGCATTTACTGCCGCAGCAGCCACTTCACTTTGGTAGGTATCAATAGAAATGATTGCTTCAGGATATCTTTCTACAATCCTTTCAATCAAGGGAATTACCCTGGCTTTTTCATCGGTTACATTTACTCTTTCGCTACCGGGCTTTGTACTTTGTCCGCCAATATCCAACATGTCGGCTCCTTCCATAATCATTCGGCCGGCTAATGCAATACCTTCCTCCAACACAGGGGTAGCATGCTGATTAAAAAAAGAGTCAGGCGTTGCATTGATGATACCCATTACCAAAGGTTGGGAGATCAATAATAATTTTCCTTTACAGTTAAGTGTGTACATCAGTTAGAAACAAGTATTTTTGACAATAACATCTTGCAATAAATTGATACCGTAGTTATGATTTTTTAAAGATGATTTGATTAACTACAATAATTGCTTAACAAAAGTAGACAGATTAAAAGAAACATGAACACCGACCAACAGTACGATAGGGCCATAGAATTATGCAGGGATATTTTTTTAAAGAAAACAAAAGATTATGGCACTTCGTGGAGAGTGTATCGCACAATATCTGTAGTGGACCAGATATATATAAAAGCAAAACGCATCAGGACCATCCAGGAAAAAGGCGAACAGAAGATCGGTGATGATATCATCAGTGAATTTAAAGGCATATTAAATTATAGCATCATCGGCCTTATTCAACTGGACCTTGTATCAGACGAAAATGAAGAATTGCCCGTAACACAAGTTGCAACTTTGTACAACGAAAAAGTTGCTGTGGCAAAGAATCTTATGAATGATAAGAACCACGACTATGGCGAAGCATGGAGAGAAATGAGCCAGGAAAGCTTTACCGATCTCATTTTAGCAAAATTGCTTCGCATAAAACAGATCCTGTTGAACGAGGGAAAAACTATTATCAGTGAAGGTATTGATGCCAACTATTACGACATTTTAAACTATGCAGTTTTTGCATTGATCCTGATGGAAGAAGGCAAACATGCATCGCAATAAATACATCCAAATTATATTCTGATTATCTATAAAGCCGTTATTAACAAAGATGAAATTAGCTGTCAATATTTCCCGGTTCCTGGTAGGAGCATTGTTTATTTTTTCAGGACTTGTAAAAGCAATTGATCCGCTTGGATTAAGTTACAAGATGCAGGAATTCTTTGAAGCATGGGCGGCTTCAGGGTTCTTACCACAGTTAATGAATACACTGCACACGCAGTCCCTGATGTTTTCAATTATTATGATTGCACTGGAAGTAGTATTGGGGATTGCGTTGTTGATAGGATGGAGAAAAAACTTCATGTTAACCTTACTGTTATTGTTAACCATATTCTTTACTTTCCTAACAGGCTATGTGTTATTTAGTGGTAAAATAAGGGCCTGCGGATGTTTTGGCGACTGCATTCCTATAACGCCTTTACAAACATTTACCAAAGACATCATACTGCTGGTACTGATCATTTTCCTTATCATCGGCAGAAAATATATTCAACCATTGTTGAAAGGATTTATCGGTCCGATGCTAATACTGGTAAGTTTGTTTGCAGTAACCTTTTTACAGTTTTATGTATTAAAACATTTGCCTTTAAGAGATTGCCTTCCATATAAAAAAGGCAATGATTTACTAGAATTAAGAAAGATGCCGGCAGGGGCCATTCCCGATGAGTTTGCTTATGTTTTTGTGTATGAGAAAAACGGTGAGAAGAAAGATTTTACCATGGATAATTTACCAGATAGCACCTGGAGTTTTGCTGAAAGAAAACAAACACTGGTAAAAAAAGGCAACGATGTAGTTCCGTTAATCAATGATTTTTCACTGGTAGATTCATCAGGTATCAATGTTACAGAAGATGTGTTGGGACAAACCGGTGATTACTATTTATTCTTTTTGCAAAACATGCGGGAAGGTAATAACAGGTGGAGCACATCGTTTACTAATTTGTGGAAAAAAGCTACGGAATTAAAAAGGCCTGTTTATATCATTACATCCGACAAAGAAAATGTAAACAACTTTTTCAATGTGTTGAATCAATACAATGTACCGGTGCTTACCAGCGATGCCACAGCAATAAAAACAGCGGCAAGGGCAAACCCAACTTTGTTTGTAATGAAGGGGCCGGTGGTGCAGCAAAAATATAGCTGGGCCGACATTAACAAAGCAATACAATAAACATTGCACAAATAAATCAAGCAATCGTTGGTAAATTTTATAAAAAAATCATTGTATGCCTTACTGGTTTTGCTGGGTGTAGTTATATTGGTGTTTATTATGTTCCAGGGTTTTGGTGATCCTGCCCGGTTAATTGTAGGACAAACAGGAGATAAAAAAACGATGGATAATATCCGTAAGGATCTATACCTTGATCAGCCAAAATGGAAACAATTTATTTACTACCTCAATGATGTTTCCCCGGTTGCTATTCACACCAAAGAAGACATTACAAAAAAAGAATTGAAAGGGCTTTTTATTGGCGGTGATACCAAGCTGGCATTTAAAATACCTTACCTGCGAAAAAGTTATCAAACAAAAAAAAATGTGAGTGAAGTATTGATGGAGGCCTTGCCCGGCACCTTACTGTTAGCCGTAGCCGCAATGATTTTTGCGACAATCATTGGTATTTTACTAGGTGTATTAGCAGCAGTTAAAAAAGGAACCTGGATGGATACTACGGCTGTATTTTCAAGCATTGCCGGCATTTCTGCACCGTCTTTTTTTATGGCCATTGTAATAGCTTTTTTGTTTGGAGTGGTACTACATCCTTATACCGGTCTTAATTTAACTGGCAGTTGGTTTGCCATTGATGAAGTAACCGGCGAAAAATACCTGACCCTTAAAAATTTAATCCTGCCTGCCTTTACACTCGGCATCAGGCCACTTGCCATTATTACCCAACTAACCCGAAGTGCAATGCTGGATGTACTTAGCCAGGATTATATAAGAACGGCCTATGCAAAAGGATTGAGTAACTCCACCGTAATTTTCAGGCATGCGTTGAGAAATGCATTGAACCCTGTTGTAACTGCAATCACCGGTTGGTTTGCAGAATTATTGGCAGGTGCTTTTTTTGTAGAATATATTTTTGGCTGGAAGGGAATCGGTAAAATAACCGTTGATGCGTTAGGAAAACTGGATTACCCCGTGGTAATGGGAGCGGTGCTGGTAAGCGCCTGTATTTTTATCTT
>JBKJUP010000100.1:0-30011 GCA_046590675.1 Ferruginibacter sp. | reverse complement strand
CTTACAAATTTATTCCCACGTTCATCCAAACGCTTATCTCCAAAACTATCCTTAAACGATGATGTCAACATATTTTTGAGCCAAAGCTACAAAAGATGTGTCCACACGGTAGCTCTTGTACCGCATACCTATATTGAACTTAATAATTGAAGTTTATACTATACACCCATTCTCTAAATAATCTCCAGGTATCTTTTGAGTTCCCAATCCGTCACCACTTTCGAAAACTGCCTCCACTCCCACTCACGGCTAGCCGTAAAATGGGCAACAAATGCCTCCCCAAATAATTCTGTTGCTATTGTTGATTGCTTCATGTTCTGAGTTGCTTCCCACAAATTTTTTGGCAACAGGCCATACTTTGTATCTGCATAACCATTTCCCTTCGACGCCGGTGTTTTTAATTTTAGTTTATTTTTTATACCATAAAGGCCAGCAGCAAGGCAAGCTGCCATTGCCAGGTATGGATTACTATCCGATCCCGGAACCCTTGTTTCTAACCTCGTTGAACTATTGCTACCCGGCAGCGCTCTTAGTGCAGTGGTGCGGTTATCAATGCCCCATGTTAAAGTGGTGGGTGCCCAGGCACCTTCTACCAATCTTTTATAGCTGTTAACGGTAGGTGCAAGCATGGGTAAAATAAATGGCAGGCAATAAAGTTGGCCCGCCATATAACTTTCCATCAGTAAACTCATGCCTGTTGATCTTTTTTTATCAGCAAACAGGTTTTGATTTTTATCATTCCACAAGCTCTGGTGTATATGGCCGCTGCAACCCGGTAAGTTCTCATTGTACTTAGCCATAAAAGTGGCCAACAAACCGTGGCTGTTAGCAATTTGCTTTACACCAGTTTTAAATAAAACCGCTCTGTCCGCTGCTTCCAATGCAGTTGAATAAGTAATGGCTGCTTCATACACGCCGGGGCCTGTTTCTGTATGAAGCCCTTCAAGCGGTACACCAAATTTTTTAAGCAAATCAAACAGGTCGTTGAAGTATTCTTTTTTCTGCGAAGCCCTCAGCATAGAATATCCAAACATGCCCTCCGTCATTGGTTGCGGATTGCTGAAATTATTTCCATTTATTTCTTTGATATTATTCACCAGGTTAAACCATTCAAACTCCTGCGAACAAAAAGCTGTGTAGCCTGCATCTTCAGCCTGGGTAACAATGTTTTTCAACAGGCTACGTGGACAAACAGGTAAACTGTTTCCGTTAGCATCTCTAAAGTCTGCCAAAAAAAGTGGTGTATCATTCTCCCATGGAATTTGCCGGAATGTCTGCAGGTCGATTACTGCCGTGGCATCAGGGTAGCCGGTGTGCCATCCGCTGTAAGTGGAGTTGTCATAAGCCAGGTCGCCGGCATCCCAGCCAAACACCACATTACAAAAGCCAAAGCCTTTTTCCACTATGCCACTGAACTTTTCATAGCTAATCATCTTGCCCCGCAATATGCCGTCAATATCAGTAACGGCAACTTTTACTTTTTCAATATTTTGCTCAGCCAGCAGCTTTAAAATATTATTATCAGAGTTTAGTTGTGTGGCCATCTGTTGAACGTTTTACTATAAAATGAAACCAAATATAGGCAAGTGCAAGTATTGCAAAAAAGATGACCGATAATTTAACATTGAGGGTAATCATAGCTATCAAGGATATCGCAGCAATGGTTAATGCAATGATAGGGAAATATGGATACAGCGGCACTTTAAACGGCCTCAACATCCCCGGTTCTTTTTTTCGCAAAACCAGTACTGTTATCATAGCAAAAATATACAAGGCAATGGCGCCAAAGCAGGCAATGGTAATAATGTCGCCGGTTTTACCGGTAAATAATGCAATGATGCCAATGACCATATTTAAGAGCAACGCATTTACCGGCGTTTTAAACCTGGGATTTATTTTTCCAAACACAACCGGCATGCAACCCGTTCTGCCAAACTCATAAGTAGCACGACTTGCCGCCAATATTAATCCATGGAAAGATGCTACCAGTCCCATAAGCCCAATTGTAATCAGCAAATGATACATCCATCCGCTGTTGCCCGTTATCTGGCTCAGTGCAAGTGGTAACGGCGAGTCTGATGCATCGGCTCCCGGTGAAGGGTACACAACTTTTTCCCAGCCGCCTACACCCACCGATGAAATGAACACCATGATGCAAAGCAACACAAGGGTAACCAGTGCAGAACCAAATCCCAGCATTACATTTCTTTGCGGATTCACGGTTTCTTCTGCAACATTGGCCACCCCTTCCAACCCAAGAAAAAACCAGATGGCAAATGGTATGGCGGCCCATACTCCTTTCCATCCGTGTGGAAATCCATTTTGCGTTAGGTTAGCCATTTCAAAATGTGGAATGGTAATGCCGGTAAAAAGCAACAATTCAAACACTGCAAATATGGTAATGAGTAATTCAAATGCAGCGGCGGCTTTTACTCCATAAATATTCAATGCGGTAAATAAAACGTAAGCCGTAATGGCAATGGATGTAACAGAAAATTGCGGAAAGAAAATATGAAAGTACGCACCAACTGCCGCCGCAATGGCTGGTGGCGCAAATACAAATTCAATGATCTGCGCCATGCCCGCAATAAATCCAATGTCTCTCCCCAATGCCCTTGTGGCGTAATCAAATACACCGCCTGCTTTTGGGATGGCACACGCCAGTTCGGTATAAGAAAAAGTAAACGTAATATAAAGGATGATAATAAACGCTGTCGCAATGGCAAGGCCCAAAGTGCCACCTTCCTGCAAACCGAGGTTCCAGCCAAAATACATTCCTGAAATTACATAACCCACACCGAGCCCCCAAAGCATCAATGGTCCGAGTGTTCTTTTTAGTTGATTATCATCATTATTAATTTTCCCGGGCTGTTCAGTCATTTGTGCTGGTTTAGGTTTCTAAAGATACCCATGAATTGTAATATGGTAAATAAGATTGTATTCAGTTTGACTTGATGCTAAATGAAATCTTCAACTTAACAAATTTCCAGTTTCACTGCTAATGATTTATCATTTATTTAATAGTAATGTCAAAAAAATCAGTTGCTGATTAACCCCATTTCGTGAACAATTTTCCCCTTACCCAATAAAAGTTTTAAATTTAAAATAATCATCATAGTAACGAGTATCATAAAAATCGCTGCTAATAACCTTGCAATCACTGCGTAACATAATTGATATATCCTTATAAGTTGAAACCTGTTGCTTTGGCATTATTATAGAATTAATTACTTATAATATTTAAAAAGTTACATCTCTTAATTGAAAACATTCATAATTGCTCACCTGCCT
This sequence comes from Ferruginibacter sp., assembly GCA_046590675.1. Classification (GTDB taxonomy): domain Bacteria; phylum Bacteroidota; class Bacteroidia; order Chitinophagales; family Chitinophagaceae; genus Ferruginibacter. The sequence continues at coordinate 26,720 of JBKJUP010000100.1, read as the reverse complement.
TTGCCAGTTGCTGCTTAATGATACCCCCGTTTTCCAAAACTATTTACATGAAAAAAAAATTACTAAGTCTTACTATTTTATATTTAATAAGCTACAACCTATTCTCGCAGGATTTTTCAGGCATCAGTTCAGGTAATTATACCGGCGTTACAGGTGTAATGCTACAACCGGCCAGTATTGTTGATAGCCGCTATAAATTTGATATCAATCTTTTTACTACAGATGTGCAATACAGCAATAATTATTTTTTGGTTGATAGAGACGCATTACTAAAATTCAACAAAAATAACTTTGATGACTACCAGACTTTTAAAGCAAAATATTTATCAGAAGCCAATCTTGCATCGGGTGAAAAAGCATTTTTTAATATATCTAACCGAACACAATTGCCGCTAAGTTTTATGGCTACACTGAGCAAGAAATCAGCCTTTGCATTAACCTTTCAATCAAGGTCGATGATACAGGGCAGGAACATTACGCCTGACCTTGCGAAGCTGGCTTACAATGGATTTTACTATCAACCCTTAAACAACAGGCCAATTGATGCAAGTGGTTTAACCATTAATTCACTTAGTTGGGTTGAAGCAGGACTTACCTATGGCAGGGTTTTATTTAGCAATGACAGGCACTTTTTAAAAGGTGCATTCACAGCAAAATATCTTGGTGGCGTTGCGTCATTAAACATGGGAAGCCAAAATTTTAACATTGGTGTAAACAGCGATAGTACCATCAATGTAAACGCCAATAATTTCAGGTACAATCATAATAAGAACGCCGATTTTGATATGGTGTTTGATAAAAACTTCAGGCCGGATGCAAACGCATTTGGTATTGATGCAGGATTGGTTTATGAGTACCGGGGCAATCTCAAAAATTTTAAATACATCAAAAATGATGATGAAAAATCTTACCTGGCAGACAGGAGAGATGTAAACAAATATATTTTTAAATTGGGTGTTTCTATTTTAGATGCCGGTATGTTTACTTTTGAGAAGCCAGACAATGTAAATTCTTTCAACGCAAATATTACCAGTTGGGATATTAAGAACGCACATTACAATTCAATTAAAGAATTTGATACGGCGCTTGCCAACAGAGTTGTTGCCAATGCCAATGACCCCCGCAAATACAATGTTTATTTACCAGGTGCTTTAAGCGTACAATTGGATGTAAGGTTTGTAAAAGGTTTATACCTGAATGTAATGGCATACCGTCCGTTAAAAATGGGCAGTGATGCAGGTACAAGGTTTGACAATTATGGTTATTATACCATTACACCCCGTTATGAAAGAAGGCATTTTGGCGTATATTTTCCTTACACATTTTCTGACAAAAACGATTTAACCAATTATAGAGAAAATCGCCTTGGCGCAACCGTTAGGCTGGGGCCACTATTTATTGGAAGCAGCAACCTGGGCACGATGGCATTTAAGAAAAATTTGAAAGCTGCTGATGTGCATGTAGGGCTTAAAATTGGCATTACCTATGGTAAACCAACCAGGGCCAGCCGCCTGTTTGAAAGCAAGCCTGAAGTATATGCAGTAACACCTGCAGTACCAGAAAAAAACGTAGTTGACACGGTTGCAGTAATTGATACAATTGTCACTAAAATAACGCCACCTGTAGCGCCAAAAAGCCAACTCGTTGTTGACTATACTAAGGGGCAGATATATTCCGTTGACAGTGTTAGAAACGGCCAAATAATTATAATCAATAACAATTATTATTATGGCACTAATCCTGCTGTAGTAAAAGATAGTGTATTGCCTAAACAACAGGTGCAAGTAGTGCCTGCAGACAGCATTCGTTATTTCCGTGATTCTTTAAAAATCATGAATGATAAAAATAAGCGCAAGGCTGATTCGGTTCAAAGAAAATTGACTGATAGTATTAGTAAAAAGAAAGTACAGTTAGATAGCCTGATCAATCGTTTGCAGATTTTAAGGAATGAAATGGATAGTGTAAAATCGGTTGACAGTTCTGCAGCTTTTAATTCAAAAAGGGTTTCGGAAAATGCAGGAAAGCAGGCACTTGCTGCTACATCAAAATCTGCTGTTGCAGATACAACCATTGCAAAAGCAGTTTTGCCAGCTACTATTAAAGATTCAACGACGGCAGTTACACAATCCGAAACCGCTGTCGTGTCTGCGATTCCGGCTACGATCGTTGCAGATACAGTGATTGCAAATACTTTCCTTGCCGATTCTGCGAAGAGCGTTGCTGCCCCTGTGGGGGATACAAAAATTATTAAAAAAAAAGTCAAGCCGACTCCTGATAGTGTAACAGTTGCGGCAAAAGGTAAACAGCCACAACTGGCCTCTCAACCACAGCCACAAAATATTATTGTGAATGTGCCGGCTCAGCAAAGGCAGGTAAGCGATCGGCGGAATGATGAATTAATGAACCGCTACTTCCGTGAGTCCAATCAGTTACAGGCTGATATCAATCGTTTGGAAAGAAGATTGGACAAAGAAAAAAGCGGTCAAAACAATGTTATGTATCCCTACCCTGTTGCATCACCGTCCATTGCAGCCGTTGTGGCTCCTGCAAAAACTGATACAATTTATATTCGTGATACCATCAGGATCCGTGATACGATGAATGTGATTGATACGCTCAATCTTAAGGATACAATCAACATTATCAAAACGGATACATTGGTCAAAAAAGTACCTGCAATTCCTCAAAGAATTTTTGTACCTGTAGAAAAAGAAAAAATTGTGGTGGAGAAAATTGATTACACAAAATTACCTGCTGAAACATTATTGTTTGCCGTGGGTAAGTCGTCTATCCATGCTGCTTACAACAGTAAATTAAATTACCTGGCGGGCATACTCCAAAAAAATGAATCGCTTAAAGTGTTGATAACCGGCCATACAGATAAATCAGGCTCGCCTGAAATAAATGAACTGCTTTCCTTTAAAAGGGCCAATGCTGTTAAACATTTCTTTATGGATAAAGGCATTGCGGAAACAAGGTTAAATATTGAAGCTGTTGCAGCTTCCAATCCGGTATTAACGGGTGATGCAAAAGCTGATGCAAGTCAGAATCGTAGAGTTGTGATTAAGATAATTGATTAGCTGATGAGGGGAGCATGTTACATAAGTTGTGTACTCCGTTCATCGGTTGTATGTCCACCGGCTGCGCCGATGGTTATAAATTAAAGCCCTTCGGGCTTTTTAGCTGGAAGGGCTTTGTTGGAGTAATTATTTTATTACGTCTGTTTTGTCTGTTTTGTTTATTCGGCGCTGTTGCTTATGAAGGCAATTTGCTTGCTATCCGGGCTCCAGGAAGGTGTGTTAATCGTTCCCTGGCCTCCGTACAGATATGCAATCGTTTTTAGGTTGCCACCGGATGCAGGCATCAACCTTAACTGCACTCTTTTATAAAACGGATGATCATCTGACAGTACCGTTATTGGAAACGAAATGATTACAATCCACTTATTATCCGGCGAAATATGAGCAAACCAGTTGTTATATTGGTCAAAAGTAATTTGCTCTTTGTCGCTGCCATTGGCTTTCATCCGCCATATTTGCATAGTGCCGGTTTCATTGGAATTGAAATAAACGTATTTTCCATCGGGCGTGTATTCGGGACCGTCATTTAAACCTGTTTTATTAAAAGTTAGTTGCTGCTCCGGCCTACCGCTGATATTTTTCTTATATAAATTATAAGCCGGACTAACGCTGATCCGCTGCGCTGTATAAATAACTTCCTTACCATTTGGCGTAAAACCATGCAGGTAAGATGGTGTACTATCTGTAATTAGTTTTGGTTCGCCACCGGTTAGCGGTAATACATACACCGTAGAACCATTACCTGGCATGCCATCCCTGTGACTACTGATGCCCAGCATTTTTCCATCAAAAGATATTACATGATCATTGTTATTTCTTTTTGCAGTGCCGGTGTTTAATTGTTCCGGAACACCTCCTTCAACGGGAATTGTAAAAAGGCTGCCGCCCTGATTGAACAATATTTTCTTTCCGTCAGGCATCCAATTGGGCGCTTCCATTCTTCCTGCATCTGTATGAATGATTTTTCTTTTGCCATCAAACACATTCATCAGTTCTAACCTGCTTGACAATATGCCATCTTTGTAGCCATTATGGGTATCGGGTACTGTTTTTTCAATCCGAACATTCCATGCCATCCCCTGCTCCTGCACTTCAGGATTATGACTGCAAATAAATAATCCAGCCAGCACATCATCTGCCATATCCGGCATTTCAGTGCGGCCAACTTCCTGTAATGGTTCGCCTGCATTGGCCACACGCATAATCATTGTTTTGCCATCCCGTTCCAGTTGAACAATGGATACGTTTTTCTTTTTAAAGAAAATTTCATCCTGCGGGTCACGCATATAAGCGCCTCTCAACCGGCGCCATTGCAATACCGTTAATCCATCACCATGCAATACAGCACTGATATGCGCTGCACCCTCATCCGTAGATTCACGAATCATCCATCCTATTTTTCTATGAGGATCCTTTCCTTCGCCCAATAATTTTACATTGGCAGTTAGAATGAAATTGCCTTTTATCTTATTGTATGCATATTGAAATTCATCCCGGTTAAACCAGATATTATATCCGCCACCTTTTAACGTGTACTCCTGGGTGCTAGCATCATAACTGGTATTGCCAGTTATTTTTGGATTGCCAACATCGGCCTGGTTTTTAAAATCCCCGGCACCCACGGTTTGGGCATTTATACAAACAGTGTTTAATAGCATACCAATCGTTAAAACTAATTTCATAATACTTGGTTGAGCAATGGTTAAATGATATTTTGAATATATGTTTAATTACTACAAGACCTGTCAAATTCGATTTTTTATAACGCATTCTTTTTTAATAATTCCACAGCATGGTTAGCCGCTCTCGCCGTCAACGCCATATAAGTTAGCGATGGGTTTTGGGTTGAGGTGGATGTCATACAGGAGCCATCTGTTACAAACACATTTTTACAGGCATGCAACTGGTTCCATTCATTTAATAAAGAAGTTGCAGGATCTTTACCCATACGCACACCGCCCATTTCGTGGATATCCAGCCCGGGTGCCTGTTTGCTGTCATTTGTTTGAATGTCTGTAAAACCAGCTTTGGTAAACATTTCAGTTGCCTGTTCCAAATAATCTTTGATCATTTTCTCATCATTGTCGTCATAATCAATTGAAATTTTTAGCAGCGGAATGCCCCATTCATCTTTTTTATCCGCATCAAGTGTTACAAAATTGCTGGCCTTAGGAATGGTTTCACCCATGCACTGAGAGTTTACATACCACGGGCCCAACACAGGTTTTTGCATCAGGCTATTTTTTAAATCTTCTCCAAAGCCATAGCTTCCCCCCGAACTAGCATACCGGCCTGCATTAACGGTGGCTGCATAACCTCTTAAAAAATCCATTTCCTGTTTACGTACATTTCTAAACCTTGGAATATAGGCACCGGATGCCCGCCCGTTTTCTGTAGTACTATCCAGCATACCATCATACTTTGCATTTATCCTTGCCCTGTAGTTATGAAAGGCAACATATTTTCCCAGTAAGCCATTGTCGTTTCCAAGCCCGTTTGGAAAGCGTTTTGAAACTGAATTCAACAAAATAAGATTGGTATTTAAATTGCCCGCATTTACAAAAATAACCGGTGCAAAATATTCTGTAGCTTGTTTGGTAACGGTATCAATCACACGCACACCGGTAGCTTTTCCCTTTACTTCATCGTAGATGATGGAATGTACAACCGAGAAGGGCCTCAACGTAAGATTGCCGGTTCTTTCAGCCCATGGAATTGTGGTAGAATTGGCATTGAAATAACCACCAAACGGGCAGCCACGCTGACATAAATTTCTTGCCTGGCACTGGCCACGCCCCTGTTCAATGTGAATGGGTTCGGGTTTGGTAAGATGGGCACATCTTGCAAAAATCACATGGCGGTCATTGTATGTTTTCGAAACCACCTTTTTAAAATGATCTTCAACACAGGTAAGTTCCCAGGGCGGTAAAAACTCACCATCCGGCAGCTCGGCCAATCCATCTTTATTACCGCTGATACCGGCAAATTTTTCGACATAACTATACCATGGTGCCAGGTCCTTATAACGGATGGGCCAGTCAACTGCAAATCCATCCCGTGCAGGCCCTTCAAAATCAAAATCGCTCCAGCGTTGTGTTTGCCTTGCCCACATGATACTTTTGCCGCCTACCTGGTAACCGCGGATCCAGTCGAAGGGTTTTTCCTGGATATAAGGATGCTCCTTATCTTTTACAAAAAAATGCATGGCATCTTCTTTAAATGCATAACATTTACTGATCACCGGATTTTCTTTTACTATTTCATAGGGCACCTGGTTACGATGGTTAAATTCCCAGGGCAGCATATTGGTAGTTGGGTAATCTTTTAAATGCTTTACATCTCTGCCCCTTTCGAGCAGTAAAGTTTTTAATCCTTTCTCACAAAACTCTTTGGCGGCCCATCCGCCGCTCATACCGCTTCCTATTACTATTGCATCGAATGAATTTTTATTATCTCCCATTATGTGATGATTGTCTCCTTAATATTGATTTTGTCTATGCCTGTTTAACCGGTACGCATCCTTTAAAATTACTGCCGGGTACCATTTTGTAATGCGTTACTTCAGTCATGTATTTTTCTGATGAAGTAAAGGCTTGTATGGTGTGCTTTTTTGTGATGCCATAAAAGGTCAGCACGTTTTCAGGGATGTCTTTTTTATTTTCTACAGCCGTTAACATTGTTTTCTTCTGGTCGCCGGTAAGGCTTACAAATGAATTGCCATATTTTTCTCTGGCCATTTTATCAAAAGCCTGAAGCCCTTCTTTAAATGATTTTTGTTTGCCTGGTTCATAGCAATCATCTACCATCATTAATGTAAATTCAGTTGCGTTTAAATCGGAAGCACCAATAAAATTGCCTGTTTTCGGAATAATAAAATCCGTTAACTGCATCATCATTTTTTCTTCCGCTCCGGTTATTGAATAATTTTTGAGAGCAATGCCGGCTGCAGCATCAGGCCCCCCGCAGGATGGCAAAATAATTGCCCCGGCTGAAAGCAATACAAAATTATAAATGGCATCTCTCCTGTTCATATAAACTTATTTTTAAATTGCGATTTTGATTAACAGCGTTCTGCTAACCTTTTATTTTTTTCAGGTACTTCATATTTTCCTGCATACTTTCCAGTGGCGTGTTTGTATATTCTTCCTGCTCAATAAAAAAATATTCAAGACCTGATTGTTTTTTATGGTCAAACATTTTTTGAATATCAAGTCCACCTTTGCCAAACTCGGTACTGTGTTTATGCGCCAGGTCCATATCCTTTAAATGCCACAATGGAAACCTGCCGGGAAATCTTGTAAAATAATCAATGGGGTCTTTACCTGGAATGATTACCCAGCCAAGGTCCAGCTCCATATTTACCAATGATGGATCTGTTTCTTCCAGCAATACATCGTATAGCACTTTGCCGTTATCTGCTTCAAATTCATATTCATGATTGTGGTAGCCAAACCGCAGGTTTAGTTTTTTACATTGTTCACCAGCCTTATTAAATTCTTCCGCAACTTTTTTATAATTATCTACCGTTTGTCCGCTGGTTGGCATGGATGAACAGATTACAAATTCCTGCCCTGCTGTTGCCGCATCTTCCATTGTTCGCTGCCATTTATCATTCAGGCCAACATGTCCGCTACGTAGGGTCATGCCTAAACTTTTGCAGGTATTGCTCATCTCTTTGGGCGATAATCCATAATAATAGCCTTTAGGGCTACCCGCCGATTCAATTTGTTTAATACCTAAATCTGCCAAAATTTTCAGCGTACCTTTTGCATCAGCCATCATTTCATTTCTGAAAGTATATAGCTGTATGCCGGGATTTTTTACTTTATTATCATTCAGATTGAACGAGGGTAAAAACATTGAACCAAGCGCCATGGTTCCGGTTCCTTTTATAAAATTTCTTCTTGTTTGCATGTGTCAGTTATTTATATTTTTAAGGATCATTGAATTAATTGTTTTGTCAAAGTACCACCGCTATATTGATAATGAACTAACCCATAATTATTTTATCACACAAATTATACAGCGCTCATTTCTTAATTCGTGCAATTAGTGCATAAAAATTCGTGCTATTATTACAATGCTCATTTCTTAATTCGTGTAATTCGTGCATAAAAATTCGTGCTATTATTACAATACCCATTTCTTAATTCGTGTAATTAGAGCATAAAAATTCGTGCTATCATATTACACTTAACCTAACACTATTTATTTTTAAACCAACCATTGTCAGCAAACCAATCAGTCAGTCTTTGTGGCCAGCTTTTTATACTGGTTAATGTGGTACGTTTACCCATATTGAAGCCATGATTGCCTTGGGCATACAAATGCATTTCAACCGGCACTTTAGCGTCTCTGTGCATTCTTATTAATTTAAGCAAGGGTTCTGCACAACAGGGATCATCATTGGCTGCAAGTAAAAATGCCGGTGCTGTAGTTACATCTACCGAATCCGGTACAGCCAGTGGCCCGGGATAAATTAATATTTGAAATGCAGGCCTTGCAGTTAATAAATCTACCGCATCCGGTTGAACATAATTTGCATCCCTGTAATGATAAGAAAGCCAGCCGGCAACTTCGCCACCGGCGGAAAAACCCATAACACCAATCCTGGCAGTATCTATGTTGTACCTGTTAGCCATGCTACGCACCAGGCGCATTGCCCTGAAAATATCCTGCTTTGGTTGCTGCTCAGTATAGGGTGAATTTTCTTCCCTGAACAACCGGTATTTTAAAACGAATGCAGTAATTCCAATACTATTGAGATACATTGCTGCATCAGCGCCTTCGGCATTAAAAACAAGATTTGTAAACCCACCACCCGGGCATACAATTACTGCAACTCCGTTCGCTATTTCTTTGGGAGGAAGATAAACAGTTAATGAAGGATTGTGTATGGAACGCACCCACCAGTCTTTTGCCTGCTCCGGTTCATCCTTCTTATTTTCAAAACCGGGAGCACCGTTTTTCCAGAGTACAATCTTTTGTGTACTGTCCTGGGATTTTACAGAGGTTAATGAAAACCCAAGTGAAAATAACAGGCAGCAACCAATACGAACAACCTTAAGGTTCATAATTTCAATTTTGAATAGAATGCATAGTAAGCATCAAAAATAGCATGGGATGAATTATAAAAGTCAATCGTATGAAAAAGATTTGCTAATCTACGCTGTCTGGAAGATTAATTACCGAATATTATCAATGTATGAACAATTTGTTAAAATAGTACCATAATATTCTTTTGAAATCAAGTCTTTTTTGTAATGCGTAATTAGCTGTTACATTCAGCTTTTGCCATCTCAAAAACATTTTATTAATTAGATATCTACCGCAAAAATGTTTGCAAAAGAATCAATTTTAAAAGTGATATTTTTAAGGTGAAATTGAATCACAAAATCTTTAAATCACTCATCATGAAACCAACCATCTCCATTGAATATTGCCCGAAATGTAACTGGTTACTGAGAGCGGCTTATATGGCACAGGAAATTTTGACAACCTTTACAAATGATGTGGCCGGCGTAACGCTTGTGCCGAGCGAAGTAAACGGCGACTTTCACATTACCATTGGTGATAAGCGCATTTTCGATCGCAAAACTTATGGTGGTTTTCCGGAGATCAAAGAATTAAAACAATTGGTTAGAGATGAAGTAAGTCCTGGTAAAAGTTTGGGACATGCGGATACCAAACCGCATCATTCCGATACTGTTTAAATATAAATCGATACGATATGCTTGGTGTAATTTTATGTGGCGGACAAAGTACCCGGATGGGTACTGATAAGGGGCTGCTAAAGTTGCACGCCAACACCTGGGCACGTACTGCGGCAGATAAAATGCAACTACTGAATATACAGGTGATCTTATCTGTAAACGCAGTGCAGTACAAGGATTATTCAGCCGTTTTTGATGCAGCACAATTAATAACAGACGATGATGGTTTGGATATTCATGGGCCGCTTGGCGGTGTGCTAAGCATTCATGAAAAATATCAGGCAGAAGATTTATTTGTGTTGGCCTGCGATATGCCGTTGATGGATATTTCTATACTTGAACAATTATTTGAGCACTATCAGCAACATCCAACTGCGGATGCATTAGCCTTTACAAATGAAGGCGCCCCGGAACCACTTTGCGCTATCTATAAAGCAGCAGGACTTGCGCATATTTTAGACTTGTATAAAAAAGGCCAGTTAACAAAACACAGTATGAAATTTATGCTGGAGCATATTAATACAACACTCACACCGCTTGCGCCGGAACAGCTAAAATTCTTTCGAAACTTCAACGCCCATGCCGAATTAAATGGCTTGTAAACCGAGTTCGAGGTAGTTTTTCTTTACAAAATCTGCTTTGGATGCATCACACAAATCGCAGGTATAGGTTGATGGTAATACATCAAACGATGTGTCTGCAGGTATCTCTTTTGAAGGGTCACCTACCTTTTCATCATACACAGACAAACAGTGACTGCACTGGTAAACAAATTGAGGTTCGGCTACATGTACCGGCCTTTCTTTTTTATCTGACGCTGATTTTATTGTAGGCAAACTGGCCGCATCGTGATAGGAATAGAAAGACAGGATGGCCCTTCGCAATTGTTCGGGCAATAAAAATTTAAAATTACCGGTGCTAAATGCCGAGCCTGTCCGCTCATTGGGATTAAAATCTTTGGCGCATAAAATATCATACACGTGAAAGAAACCAAATCCAAATAGCGAAATCAATGGACGCTTTCTTACCAGGATATTACTAAAAACCTCACTCTTTTTGCGGGTTTTTATTCCAAAGCAAATACCGAATGTACGGGTATCATCTTCGTGTAAATATTTAACTAAAAAATTCTTTAACTGCAGTCCTTCATCACAATGATCTTCTACCTGGAAGTTGAGTTCATTGGCCGCATGCCTTACATTGATGAGGTGCTTTGCCAGCAAATTATTCCAGTAAGTCAGTGTTTTTGATTCAATATTTTTAATGATGATCGACTTCCAGGGAGTGGAGCAGATTTGACCGATTTTTGTTTGTAAACATATCTGGCAAAGCTCTTTGAGAAAGCTTACAGAAAACATTTCATCCCTGCGATAGATTCCCAGCCAGAATTTATCCTGGTAGCGATTGAGCCCTTCGTAATAAGGCAAATTAAAACCTGGTAATTTAGCAGGAGCCTCTGCCGTTTTTGTGATGTAATTATTTACGGTTAGCAAATCAAATAGCTCATCGCCGCTTGCCAATGGATTATCAATGAATTTTTTTCCGTTGGCAAATATCAATTCCTCAATATGCTTGCTCATCCTTGGCAAATCATTGGTGTACAACATTTCTTTCCACTCATACACGACATTGGTTTTAGGAAAACGAATAAAAAGATGCCAAAAATGCTGGACGGGTGAAGCCACCCAATTAATGTTGCCGGTAAGGTTGGGTGTAATACTCTGGTTACTGTCGGAGATATTTATTTTTAACCGGGGCCGATGCTCCATCAGATCAAAAATATCTTTGTAAACCCCTTCGCTCAACCATGTTTTTGTAATAAATATTTCTTCTGCCGGGTAAGAGCTGCTGATATTTGGATACGAGTCGCTGTTAACTTCAAAGAATACACCCAGCAAATGCAATTGCTCAACAAGTAGTTTATAATTCTCATTCATCACATCCATAAATAGCTGCTGGCGCAATCCAAAGCTCACACTGTCAATTTTGGCCTTGCTTGCAGCTACCATTATATTGTACAAATCTCCGGGTGAAATAATGCCACCTTTGAAATTGATCTTTATAGTGATTTTATCATTCATGGGTTTATAAATATGAGTTATGAAATATGAATTATGAAATTATTTGGGGGACGAACAATTGCTTTTCATGGCGGCATCGTTGTGTCACTCACTTGTACAGTAGTTTTTCATTGCAGCTTGTTTTACGCACTTTTCATCCACCAATCCAAACTCTTTCATTGCTTTTGGAAAATTCTTATTCTCATGTCCGGGCCTGTATAATTTCAATAATGCGAACCGTTGCAGGTTATTTAATTGCTTCCATTGCTCCACAGTTATTGTCCAGTCATATTCTCTTGCCTTTGCCAACAATGATTCATCTACTTTTTCGAGATTGGCCCATACCGGATTTTTATCCGGTTGCAATGCTGTTGGTTCGTTACCTGACCTCGTTTTCACTAACCTTTCTAAATAGTTTTTATACACAGCTATTTCTTTACCGGTAACACATGGCTGTACTGCCAGTTGATTTCTTTCTTCTACACTAAATTTACTCCACTCTGCCAGCTTTAATTTTATACCTGCTGCATCCAACTTAAACCGTACAACCATGGGAATACAGCGAACGTTATCTTCTATAAAATCTTCTTCGAACAGGAAGCTGGTTGGTGTGTTGGTTGATAGTTCATCGTTCATGGTTGGTGCATAGCTTTTATATTTTGTTAAACCCTTTTTATGTCTGATGTCTGATTTTCTGATGTCTGATTTTTTTATGGCTGCTACAATTTTTGTCCTTTTGTAAAATATTATGATTTGTCTGAATCACGGATTAAAAAATAGTCTTCAACAAAAGCAAAATCAGTGACATCCATAAATCCATTAAATCCGTGATTCTGATAAAATAAAATTCAATACTTTATTCCACTAGCGTCCTAAAGGCTGCTCAACATCAGACATCAAAAAATCAGACATCAGACATTACTAATAGTTTCTTATCAAGTATTGCTTTTACTTCAGGTCTGCAACTTCCACACCCCATACCTGCGCCGGAAAGTTGGCAAAGCTGTACCAGGTCTTTACAACCTTCGGTGATTTTATTTTGTAGGTTTCCCTCGCCTACTCCACTGCAACTACATACCAGTTTGCCAATTACCGGTTCTGCTTTTTGCCCGCTGCGTAACAACTGTAAGCGCTTATCGCTTAATTCAATTTTTCCCTGGATAAGATCACGAAATTCGAGGAACTCCGATTTATCGCCGATCAGGATGGCTCCAACCAAACGGTCATTATAGATGATGCATTTTTTATAATACCTGCGTGATTTGTCAATGAACACTACTTCCTCGTAACCCGGTTCATCCGGCGATTCAGCTAGGCCCAATGAACACAGATCCATGCCGTGCATTTTTAAAATATTCATCAACAACGAACCATCATAATACTTGGAGATATCACCACAAAGATACCTGGCAACAATGGCAGCCTGTTGTTCGGCAGCAGCCGTAATACCATACAAAAACCCTTTGAATTCCGCTATTTCGCCAATGGCAAAAACTGCAGGATCATTCGTTTGCAGGTACTCATTTACCACCACACCACGTTTACATTCCAGGCCGGCGGCTTTTACTATTTCTATGTTGGGTACAGTGCCGATGGCAATAATTATTGCCTGGCATTCGATCGTTAATCCACTCTTTAACCGAACACCGGTAACCACTTCTTCGCCAAGGTATCTTTCAACTTCATCATTGTAATAAATATCTACTCCTTTGTCGGTTAGCTCCTCATGCAACAACTGGCTACCCAGTGGGTCTAACTGTCGATCCATTAGCCTGGAGGTACGTTGCACAACGGTTATATCAACATTTATTTCTTTTAAAGAAGCAGCCATTTCAATACCCAATAAACCACCGCCAAGAATTACAACTCTTCCTTTTGATGGGTCAATGTGTTTTTTAAAATCATCCGCATCTTTTCTGCTACGCATGGTGAAAGTACCTTTAATAGCAGGCATATCCCTTAGTGTTGCGGCACGGCTGCCAGTAGCTACCAGTAATACATCATAACTATATTCGTTGCCATTGCTATCAGTTACGATTTTATTTTGCCTGTCAATATTGTTGATGCTAACGCCTCTGTGTAAGTTGATTTTGTATGTCCGTTCTTCTTCATCGGTCATCTTTACCAGGTTATCCCATGGCAATGCACCACTTATGTAATCGGGTAACAATACACGGTTGTAAAAAGGGAAATTTTCTTTGCTGAATACTTCAATTTCATCAGCCTGGTTTAATGACCTGTACGATTTTACAAAGCCACAGGCACCAGCACCAGCACCGATTACAACGATCTTGCGGGGAAGCTCCACAAAACGTTTTACCTCCACGGCAGTAAACTTAAAATCGGGTTCCTTACTTGTTGGATCTATAAGATTGGAAGTTAGATTATTGGCACGATTCAAATCACTTTTACCAATTTTACCCCAATGCATCGGAAGAAATACTACACCTTTTTTTATATTTGCAGATAGTTTTGCTTTAACCCTAACATTCCCCTGCCTGCTTGATATTTCTACCAGGTTATTTTCTTTTATACCACGCTCTTTTGCATCATCCGGATGTATTTCCATAAATGATTCTGCAATGTGCTGTTTCAATTTATTTACTTTCCCGGTTTTACTCATCGTGTGCCATTGGTCACGGATACGCCCGGTTGTTAGTATTAATGGAAAATCATTATCCGCAGGAATACTTAGGTTGTTATCTGCAAATGAATGAATGATTGCCTTGTGGGAAGGCGTATAAAATTTTTTATCCGTAAACAATCTTGGAGTTCCTATAACTTCATCATTGTTTGCAACTATCGGAAGACTTTCTTTTGAACAGGGCCATTGAATAGCTCCCTGTCCTTTCAACAATTTATAATTAACACCGCTATAATCCATTTTGGTGCCCGCTGTAAGTGCGGCATGCTCATCAAAGATTTGTGAAGGACTTGAAAAATCAAAGCCTTTATAGCCCATCTTTTGCGCAAACATACAAATGATCGACGCATCCGGTAAGGCTTCTCCCGGTGCTTCTACAATACGTCCGAGGTAACTGATTCTACGTTCGGCATTTGTCATGGTTCCTTCCTTCTCGGCCCAGGTAGCGCCTGGTAAAACAACATCAGCATAAGGCAGCGTTTCCACTTTATTGCTAATGTCCTGAACCACTACAAATTTTGCTTTCTTCAAAGCTTCCTCCGCAACACGTACATCGGGCATACTGATCAGTGGATTGGTACATATAATCCAGATGGCTTTTAATTTACCCTCATGTAAAGCATCAAACATTTCAGTGGCTGTTAAACCAGCCTTTGACTGAATGGTACCGGATGCAATGTTCCAAAATCTTTCTACTTCGTTGCGGTCGTCTTCGTTTGCCAGGTCACGATGTGCCGGTAATTGATTTGATAATCCACCAACTTCTCTGCCGCCCATTGCATTTGGCTGGCCCGTTAGTGAAAACGGCCCTGAGCCAGGTTTTCCAATATGCCCGGTAATAAGATTGAGGTTAATCAGTGACAGGTTTTTATTAACACCCACAACACTTTGATTTAACCCCATCGTCCACATGGTGATAAAACCTTTTGCATTCCCGATAAAAGATGCAGCTAGTTTTATATCTCTTTCCGCAACACCACAAATTGAAGCTGCTTCAGCAATTGTTCGTTCAAAAACTACTTTTCTGTAGTTATCAAACCCTTCGGTATGATCCTGTAAAAAATCAAAATCTATTTGTCCTTCTTCAATCAAACACCGCCCGATTGCATGATGTAATGTTATATCTGTACCGGGGTTCAATTGTAAATGCACATCCGCCATTGAACAGGTTTGTGTTTTACGTGGATCGCTTACTATAATTTTTAAACCAGGATTTTTTTCCCTGGCGGCTTCTACCCTGCGCCATAAAATGGGATGGCACCATGCCGGGTTGGCTCCTGCAACAAAAATACAGTCTGCCAGTTCTAAATCCTCATAACTTACCGGTACACTGTCTTCACCCAGGCTCATCTTATAACCCACTACTGCCGAGCTCATACAAAGCCTTGAATTGGTGTCAATGTTATTACTTCCTACAAAGCCCTTCATCAGTTTATTAACTACATAATATTCTTCTGTGAGACATTGACCGGACACATAAAAAGCAACTGAATCAGGGCCGTATTTTTCAATAAGCGTTTTAAAAACTGCAGCAGTGCGATCTAAAGCAGTATCCCAGGAAACCCTTTGCCTTGGCTGGTTTTTGCTGTAGCGCATTTCGGGATACAGTAAGCGGTCACTGGTATCCGTTACTGTATAATGCAAATTCATTCCTTTGCTGCACAGCATCCCTTTATTTACCGGGTGATCGGGATCGCCTTCCAGTTTTAAAACGCCCTGCTTATCTTTTTGTAAAATGATACCACAGCCCACACCACAATAGCAACAGGTAGTTTTTACACCGGCAGATGCTCCCCGAAATGAAACGGCTCCTGAAAGGTTACTATTTTTTATTTCTTTCAAATCGATGGTGTTTTAC
This sequence comes from Ferruginibacter sp., assembly GCA_046590675.1. Taxonomy (GTDB): domain Bacteria; phylum Bacteroidota; class Bacteroidia; order Chitinophagales; family Chitinophagaceae; genus Ferruginibacter. The sequence goes on along the minus strand of JBKJUP010000100.1, from coordinate 10,365 downwards.
TCCCTGCTTCTATTGAAGTGTAAAGGGCCTTTATAAAATTTCAACATGTTACTATGCTCAACTATTCAGAAAGGCATCAATTATTTTACCCTACCTGTAATTTGGCTTTTGCCATTGCATCTTCAGTAGCTTTTTCTTCGCTTGTTTTTTGTGCAGTTACAAATTTTGTAATTAACACAACCAAAGAAACTGCGATGACTGCATATCCGATATACCTGAATGCTTCTATATAAGTTATAGTGCTTGATTTAAATAAAAAGCCAAAAGCCATTCCGCCTACATTGCCACCTGCACCAACGATACCACTTACCATACCTACATTTTTCTCATTCACAAAAGGAGTGATTGCATAAGTAGTTCCGTTAGCCATTTTTAAAAACAAAGCAAAAGTTACCATTGACACAATGGCCATTTCAAGCGATCCTGCCATTGCGAAAAGTATGATACCACAACCTTCCAGCAATAGCAATCCTGCAAGAAGAATGCCCTTACCTTTCATACCCCATTTTCTGCCAACCCTGTCAGCGGCGATACCTCCAAGGGCACGGGCAAACAAATTCATAAAGCCAAATGTACCTGCCCAAAAACCAGCACTGCTCTGACTTAGCTTAAATGTATCATGAAAATGCAGGGCAGCAACACCATCAAAAGTGATCTCCATACCAAAGCACATGGCATAAGCAAGGGCCAATGACCATACCCGCCAGTCTGATAAAATACTCCAGTCTGTTTTGGTTGATTTTTTTACATCGCGGTGAATGTCTTCAAAATTACCTGCGGGTGTATCCTTTGTAAATTTGTAATTGATATAAGACATCACCAGCAACATAACACCAGGCAAGATCATTGCATATCTCCAGGCATCATGCTTTGCATAACCAAAAGCAACGATGGCTGCAAAAATTAAAGGCATCACCATATTTGTAACTCCACCACCCAGGTTACCCCATCCGCCTGTTAACGCATTGGCGGTTCCTTTTAATCTTGGTGTAAACATAACGGCTGTATGATATTGTGTAACCACGAAAGAAGCACCAATAACACCGATGGCCAAACGAAATAGCAGGAATGAGGTGTAAGTGTGTGCTAATCCTACCAGCATAACCGGGAAGGCCCCGATAAAAAGCAATGCCGTATGTGTTTTTCGTGGGCCCCAGGTATCACAAAGTTTGCCAATGATGAGCCTTGCAAAAATTGTTGCAGACACAGCCGCAATAATCGTATTACCTACCTGCGATTTTGTAAGTCCAAGATCTTCACGAATGGTTGGCATTAATGGTGCAAGGCCAAACCATCCAAAAAAGCATACAAAAAATGTGAGCCAGGCAATGTGGAATGTTTGCATTTGCACACCCTTAAAACTCAATACATTTATCTTGTCGAGTGGTTGGTTGTTTGTCAGGTTCATAATAAATAATTTTTTATTAATTGAATGAGATTATTTTTTTAATGTTCATATAACTATTTTTTCCAACCATATTTATATGAAAAACTTGCTTATTTAAGGAGCCGTTTACTTGAATATTTGTGAAGGCTTAATGCTGATCATCAGGTAACTCCAGGTGCCTGTAAGATTGGCTGTTCCAGGTGTAATTCCTTTTGCATTTTGCATGCTTGATGAAGCAGCTATTACTGCAAATCCATATTCTAATGAAGTAAACTTGTTTAAAGTATAGTTTAATATAAGATCAAACTCGCTACCCAGGTATTTACTAATAGCAGTACCTCCACTGCCTTTCATATTTTTAGCAAGGGCGAAGTAGTGATAATCCAACCCGGCTGAAAAACGCTTTCCTGTACCCACATACTTTGATTTTAAATAATAGTTACTTAAACCACCGGCTGGCGAACCAGTACCTACATAGAAGTAATCCATAAGCCCCCAGAATTTATGTGGTGTACCATATAAAGGATCAAACCGACGATTGGTTGTTGATGTAGAAAATGCATCATTTCCGCTAACATAATCCCAGCCTCCTGTATAGCTGAATTTACCTGCAGATTTGGATAAGGCTAAAGTAGAAGTGTATGCGCTGAGCTTGTTACCATCTTTATCTTTTCCACCCTGGTAGTAAAATCCTGCTGTTAGACCAACGCTCTTCTTTTTGTTAAGAGAACTATTAACTAAAACACCGGTTGTGAACCTGCTGTAAACGCCTTTTTGATTAAAGCGTCTACCGTAAACATACCCAGGGTCTGTATTTACATTAGAGGTTTGAATAGAATCCAGCATATATTTTCCAAAATGATCTGCTAAAAACAAACCCGAAACTTTAGTCTTCCCGAATGTTTTAGCAGCATATAAATATTGCATCGATTTATATTCCTGGTTCATACCGTTGGTAGAAGGCGGGTTTACAAAAGAGGGATTACCGGTTTTGCTACTGATACCGGAACCGTTTGTAAGCGGAACCAATCCAGTAGGTGTTGCAACGAGGAATCCTTTACTGTCTTTAATGGTTGCCGGCACATTAACGGGTGTATAATAAGTTCCATTATAGTTGAACCCATCTGTATTTTGATTGAACGCAAAACCTGCATCAGCCTGCCATCCATTGTCCTGTAATTTAAAAACTGCTGCGTCGTGGCGGCGTCCCTGTTGTAACCAGTCAAGATTACCTAACAAGCGGCTATCATCATACAACAATTCCTGGCGGCCAATTTTAAGTGCGAAATAATCTACTGTAGCATGTTTAAAAGATGAGTCTTTTTTATTTGCCAGTATTATTTCAGCCCATGCTTCGTGCAGTCCTAATTTACTTCCATCAGCGTTGCTGATTGTAGAAGCATCCTGTCCCCAAACCCTTACATCCTGTAAGGTTGTTTGAAGAATTACCCGGTTTGAATTGTAGTTTACTGTTAACCTGCTTCTTTGAGAAGTAAAAAAAGCAGCACTATTTGTTTTGGGTTTCAATGTTCCCAATCCGTTTCTATATTCTGTCCGCGTTCTTACCTGTCCCGTGATTGTAACTTGTGCATCTGCATTAAAAATCCACGTTAAAGTAAACATACAGAGCAGCAGACTCCTGATGAATTTTAAATTATAAGTCATAGATTTGTTTTGGTTTTAAGTTGTTTGCAATTTGAGATCGAGATTCTGGCCCGGACAGACCGCAATTCTTCCGGGCTTTTTTTAGGCTTCAATGAAGTTTGTAATCTTTTTATTTTACCATATTTATTTTTTAAAGGTTAGTAAAATGATGAATGGATATTAGTGCTATGTTAACAATGCATTGATGACTAATTTATTTTTTTACACGAATTATAAAAGGCGATCCGATAGTTATCGGATTACACAAATTAATACAGTACTTAATTTTAATTGGTGTAATTCGTGCATCAAATTCGCGCTATTATATTTTTCATGCCTGATTAACTCCAATAAAAACCTGGCCGTTTTCAACTTTTACAGGATATGTTTTAATGGCACATTCATCACCACTTAAACATTCGCCGGTTGCCAGTGAAAATGTTTTTTTGTGAAAAGGGCAAGCTATTTTAGGCTCATCATCCTGTGATCCAATCATGCCACGACTCAGCGCCATTTGCTTACGATGCGGACACTCATTTTGAGTAGCGTACCATTCCCCTCTTCTTCCAAATTGAAAAAGTGCAATCTGGGTATCGTTGTATTTTACACAAACTCCCCCGTTTGTTGGTACATCTGCTACGTTGCAGGCTGCAAACCAGTTTACTAATTTTTGCTCTGTAAGTACTTCCATAATTGATTTTTTAAAAATATGATTTCCTGCCAGGTAATAATTACCGGGTTAAAAAACTTTCATATATCTGTAGGGAATTAAGTGATTTAACACTTAAAAAAAGCAAGCAATCGCGTAAGTATAAGCCGTCATTTTTAATTTCAATTCAATAAAAAAAAGCAAGCAATCGAAATCCCGGCTATCCGGTAGATATTGGAAATTAGCTGGCAAATATTTTTTAGGGGAATAGTTATACAATCATCTATTTCCAGTCAGCCACTTTCTTCTGATCACGCATTGTTTCAAATTTGATGGATGGATCTTTTTCTTCAGGAGCATTCACAAAATGGTTGAAACGCTTTTTTATTTCGGGGCTTTCAATGGCCACTTTCCATTCACATTCGTAACTGTCAACAAGAGATTGCATCTCTATTTCCCATTGAGCAGCCATACCCAGGCTATCATTCATTACTACATTTCTCAGGTAGTCGATACCGCCTTCCATTTTATTTAACCAGGTGGCTGTTCTTGTTAACGGATCAGCGGTTCTTATATAAAACATCAGGTAACGATCCATGTATTTAATACAGGTTTCGCTGTCGAGATCGGCTGCTAACAACAATGCATGCTGTGGTTTACTACCACCATTTCCGCACACAAACAGGTTCCATCCTTTTTCTGTCGCAATCACACCAAAGTCTTTACTTTGAGCTTCGGCACATTCACGGATACATCCGCTTACGCCACCTTTTAGTTTGTGCGGTGAACGAAGCCCACGATAACGTTCTTCTATTTGTATGGCGAAACTTACACTGTCATGCAATCCAAACCTACACCAGGTACTACCTACACAACTTTTAACTGTACGCAATGATTTTCCATAAGCATGGCCGCTTTCAAATCCTGCATCAATCAGTTGTTTCCATATATCAGGCAAATCACCTACATGTGCACCAAACATATCAATGCGCTGACCGCCGGTTATTTTTGTATATAGGTTGTATTGTTTGGCAACCTGGCCAATCACAATTAATTTATCAGGCGTTATTTCACCACCAGGAATACGAGGTACTACAGAATAGGTGCCGCCTTTTTGAATATTGGCAAGAAAACGATCATTGCTATCCTGTGCAGTATCATTACCTTTTTTCAAAATCATTTCGCCCCAAAGGCTTGCCAGTATTGAGGATACAGGAGGTTTGCACAACTCACATCCATCTCCCTGTCCCAGTTTATCCAATACTTCGTCATAAGATCTCAGGTCGTGCATTTTAACAAGGTCAAATAATTCCTGCCTGCTATAATTAAAATGTTCACATAACACATTGCGTATGTATTTACCTTGGGATTTCATGGTGTAAACCATCAGATCTTTTACCATTGGTATACATCCGCCGCATCCTGTACCTGCTTTTGTACATTTTTTTATTGAATCCATTGTTTCACATCCGCCTTCCGAAACAGCATTACATATATCAATTTTGGAAACACTTTCGCAGCTGCAGATCAATGCATCGTCCGGTAAAGCCTGTACGCCGGCACCAGCCGATGCTTCGGAACCTCCACGTGATCCGAGGATCATATCTTCAGGATTGGGTGGCAATACCATTTTGTTTTTACATGTTTGCAATAACATATTGTATTGATCAGCATCTCCTACCAATATGCCTCCATGCAATTCTTTTCCATCACCCGAAATATTGATTCTTTTATAAATGCCTTTATTGGTGTCTTCAAAAACAAGTGTTCTTGAATTTTCAGTTTTCATAAAGGGATCACCAAAACTTGCAACGTCAATTCCAATCAGTTTAAGTTTGGTACTCATATCGTACCCATTGAATTCTTTTTCGCCTCCGCAAAAGTTTGATACCACCACGTCTGCCATTTCGTAACCTGGTGCAACCAGTCCATAAATCATTCCCTTATATAAAGCGCACTCGCCTATTGCAAAAATATCCGGATCTGAAGTTTGTAATTTATTATTCACGGTGATTCCACCACGAGGCCCTACTTCCAGCCCTGCTGCAATGGCAATTTCATCCCTGGGTTTAATACCTGCTGAAATAACCAGCATATCAACAGGAATGGTAGTATCATCAGAAAATTGAATTCCCGTTATTATATCATCACCCAAAATACGGCTGGTATTTTTGTTAGTATGTATGGTGAGCCCCAGTGACTCTAATTTATTTTTTAAAATGGAAGAACCAGCATCATCAATCTGACGTGGCATTAAGCGTGGAGCAAATTCAATTACCTGTGTATTAACAATACCAAGGTCCAGCATAGCTTTGGCAGCTTCAAGACCAAGTAGGCCACCACCTATAACGGCACCGGTTTTAGCTTTTTTTGCATGATCTGACATCATTTCCAGGTCCTCAATAGTTCTATAAATAAATACACCTTGTTTATCGACACCAGGAATAGGCGGAACAAAAGCCGCAGAACCGGTTGCAAAAACAAGGTAGTCGTAGGATTCAATAACACCAAGATGAGATAAAACATTCTTTGCGGAGCGGTCAATACTTTTTACCGGATCTCCTAAATGTAACCGTATGTTATTTTCACTATACCAGCCAGTGCCAGCCATGCTTAAATCTTCTGCCGACTTGCCGGCAAAGAACTCACTTAAATGAACCCGGTCGTAAGCAGGCCGAATTTCTTCGCCAAATACAACCAGTTCAAAAGTAGCAGTTGAGTTTTTGGATAATAATTTTTCGCAAAATTTATACCCAACCATTCCATTTCCGATAATTACAATTTTCATGGCAGTTGTTTTAAAGTTGGCCAAAAAAATAGCAAGCAATTACCGTATTTAATATATTTTGCATTTAATGTTTTCTGAGAGTTGATTTAAAAAACAACGTCAATATTCATTGCCTGCATCATAAAAGTAGGGATAATATCAATACATTACCTATATTTGGATATATTTATTTACATATTTATAATAATAATATCAATAAAACATGAATCGTGCAATAGTATCATTAGTAGGAGCCGGCCCTGGAGACCCGGAATTAATTACACTTAAAGCAATCAGGACGATTGCTTCCGCCGATGTGATACTGTATGATGCATTAGCCAATAAGGCGTTGTTACAATATAGTTCTCCGCATGCTGTTAAACAATTTGTGGGTAAAAGATTTGGATGCCATGCACTGTCTCAACAAGAAATTAATAACCTTATACTTGAATATGCAAAATCGCACGGGCATGTAGTTCGTTTAAAAGGAGGCGATCCATTTGTATTTGGGAGAGCACAGGAAGAAATAGATGCAGCAAGAAATGCCGGGATACCGGTGCAGGTTATACCCGGCATCTCAAGTGCACTGGCAGTACCGGCTTCGCAACTTATACCACTTACCTGCAGGGGAATAAATGAAAGTTTTTGGGTAACTACCGGAACAACAAAAACCGGCGAAATTTCATCCGACATTCACCTGGCAGCTCAATCATCTGCAACGGTAATTTTATTAATGGCCATGAGTAAGCTGGAAGCCATTATGGATATATTTACGGCTAATGGCAGATCGTCAACCCCTGTTGCTATTATACAGGATGGTACTACCGCAAACGAAAAAATTGTCATAGGCACGGTGAGAGATATCTTTTTTAAATCAACCTACGCTCAGCTCACAAACCCCGCCATCATAATTATTGGAGAAGTGGTTGACCTGCACCCATCACGGATTATTGAAAAAGTTCAACATCAAAACAATATCCTTAGACAGGAAAATAAAGACCAATAATAAATTTTCAAAATCCCCCCATTTTAGTCCCCTCAGTGAGGGGATTTTTTATATAAACTCAAAGTAGTTCTTCATAGGATCTTGTAAATTATAGCGGCATCAAAAAAAACACGGTGGATAAAACACCAAAACTGACTTTAGAACTTTATTTTCGTTTTATGAAAAAAGGCAAAACGGATTGCGACCAGAAGGTTTGTTTTTTATGCAGGCTATGCCTACCCGAATGGGTGCCTGCAATTAAAGCAAACAAAAAATCGATGTTTTATAAAAAAGGAGATGTCATTTTTTCAGAAGGTGAATCCGTTGAAGGTATTTATTTTGTTTATTCCGGTACGGTAAAAATACATAAGAAATGGGGCAAGGAAAAAGAGCTGATCATACGCTTTGCCAAAACCGGTGATATTATTGGCCATCGTGGTTTGGGTACTGAAATGGAGTATCCAATTTCCGGTACTGCACTCGAAGCAACAACGGTATGTTTTATAGATCTTCAATTTTTTAGAACTACCATTACAGTTAACAATGATTTTACCATCCAGTTATTAATGTTTTATGCAGAAGAACTGCAAAGATCTGAACGCAAAATGAGTAACCTTGCACACATGCAGGTAAAGGGAAGAATAGCTTATTCATTACTTGCATTGCATAACAAATTTGGTGTTACTGGTGATGGCTCCATCGATGTGTTATTAACCCGGCAAGACCTTGCTTCTTATGCCGGAACTACTTACGAAACAGTATTTAGAATTTTGAATGAATTTGTACAAGCCGACATCATTAAAATCACCAATAAAAACATTGGTATTACTAACCTGGATTACCTGCAAAGGCTTACCCAGAGCAGTGAAATTTAATAGGTAAATTCATTAGCAATGACCATTGGCAATACCTCCATTACTTTATATTCTTACAATAAATAATTTCGTTAAAAATCACTGCCTGTTGAAATTCACATATCATCAAGCATGATTTTTCTGCTGCAATTACAAAATCCTGCATCATGAAATGGTATCAACTTATCACCCCAATGCTGGTAGCGTCACTAGCAATTTTAATGGTAAATTTTTCGTTTGGCCAGGATGATAAAAAAAGCTTGAAAGCAATATAAAAACGTAGATTAATGACATGCATTATACTTTCATTGCACAGTCTGTGATACCTATGACACCTCATTGCCGAATATTCATTGAGCGTATCGAAGGATACAATTTTTTGCTATTTACCCTATTTTGGCAGAGCATATTCTGCACCTCTTAATCCAACTGACGGAGGAATAAATTTTACATCAACCAAATTTGAATACAAAATTAAAGAAGAAAAAAAAGGCGATTGGAGCCTAACAATAAAACCGAAAGATGTAAGAAATGCTCAACAACTAATGCTTAAAGTATTTACAACTGGAAGTGCTTCAATAAAGGTTTTAAGCATTAACCGTCAGCCAATAACTTTTCTTGGCAACATAGCTAAAACCAAGACTGAGCTCCCATTGTTTAAATAGATATGTTGTTCATCTTAGCAGCGAATTTAATTAAGCTGAACCAGGATTAATTTATTCAAAGCTGTCAGGGATCCTTCAGTATAATCATGTGCTCCAACATTCATATCCGGCAATGAACTCAGATTAATATACCTTCGCACCGATATTCATATTTTTTTATTAATTAATCAATTGCTTCTCTACGCCAATTGCGGCATTTAATTTGTAGTATAGAAGCCCTAAAAAAAACGGTTTAATTGTAATGAAATTCGTAACGCTAATTTTACTATTTACCTCCCAATTTTTGTACGGACAAAAGTGGCAGGCCGAAATAATGGGTGGAGTTTCCGGTTATAGCGGTGATTTAACTGAAAAATATTTTTCGCTGCATTCAATAGGGCCGGCAGTTAACCTCAATATAAAATATTCAACTTTTAAAGATTTTATTGTTTTTCGTGCAGGAATCGGATATGGTAAGGTTAGTGCCGATGATAAGTACAATAAAGACAAATCTTTATTAAACCGTAATCTAAATTTCAAAACGGATATCCTGGAAGCCAGTCTGTGTGTGGAGTACAACATTTTGGATCCACATGAATACCAGGGATACCCTTACATATTTGCAGGCGCAGGTGTGTTTCATTTTAACCCATATACGTTTGACAAGGATAATAAGAAAACGTATTTACAGCCACTTGGAACTGAGGGACAGGGATTGCCTCAATACCCGGATAGAAAGCCATACTCAACCACCCAGTTTTGCGTACCATTTGGTTTTGGTTGGAAAATGAAGGTTAATGAGAAAATAGATGTGATATATGAGTTTGGAGCAAGATATTTATTTAATGACTACCTCGATGATGTGAGCAAAACTTATGTAGATCCGGAAATACTTTTTATTTCCAAAGGTTCTACTGCGGCTGAACTTGCTTACAGGAAACTTAGGTCAGGAGGAATTATAGAAGGTGCGAAAAGAGGAAACCCAAAGTCTAAAGATCAATACTATTTTACCGGATTTAAAATCCTCTTCAATATTGGAAGTGGTAACGACAATTATTGATTAAAGCTGTTACCTGCTTTACAGTTTACTCAAGCTGTTTTTAACTAATAGTCTTCATCCATAAAAGAATCTATCTCTTTCATCATTTTTTTGCTTCCTATAAAAAGCGGTGTTCGCTGGTGCAGGTCCTTAACCTTTATATCCAGGATTCTTTTTTTACCATCCGTTGCTGTTCCACCAGCCACTTCAAATATAAAAGCCCATGGATTACACTCGTAAATCAGGCGTAATTTACCATTGGGAAAGCCGGTTGTAGCGGGATTTATAAAAATTCCACCTTTTATTAAATTACGATGCAGGTCAGCTACCATGCTGGCTACGTGGCGTTGAGTATAGGTACTCTCCTTTTCTTTATTCTTCTGCAAAATATGATCG
>JBKJUP010000048.1:0-11702 GCA_046590675.1 Ferruginibacter sp. | reverse complement strand
TCACTTTATTTATCAAATCTATTGGCTTAAAATATTTATCTCAAAGATCTTTTTACTATTTTGTAAACATAGGAGCGATCGGATGGCGTCGGCCTGTCCCGTATTTTAATCGGGAACTATTCAAATTCATATTTTTATGGCATCATTTTCCACCATAATCTTTTTGCAGCATTAAATTTTGACAGCTTCAAAAAAATGGAAAGTAATTGACAACTTACACCGTCATTCCAATTTCGATTCCCTTTATTTTTCTGTATAAATCAGTAGCATAATTATCCGTCATGCCCGAAACATAATCTATTACGCCCATCACTTTTTCATAATTGCTGCCTTCCCTATACCTGAATTGTTCAGGAATCAATTTGGCTGCTTTTTCCTGCGATTTTGTAATGCCTTCTGCAGTCGCCAACACCGGTGGAATAAAATGGGAGAGCAGCTCCGACATTACATTGTAGCCTGCATTTTCTATCTCCACAACCGAGCGGTGATTGTAAATATATTTTACAGAATAAGCATTGATTTCGCTGATTGCCGGGCAGTTCAATGCAATGCTGTCAAATATTGAGCAGTGATAATCGCCAGTAATAATTTGTTCAAAATCGCTGCTGTAAATTTCATGGGCTTTCATAATCAATGCATGAATTGATTTGGCCCGTAGAAAGCCTATTTGCTCATTTTTATCACTGATGTTTTCTACCTGGCTTTTGGTTTTGTTGATATCGCCGGTGCCGATATACCCAAGTAAATGTATCAGTAAATCAATACAGGCGCCATGTTCAATAATTGAGAGCCGGTGTGCATCTTCCAGGTCAATGATGTTGTAACAAATGTCATCAGCCGCTTCTACCAGCCACACAAAAGGGTGCCGCTTATAAATGATGGGTGAATTATTTTCCAGGATCATCGAAGTGCTTTCAGCCATTTCTTTAAAGGCATTTGTTTCACTTTGAAAGAAGCCAAATTTTTTCCGGTGAATGCCTTCTTTTTTAGCCTTGCCTGCAGATTCGCAGGGATATTTTGCAATGGCGGAAAGGGTAGAAGTGGTCAGGTTAAAACTGCCACCCGATTTGCCATTTTGCTGCTGCGTTAAAATACGGATGGCATTTGCATTGCCTTCAAAATTGATGAAATCAGCCCATTCTTTTTCAGCAAACTGAGGACTCAGTATTTTTTCGTTGTCAATAAAATAACTTGCAATTGCATCTTCGCCGGAATGACCAAATGCTGGGTTGCCAATATCATGGCACAAACTTGCTGCTGCTATCACATTGTTCAAACTGTATTTGTAAAACTCCCGGCTTTCTTCACTCAACTCATGCTTAAACTTATCAGCAATAAATTCTCCTGCCATCGAACCAAGCGAACGGCCTACAGAAGCTACTTCCAGCGAATGGGTAAGGCGGTTGTGCACAAATACGCTGCCCGGCAAGGGAAACACCTGGGTTTTGTTTTGCAATCGTCTGAAACTGGAGGAGAAAATAATTCTATCAAAATCCCGTTGAAAAACACTTCTTGGATCAGATGTGGACGTATTATTATAACCAAGCCGGTTGGCAGAGTAAAGTTTATTTAAATCCATTGTGCTATGTAAGATTAATAATATAAGTGCTGCAAATTAAATTAAACACAGCGATTAATTCCATGAAGGTTTTGGAACTATGCAACTTACTAATCAATGACAGTAATTTCATAAAAAATTGCTTTATGCAGATCAACTACAAATACCTGAATTAGAATTGTTGCTTTGCAATGTGCCTTCCCGGGAGCGGGGGCTTACGAAAGCAGTATGTACAATTTCATTTTCCATTTTCTCCGGTTCTTCATTTGTATTGTCTAATGATTCATCAACTTGAAATATTGAGCAATGTGTTAATAATTATTACCTAATCTCATTAAATTTTATGGGAAATAGTTTCCTCAGAAAATCTGAAATTACTGGCAGTAACAGGTAAAATAACGTTCCTGAATACATAGAAAAGAGCTGATTATCCCAACTATTCAGGGTGGCATAGTATTGGCAACTTATATAAAAAAATAGTTACTATGGATAAGATTGAAAAAATGCACATGATGGATAAGATGCTTCGTGAACTGGAAGATATTACCAATAGCCAGACTTCGTTATTGAAAAAGATTTCGCAACTGGAAGTTGATAATATTAATCTTGGTAATGCATTACTCGATAAAAAATTACCGGATATTCATGAAAAAGTTGACCAGGCATTGGAAGAAGTTGCAGCAGTCAACAAGGAATTTGCTGAGGTAAGGGAAAAGTTTGTAAATGATAATAAGTTAAATGAAGTATTGCCTGAAGCAAATATTTAAAAATATGAAAGCTCATTCTTTGACGAAAACTTCATTGAGTTGAAGAAAAAATTCACCAGAATTTTTATTAAAACCCTCAAAATTTCTTTGGGGGTTTTATTGTGCCTTTACCTGTTGATTTATGTGTATGTTAGTACGCATAAACAAAAAATTCTTGCGCAGGTAACAGCCGAAATCGGCAACAGTATCCAGGGTAATGTTTCCATAAAAGATGTTGATCTTAATTTTACAAAACACTTTCCAAAATGGTCTGTATTGCTGAAAGATGTAAGCGTTACAGATACGATGTTTGCAACGCACAAGCATATTTTTTTTACAGCAGAAAAAGTATTTGCCCGAATCAGTATTTGGAAACTTATTAAAAGTGAACCGCCGTTGAATGGCATCAGCATAGAAAACGGAGGGCTTTACCTATACACAGACAGCACCGGTTACACAAATACTTATTTATTGGGTAAGAAAAGTAAATCTAAAAATTCAACTGAAAATAGCAGCGGGAGAAATGAATTAAGACTGGTTGATTTAAAAAATTTCTCCGTAATAATAGATGACAGGCTAAAAGAAAAATTGCATAATTATTTTGTAAACGACCTGCAGGTAAATATGAATGATGACAATGACCTTGCATTGTTAATGAATGCAAAGGCTTCTGTTAACATCAACAGCATGGCTTTTAATTTACCAAGAGGAACTTTTTTAGCCAATAAAAAATTTACCGGAAAGTTTCAATTGATCTATAATAAAACCCTGGCAAGTTTACAGTTTGACAGCATTGATATTAAATTGTCGGGCCAGTCATTTAACCTTAGTGGTAGCTTTGACTTAAAGGGAAATGCTCCACAATTTTACCTGCGGGCACATACTACACAATTACCTTTTAGTGCAGGTAAAACATTTTTGCCTCACCGGCTTGATAGCGTACTTTCTATAGTGGCGCTCGATAAACCGGTGGATGTTGATGTTAATCTTTCCGGGCCGTTAAGGGGGGGAGAACCGCTGGTGCTGGTAAATTTTACGGCAAAAAATACGCAATTAAAAACGCCGTTTTTTGATTTTGACAATGCTTCATTTACCGGCTATTATACCAATGAAATGGTAAAAGATTCGGTGAGGAATGATCCTAACTCAATCATTCATGTAACCGGGTTTAATGCCAACTGGCGTGGGCTTCCGCTGACCGCAGAAAGTATTGCAATCGCCAACCTTGAAGTGCCGATACTTAGTTGCGATCTGCACGCCCAATTTCCGCTTACACAATTAAATGGCATTATGGAAAGCAAGGCCTTAAAATTGCAATCCGGTGATGGCGTTGTAAACCTAACTTACAACGGGCCCATAGAACGAAACAATAATACCAATTCGTTGATCAACGGCTCCGTTCTTTTTAAAAATGGTACACTGATGTACACGCCCAGGAATGTGGCATTGAAAAATGTAAATGGCCAGCTCAATATAAAAAACTCTGATTTGGAAATAAAGGATTTGAAATGTGAAGTTTTAGGCAACAAAGTAACCATGCAGTGCGATTCAAAAAATCTGTTGCAGTTAATGAATACAGAGCCGGGCAAAGCCACCATCAATTGGGCAATAGACGCACCGGTATTAAATTTAACAGCCTTTAAGTTTTTATTAAAACCAACAGTAACTATTCGCAATGCAGATAACCTTGCAACCACTGTTTCGCAGATTGACGATGTGTTGGAAAAAGCGATTCTGCATGTAAATCTTTCATCTTCCAAATTGAGTTATAATAAATTTAATGCTTCCAATCTAACCGCGGAAGTTGAGCTGCTGGCAAATAAATATATTTTGAACAAAGTAAGCATGCATCATGCAGGCGGCAGTATAAACATGAGTGGCTCATTAATTAACCAGCGGGCAAATTACCTGGCGGCTGCAGTAAAAGCCAGTTTGAATAATGTAAACGTACATACAGTTTTAAAAGCATTCGAAAATTTTGGACAGGATGGTATCACTGCAGATAATCTGGAAGGTAATCTTACAGCCGATGTAAATGCAACCATGGGTATAGATGAGGATGGTAAGGTATATCCGGCCACTGTAAAAAGCGATCTTAATTTTTCATTAAGAGACGGTGCACTCGTTAACTATGAGCCGGTAAAAAAAATGCAAAACTTTTTGTTTAAAAACCGCGATTTTGAAAACATTCGTTTTGCCGAATTGAAGGATCATTTTGAAATTGGCAACCGCGATATAAAGATCAATCGCATGGAAATACAGTCAACCGTATTTTCTTTTTTCGTAGAAGGGGTTTATAGCATGGCTGATAGAACAGATATAAGCATACAGGTGCCACTGAGCAACCTGAAAAAAAGAGATGAAGATTATAACCCCGAAAATATTGGCGTAAATAAAAAGGCCGGATCGAGTATATTCTTGCGGGGCAGGCCCGGCGATGATGGGAATGTGAGTTTTAAACTGGACCTGTTTAACCGGTATAAAAAAGAAAAAAATCGTAGACTGGCAGTGGATTAATGAACGAAATGAGCTAATCAATCCATTGCCCTGGCTTACTGATTTGCCGGCAACATGTTCCTGATTGCTGTAATTTTCCAACCATCTTTTTCAGCAACTACAATAAAACTGCTCCACATTTTCCTGGTTGTATGGTTGCTGTTTGTTATTTCGTACCGGCAATCAACAATGGCCGTAGTTGAAGTTAACATGCGTGTACTGTTGATGGTAAGTGTTCTTGTGCCCGTGCTGCTGGCAGAGCTTTTTAACATGCCTTCAACCGCGGCGCCAATGCCGGTTCTCCATTCGCCGGTAGATACAAGCTGATCAATATCTGCCGTTAAAATATTTTTAAGTAGGGTGGTGTCCCGGTTTTCTCTTGCTTCTGAATAACGATCAATTAACGCTGCAATCGACTTTTGCTGATCACTGGTGGGCATAGTATTTTGTGCTTCTGTAGCCAACATTGTTGCCAGGTTTAATAACAGGAGTAAGAAGATATTTTTCATGATAATAGCTGTTGTTGTTGAATTGTAATTGGTTTTAGCTTAACTAAGAGATTGTTTGAAAATGATTTTTTGTTTACTATCATTAGTATCTTATGGCATCTTTAGTGGCGTCGCACCGTTCAGGTTCATATTTTTATGGCATCATTTTCCACCACAATATTTTTACAGAATTAAATTTAAACAGCTTCTAAGTTAATACAAGTTTGGTGTTATAAAAGATATTCCGGCGGCGAAACCCCACCGTGTAATGCAGCATACAAATCAGGCATCCACCCTCCCAGTTATTAGCTACAAATCCAAAAAATGGATATGTGGGAATTGCCCTTGGAGGAAGTGAAAAAATAGCAAGAGTGACAGCAAAATAGTTGAAGTTCGTTTTACGTCGGGGTTTCACAGTTACTTTATTAAACTTATGAGTGGATTAGGGGCAAACCCCGCCGGGACACAGGCTTTCGCCAGTAATATTTTCGAAGTTCAAAATCGCTTTCCGGAGCAACCCCGTTAAAGCACATAAACATGTTGCATGATAAACGTTTTATTATGTAACAGAAGTTTTACCTAAAACCGGCTAAATAATTAAGCCCATTGAACTGTTAAAGGGCTTAATTATTTAGGTATAACGATGAATAAATTATTACTTTATTTTGCACTCAGGTCAGGCCGCAAAAAAAGCATTTCTGACCAGGATGAGTCTGTAGTTTTATTGATAGATTGATACAATGCTTCCGAACTGCCTTCGCCATTCGTAGCATCATATCTTTCCTTAAATGGTTTTCGATAGCCTTCTGTCAACTCTTTCAGGCCGTCCTTCATTCGATAAACCAACGCAAGTTGACTGGGGCCGGAGGCAACGGATTGGTAAACTGCTACTGTTTGGTTACCTGCTGCCCAGGCTTTTTTAGCTTTTTTTATAATCTCAGAAACTTCGCTCCCCATGCCTGGCTTGGGATAAATATGGGTGATGGTAATTTTATCTGTAAAACTGCCTAACTGTGTTGTGCTGAGGTCTTCCTGAAATTCAGAATATGTAGAAGAATATTTATCGGTAAGATAAATGGCCACATTTTTATTCCAGTCATTTGTATGATCTGCACCAAGGTTGCCACGCTTATCAAATTCATCCCATGATTTGGCGCCTTCCACCACATGGTAGCCGCCTGCATCGGGGCCGGTTTGAATTTCGTAAACCCGCCATTTCCAGTCACCACTATGGTATTTCTGAATGTGGGATGTTAAGGCTTTTTCAAACTCCATTACTTTATCCATTTTAGGAAAATAACGGCTTGAACTGACTACATTTTGTTGGCTAATTCCAATGATAGGAATAAGCATGAACAGGAGAAAGATTTTTTTCATGTTTAAATAATTAAAGGTTAAAAAATTAGGGCGAGACTGGATTGGAGCTTGATAGAGTAGGGCTAACAAGGTAGAGACATAAAATAAGAATTCATAGTACTGTTTTGAATACTATTTAATGTTGACAGTTACCGGGTGAAGAGAGCATAAATGGTTATGTGCAGTTGTTGGGTTATAGCCAGATGATAAATGGCTGCCGGATGGGAACGGAAAACACGGTGAAGGTTTGCGGCAGGATTTGCGCCGGCTTTGTAGTGGACAGCCGGAACTGAAGCTCAACAATGTTTCAGAAGTTGACAGCCCCACATTATCTGTTGCGGAGAAAATAAAAAACGGTAAAATGAATGTTGCTGCAAAAAATTAGTGTTTCAACAAAGCAGTTTTCCCATGGCTGAAAAATTAATTATTTTCCATTATTGTTTTTTGCAAACTGAGGTTGTAATAAAGAAGACATACTTTTATTTGTTAGCTCCATTTGCAAGATCTACTAAATCGATCTTAAACAATTCAGCAGCGTTCTTCCAAAGTATGCGTTCTTTTTTATCATCGGCCAAATCCAGTTGGTTCATAAATTTTAAATAGGAGTCCATGTTGCAGATTGGCCAATCGGTACCATATAAAAGATATTTTGGATCCCCGGCGTAGGTAATCATTTCTTCAATTTCCTGCTTCATAAAGCGTTCAAACTTATCGGTAAAATTGCCCAACACCAATCCTGAAATATCAGCATACACGTTTTTATTTTTGTACACCACTTCCATACAGTCTTTGATCCAGGGGTTTCCGATATGGCATATTACAATTTTTAAATCGGGGTAATCTACAGCCAGGTCATCAATATGTATGGGGTGAGAATATTTTATTCTTCCCGATGGTGCATAAGTATCACCGGAATGAAACATAACCGGTACATCATATTCAATAGCCATTTCGTACATAACTTTTAGCCTGGTATCGTTTGGATAAAACGGCTCATAACCCGGGTAGAATTTTAAGGCTTTTATAAAACCGTTCTCCAGGTATTCACTGATTTCCCTGATATCCCTGTGGTCGTAATGCAGGTAACTGATACCTGAAACGACCCCTAAATTATCCCGTCCTTTAATGGCTTCAACCACTTGCCGGGTGCTGGGCCTGTGTTCGTTTACTTTGTACGATGTTAATACCAATGAATAGTCAACCTTATTTTCCGCCATGGCATCGGTAAGCAGGTTGAGCGAATTTTCAAGTGAAACAACCCGTTCTTCGTGGTAGTTGTTTATGTGGGTGTGTACATCAATGATCATAGTTGTAAGTTTTTATTTTCCGGTTTACAAGGTTTAAGGTTAGCCGCAACAGAGAGAAGCTGTAAACAATTGCCGAATGAAAAATGATGCTGAAGTTAATAACAAAATAATAAATGGGAAGTTTTGTAAAGCCTGGTTTTTGCTAAGAGGTCTATCCGGAAAGCGTTTAAGTGCAAATGATGTTTTGTTACCAGGAAATAAAGCCGGTATTTGAGTTTTCTATATTTAATACTTGTATAAATTTTATCCTAGCCAAAAATTGACTCCCAATTAAAGATAAATATTTGAGTGGTAACAGGAATTTAAATTGCAACTTTTACATTTGCACATTCCTCATTTTTTATTTCTTTTTACCATGTTTAAAAATGCATTACAAAATACTTTACTGGTTACCATTTTTATATTCACTTGTGTTTCTTTAAATGCCCAGGTGGTGAAGGAGCCAAGAGTTACGGAGGAATGGGAGAAGCCATACCAACCTTTTAGAATTGCTGGTAATTTGTATTATGTTGGGACCTATGACCTGGCCTGCTACCTGGTTACCAGTTCCGAAGGAAATATATTAATTAATACAGGCGTGGCCTCATCTGCAGCACAAATCAAAAAGAATATAGAAACCCTTGGGTTTAAATTTGCCGACATAAAAATATTGCTTACTACACAGGCGCATTACGATCACATGGGCGCTATGGCAGCCATTAAAAAAATGACCGGAGCAAAATTAATGGCAGACGAAAATGAGACGGCTGTATTGGCAGACGGCGGCATGTCTGATTATGAACTGGGTAAGTATGGACGAAGCTTTGCACCGGTAAAACCTGATCGTTTATTGCGTAATAATGATACCATCACCCTCGGCGATATGCACCTCGTCTTGCTGCATCATCCCGGGCACACAAAGGGCTCCTGTAGTTATCTATTGGATGTAAAAGATAATCAACGGACGTATAAGGTACTGATTGCAAATATTCCCTCTATTATCATTGATGGTAAGTTTTCCGAAGTATCAACTTATCCCACCATTGCATCCGATTATGCTTATACACTTGGGGCAATGAAAAAACTGTCTTTCGATATTTGGGTGGCTTCACATGCCAGCCAGTTTAACCTGCATAAAAAACACCAACCGGGCGATGCTTATAATCCTGCTGCCTTTATTGATAAGGCCGGTTACGATGCCGCACTTAGTAATATGCAAAAGCAATACGATGAGAAAAAGGCAGAAGAATGAGCTATTTCCTAAAAGGATTTTTCTGTTGATTTTTAACAAGTACTGTTAAAATAAAATAGACGATCACTCCACCAACGAGTATGATCATACTTGAAGCGCCGGATGAATCCTCTTGATTGGGATTGGCAGAATTCATTTTAATGAATTCTAAAGTAATTGATACTGCTAAAAGTGAGACAACAAGTCTTACCCACGCTTTTTGTAAATATTTCATTCTGTTATACAGGTTAGTAATGGAATAAAAGTTGTGGGGTGCATTTAAAATCGTGGCATGAGATGTTGTCTTTATTCAAGGGTATCCGAGCTATCGGATGAAGTTAAAAGCTGGTTGTAAAAAGGTTACATCTCATGCAGCGATAATTATAAATACGCCCAGGTTATTATCCTTCAGTGAAAACGATGCATTTAAATTTATCTTACCACAAGGCTTATCCGCAGTAAAGTTGGCGATGAGCTAAAATTCGGGCCTCCAAAATCTGTCTCATCTCCGTTCAATATTCTGTCGGCATTAAATACACCATTTTTGTAATAACCTTCTTCTACTTTTAAATATTGCCAGGCCTTATTTGTATTGTTGCCCGTGGGTTTAAAACTGAGGTGTGCATTGGTACCGGTTGCAAGAAATGTATTGTCATCCAGTTGTATGAACATGGCTTTGCCCGTTGTTTCTTCATTTTCAACGGGCTTGTTTTGCCTGCCATTACCGCCAAAGGAAACCACGGCCTGCCATGCGCCCAGGTCAAGTGTTTGCGTAGCGTGATCATCCTGTTCAACAACAGCGTTTATTTTTCCTTCATAAGCCCAGGTGGCCAGTTCAGGTAGCAGGGTAGATGCCAATGCATAAGATGCTGCGTAAGGAGCCAGTTGTATTTTTAGTTGTTCATCCCTGGAATCATCACCATTGTTATCGATACCAAACGGAGAAAAACCAATGCCGCCATGAGCAAGCACGGCGTATAAATATTTTGCATTTACCATACTCCTTCCTATCTCCGGAACAAAAAGCGCATTGTCTGTGCGGCTATATAAATCCAGCACTTTTAGTACACGATCGCTGCCCGAAAGATAAATGTCGGGAGCAAGCAGATCAAGTGAAGGAGCTGCGGCTTTCCAGATTGGAATCACATTGTCTGTGGGGCCACCACTTTCGTACTGTGTTGCAAAAGGATTGCTTAAAGGATCACGCAAAGCAGCGTTGGTGTACATCGGCAACGGGTAAACTGCCTTGCCTGCAGCAGCTACTTCATTAATATAGGTCGCAATGGACCAGGCATGAAAATACTCATCGGCCCTTTCTCCAAAAACCTGTTTCCATGTGCCGGAGTTAACCGTAGCAACATTCAATGCCTGCAGTATTGTGGGTTTTAGCAACGCTGCCGGAACATTGCCGGCAAACAATTTTTCTACCTGCGGTGAATAATCACGTACACTGTCCCAGGTGCCCGGCTCATTTTGAACCTGCACCATTATAACGGTAAAGGATGGGTCGGCTTGTTTTAAATAACGCATCATTGCAGTAAATGCTTTTTTGTCTGCCTGCAATGCAGCGGCTGTATGAGGCGAAGGAGAATCAATCGGCTTGCCATTTTTACCCATAACGTTTGGGTATTTTGCAGCATTCGTTTTCATCCAGGATGGCATATAATGGTTGCTGCCATTTTTCCAGGTGGCAACCAAAGTAATACCAGGCGCATGTTGCGGGCCCTTGCCTGTGCCAGCAAAGTATCCAGTATGGTGAAATTGTATTTACCTTCTGTGGGCTCTACCTGTTCCCAATATATCGGTAGCTCAAGTGTATTCAGGTGCATGTATTGCGCACTGCGCCAAACAGCAGGCATTAAAGCAGGCCATGCACTTGAGTTATGCGCCTGTCCACCCAGCATAAAGTATGGCTTACCATCTACCAGTAAGGCATGTCGGCCATTCTTTTCAATCAATGCAGGTAGCTGTGCACTGGCATTTTTAAATAATAGTAGTGAAAAAGCAAAAGCAATTGTTATCCTGTTCATCCTGAAAATTTTGTGTTGAAGGTATTGCTTTGATAATAAAGCAGGCAATAATATGTTTACTTTTTGCCCCGTAAGTATTTTTTTATACCATACAAAAACCTTTAGCGTAATGCTAATCATTGCCGTGAAAATCGACAGTTGATTTTGATCTTTTAAAAGTGCATAGGCTGGTAAGTTTATATTGATGCCCCGCCGACAAAGCAGCCATTTAAATAAAAGTGTTTTTTTAATAAATGCTTTTCCGCAAAATGAACACATCGGTTTATTTTTATACCAGGTGTTCCATTTTTTTTTCCTTCCCTTACCTAAAAAAATGTATATTTCAACCTCGTTAAATTATTGCTCATTTTATATAAAAAATTATGATTCGCTCTGCTTTATTCTTCGTCTGCTCTTTGTTTTGTGTACATGTTTTTAGTCAATCGCTACAGGTAAAAAATTTATCCTGCGAACATTTGACAGATCCCATTGGGATTGATATCACTGAACCTCGCCTTAGCTGGAAAATAGA
>JBKJUP010000026.1:0-33758 GCA_046590675.1 Ferruginibacter sp. | reverse complement strand
TCTTTCCTCCATTCTTTTTTTCATATTGGTTAACCCATTGCCAAATTTTCTCAGGTTGTTGAAGTCAATTCCTTTGCCATTATCCTGGATGTGCAGTAACAATCCATCCGATGATTTTTTTAATGTTAGGTAAACTTCTGTTGCCTCGGCGTGTTTTAGAATATTATTCAGTGCTTCTTTTACAACCAGGTAGATATTTCTTCTAACATCTCCACTAACACTGATGTTTGGCAAATTATCATCTACATGGGTATGACAATTGAGCCCGGTATTTTCGAAGTATTCCAACGCGTAACTACGTATGTATGCCACCATATTGTCAAGGGTATCATTGCTGCTCGACATCGTCCAGATAATGGCATTCATGTTATTTAGTAAGTCATTGGCAGAAGATGAAATTCTATCTATTTCGGGGATAGATCCTTTCTCAATTCTTTTTTTAGCCAGTTCACTGTATAACCTGATAGCTGTAACACCTGCACCCAAATCATCATGCATATCTGCACTTATACGGTTGCGTTCCTCCTGTTGCGCATTCATCACAGCAAGTTTAGTCTCATAAATTTGTTTTTCGGCATCCCTTTTCAATGTTTCCTGTTCCATTGTTTTTTCCACTAATTCTATCCTGTTTTTATAAGTAAGCCCCAGGAGAAATGACACCAGTTCACATACTACACCTATTTCATAATAAAACATGGAGCTTCCCAGGATAGTCTTGTTGGAGATAGGGTTTATTATCAATAGAAAAGAAATGATTGAAAAAAATATCAGGAACAAATTACCTATAGCCAGGTAGTTCATCAATTTATTTTTTTGAGCCAAAGCAATCACGATATACAATATGCCGATCAGTAGTGCAATAACCTTGAAACTGTTTTCAACTAATTCCTGCAGATTAAAATTATTTGTGAAGAAGACGAGTATTGAGAAAATAACCAGAATAGAAATCACTAATTTTTCTTCAAAAACAAAAATCCTGTTCAGCAGTGAGTAATGTGTTTTAGTATCAAGAAATTTTCTTGTAAAAGCAATGTAGAAAACGGTTCCTCCTGCCAGCAACATAAAATCAATGTATTCTCTAAACAAACTCGAAAACACGCCGGAACGCCTTTCCAGCAAGGTTGTTAAAAATATGAGCAAAAACAGGCAGGTTGAATAAAGGCAATTATAGAGGAATTCTTTTTTTCTGTTTAACAGGTAATTTGCCCCTGTAAAGAAAATCATCATCAATAAAATACCGCTCAACAGGTAGCCTACCGGATGTTGGGTATAATTTCGATAGTAAAGTAATTTCTGGTATTTGTCCAGGTAAGCTGGTGTTACAAGTTGAGGCGCTAAATAGTTGTGTAATCGTTTGGTGAAATAGAATGCATTTATAAATGTTTGTTTTGATTGCGGCTGAATAACAAGGGCTTGAAATCCATCGGATTGGCTTTCATTTTTTATCGGTTTTGGCTGCCCATTTGCGTCGAGCTTATAAAAACTATTGCTCCTGATATACATGCCGGCAATAAAATATACTGCCTGGTCCGTATCGGAATTATTTTCAATCGTAAATTTTAAATATATTTTTTTAGTGATCCAGCTACCTGGAATATATACACTGGGAGTAAAATTTGCAAGCGGGTGCCACGCAGTACCAGGGATGTTATTTTCGTTAAAAGTACCGGTACTGTCAACAAATATCTGCGTAAAGTTTTTAATTTGTTCTGAATCCTGTAGAAGCGAAATATTGATAGCATTGGTGGTATCAGCATTTTGTGCATATACCAACACCCGAAAAAATAAAAAAAAACTTAAGGCGCATAATTTCATTAAAAACAAAATGAGTTCACCAAACTTACATAATTCCAGCGGTAATTTTTTCTATAATCCTTTGAATGACGGCTCTTTCAGCAATGTATTTATTTATCTTTGTTGGAATGGCGACGAAAGTGAAATCAGCTAAGACTAAAGCATCCTCTAAGGGGGCATTGAAAACTGAAACAGCGGAAAAAGTAGCAGTAAAGGAATTACTGAAAGATGAACGTACCCACAAGATCATTGGTACTGTTTTTTTATTGCTTGCATTCTTGTTTTTTATAGCGTTTACTTCATACTTGTTTACATGGGATGAAGACCAGGACAAGTTCAGTTATCACATGCTTTTGGCAAATGATATTAAAGTGCAGAACCTGCTTGGTACTTTTGGTGCCTTCATTTCTGAAATCTTTATTCGCCATGGATTTGGCATTGCATCTTACTTGATATGTACTTTCTTTTTTGTAATGGGTGTAAATCTGTTTTTTGGAAAAAAAGTGTTTTCAATTCCACGTAATTTAAAATACCTGTTGGTGGGGCTGCCTTTGCTGAGTGTTGCCGCATCGGTAATAATGAATGGTAATAAATTTCCTTTTGGTGGATCAGCAGGTGACAGCAGCAGGGATTGGTTGTATAGAATTATTGGAAAGGTTGGCACTTTGTCTGTATTGGCCGTAGCGGTTTTAGGCTATATTATCTGGAGGTTTAATCCGGTATTTAACCTGCCATCCAAGCCTGCTTTTATGAAGGAAAACGACTCATTGAATATAGAAGATGAAGAAGAATCTTTAATTGCAACTGATGTGAATTTGCCGATGGCTATTAAGGGAAATTTATTAAAGAGCGAGGCTGGCATGTTAGCAATACCTGATCAGGCCAATGCGGCACTTAATCATGATATACAAATTGTAGAGCGGGATATGCCGGCACCGGCAAATGGTTCAAAAATAAAAAAAGACGAAGCAAGCCTTCAAAAGCCATCCAATATTTCTGTCGAGGAAGAATTGTCGCTACCCGAAATTGAAACGCCGGTAAGACCCAAAAAGCAGGATGATATTATTCCATTAGAACTGGAAATTAAAACGGTTCCATTAAGGCCAGTTGAAGAAGAAGCCGTTCCTGGCATAAAAAAACACCCGACACTTGATACACCATTTGATCCCATATTAGATCTTCGGGATTATAAATACCCAACCATTGAATTGCTGGAAGAACACGGCAGTGAAAAGATTGAACAGGATCCCAATGAACTGGAGACGAATAAAAACCAGATCATTAATACACTGAAGAATTATGATATCAGTATCCAAAAAATTTCGGCAACGGTAGGTCCAACGGTTACATTATATGAAATTATTCCGGCTGCGGGTGTTCGTATTTCCAGGATTAAAAACCTGGAAGATGACATTGCATTAAGTCTTGCAGCGCTTGGTATTCGTATTATAGCACCTATACCTGGCAAGGGCACCATTGGTATTGAAGTGCCCAATGCAAAGAAGACCATTGTAAGCATGCGTACTTTGCTGGAATCCGATAAATTCAAAAAGAATAATTTTTCATTACCAATTGCACTGGGTAAAAGAATTGATAACGAAAACTTTATAGTTGACCTTGCAAGTATGCCGCATTTACTGATGGCTGGTGCAACGGGGCAGGGTAAATCTGTTGGATTGAATGCTATATTGGTATCGCTTTTATACAAAAAGCATCCCTCCCAGTTAAAATTTGTTTTGGTGGATCCTAAAAAGGTTGAGCTGAGTATTTACAAAACGATTGAGCGGCACTTTTTGGCAAAATTACCAGGCGACGACGATG
Organism: Ferruginibacter sp.; assembly: GCA_046590675.1. Taxonomy (GTDB): domain Bacteria; phylum Bacteroidota; class Bacteroidia; order Chitinophagales; family Chitinophagaceae; genus Ferruginibacter. Next base: position 30,143 of record JBKJUP010000026.1, on the reverse strand, counting down.
ATGCTATAATTACAGACACCAAGAAAGTAGTGCATACGCTCAACGCCTTGTGTATTGAAATGGATAACCGTTACGACCTGTTAAAAGAAGCAGGCTGTCGTAATATCAGGGAGTACAACGAAAAGTTTGTTGCACGTAAACTAAACCCGGAAAAGGGACACCAGTTTCTTCCGTTTATTGTGTTGGTTGTAGATGAGTTTGCAGATCTTATTATGACAGCAGGCAAGGAAGTTGAAATGCCCATTGCACGTTTGGCACAATTGGCGAGGGCTGTGGGAGTACATTTAATCATAGCAACTCAACGGCCGAGTGTAAATATTATCACAGGTACTATCAAAGCCAACTTCCCGGCACGTATTGCATTTAAAGTGAGCAGTAAAATTGATAGTAGAACCATCCTTGATGCAGGTGGAGCAGAACAGTTGATAGGAAAGGGGGATATGTTAATCAGTTATAATGGTGAATTGGTTCGTTTGCAATGTGCATTTGTAGATACACCTGAAGTTGATAAAGTAGTTGATTTCATTGGCGAACAACGGGGTTACTCCCAGGCTTTTCTTTTGCCGGAATATGTGGATGAAAAGGAAATGGAAGGTAAAGATTTTGACCTGAATGATCGGGATAAGTTATTTGAAGACGCCGCAAGGTTAATTGTTTCCAGTCAAAGTGGTAGTACTTCTTTGTTGCAGAGGCGCATGAAACTGGGTTACAACCGGGCAGGTAGGTTAATGGATCAATTGGAAGCTGCAGGCGTTGTAGGACCCAATAAAGGAAGTAAAGTAAGAGAGGTACTCATAAAGACTGATGCAGAATTACAACAATATTTAAACAACGATCTTTAATCCTGCTCAAGAATTTTTTCCATTTGCATACTTCGGGAACCCTTTACCAATAAGCGGGTATTGGTAAAATGTTGGTGCTTAAACCATTCTTTTGCTTCGGTAGATTTATTAAAATAGATAAAATCATTTTTTAATTTTTCAAAGTCGCCACCAACCAGCACAACAAATTTCCATGTATACTGATTGATGAGTTTTATAATAGCAGCATGTTCCTGCAGGCTGGTCTCTCCAAGTTCCATCATGCCACCTAATAAAAGGACTTTATCATCACCCTCCATTTTTGCGAAATTTTCAATGGCAGCTTGCATACTTGTTGGGTTGGCATTATAGGCATCCAGTATAATTTTATTGCTATCTTTTTCCACTAACTGCGAACGGCTGTTTGATGGTGTGTAGCTTTCCAAAGCCTTTGTGATAACAGCATCTTCTACTTTAAAATATTTACCAACAGTAACGGCTACCAGTACATTCGGTAAGTTATATTCACCTACCAGGTTAGTCTTTATTTGCCGGATATTTGTTCCGCTTGAAAATGCAACTTGTAAAAATTCAGTATTTTTCAATGCGTACCCGGTAATGTCAGCATCAGTAGTTCCGTAGGTTACTACTTCGGAAATGGATTTACTCATTTCAACTAAATCAGCATAATCCTTCATAATAAATGCTGTGCCATTGTGTTTTCGGAGATAGTCAAATAATTCTCCTTTCCCTTTTTTTACTCCAGCTTCACCACCAAAACCTTCCAGGTGTGCCTTACCGATATTTGTAATGATGCCATGTGTTGGCATGGTGTATTCGCAATAGCTCTCAATTTCTTTTTGATGATTAGCACCCATTTCAATCACCGCCATTTCCGCATCCATTTTTACCGATAAAATGGTAAGTGGTACGCCGATGTGATTGTTAAGATTTCCTTTTGTGGTATATGTTTTAAAAGTACCTGACAGCACTTCGTTCACCAATTCTTTTGTGGTTGTTTTTCCATTGCTACCCGTAATGGCGATAAAGGGAATTGAAAACTGTTGCCGGTGATATTTGGCTAGCTCCTGTAATGTCTGCAGCACATCTTGCGTTCGTATAAGTCTCTTATCTTCAAAATCTACCGGCTCATCAATTACGGCATAAGAAGCTCCGGCATCAAGTGCTTGTTTTGCAAAAATATTTCCATTAAAATTTGGTCCTTTTAATGCAAAAAACAAATCGCCGGTCTGTAGTTTCCTTGTGTCTGTTTGAATACACGGGTGTGCTAAATAAATAGAGTATAGTTCTTGAATCAACATAAGTCAAAAATAATGCAGAACATATAATCTGCAATGATAAAAGTGTGGTATGCAACCAGATGGTCGTAAAAAAGCAGGCATTAAAAAACCCTTCAACTATTCAGATGAAGGGTTTTAATTATTTATAGGAGGTTATTATTTTTTCCTGCTGTTTTGTCTGCGTTTACCGAAGATGTTGCCTTCTCTAAACCCAGGTCCTTCAGGAGCACCCATATAAGTTTGTGCGCAACGGAAGCCAATTGTACTTGAAGATTGATCTTCTTCAAGGAATCTTCGTGCACCAGGTGATAACCAATAGGCCCGATCATTCCAGCTTCCACCTTTAAAAACCCTTGATTTGTCGCTTATAAGCGTAGTAACTCCGGTTGCATAATATGCTCCGCTAAGCGAATCTCCATCCATGTGCCCAAGTGCATTGTTATGCTGGTAATTACGACGGTTTTTTACATCTTCATCGCTGATGTCAACTTTCTTTAATCGACCCAATGTGTCTCTTTCGTAATCGCCATTGTTGTCTTTATAAAACTTTTGAAATTTATTACCACGGAAATAGTTAAAATCTTCTCCATCAGCAGGAGTAGAAGGACGATAAACATCTTTTACCCACTCTGACACATTACCACTCATATTGTATAAGCCAAACGCATTTGGATAAAAAGCTTTAACATTTCCTGGTATAGCAGAACGGTCATTCAAACCACCGGCAATACCCATGTTATCACCACTTCCACGCTTAAAGTTCGCTAAGAACTTACCCTGCCAGCTACCCCGGCGATTATCACGTAAGCCATTTGGATTGTTGCTCCATGAATAAATTTGTTGATTAGAAATTAATTCCTCACCAGTTTTACCTTCCTTTTTACGCGGTTTTGGGTTTTGGTCAAATAAGCCATAGGCAGCGTATTCCCACTCAGCTTCTGTTGGCAAGCGATATCCCATATTAAGAATACCATCTTCCATTTTTACCACAGCTCTTGGTTTACCACCAACATCTTTAAGATCAGACTTCTTTGGCTTTGCTCTACCTTGAATCATATCCGGGTTCAAAAGGTATGCATCCGTGTTAAATGATCCATCAGCACCACCGCCTCTCATTTCTTTTTTTGCAAAATCCTTTTTAAGGTATCCTTTCTGAATTAAATTCAATTCATTTACTCTATCAGTTCTCCATACACAGAAATCGTGAGCCTGCAACCAGGATACTCCTACAACGGGATAAAAATTATAAGCCGGATACCGGAAATAATACTCTACATAAGGCTCATTGTAAGCCAGCTCTTCACGCCAGGCGAGTGTATCTGGTAATGCTTTTGCAAGAATTGCAGTATCTCCGCTGAAAGTGTTTTCCAGCCAGTATATATATTCACGATAATGAACGTTTGCAACTTCGGTTTCATCAATGAAAAAAGAAGGAACCGTTATTCTTTTTGGAATATTATTCCAATCGCCCATAACATCCTCTTCCTTAGCGCCCATCACAAATGTACCGCCCTGCACAAAAACCAATCCTGGTCCGGCTTTCGGATATTTCATTTTCGCTACATGGTAATTCCCCATGTTTTTGTCATCATAATTCCATCCTGTTACAGATGATTTATCCTTTTTCTTGCCAAAAATTCCACCGTTTTTACACGAGGAAACAGATAGGGCTACAACTACCAGGATGACCAGATTTTTTAAAGAAAGTATTTTTTGCATTGTGCGTTCGTTTATCAGATTATTTAACGAAAGATGTTCTTATTTTATTGTGCAATGGGGTTACTAACAACTGCGAATATAATTACTTTACTGCACACTCCATTATGGGCTAAATTGTTTTTGCGAAAATTGTAGAAATCTTACAAACTTTTAACAGTGTCAGCTTTATCAGCGGTTACTTATCAGTATTAATTGATGTTACAGCGGATTTTGGTTTAATAATTAAATAATAGCTGAGTTGATTTCAGCTAACATAAACTGGTAAAATATTCCAGTAACAACCATAATCCTCCTCTTTATATTTTTATTATTCAATTACTGAACCAATATTTACCACCAGTCGTAAGTTATTGATGAAAACGTATGATTGTTTAATTTATTCTGTAAGCTCAGTATATTTTTACATCATCAACAATTAACAATAAAAATCTTGTAATCTACGTTTTGATTATTCGTTTATGATGCGGCTATCAAATTCATCTGTATCCGCATCCATTTAAAAATTGATTTAGTAAAATGCTGTTCAGAAAAAATGCTTTCAACTGTTTTTTAACAAGAACTTATATTGAAAGCAATCATTTTTATATAATTCCGCTATTTTTACAAATTGATATCACCAAAAAGAAAGCTTATAGATAGGAAGTCTACCTAACCAAGACAATAAATACGAATGAAAAAGGCAACTTTTAAACTAACTGCGTTAGTGATATTAATTGGATGTGCAGTTAGCAAGGTAACTGCCCAAAGTCAGGCAAATACAATCAATGTAGTAACTTCAGCCGTTCCTTTTTTAAGAATTTCACCAGATGCCCGTAGCGGCGGGATGGGGGATGTGGGAATTGCAACTTCTCCCGATGCAAATGCTGCATTTTGGAACCTGGCAAAAACTCCTTTCAATACAAAGCAAGGTGGAATTGCGCTTACCTATACGCCATGGTTAAAAGATCTTGGTTTAAACGATGTTTACCTGGCATCACTTTCAGGTTTTTATAAATTGGATGAATTGCAGGCTATTTCTGGTTCTCTTCGATATTTCAGTTTAGGCAACATACAGTTTACCGATAATCTTGGTAATGATTTAAGTTCTTTTCGCCCACGTGAATTTGCGGTGGACGCCGGTTATTCAAGAAAACTTTCAGATAATTTGTCAATTGGGGTAGCGTTGCGTTATATCAATTCAAATTTGGCAAGTGGAACAATCAATGGTGTTTCTTATAAGGCGGGATCTTCAGTTGCGGGTGATTTAAGTATTTTTCATACAGGAATTAAAGAGGATGGTTCAGGATTGAATTATGGGGTTACACTTAGTAATCTTGGATCTAAAATATCTTATACAAGCGATGCCAATCAAAAGGATTTTATTCCCGCCAACCTGGGGCTGGGTATAGCTTACACCAAGGTTTTTGATGAAACAAGTAAAATGACATTTGGCCTGGATCTGCATAAATTATTGGTGCCAACTCCCCCGGCAATCGGCGATAGCGCTGGCCTTGTAGCATATCGCAACAAAGGCGTTGTAAGTAGTTGGTTTAGTTCTTTTGGAGATGCTCCAAATGGATTTTCTGAAGAAATAAAAGAAGTGCAGGCTTCATTGGGTGCTGAATATTGGTACAATAACCAGTTTGCTTTAAGAGCCGGATATTTTTACGAAAACCCATCCAAAGGGAATAGAAAATATTTCACATTGGGGGCAGGATTAAAGTATAACACTTTTGGATTAAATTTCTCTTACCTGTTGCCATCCGGAAATGGCGTAAACCGTAATCCCTTATCAAATACATTGCGTTTTAGTTTGGTATTTGATTTTGATGGTTCAGATAGCAAATAATCAATTTTATGAATATAGAAAAGCGTTCCGCCAAAACGGAACGCTTTTTATTTTTGCGACATCGTACATTTGCGTTGAATAAAAAATATTGATATGAATTTAAGAATCGGCTTTGGTATTGATTTTCATCAATTGGTAACGGATCGGGAATTTTGGTTAGGCGGTGTAAAAATTGAACATTGCAAAGGTGCATTGGGACATAGTGATGCAGATGTACTGTTACACGCTATTTGCGATGCGATGCTCGGAGCTGCATGTTTGGGAGATATTGGTGTTCACTTTCCTGATACCGATGCATCATTAAAAAATATAGACAGTAAAATATTGCTCCGGCAAAGTGCAGAACTGATAAAAAGCGCAGGTTATGGAATCGTAAATATAGACAGTACACTTTGCCTGCAGGCTCCAAAAATTAAGGATTATGTTCCCCTGATGCAGGAAACGATAGCTACCATTCTTAGTCTGCAGATTACAGACGTTTCTATAAAAGCAACCACTACCGAAAAAATGGGATTTGTTGGCAGAGAAGAAGGACTTGTGGCTTATGCAACCATTTTATTACAAAAGCTTGCGTAATTGAATAGCTATCTTTCATGTAAATACTGACTACATCATTACCTTTGCCCCCATGCAAAAATTAAGTGTTCAAATTATTAACAGATCACAAAATGAATTGCCTGCGTATGCAACGAAAGGTTCTGCAGGTATGGATCTAAGAGCAAACCTGAAAGACCCCGTTACATTAGCCTCTTTGGAACGCAGCTTAATACCAACCGGATTATTTATAGAGTTACCACCTGGCTATGAAGCCCAGGTAAGGCCCAGAAGTGGTTTGGCACTTAAACAAGGCATCACCTGTCTTAATTCACCAGGAACAGTTGACAGCGATTATAGAGGCGAAATAAAAGTAATTTTAATAAACCTCAGCAACGAACCACAGCAAATTGAAAACGGTGACAGAATTGCCCAAATCGTTTTCAGCAAAGTTCAGCAGGCTGAGTTTGTGTTGGCACATCAATTGAATGACACCCAAAGAGGGGAAGGTGGTTTTGGTCATACTGGAACAAATTAATTATTTAAACATCAAAATGATATTACGCAATCACCGAACCGGGCTTATTTCAATAGGAATATTTATAATTGTATTTGCCCAATCATTTATTAGTTGTAAGACTGCCAAAAAAATCCAGGCATCTATTGATAAAAAAGATACTACTTCTGTACACATCACGAATACATCTGGAGACGACTCTTTAATGTTGATCGCAAATGAAATGAAGGCGCTCAAAAGTAAGGAGATTGACTTTAAAACCTTTTCAGCGAAAATTAAGGTTGAATATGAAGACAGCAAAGGGAAGCAACCTAACATTACCGCTTATGTCCGTATCATCAAGGATAGCCTGATCTGGATATCAGGATATGCTACGGTCTTTAATATTGAAGCCTTTAGGGTATTGATAAATAAAGACAGTGTATTTGTGTTAGATAAAATAAATAAGGAGGTTAAACTTAGGTCAATGGATTACCTGCAGGAAGTAACAGAAATTCCGTTTGACTTAAAAACACTGCAAAATTTATTTATAGGCAACCCTATTTTTTTAACCGATAGTGTTATCTCTTTTAAGGAAACTGAATCTAAAATATTATTGGCCACCATTGGGGCTTATTTTAAACACCTGCTAACATTAAATAAAGAAGACCGGCTTTTGGTGCACAGTAAATTGGATGATATAAACCTGGCCCGAAACCGTACTGCCGATATTACTTATGGAGAATATGAGAATAATAATGGCATTACTTTTTCTACTTCACGTGAGATAACAGTGTCGGAAAAAAACAAGCTGGACATAAGTCTCAATTTTAAACAATGGGAGTTTAACAAAGAATTATCTATCATTTTTAATATTCCGTCCAATTATAAACGCAGGTAATCGTTATTTTTAAAACCTTGCTGATTACATATTTTTTTACATTTTTACCATCATTTGCAGGCGTTGAAATTAAATTTACCAGTTGGTTTATACACCGCTGTGAAAGTTTATAAGCACTATAATTGATATTCGATTTGTATTTTTGTTAATACTGTAAAATCTACACATGATTAAAGTATTTTTTTTATTACTGACTACATTTATTGTAAACATATCCTTTGCACAAACGCCACAGGAGCTTGAAAAGCAGCGCCAGCAATTACGCAAAGAAATAGAGCAAACCCAACAGTTGCTCGACAATAATAAAAAGAACACGAAGCAAAGTCTTGGTCAGCTTTCCCTCATCAATCGCAAATTAAATCTTCAGGAGAATGTGATTGACAATATTAGTAAGGATATTAATTCGCTTAATAATACTATTTATAAATCGCAGCGTGATATCAGTAAGTTGCAATTACTAATTGATACCTTAAAGCAAGAATATTCCCGAAGTATGGTGTATGCTTATAAAACAAGAAGCAACTCCGACTTTTTGAATTTTATTTTTTCATCTTCCAATTTTAATGATGCGATAAAAAGAATAACCTATTTAAAAAGCTACCGCAACTACCGCGAAATGCAGGGCGATAATATTTTACGTACGCAGGATCTGAAAAAAGAGCGGATAGGTGAGCTTAGTAACAATAAGAAAAAGAAGAATGATGTATTACAAACACAGAGCAAAGAATTGGTTGTGTTAGAAAGCCAAAAGCAGGAGAAAAATCAATTGGTTTCGCAACTAAAGGCCAAGGGTAAGGAATTGAATAGTCAAATTGCGGCAAAGAAAAAGCAAATGCAAAAGGTAAGCAATGCCATTGCTGCTGCCATTAAAAGAGCCCAGGACGAAGCCCGTAGAGAAGCTGTAGCCAAAGCAAAAGAAGCCAAAGCCAAAGCAGACGCAGACGCAAAAAGACTTGCAGCAGAAAATAAAACTACAACCGCAACTACAACCGTTCCCGAAAAAACGGTAGCTGCTCCCAAACCGGCAAAGGCAACCAACACACCAACCAGTGTATTGCTGGCAAGCGATGCAGATGTTAAACTAAATGCCAGTTTTGAAGTTAATAAAGGATCATTGCCATGGCCGGTAGATAGAGGCTATTTAATTATGGGATATGGTAATCAAAAGATGCCCGACATCGGTATAATCATTGATAACCCTGGAATAACCATTGGCAGCGATATTGGAAATTCAGTAAAAGCATTGTTTGATGGTGAAGTATCGTCAGTAACCAATATTGACAACATGCAACTGGTAATCATTAAGCATGGCCGTTACTTTACAGCGTATAGTAATTTATCCGGAGTAAATGTATCGAGGGGTCAGGATGTACATACCGGGCAGGTGATTGGTAAAGTGGCCGCAAATGAAGAAGGTGTAGGAACGATAGATTTAATCATCAGTAACGAACGCGGCAATCTAAATCCTGAGTCCTGGTTAAGGCATCGTTGATAAACTTTAAGTCAGGCGTTCATAGAGTTTTTCGTACTGTGGTACAATCTTGTCTATGTCAAATTTTTTGGCTTGCTCAAGTGCATTGGCCTTAAATTGTTCGTGTGTAGCCTTGTCTTTTAATATGGTTATAGCATTTTTACTCATGTCTTCCACATCGCCAACATTGCTCATAAATCCACAATAACCATCTACAACAATTTCAGGTAAACCTCCGGCATTGGTAGAAATCACCGGCACTTCTGCTGCCATTGCTTCAAGTGCAGCCAAACCAAAACTTTCATAATCACTGGTCAGCAGGAAAAGATCAGCAATAGGCAAAATGTCTTCCATTTGCTCTTGCTTACCTAAAAATTTTATCGAGTCAAACGCATTGCTGTTTCTTGCAGCAGCTTCTATCGGTGTACGCTCAGGGCCATCACCCAGCAAAAGTAATTTACCAGGCAATTGTTCATTTATCAATAAGAACGTTTTTAACACATCTTCTACTCTTTTCACTTTTCGGAAGTTACTGGCATGCACAATTATTTTTTCCCCATTTGGCGCAATTAGTTTTTTAAAAGCATCTACCGGTTTTTTGTTGAATCTTTTTACATCCACAAAATTGTGGATTACCTCTATGTCTTTTTCTATGTCAAAATTCTTATAAGTTTCTTCTTTAAGGTTTTTTGAAACCGCCGTTAAAATGTCACTTTCCATCATAGAAAAAGTTACTACAGGTCGATACGTTTTATCTCTTCCCACAAGTGTAATATCAGTGCCATGCAACGTGGTGATAACCGGAATATTAAGCCCCTGCTTCTTTAATATTTGTTTGGCCATATACGCTGCGGCGGCATGTGGAATGGCATAATGCACATGTAGCAGTTGAATATTGCTATTGGTAATTACATCCACCATTGTACTTGCTAATGCGGTTTCATAAGGCGGGTAGTCAAATAGGGGATAGGTAGGCACCCGAACCTCATGGTAAAAAATATTTGCATGAAAGCCGCTTAGCCTAACAGGTTGCTGGTAAGTAATGAAATGGACGTTGTGTCCTTTATCTGCCAATGCCTTGCCCAATTCTGTAGCCAATACACCGCTACCGCCAAAAGTTGGGTAGCATACAATTGCAATATTCATAAAACTCAATTTGTTTAAAAGAAAACCGGTTTTGAAAACGGCTGCAATTTACTGATAAATTATTCACCCGCTCGTCCATTCGTGTATTACATTTAAATCACTAAGTTTGTTAACCTAAACAAGTGATAGAATGATAAAAATTAGCCAATTAGTTATTTCATTATTGATTACGTTTTCCGTTTCCGCACAGGTTGATGATTCCATCATGATCAGAAAAATTGCAGATGAAGTTTTGATCAATGGTAAAGCGTATGATAACCTTCGTTTTTTATGTAAAAAAATTGGGCCACGATTGAGCGGATCTGCCAATGCTCAAAAAGCGGTAGAAGCAACCGCCCGTATGCTAAAGGAAGCAGGAGCAGATACCGTTTATCTTCAGCCTTGTATGGTGCCTCATTGGGTAAGAGGGATAAAAGAAACCGGGTTCATCGAATTGGCAAATGGTGAAAAGCATACCCTGAAACTTTGTGCATTGGGTAATTCCGAAGGGACTGGTTTAAAAGGGATAACCTCTACTGTGATTGAAGTAAGAAGTTTTAAAGAGCTTGATCAATTAGGTAAGGATGTTATAAAAGGTAAAATTGTATTCTTCAATTTTGCCATGAATCCCAGTTATATTGCTACGTTTCGGGCTTATGGCGAAAGCGGTGGGGCAAGAAGAGCTGGCCCTTCGCAGGCGGCCAAATATGGTGCCATTGGAGTGTTGGTGCGTTCACTATCCAGTAACCCCGATGACTTCCCCCATACAGGTGCCACAGTTTACAACGATTCCTTTCCAAAAATACCTGCTGTAGCCATTAGTACGAATGACGCAGATTGGCTAAGCCTTCAGCTAAAAAAGAAAATGAGGCTAAAGGCATTTTTCCGCAATACCAGTACGATGTTGCCAGATGTGCTTTCTTATAATGTTGTGGGAGAAATTAGGGGCGCCACATTAGCGGATGAGATAATAACTGTCGGAGGACATTTAGATAGTTGGGACCTGGCTGAAGGTGCACAGGACGACGGCGCAGGTTGTGTGCAGAGTATTGAAGTTATCAGAGCGTTCAAGGCAGCAGGCGTTCGGCCACAGCGTACCATCAGGGCCGTTATGTTTATGAATGAAGAGAACGGCGGAAGAGGCGGAAAGAAATACCTGGAGCTGGCTAAATTAAATAACGAAAAACATCTGTTTGCCCTCGAAAGTGATGAAGGCGGGTTTACGCCACGAGGTTTTAGTCTTGAAATGAGTGCCGATAAAAGAGAGAAAATTTCGCAATGGAAAGACCTTTTTTATGAGTACGGGTTATATGATTTTTCTGCTGGCGGAAGTGGCGCAGATGTAGGGCCGCTAAGGGAAATAGGTGCTGCTTTAGCCGGGCTCCGGCCAGATGGACAACGTTATTTTGAAATGCACCATTCTGCAACAGACGTATTTGAAATCGTAAGCCGGCGTGAGCTTCACGTTGGAGCGCTTAGTATGGCTGCACTAATTTATATGGTAGATAAGTATGGATTATAATTAACTTACACAAAATCTGATTTTAAATATGGAAGCTGATAAATTTATAGAACCGCCGGTAAAAAAATCGAATGGGTTTAAAAAATTCATGGCATGGTTCCTTGTGATCCTTATTTTTATTGGTTGCATTTTTATTTGGTGGAAATACTACTATGTTTTTGGCGAAGGAGTAAAATCCGGGGAGTTAAATTATGTAGTTAAGAAAGGCAATGTTTTTAAGACATACGAAGGGAAGTTGATTCAATCTGGCTTGCGTTCTAAAGCAGTTGGTTCCGTACAATCCTACGAGTTTGAATTTTCAATTGAAGACGATAGCATCGCCAATATATTGATGAATAATAGCGGCAATTTTTATGACCTTCATTATAAGGAATATAAGGCTACGCTACCGTGGCGGGGTTATAGTGTTTTTATAGTTGATAAAATAATTGGAACAAAACCCGTTGCACATTAGTTGCTAAACAGCGTACAATAAAAATATAACCGGCTTTTTATGAAAGTCGGTTGTTTCATTTTTCCAATCACCTACTGTTTTTGTTTTTACTAATTCATTGGGTCCGGTAAGTTCTGAGGCAATACAAAATTTAGTGGAGGGCTTACAGGTTTTTAGTACTGTTTCAATCAGTTGATTATTACGGTAAGGAGTTTCAATAAATATCTGCGTGCTGTTTTTTTTCTGAGAGTTTATTTCTATTTCTTTAATGGCTTTTACACGTTCACTCATGTCAATGGGCAGGTAGCCTAAAAACTCAAATTGTTGCCCATTCATACCACTTGCCATCAGTGCTAACAAGATTGAACTTGGCCCAACCAGCGGAATTACTTTCGCATTCATCTGTTGTGCAACTTCAATAAGCAATTGGCCTGGGTCAGCTATTCCGGGGCAACCGGCTTCACTTATAATTGCAATGTTTTTTCCTTCCTTAATTTTTTGCCGAAATATATTTTTTTGTTCCTCTTCTGCTTTATGGATGGTGTGCCACTCATAGTCATCAATTACTATTGGTTTGTAAATACTTTTTAAAAATCGCCGGGAGGTTCTTTCATTTTCTGCAAATATTACCTGGCAATCTTTTACTGCATCAATAATATAAGTGGGAATGGTATGTAACGCTGACTCATCCAACACTGCCGGTACCAAATAAATTTTACTCATCATATCAATCACGGGTTTTATACATACTAATGGTTGCTGCAATAACGGCATAACTTGGTGCAAACACCCATCCAACAATTACAACAGTATGCATCAGGTAAAATACCATACCATTTCCAATTGCAAGCCCCTTATGTTTACTCACAAAATTTACACTTTGAGATGCAGACAATTTATTCCTTTCGCAACTATAATCAAGCATTGAAAAACCTAAATAATAACATTCAATAATTAATGCAAACAATGGGGTAAACCAACCAAATAATGGAATAAATGCCAGTATCAAAATTGAAACTGTATATACCGTTTGCCATAGTGCATTTCTTAATGCCAGTTTAATTCCACGAGTAATGTCTTTTAAAAATTGCCCGAAATTAAAAGGGTAGGCTTTCCCTTCCATAATGGCTTCTGTTTTTTCGCTCAGGTAAGCAAACAGCGGCGACCCCAGTATCAAAAAAATATATTTAAACAGGGAGAAATAAAATAATAATAATACAAGCTGCAAAATAACCTGGCCGAATATGAAAAGAAACTTAAGCCAGCTTCCCTCAATGGAATACATCCATTTTTTAACGCCGGTAATTGAAAGCAGGGAATCAATTGCATTACCACTACTTATCCAGAATAAATAAATACCGGCACAAAACAACAAAGCGTAAATAACACCCGGTATAATAATCCATTTCCAAAGCTTATGCTTTACAATAAACTGATGCGCCTGATAGTACGCCTGTATTGCAATAATAATATCTTTTAACATAATTATAGATTCAGCATACTTAATTCATAGAAATGGGTAAAGGAAATAATCTACCCTATTAAAGGCTGGCTTTAACCAGATAAATTATTTTTGTGTTTAAAAGTACAGATAACTTGAAGAAATTAACCATTGATTTTTATGAGCGCAAAAATGTAGTTGGTATTGCTAAAGAACTATTGGGTAAAATTTTAGTAACAAATATCAACGGAAGATTGACCAGTGGCAGAATTGTAGAAACTGAAGCATACATTGGTATTACTGACAAGGCCGCACATTCCTATGCAGGCAAGCGTACCAATCGTAACGAGCACATGTATGCGAAAGGTGGTATCGCCTACATTTATGTTTGCTATGGCATTCATCAAATGTTTAATGTAGTAACAAATGAAAATGAAATACCTGATGCTATTTTAATAAGGGCTTTGGAACCTTTGGACGGCATCACCTATATGCTGGAAAGAACTGGCAAGAAAGCGTTGGATTTTACACTAACAAGGGGGCCTGGAAATGTAAGCAAAGCAATGGGAATTCACAAGAATTTTTCCGGAACAGATTTATCAGGCGATCAAATATTTATAGTGTCCGACGAAACTACAATAGCTGATCAATTAATTGGTATCAGCAGCAGAATCGGGGTGCAATATGCAGGTGAAGATGCCTTCCTACCATACCGGTTTTTTATAAAGAGTAACAAATTTGTAAGTGGCAGGCCCAACAAATAATTTATTGCAATAAAAAAGGGAAGCGATTACTTCCCTTTAAAAAATTATATAAAATTTCTTAAAACTTAGGACAAGGTATTCCCTGGGTTTGAGCTGCCTTTTTAATGAAAATCAGGGAAAATTCTGATCCGCCTCTGCTGGAAGTTGCAGCTTTTAAACTGGAGGTATTAATATCATAACTGGCACCGATTCTCAAACCATTTACTTCAATACCAACATAAGGAATGATAGCATCGTTAAAACGAATCCAGGAACCAAAATAAACGCTGCTTGGGTTTTGCGTGTCATTGTTAAGGTTGGCAGATAAGGCAGCACCAATTAAGGTTTCGCTTGCTTTGTTTTGTACCTGGTGAATGGCAGAAATGTTGATGTTTAAAATATCTGTTACAGGAAAAGACCCGCCGCCATGCACAGTAAGTCGTGGAGACAGGTTCCATACTTTATCAATAAAACTCAGGTTAGGCCGGTTGATGTGGTAAACCGATGCACCCAGGTAAAAATTGTTTATGCCATCGCTCGATCCTGAATACAAGATTCCCGCATTTACATCAACATAATTTTGATTATTGCCATTACTCAATGTCTCGTTGGTTGTACCTGTAAAACCATTTTGAGTTAACTGATCTTCAAAAGTTAGTTTGGTGAAATCCAGTATCGCACTGCTGTAAGTTGCCTGGAAACCTCCGCCAATTGTGTTATAGCCATTTTCATCAAGTGCCTTGTGGTAGCTTAAAGAAACCGATCCATAATTAAGCTTCAAAGCAGCGTCTGCACTCTGATCGCTTAGTCCTGAAAAGCCGATACCAAAAACATCTCCCGAGGGAATTTTATTTTTTAGAATACTGAAATCAAGGGAGGCACTTGTAGTTACATAGGCCTTTGGAATAGAGGGCCATTGATCACGATGGTTAGCAGCAAAGCGCAATTGTCCGTCAAATTTCCCGGTGAATGCTGGATTCAACGTTAAAGGTGATGCGAAAAATTGTGAGAAATGCGGATCCTGGGCCTGCACTAAATAGGAAAGCAAAAGAGTAACAGATAAAACGAGTAATTTTCTCATTGTTAATTTGATTCGGAATATTAAAGATAAGGATTTGCATCAAAATGCTGCTCCCGAAAAGTTAATTATTGAGAAGCCCGTATTTAAGCTGTACCAGTACCTTATATTAAATGTGATTTTGTAAGGTCAGGGTAATTTTTAAATAGCAGTACTTCGCTTTAATAAAATATAAGTGAATATTTATGATTGCATTTTTTGTCCGAAGGCAAGGTCGCCGGCATCGCCAAGTCCCGGAACTATATAACCCTTTGCAGTAAGTTCGTCATCAATATCACCGCACCATATAATAGCTTTTGGATGAGCTCTTTTAACGTATTCGATTCCAACGGTACAGGCAATAGCACATACTATATGTAATTCCTTAATATTTCCTTCGTCACGTAAAAATTGAATAGCCTTTACCAGCGAAGAACCGGTTGCAATCATTGGGTCGCTTACAATAATTACTTTACTATCTAATTCAGGGCAACTCATATATTCAAGGCTAATATCAAAACTTCCGTCAGGGTTATGCTTTCGATAGGCACTGATGAAAGCATTTTCGGCTCTGTCAAAATAGTTAAGTAACCCGGTATGCATCGCTAAGCCGGCTCTTAAAATAGTAGCAAGCACCGGTTGATCAGTTAATACTTTACAATTTGCTATGCCAAGTGGCGTTGTAATTTCTTTTTCTTCCCATTCAAGTGTTTTGCTGATTTCAAACGCAGCGATTTCAGCAATTCGCTCAAGGTTTCTGCGAAAACGCATTGGGTCGGTCTGAATGTCAACATCCCTTAACTCTGCTACCCAGTTGCTTACCAATGAATGTTTTTCGCTTAGGTTAATTATCATAACAGTTGCTAAATTTTGTTCTTTGATTTTTACAAATCTATATTTTGCTACCTGAAAACTAAAATTTAATATTATTTGTATTAATGGAAGCTGGTATTTCTTAATCAGTAAAGAAAAATACAAGCATAAAACGCAAAACAAAAATCAACTAAGTAAACTTCTTTAACAGGTGTTTACAAGATTTACTAAAGCGATTGGGCTGGTGAAAAATATTTAACAAAACCGTTCAGTATTATTTATTTTTATTGTATTAAAATTTTAACATGAAGATCATATTTTTCATCGGCTGCTTTAGCGCCCTGGTTTTATTTGGTTGCAACAACAGCAAGCACAAAATGGAAGCTGATAAGGATGGCTATGAAAAAGCCAAAGAATCATTGGAAGAAAAGGAAAAGAAAAATCCTGTTTTATTTTTATCTGTAAGTAGTAAAGATAAGCACAACCTTATTGGGCAAACAGTTATAAAAGGCAATGTAACCAACAACGCAAAAGTATGTGTCTATAAAGATGTACAACTGGAAATTTCTTTTTTCAGTAAAACAGGTACACTGCTTGAAAAAGGAAACGAAACCGTTTACGATGCCATACAACCAGGGAAATCCGGAGAATTTAAAATTAAAAATTTCACACCAAAAGGCACTGATAGCATTTCGATAAAAGTGTTAGGTGCGAAAACCAATTAGTTTTAGATTACTTATGCAAACTTAAATTGGTCTCCATCAAACAAGCCCAAATCACTTAGTTTTAAATGTGGAATAACCAGCAATGCCATAAATGAAAGCGTCATAAACGGAGCTGCTAATGTAGAGCCTAATTCCTCTTTTACCATTTTATCAATTGCAGTATATGCGGCCGCTACCTTATATCCATCCTCGTTACTCATGAGCCCTGCAACGGGTAAGCCAAGTACCATTTGCTTCAACCCGGAAACACTGCTAATACCACCTTGTTCTTTAATTACAAGATTTATGGCCTGGCAAATGCTTTCGTCATCTACACCTACGGCAATGATATTATGACTGTCATGCGCCACTGTCGATGCAATTGCACCTTGTTTTAAACCAAAGTTTTTTACAAATGCTTTCGCAATAGGGGCCGCTTTATATCGGTTTACCACCACCATTTTTAAAACATCTTTTTCAATATCGCTTATAATTTTTCCTGCAGAAATTGTAGGCTCAATAACCAATTTATTGGTAATGAGTTGCCCTTCCAGCGCTTCTATTACATTCATTTCTTTTTCTTCATTGTATGGGATTTCAAAATCCATTGGGGATTTTTCATCACAACTAAATTGGTTAATCACTGAGGAAGTAGGGCCGTTAATTAAAGACCGGCCATTTTCAGCCACCAATTGCCCATCAACATAAGTCTGTAGTACGTTGAAATTTACCAGGTCTTCAACCGCAATGAAATCTGCAGCATCCCCTTCCTTTAATAAACCCACATTCATATTATAATGCAATACCGGATTTACGCAGGCTGCCTGCAACACTTTATAAATATCAACCCCTTTTTCAACAGCCCTTTTGCAAAGCTCATTTATATGACCAGCGGCCAGGCTATCCGGGTGCTTATCATCACTGCAAAACATCATACGTTCTGCATGATCATGCAACAGAGGAATCAACGCTTCAAAATTTTTGGCGGCACTTCCTTCCCTTATAAGGATTTTCATTCCGTACCCGAGTTTTTCCTTTGCCTCCGCTTCCGTAAAACATTCATGATCGGTGCTGATGCCGGCATCAATGTACTTTTTGGCATCGGCGCCTCTCAGGCCGGGAGCATGTCCATCAACAGGTTTCCCATATTTTTTTGCAGCAGCAATTTTCTGCATCACTTCACTGTCTTCAAATAACACACCCGGAAAATTCATCATTTCGCTCAGGTATTTTATATCATCGTTTTGTAAAAGCAGGTCAACATCTTTTGCATCCAATGCGGCGCCGGCTGTTTCAAAAATAGTTGCCGGTACACAACTGGGGGCACCAAAATGAAATTTAAAAGGAACAGTTTTACCATTATCAATCATAAACTTTACACCGTCCATGCCACACACATTGGCAATTTCATGCGGATCGCTGATTGTTCCTACGGTTCCATGTACAACCGCCAGCTTGGCAAACTCACCTGGCACAAGCATGGAGCTTTCAACATGCACATGACTGTCAATAAATCCCGGTAAAATATAAGGGGCTCCGGCGCTTGCATTACTATCAACTTCATCGATGGAGAATATTTTTGAATTAACAACGGTTACTGTTCCGTAAAATATCTTTTTGTTAAATATGTCCACAATATTTCCGGTTACTTTATTGCTCATGCGCCGTATTTTTAATTGAAACAAATGTAAGGTGCTTTGCCAGTAAACCATATATGATTTTCGATTACCTTTATATCCTAATCGTGCTTCTCAAAAAATATCCCCAATTTTTTAATCTCAATTTCAACAAACAACTTTAAACATGAAAAAAGTAAAAACTAGCCTGATAGCGTTGGTAGCGCTGTTCCTTGTTCAATCTGCAAATGCTCAAACTGCAGACGAAGTGATAGAAAAATATACGGATGCGATGGGGGGCAAAGAAAAACTCATGTCGCTCAACTCGGTTGTTATGAACGGAAGCCTGAACGTGCAGGGTTTGGATGTAGGCATCACCACTTCTATATCAAAAGGTGTAGGATCACGGACAGATATTTCAGTACCGGGTATGGGAGAAGGATTTCAAATAATGAATACTACCAAAGGTTGGAATTTTTTCCCTTTTCAGGGCCAGGCATCGCCGGAAGAAGTTCCCGCTGACCAGGTAAAAGCATCTCAATCGCTGCTCGACCTTCAGGGGCCGTTAATTAATTACAAGGAAAAGGGAAATAAAGTGGAGCTTTTGGGCAAGGAAACCGTTGATGGAAAAGAAGCGTACAAATTGCAGGTTACCGATTCGGATGGCAAACCATCTACTTATTTTTTAGATACTCAAACCTACTACAAAATAAAATCCATTACAAAAGCGCAAACACCACAGGGCGAAATGGAAGTAGAAACCTCTTTTTCCGATTTTAAGAAAACTCCTGAGGGATACCTGTTTCCGTTTTCAATCACAAGTGCCAGGGGAACAATAATAATGAGCAGTATTGATGTGAATAAACTAATTGACGCAAAAATATTTACGGCTGATTAAGATAAATTAAAAAAATGTAATAAGTCTGCGACGGGTAATTTTTTGTGTTAAATCATTCATACCTTTGCGATGTTTAAAAAAATAATAAAATAATCTTAATTATGAGTACAGTAAAAGTAGCAATCAATGGATTTGGACGCATCGGCCGTTTGGTATTTCGTCAAATTTATAATATGCAGGGAATAGATGTTGTAGCAATAAATGATTTAACAAGTCCGGCTGTATTGGCCCATTTATTAAAGTATGATAGTGCCCAGGGTCGTTTTGATCAAAAGGTAACTTCAACTGAGAACGCAATTATTGTTGATGGTCAGGAAATTAAAATATACGCTCAAAAAGATCCCGCTCAAATTCCATGGGGTGCACACGAAGTAGATGTGGTAATTGAAAGCACAGGATTTTTCACAGACAAATCTAAAGCAGAAGCACATATTACAGCCGGCGCAAAAAGAGTAGTTATTTCTGCTCCTGCAACAGGCGATTTAAAAACTGTAGTATTCAATGTAAATCATAACATACTTGATGGTAGCGAAACAATCATCAGTTGCGCAAGTTGTACAACCAATTGCCTGGCTCCAATGGCTAAAGTTTTAAATGATCAGTTCGGGATTGTAACTGCAATCATGACTACCATTCATGCTTACACGAACGATCAAAATACACTGGATGCACCTCATGCTAAAGGTGACTTACGCAGGGCAAGAGCCGCAGCAGCTAATATAGTTCCAAACAGTACCGGTGCTGCAAAAGCAATTGGCCTGGTTCTTCCTGAGTTAAAAGGTAAATTAGATGGTAGCGCACAACGTGTTCCTGTAATTACCGGTTCATTAACTGAACTTACCAGCGTATTAGGTAAAAAAGTAACCCTTGAAGAAGTAAATGCAGCCATGAAAGCGGCATCCAATGAGAGCTTCGGTTACAATGAAGATGAAATAGTAAGTTCTGACATCATCGGAACAAGTTTCGGTTCTTTATTTGATGCTACACAAACCAAAGTAATCACTGCTGGTGATACACAATTGGTAAAAACTGTTAGCTGGTACGATAATGAAATGAGTTACGTTTCACAATTGGTACGCACCGTACAATTTTTTGCAGAATTGATTTCTAAATAATTTTTGTCCGGGCTCTGAAGCTGCTATGATCTTCATAGGCGTCGCAGCCGATAGCTATCGGCTCTTGTACAATAGATCATTATTCATCATTTTTAAACCGCAAAGACAGCAAGTCGCTAAGGATTTTATATACTTTGCGTCTAAGCATCTTTGCGGTTTTATTTAAAACATATTTTCATGTCAACATTTGCTGAACACAATTTCAGTCATCAAAAGGCCCTGGTTCGGGTAGATTTTAATGTTCCTCTTGATAAAGAATTCAATATTACAGATGATACAAGAATGACCGCAACCATTCCAACTATCAAAAAAATACTTTCCGATGGCGGCAGTGCAATACTAATGAGCCATCTCGGCCGTCCAAAGGAAGGCCCCACTGATAAATACTCTTTAAAGCATCTTGTAAAACATTTACATGAATTATTAAATGAAGGTGCGGATGAAGGAAGTACAAAAGTTTTTTTTGCAGATGATTGTATTGGAGAGCAGGCCCAACTTACCGCAAGCATGTTAAAGCCAGGCGAAGTATTGCTACTGGAAAATCTTCGGTTTTATAAAGAGGAAGAAAAAGGGGATGAAGGCTTTGCAGAAAAATTGAGTAAACTGGGCGACGTGTATGTAAATGATGCATTTGGAACGGCACACAGGGCGCATGCATCTACTGCAGTAATTGCAAAGTATTTTGATGCGGATAAAAAAATGTTCGGCCTGTTAATGGAAGCCGAAGTAAAAAGTGCAGAAAAAGTATTGCACGAAGCACAAAAACCATTTACTGCAATCATAGGAGGTGCAAAGGTTTCAGACAAAATTATGATTATTGAAATGCTGCTTGAGAAAGCAACAGACATCATCATTGGTGGTGGTATGGCTTATACTTTTATGAAAGCAAGAGGTGGAAAGATTGGCAATTCAATTTGTGAAGAAGATCGCTTACAAACCGCCATCGATCTTATTAAAAAAGCAACAGAAAAAGGCGTTAGTATCCATCTTCCCGAAGATTCAATTATTGCCGATAAATTTGATGCCAATGCAAATACGGAAGTAAAGCCAAGCGATGAAATTCCTGATGGTTGGATGGGGCTTGATATTGGTCCAAAAGCATGTGGTATTTTTTCAGAAGTGATTAAGCGTTCTAAAACAATTCTTTGGAATGGTCCAATGGGCGTTTTTGAAATGGCAAAATTTCAGGCAGGTACCAAAGCCATTGCGGATGCCGTGGCAGAAGCGACAGAGCATGGTGCATTTAGTTTGGTTGGTGGCGGAGATAGTGTTGCTGCAGTAAACCAGTTTGGCTATTCCGATAAAGTTAGCTATGTTAGTACCGGCGGTGGTGCTATGCTGGAATATTTTGAGGGGAAAGTTCTTCCGGGAATTGCGGCAATAAAACAATAATTCTTATTATGGCACTTGTACATTGTAGTTATGTATTTAACTTGTAGTAACATCATCATATTTCTTTAAAAATTAAAACTCATAAAATGAAACGTACGGGATTATTGATTGTACTTGCTATTGTTGTTATTGTTGGCTTTTTGGGCTGCAACGGATACAATGGTTTAGTAAAGCAGGATGAAAGTGTAAAGAAAGCCTGGAACAATGTCCAGACAGAATACCAAAACAGATCTGACCTTGTTGGGAACCTTGTAGCTACTGTAAAAGGCGCTGCTAACTTTGAGCAAAAGACACTTACAGATGTGGTGGAAGCAAGAGCAAAAGCTACAAGCGTTAACATCAATGCTGAAAATCTTACACCAGAAAAAATTGCAGAATTCCAGGCAGCACAAGGACAATTAAGTGGTTCTTTAAGCAGGTTGTTGGCCACTGTTGAAGCTTACCCTGAATTGAAAGCTACTCAAAATTTCACACAGTTGCAGGGCCAGTTGGAAGGTATTGAAAACGGTATCAAAAATTCACGTAAAACATTTAACGAAGAAGTAAATGTTTATAATACTAAAGTGCGTTCGTTTCCAATGAATATATTGGGTGGTATGTTTGGGTTCCATGCTAAGGCGGGTTTTCAGGCAGATGCAGGAGCGGAGAAAGCACCAAAAGTTGAATTTTAAGTAAATATAGCAATGACCAATAAGCGCTTACCGGCATATATCATCGGGGCAGTAGTTGTACTGTTGATTTTTTATACCATGGTTACTTTTAATGGCCTTGTTAAAAAGGATGAAAAAGTAAAACAGCAATGGAGTGAAGTACAGAATGCATATCAACGACGCATCGATTTCATTCCCAATGTTGTAAACGTGGTAAAGGGCCAAACTAATTTTGAGCAGGAAACCCTTGTAAAAATTACAGAAGCAAGGGCTAAAGCAACCTCAGTAAATGTTTCCGCAGATGCATTAACGGCTGAAAATTTTAACCAGCAGACTGACTTGCAAAACGAACTGGCTGCGGCTACTAACCGATTGGTGATACAGATTGAAAAATATCCCGAACTGAAAGGGGCAGAAGCTTTTTCCGGTTTGCAGGTACAGTTAGAAGGTACTGAACGTAGAATAAAATTTGCACGTAAAGACTTTAATTCGGCTATTGCCGATTATAACAGTTCTGTAAAAAGTTTTCCAACGAAAATCGTTGCAGGAATTTTCGGTTTTCCTCCAAAAGAAGGATTTCAGTCAGATGCCGGAGCAGACAAATCAGTTGAAATAAAATTTAATTAATAACGTGGGTATATTTCCATTTTTTAAAAAGAAAGAATTTTTCTCAGAAGAAGAAAAAGCCCGCATTGTGAAAGCGATACAGGTGTCGGAAACTGAAACCAGTGGTGAAATCCGGATTTATGTGGAAAGCAAAAATCCGTTCGTTGATCCATTGGAAAGAGCCGGGGAAATTTTCTTTAAATTAAAAATGCAGGAAACCGATGATCGGAATGCTGTGCTCTTGTACATAGCCATTAAAGATCATGAACTGGCCTTGTTTGGTGATGAAGGGATTTATAAAAAAGTGGGTGCGGAATATTGGGACAATGCCGTAAAAAGTATGATTGCTGAAATTTCAGGTAACCATTTAATTGCGGGTATGGAACAATGCATTTTACAAATTGGGCAAACTTTAAAAGAGTCATTTCCTTACCAGGCAAGTACTGATAAAAATGAATTGCCTGATGATATTGTTTTTGGACATTAAAGATTTCTACATTTCTTTTCTGCGTAAATATTTTTATTAACCTGATTAAAAATCAGCTAAAAGATTTTATTTCCCTCCGGGGCATCGGCATGAAAAAATTTACCTACATATCCCTGCTTGTTTTAAGTATCCTGATTTCGTTTGCACAGGCGCAGGATTTTTCCATGAATAAGGCGATCAGTACGCCGCCCAGTCCTGCCAGGCTTGTTAATGATTATGCAAATATTTTAACGGAAGATCAAAGACAGGCACTTGAAAATAAACTGGTGCTATTTAGTGATTCAACTTCAACACAAGTTGCCGTAGTAATAGTGCCAAGATTGGATGGGATGGATGTTGCAGATGCAGCTACCGAATTAGGTAGATCCTGGAAAGTTGGTGGTAAAGCAGATAACAATGGCGTAATACTGCTGGTGTCAGTTGAAGACAGGAAGCTAAATATTTCACCAGGATATGGACTTGAAAAAGCTTTACCCGATTTAACTACCCAGCAAATTATTCAAAAAATCATTGTACCTAATTTTAAGGGTAATGATTACTATCGGGGAATTGATGAAGGAACGGATGCGATTATCTTAGCTACCAAAGGCGAATATCATGTAGCAAAAAGCAGTGGCAAAGGAACACCACCCATTGCAAAAATCTTGTTTATGATTATCATCGTAATTGTTTTACTGGCTGTTTCTTCCGGCGGTGGAGGAAGAGGCGGATCCTTCATGAGCCGTCGTGGTGCAATGCCGTTTATAATAAGTAGTTTGCTTGGTGGTGGTGGCAGAGGTGGTGGATTTGGTGGTGGAGGTGGCGGTTTTGGGGGCGGAAGTTCTGGTGGATTCGGAGGCTTTGGAGGAGGTAGTTTTGGGGGAGGTGGTAGCAGCGGTAGTTGGTAATCTTATAAATAATTATACTAAAAAATAAAATCCCGGCTTTGTGAAGCCGGGATTTTTATTTTTCAATTCGTTTTTAAGTAATTCTATTATTTAAACGCCTTATCAATGTATGTTGACACTTCAGCACCTTTTGCTTTGGCAAGTTTATCAAGTCCTTTCTTAAATAGTGGATCAGTAAACTTTCTATACTGCTCTGGTATCAGGTTTCTGAATTTAATGATGTTGTCAATGCCTGTTTTTATTTTATTTACATCATTTACTTTAATCATAAAATCACAAAAAGCTACTGATAAATCAATCTTTTCCTGCCTTGCAGGAGCTTCTTCATATTTATCATTGATAAATTCAAAGTCGGCTTCAGTTCCATTTGCCATCAATGTATTCACAATTACATTTCCCAATTCGCCTTTAGCATCAGCACTGTATTTTTTTGCCAGTTCATAAGACTTTGCCGGTTCCAAAGCACTTAAGCCTTCAAGAGCTGCAGCCGCTACACTATAAGATGAATCACCAACAAACTTGTTATACAATGATTGATATTTTGCGTTGTTCGTATGGGCAAGGAATTTTATCGCCGCAGCTTTTGTTTTCTTGTCTTTTTCACTTGAAACTAATTTTTCTATTTTGTCAAGAGTTGCTTCATCTTTTGCAAACTTAGATTGTGATAAGCGGTTAAGGGTAAGTGTACGTAACCCGGCAAATTTATCATCTAGTCCATTTACCATTTCTTTCATTCCCTTTTTACTGAAATAATCGAGGGCTTCTTTTCTATCCATGTAATTGCCGCCATGTTCGTACTGAAACAAATAATTTGCGTCACTTTTATTATCTGTTTTTTGCCACAGCAGTGCTTTATCTGCATCTACATTTACTAATGATGGTTCAGTGTTGGATGCAAAAGCAAAAGTGTCTGCTTTATTTTCTGCCCATACTTTATACCGTGCTTTATCTTTTCCTGTATAAATATCTATTGCCATCGGAAGTTTAAAAATCTTGTCTCCGGCCTGGGTTTGTTTTATATACACATACATTTTTTTTGCAGTAGCGTCGTAGTTGTAACTAATATCTACTTTGGGATTGCCACTACCGTAATACCATTGATTCCAGAACCAGTTCATATCCTCGCCGGTAACTTCCTCAAATGCCAGTCGCAATTGTCCTGCTTCGCCCGATTTAAATTTATTGGTTGTTAAATAATTATTCAGCGATTTAAAAAATGCATCATCACCCACATAGTTGCGCAGCATATTTAATATTCTACCACCTTTATTATAGCTAACGGCATCAAACATGTCTTCCTTATCGGCATATTCAAAACGCACAAGGTCTTTACTTTCGCTTCCACTTTGCAAGTAACCTTGCATATCTTCCAGGTTGTGTTCATCTGCATAATCCTTACCGTGTTTGTATTCATCCCACAAATATTCACTGTAGTTGGCAAAGCTTTCGTTTACGGTTAAATTGCTCCAGCTTTCCGCAGTTACAAGATCACCAAACCACTGATGAAACAGCTCATGTGCAATTGTTTCTTCCCAGCTATTACCTTCCGTCAATTGACGAAAATTCTGATAGGCACTTTCCTGGTGAAGCGTTGCAGTAGTATTTTCCATTGCGCCACTTACATAGTCACGTCCTACTATTTGAGAATATTTAGCCCAGGGAAAATCAACGCCCAGTTTAGTTGAAAAGAATCCAATCATTTCAGGTGTATATCCAAATACGCCCCTTGCAAAAGGTGCCTGACTTTTTTCAACATAATAGCTTACTTCTTTTCCTTTGTAACTATCTTTTATGATGGCAAAATCTCCAACACCCATAAAAAATAAATAAGGGGCATGTGGCAGATCCATTTTCCAGTAATCGGTTCTTGTACCATCGCTGTTCATTTTTTTACTTATAAGTAATCCATTACTAAGCGTTACATATTTTGAAGGCACAGTCATATAAATTTCTTCGGTCGATTTTTGATTGGGCTTGTCAATGGTGGGCATCCAAACACTGTTAGCTTCTGTTTCACCCTGTGTCCATATTTGCACGGGCTTATCTTTTTCTTCTTCCGTAGGATTTATAAAATAGAGTCCTTTGGCACTTGTAATTGCAAGGCTTCCTTTGGTTTCCAGCTCATTTGGCTTGGCAGTATAAGAAATGTAAACAGTATAATTTTCGCCCCCTTTATAGATTTTATTTAATGAGATAAACAATTGCATCCCGTCATATTTGTATTCCAGTTTGCTTTTTGATGTACCCTTCATTATGGATACTTCTTTAATATCCATTCCTTTTGCATCCAATGTAAGCGAGTCAGTTGCATAAAAATGAGGTTTCAATGTTATCCAGGCTTTTCCATACATCCAGGCTTTGGCATAATCAAACTTTACTTCCAGCTTTGTGTGTACCAGGTCGTTAATCTTTGTAGCACTACCTCTGTATATCTTTTGCCACGATGTATCTTTTGGGGAATCATCAATCTGTGCCATCGCCAAACTGTATCCTGTTATCAAGCAAATCACTAAGAAAATTTTCCGCATATAATTTTTTTTAGCTGTAAAAATACCGTTAGTCATGTTAATGCAAAACGAAATTTTTGATAAAAGGCAAATCCATTATTATAATAAGTAGATTTGTAATCAAAGTAAAACAGGTATGAAGTATTTAAAAACCGGGCTTATCGTTATTTTTTTATTGTCGTTTTTTTTATCAAAAGCTCAGCAAAATCACTTTATTTATATTCAAACCGAAGGCAAGCAACCGTTTTATGTTAAACTTAATAATAACATTTATAGCTCATCATCTTCCGGGTACCTGGTTCTTTCTAAATTAAAAAGCGGTACTTATATTTTAAAAATTGGATTCCCCAAAAACGAATGGTCTGAGCAAAACATTTCTTGCTCTATCGACCAAAAAGACCTTGGATATCTCCTTAAAAATTTTGGTGAAAAAGGGTGGGGCCTATTTAATTTGCAAACATTAGATGTTGTAATGGCAAATGCTGAAGAGAAGAAAGTTACTGTTGCGGTAGAAACAAAAAATGATGAATTTTCTAATCTGCTTTCAAATGTTGTGAATGATCCTACAATTAAACAAGTAGATGTGGTTCAACAGGCACCAACGCCGCCACCTTCAGCTCCTGTAAAAGAAATTGTCATTGAACAACCGGTAACAACTGCAGGTAGTACAGGTAATTCGGTTAACTCAGATACTGTTTCGGCTTCAGACCAGCTTACTGAAATTCCTTCAAGATCTGCAGTAAGGAAATTATTAATGAATACCAATGCAGACGGTGTTGATATGGTATTTATTGATGTATCGGAGGGTAATGTTGATACGGTTCGTGTTTTTATTCCCAAATCTGCAAAGCAAAAAAGTTTTGTAAAACAGGAAGATGCAGTGAAAGACCAACCTCTTATTGAAATGACAGAATCTGTTGCCACAGATCCGGCAACTGGTAAGAAAAAAGATGAAATAAAACCTGGTGCAAAAGAAAATGATGAGCCAAAAGTGCAGGATCAAAAATTCATTGATATGGAACTACCTGCACGTCCGAAAGAAACAGATGCCGGCACCGTAAAAAAAACAAATGGCCTGCAAAATGCTGTTATTGAAATGAAAGTAGATAAAGCAGTTCCTTTACAGGAGAATAAAGAAAAGATTGATGAAAATAAACCAGTTCAGCAATCAAAGGGAATGGAGAATGCGGTGATTGAAATGAAAGAAGTGAAAGCAGATACATCAATAGAAATAAAGGGAAAGCCAATAGAAGAAAAACCGGTGAATCAGTCAAATGGACTTGAAAACGCTGTAATTGAAATTAAAGTAGATAAGGTTGAGCCCGTGCCTGAGAACAAAGTAAAGCAAGTTGAGGAAAAACCAGTTCAACAATTAGATAGTGAAATAGCAGCGGCCAACCATGCGAAAGAAAGTAAATCAGAATCCTTGCCGAAAAAAAAGGCAAATCAGCCTGAAATCATTTTGAAGAAAACGGCCATGATTAATTCGGATTGTAAAAATTTCGCAACAGACGATGATTTCATGAAACTTCGTAAAAAAATGGCCGCTGAAGAAAGCGATGAGGATATGGTGGCGCAGGCAAAAAAGTATTTTAAAACTAAATGCTTTACTGTGGAACAGGTAAAAAATTTAAGTGTATTGTTTTTGAAAGACGCAGGAAAGTATGCATTTTTTGATATGTCTTACCCATTTGTTTCTGATTCGCATAATTTCGATTCGCTGCAAAGCGAATTAATTGATCCTTATTATCTCAATCGTTTTCAGGCAATGATTCGCCACTAATTAATCGAAACATTATAGTTTGCAGTTCCTGTTCATTATTGTTGTTTAATATATGCAGCGTTATTTCATAGAAGTATATTATAGTGGATCCAAATACTCAGGATTCCAAATACAGCAAAACGCCAATTCAATTCAGGCTGAAGTACAGAAAGCATTGCAGGTATTATTTAAGGAAGATTTTTTTTTAACGGGTTCTTCAAGAACTGATGCCGGCGTGCATGCACTAAGCAATTTTTTCCATTTTGATTCCGAAGCTGTTGCCTTGTTAGATGAATTAAAACTCAACCGGTCTGTTTATAATATTAACGCAATCCTACCACAGGATATAGTTGTTAAGAGAATATATCCTGTATCGCCGAAAGCCCATTGCCGGTTTGATGCTATAAGCCGGGAGTATAAATATCATATTTACAAGGATAAGGATCCTTTCCAGTCAGACAGAGCTTATTATTATCCTTATAAACTGAATTTGGAACTTTTACAACAGGTTGCTACAATCATAAGTAACAACAATGACTTTACTTCTTTCTCTAAACGGAATACGCAGGTTTCCAGCTTTCAATGTACAATTATGAAAAGTATATGGATATTGGAAAATAGCACACTCATTTATAACGTACAGGGAAATAGATTTCTTCGTGGAATGGTTCGTGGTTTAGTAGGTACGATGTTAAAAGTGGGCACAGGCAAAATAAGTGTCAATGACTTTACCCGCATTATTGAGTCTAAAGATTGTTCTTTGGCAGATTTTGCAGTTCCACCCCAGGGGCTTTTCCTTGTTCAGGTAAAATATTAAGTTGCCATTTTACGTGTTAATAAACCTTTTCAGTAGCCAAAAGAATCAACTCTCTTTTTTTTCTATTTAATTACTAAAATCTTTTAAAATAATTCGTCATTACATAATTCAATAGTGGAGCATGTTTTGGCCATTTTTAGCTGTGTAAATTTTACATTTTAAATGTTTTTTTTCAAAAAACTTTGGTAGTAATTGTTATCAGGCTATCTTTGCCGTCCGTTAGCAAAAAACAACGGTAGTTCTTAACAAAATCCCGCTTTATTTCTTGGTTATTTTTTAAAATAAATTATCAAAAAAATTGGGTTGTATTGCAAACATAGTTACCTTTGCAATCCCAATTAAAAAAGGGGAATAGTTCATACAAATATTATCATCCAAGTTGTTCAGGATCAATTCATTAAACTTTTATTTTTTGAAAAAAGATTGAATAAATATTTGGGTAATAGAGATAGGTTAGTTACCTTTGCAGCCCGGTGAAAAAAACGGGGTGAGGTAATAGCCACAAAGTTCTTTGAAAG
>JBKJUP010000054.1:0-28173 GCA_046590675.1 Ferruginibacter sp. | reverse complement strand
AAATGGTTTGGTAAATGTGAGATCTTTTTAAAAGGAAATCAATTGTGGTTTAAGTCCCTTCGTTCATCAAAACTAAATGGCCCAATGCAGTTTTACAAGGCCAATACATTCGCCATTAAATGGCAATACCAGGACATGCCTTGTGATGCTTTTGCCATGTTCAGCCTGGATGAAAACGGCAAGGCACAGAGCATAAAAATGCTAGGCATTTCACCCAACATCGATTTCAGTTTTGATTTCCAGGATTTGGATTTGCAAAAAGTAAAATAATAATAAACAACATTTAAATTACCATTAATACAAGTATGAAAAATATATTTCCCATTATCAGTCTTGCGGTTGCCAGCCTTTATTGTGTTACAACACAGGCTCAAACAAAAGTAATTGATATGCATGCGCATTCTTATACCGATACCGACTTTGGTGAACGTGAACCACCAACAGATTATTATGGCAATAAAGGTGCAACCAATGCTGAAGCACATCGCAAGGCAACCTTTGCTGAATATAAAAAAATGCATGTAGTAAAAGCAATGGTAAGTGGCAATCCTGAAAGCGTTGAAAACTGGGTGGCAAAGGACAGCAACCATATTGTGATACCGGGATTATTGGTGTACACGCCAACAGATTACGGCATGGACACTGTAAGGTTTGAGCAAATGATCAAAGACAAAAAGATAGAAGTATTTGGCGAACTGGCACCTTACTATGCAGGCGCCACATTAAGCGATGCTGACTGGCAACCTTACTTGCGCATCTGCGAAAAATATGACATACCGGTAGCGGTTCACACAGGCGGTGGCGATCCCGGCGGCACCTATTCATGGTCGCCAAAAGCAAGGCTTAAATTTGGCGATCCTTATCTTATAGAGGATGTGTTGGTGAATTATCCCAAACTTAGAATTTACCTGATGCATGCCGGCGGAGAAGAGTGGCACGAACATGCGCTCAGGCTGATGGCCTATTATCCGCAATTGTACACAGATGTTGCCGTCATGCTTTGGGTAGAGCCCAATACACAACGCACCATCACAGACTTTCTTCGCCACGTAAAACAAGCGGGTTATCTCAGCAAGGTTATGTTTGGTTCCGATCAAATGAAATGGCCATACGCCATTAAAAAATCAATTGACTTTTTAAACAGCCTAAGCTTTCTTACAAAAAAAGATAAGGAAGATATCCTGTATAATAATGCCGCTAAATTTTTAAAACTAAAAAACTAATACAATGATGTTGATACCAGCTTTAACGCCCTGATTGATCATCGTTGCGTCGCAGCCGATAGCTATCGGCTCCGTTCATCGTTCGGTTAACAATTAAGCTTTGCCCACAATTTGTAAAAATTGACACAAGGAGCTTTTGAAACACAAAAGAAAATATGACCAGAGGTTTTTACACCATCATAATTAAATAAATGATCAAATTAAAATACACCAGCATGAAAAATTGTTTATTGATATTGTTGCAGGCAATTGGCATCTGTTCTTTACAAGCGCAACAAGCTCCTACCTACAATCCACATGAGCTGTTTGCGCAGGATTTTCATTTACCCGCAGGCAATGAATTTCGTTCTGCCAAAGGCGTACCAGGGCATGCTTACTGGCAAAACAGCGCCAGCTATTTAATACATGCAACCTTTAGTGAAAAGGACACATCCGTAACCGGCGATGTTACCCTTACATACACTAACAACAGTCCCGATAAATTAGATTATGTCTGGCTACAACTGGACCAGGATATTTTTAAATCTTCATCAAGATCTGTTGCAGCTACCAGGTATCCCGGCAACTATTTTAGTTCAATCAGTGAAACCAATGGTGGGTACCAAATAAAAAATGTAACCATTACGCAGTCCGGAAAAACCTACATAACCCAACCCATTATTTCAGATACAAGAATGCAGGTTCGGTTGGATAAAGCCATGCTACCGAAAGGAGATAAAGTATCCATAAAAATAAATTTCAGTTTCAACATACCACTGGATGGAGCCGGCCGTTTTGGAAGGCAATACAC
Source organism: Ferruginibacter sp. (assembly GCA_046590675.1). Classification (GTDB taxonomy): domain Bacteria; phylum Bacteroidota; class Bacteroidia; order Chitinophagales; family Chitinophagaceae; genus Ferruginibacter. The sequence continues at coordinate 26,160 of JBKJUP010000054.1, read as the reverse complement.
CAACGATGGCGTTGTTTATCAAATTGGCCAATGGTATCCACGGGTATGTGTGTATGACGATGTGGAAGGTTGGAACACGCTACCTTACATGGGCCTGGGCGAATTCTATTGCGACTATGGCGATTATGAATATTTTGTTACAGCTCCTTCAGAGATGATTATTTATGGCTCCGGTGATTTGCAAAACCCAACAGAGGTATTAACCACAACTGAAATAAAAAGACTGGCACTGGCAGCAACCAGCGATAAAACGGTTACCATTATTGGTGCAGATGAAGCAGGAAAAGCAAGCTCCCGTCCTGCAAAAAAGGGAAACCTCACCTGGCATTTTTCTATGAAGAACACAAGAGATGTGGGCTGGGCAGCAGGTAAGGCAATGATCTGGGATGCAGCAAAACTCAACCTGCCATCTGGCCGCAAGGCACTGGCTATGTCCTGTTATCCTAAAGAAAGTATGGGCGACACTGCATGGTCAAGATCTACAGAATATTTAAAAGCCGCCATTGAAATATATTCCAACAACTTTTTTGAATACCCCTGGAACGTTGCCATCAACAATGCAGGCATTACCGGCGGCATGGAATATCCCGGAATCATTTTCAACAATTACAAAGAAACCCGTGCCCGTTTGTGGTTTCTTACTTCGCATGAAATTGGGCACAACTGGTACCCGATGATTGTTGGTTCAAATGAAAGAAGATACATGTGGCAGGATGAAGGTTTTAATACTTACATAGACTATATAGCGAACGACCTGTTCAACAATGGCGAGTATCAAACAGATCCTGCTTATTTTGAAAAAGGCTTTTTTGGTTCCAGGAATTATGAGCAGTTTATGCAATACAAAGATCCGTTAATGACGATATCAGATGCAATGGATGAAGAACAACATTATCAATTCTACGGCAAAACTGCTTACGGATTAAATGTACTTCGTACCGTAGTAGTGGGCAAAGAACGTTTTGATTATGCCTTTAGAAAATACACCGAAGCATGGGCATTTAAACATCCCACTCCTTACGATTTTTTTCATGCGATCAATAACGCAGCCGGTGAAGATTTAAACTGGTTCTGGAAAGAATGGTTTTTCACCACCTGGAAATTTGACCAGGCTGTTACAGAAGTAGCCTATGTTGACAACGATCCTTCCAAAGGCGCACTGATCACCATCACCAATAAAGAAAAAATGATTTTTCCCATCATAGTAAAACTTACCCAAACCAACGGTAAGGAAGAAACGATTCTGCTACCGGTAGAAGTTTGGCAACGTGGCGACACCTGGACTTTTAAATATGCTTCCACAACCAAACTTGGTAAAGTATTACTTGATCCTGAAAAAGCATTACCGGATATGGATAGAAAGAACAACGAATGGAATGGCAATAAGTAAACATTCATAAAACTAACAATGGACAAAACATACAAACATCTTGGTTATTTCTTTCTTTTATTGATCCCGCTCATCTTTGCAGGCTTCTATCATTCTTACTTTAAACCCTTCCCAAACTTTGGAAATAAGTTCGATGTTTACCTGCATTTACATTCAATCATTGCAACGCTTTGGGTAGCCATATTGATTGTTCAGCCATTTTTAATCCTGTATAAAAAAGTATCCCTCCATCGCAGCGTCGGCAAGCTCTCCTACATTATTTTCCCATTGCTGATCCTTTCATTTTTTCCAAGGATAATGAAGATCTACAACGCCGGAGACTTTCAATTTCTATTTTTCCCATTGGCAGATGGGATACTGTTAATGCTGTTTTATGGACTGGCTATTTATAACAAAAGGAAAACCGGCAAACACATGCGATATATGATTGCATCGGCATTGGTATTGCTGGGACCAACATTTGGACGGATTGGGCCACACCTGTTTGGATGGAGCGAAATATTAACCCAAAATATTCAGTATTTAATCATTGATACAATACTGATCAGCCTTGTATTATACGACAGAAAAAACCACCGGCAATACCAACCTTACCTGGTTGCGATTGCCTTATTCATCGTTCACCAAATAATTTATCACCTTGTATTTTTATAAAGATGCCGGCAATAAATATTATCTGAATTTTAAAACAACCGATATGCAAAAGCACTTCATTATTTCTATTCTTGCAATGATTCTTTCAGGATTTGTGTATGCACAAACCGAACCTGGATATGGCAACAATTCCAAAGCAGGACATCGTGTAACTATGCGTGGGCTTAACATGTATTATGAAACCTACGGAGCCGGTGCTCCCCTGTTGATCATTCATGGCAATGGTGGCAGCATCAAAGATTTCAGCAAACAGATTCCTTACTTCTCGAAAAATTATAAAGTTATACTGGCCGATAGCAGGGCACAGGGAAAGTCAACGGATACAGGGGATTCCTTAAATTATGAATTAATGGCTGATGACCTCAATGCTTTGCTGGATCACCTGCATCTCGACTCCTGTTTTGTAATAGGCTGGAGCGATGGTGGCATCAATGGTTTATTGCTGGCCATTCGCCATCCGGAAAAAGTAAAAAAACTGGCAGTTACGGGTGCCAACCTCTGGCCCGATTCAACTGCAGTGGAGCCAGGTCTTTATCATTGGCTGGGCAGCATGGTTGATTCTTTAAAACTGGTTGAAAAAACACCTGAATTAAAAAATCAATATAAATTGCTGGAGATGATGACGAGGGAACCAAACATATCATTGGAACAACTACATACCATCAAATGCCCTACCCTTGTTATTGGTGGCGATCATGATGCCCTGCTACCAAGGCACACATTGCTCATTGCAGAAAATATACCCAGGTCATATTTATGGATCATTCCTAAATCGGGCCATGCTACACCCATTAACCATAGCAAACAGTTTAATGAAACCATTAATGATTTTTTTAAAACGCCCTACCAGCCAATAGAAGGGATGGACAGGTTGAATTAATTTTTAAACCTTTAAAACTTAAAAAATGAAATCAGTAATCATTACAGGAACAAGTAAAGGCATTGGATTACAAACCGCTTTAACATTTGCAGCCGCAGGTTATAAAGTTTATGCCACTATGCGTAACCCGGATATGGCCATCGATTTAAAACAAAAAATAAAAGACGAATCGCTGCCGGTACACATTGTTAAAATGGATGTAGATAATGACGAATCTGTGCAGGAATGCATAGATGCTATACTAAAAGAAAATGGCCCGGTAGATGTATTGGTAAACAACGCCGGCATTGAACGCCATGGCTCCATCGAAGAGTTAACTATGGAAGATTTCAAAGCCGTAATGGAAACAAATTTTTTTGGAGTACTTCGTTGTACAAAGGCTTTGTTGCCATCTATGCGTACCAATAAAAATGGCTGTATCATTAACATCACTTCTATTGCCGGTAAAATTGCTAACACACCATTGGGTGCTTATTCCGCCAGCAAACATGCGTTGGAAGCTGCAAGCGAAGCTCTGGCGCAGGAAGTAAAATCACACAACATACGCATAGCTATTGTAGAGCCGGGCATTATCAATACTGACATGGCCAACAATATCGGCATAAATAAAGATTCTATTTACCCGCAAACAAAACGCTTTGCCGGCCTTTTTAAAGCATCGCTTCAAACACCAACGTCATCAACTATTGTGGCAGATAAGATTTTGGAAATAGCCGAAAGTAACGACTGGACATTGAGATACCCCGTTGGCCCCGATGCATTGCCGTTTCTGCAATGGCGGGCATCCATGACAGACGAAGAATATGTGGACAAAAATGCAGCTACAGACGAAGACTGGTACAATGACATTCAAAATAGTTTTGGATTAAATGCAAGACAGGCTTAAAGGCATTTCGCTCATACATTCTTGTTCGGTTACTAAAGACAATAAAAAAAGTTTACGGCATTACAAGGGTACTGATTCCGCCAACCAGCACACAAATTAGTTGGCGGAATAAGTGCCGAAACAATAGAGAAATATTGACACAATGATAGTAGATTTAAACCATTAAAGGATTTACTTCAATAGTAAAAAATTAATGTCCATGAGCACACAACGCAAAATAATGATAGCCTTATTTTTTGTTACACTGGTAACAATAAACAATACCTATTCACAAAGCATAGCAGATTCTACCCTCAAAAAAATTGACAGCATTTATAAAAAATGGGACAATGCTTCAAGCCCGGGATGCACTATTGGAATTGTGATGAACGATTCGCTGGTTTTTGCAAAGGGCTATGGCTCGGCAAACCTCGAATATGGCATTGCCAATACACCGCAAACCATCTTCCACATGGCATCTATCTCCAAGCAATTCACTGCTTATTCAATTATACTATTGGCAGCACAGGGTAAGCTTTCCTTAGACGATGATGTGCATAAATACCTTTCCTGGTTTCCTGATCTTAAAGAAAAAATCACTATAAGGAATCTGCTAAATCATACCAGTGGCATCAGGGATCAATGGCAGTTACTTGCCATCAGCGGAACACGTTTGGATGATGTGATTACGCAGGAGCATGTTGTAAAAATATTAAGCAAGCAACAGGCGCTCAATTTTAAACCGGGAGATGAGTACAGTTATTCAAACAGTGGATTTACGATGCTTGCAGAAATTGTAAAATCGGTTTCCGGCATGTCGCTCAGAAAGTTTACTGATTCTGCCATCTTTAAACCATTGGGCATGACCAGTACCCATTTTCACGACGACTATACCGAGATTGAAAAGAACCGTTCCTATTCCTACGAGCGCAAAGACAGCAGCCATTTTTCAAACAGTGTTCTAAGCTATTCCAATGCAGGCGCCACCAGTCTTTTTACAAACATTCCCGATATGAGTAAATGGATCATGAATTTTTATAGGCCAAAAGTTGGCACTCAAAAAAATATTGAACAACTTACAAAAGTAGCCGGGCTCAATAACGGTAAAGAATTATCCTATGCCCAGGGAATTGTATCAGATACTTATAAAGGATGGCGGCAGTTTTCGCATGGCGGTTCTGATGCCGGGTACAGAACATATATATCAGTTTTGCCTGATCTTAAAATGGGATTTTTGGTGTTTAGTAATCTTGCTGATCTTGGTCCGTCATCCAAAGTTTATGCAATGGCTGACCTCTTTGTAAAAGATACTACACAAAAAAAAGCAGTAACTAAAAAGTCAGCCCGTGATAGTACTGCTGCAGTTTTAAAAGATACTTTGGCATTGAAAAAATTCCTTGGAAGTTATATCAGCGAGGATGGTTTGCCTTTTAGTTTTAGCTTAAAAAACAGCATGCTTTATTACCAGATTTATGACGAAAGCGGCTTTCTCATAAAAGAATTAAAAGACAGTTTCTCAATACCTTCCGCACCCGAAGTGAAATTTGCTTTTGGCCTAAAAGCAAAAGATACAACGGTGGCAATCATAACACCTGATAAAATATACCATCTTACAAAATACGTAAAGGACACTATTCAAAATGATAACCTGCTACAATCCTATACAGGTAGTTATTATTGCCCCGAGCTGGATTGCAAATATGGTATTGTTTTAAAAGATCACCAGCTAATGCTCACCAATGCCAAGTACAACGATACAAAACTTACCAGGACAAGTCCGGATCATTTAACCAACGACTTCTGGTGGATGGGACATTTAAAAATATTACGGGATATCAATCAAAAAGTAATCGGTTTTGAAGTGAATTCCGATCGGATTATGCATTTGAAATTTAATAAGATCAAATAGTAATATTTTCTACTGGCAAAAAATGCAGTTCAAAATTATTAACCAACACATTTAAAATAATTAACCATTTTAGTGAACATAATTAGAAAAACATGAACGCATTCAAATCCTTTCGTTTATCCTTTTATTGCTTTTTATGTTTACTTATTTATAGTAAAATGATTGATGCACAACAAATCAATGATGCCTACAACAAGAAGATAAAAGAATATACAACCGATCCAAAATTTTTACCCTCTTCTGTATTGAATCTTGTTGAAGATCCTGCAATTCCTTCACCGCTTAAGTACTTTGGTGAAATCATTGGCGCTCCCAGTGTAATGCATCATACAACAGAAATATACAACTACTACAAAAAGCTGGCGGAGTCCTCGCCCTACATTTCAATGAAGCAGGTTGGCACCACCGAAGAAGGGCGTGCTATCAACCTTATTGTAATAGGCAATGAAGACGCAATAAAACAGGCAGATAAAAATAAACAGCAACTGGCCCTGCTGGCTGATCCACGTAAAGTTGGTGTAGCAGATGTGGAGCAACTGATCAACACCACCAAGCCGGTATTTTACCTCAATGGCGGCCTGCATTCAACCGAAATGGGTTCACCCGAAATGTTGATGGAATTGGCCTACAGAATGGTTACGGGAAATAGTGCAGACATCAAAAACATCCGGGATAAAATAATTATTTTAATAAACCCCGTTTCCGAACCAGATGGGCGTGACAAGCAGGTGGACTGGTATTATCGTTATTCAAAATCAAGAAAAAATTTTGATGATGGCTTCAGGTATTCGCCTCCTTATTGGGGCAAATATGTATTTCATGATAATAACCGGGATGGCATCCAGGTTTCGCAGGCCATTACAAAAACCATTTTCAATATTTATTACGACTGGCATCCTACTGTTATGCTCGACCTGCATGAATCGCTACCACTAATTTATATGTCAACAGGAACCGGCCCCTACAATGAAACCATTGATCCCATTACAATTGGAGAATGGCAGGTAATGGCCAATAATGATATCACCGCACTGGCAGCACAGGGATTGCCCGGCGCATTTACCTGGGCATTTTATGATGGCTGGTATCCGGGGTATGGCATTTGGGTGGCCAATAACCACAACTCAATTGGCAGGTTTTATGAAACCTTTGGTAATGCCGGTGGCAATACATACCTCCGTGATTTGTCAAACATTAAGTTTGCAGGAGATGCCGTAACCAGCAGGGAATGGTACCGGCCCGATCCGGCAACACAACTGGTAAACTGGTCATCCAGGAATAACATCAATTACATGGAAGCGGGTGTGCTTGCCTCACTCACCTACACGGCCAATAATGCCAACATGTTGCTCAGCAATTTTTACCAGAAAGGCATCAACAATATTAGAAAAGGGAAGGAAGAAAAGCCACGTGCATTTGTAATTCCTTCAGACCAGCATGATCCTGTAATGGCTGCTTACCTGGTTAACCAACTGCGAGCCCAGGGTATAGAAATACACCGGGTAGATACCGGCAAATCAAAGAACGATTATGTAATACTGCTTGATCAGCCCTACAGAAATTTAGCAGTTACTTTATTGACAAAACAGGCCTTTTCAAAAGACGCCAAGTTTCCTCCCTATGATGATATCGCCTGGACAATGGGCTATTTATATGGCGTTGATGTGAGAGCAGAAGATACCGTAAAATTTGCTGCAGGCAATTTGAAACCAGTGAATACTGATGTTAAGTATGAAGGAAAACTGTTGGGCAACGGCAGTAATTATGTATTGAATTACAAAGCACAAAACAATGTGCTGCCTGCATTATTTTGGATGAAGGCGCATAACAAACAGGCAGGTGCAAGCATTGCCGATACGGCATCCAAGGTGGAAGGCAGTAATGATACGCTGGCAGCAGGTGCTGTGTTGTTTAAAGGGCTTTCCCGAAAAGATGCAGCACAAATTTCATCGCAATTTGGATTGGATTTAAAAGCCACCAACACCCGTTCATTTTTAAAACAACACGATGTTAACCTGCCGAGAGTGGGTATTTATCACACCTGGTATAGTACGCAAGATGCAGGATGGTCAAGATATACTTTTGAGCAATTGGGCATCCCCTATACCTCTATCAATAAAGACGATTTAAAGTCGGGCGGTTTAAGAAATAAATTCGATGTAATACTGGTTCCAAATACAAGTGGGGATGCAGGCGATTTTATCAATGAAATAGATACAAAGTACGGCCCGATGCCTTATACAAAAACGGATGCTTTTCCTTCGCATGGTTTTCCGGATGCCACCAACGATATGACAGGCGGACCGGGCTACCAGGGAATGGAAAATCTAAGACAGTTTATTGATGGAGGAGGCGTAATTATCAGTCTCAATAATTCATCCACGATCCTTACAACAGCAGGTATTACCAATGATCTTCAAACTTATGAAGGCGCAGGGCTCTTTCATCCGGGTTCTGTGGTACAGGTAAAAGGGCGCCAAAAAGATAACCCGGTTTTGTATGGATACCCTGAATCATTTCCAATTTTTAAAGGCAACGGGCCATTGTTGCAGGTAGAAAAATACAACAGGGATATGATGCTATTGCAGTATGGAACCAAAGTATTAAAAGATGAAGAAAAATACACCGGTAAAATATTAGGAATGCCCGGCAGTGATACGGTAACGGTTGTTAAAGAAGAGCCTAAGAAAGAGCCGCCCTATGTTCTCTCGGGCATGGTTAGAAATGAGCAAACTATTATCGGGCATGGCGCTATTTTTAATGTACCGGTTGGTTCCGGGACATTAATTGCTTTTACTTTCGATCCCCTGCACCGCTATCTCAATTTGCATGACGCACCATTGGTTTGGAATATTTTGATCAACTGGAATCATTTCAAAAATCAATGATTAACATAAACTACAAATCGGGTGCGTTGAATTTTTTTATGAGCCAGGCGAAAGTATTTCAATTAAGCTTCAGAGGCGTCGCACTTTTCAACTGCAACGCTTTGGGGAACGAAAGGCAACCTGTACCGATCAATTTAAATTGAATAAAGAAATATCTTCTACCATATCAAATTAAATCAATTATGAAAATAAAACTGCTACTGTTTTCTTTGTTTGCCACTGTTCAACTGTGTGCACAATCTTATAAAAAAATACATGCAAAAGCCATCGTGGTAGATACGCACAATGATATCCTGATGAAGGCCGCAGACCAGGGAATCGTATTTGACCAGGATCTTGCAGGTAAAACACATACCGACCTGAACAGGTGGAAACAGGGCGGGCTTGACGTGCAAATTTTTTCCGTGTATTGCGATGGAGATTTGAAAAACCCTTTTGCCTATGCCAATAGGGAAATGGATAGCCTTGATGCGGTGATAGCCCGCAACCCCGACAAAATTGTGAAGGTGGCCAACTACAAAGAATTAATGAAAGCCGTAAAAGAAAAAAAGATAGCAGCGATGTCGGGTGTGGAAGGTGGACACATGATTGAAGATGATTTAAGTAAACTGGAAGCTTTGTACAAACGCGGAGCCAGGTACCTTACGCTAACGCACAACATTGCGCCATCCTGGGCCACCAGTGCAGCAGACGAAACCAGCGGTAAAGAACTGCCGCATAAAGGACTTACAGATTTTGGAAAACAGGTAGTGCAAAAAATGAATGAACTGGGCATGATGATAGATGTAAGCCACGCCGGCGATCAAACTTTTTGGGACGTGATAGCATTAACCACCAAACCAATCATTGCATCTCACAGCTCGGTGTACACGCTGGTGCATAGCCGCCGCAATTTAAAAGACGAACAGATAAAAGCCATTGCTAAAAATGGCGGTGTAATACAGGTAAATTTTAATCCCGGTTTTATTGACAGCAGTTTTGATGCAAAAGAAGCAGCCTTCCTGAAAAAGCATTCAGATGAAATGGAAGCATTCATGAAATCCGGTATGACGGACTATTATGCAATGGACATACTCTACAAAAAATATAGTGAAGAAGCACAAATGATACGTCCACCATTTGAGCTGCTTATGAATCACATTGAATATATTATAAAGCTGGTAGGTATAGACTATGTAGGCCTGGGCTCCGACTTTGACGGCATTAATCTTACGCCGCTTCAATTAGATGATGTAACCACCTACCCTTTAATTACAAAGGCACTGGTTGAAAAAGGTTACAGTAAAAAAGATATTTACAAAATATTAGGCGGCAATTTTTTAAGGGTTTTAAAAGCGAATGAAGCGAAATAACCGATACACACTTATTTATCCAATTAAACTACCATGAAAAGAATTGAAAAAATAACCGGCATTATCAAACTACTGGTTATCCAACTCTTTTGTGTTTTTACATTGCATGCACAAAATACTACGGTAACTTCTACTCCTGCTGCATCATCCAAAATATTTGTGGTACTGGATATTACTGTACACGACACTGCCATGTATGAACAGTACCGCATACAGGTAGAACCAATCATTGAAAAGTTTGGAGGAAAATATTTGGTCCGATCAGGGGGTATGGCATTTGATAAAGACCCCGACCGCAAAGTTGTTCCCATAGAAGGTGGCTGGAACCCAAACAGGCTGATCATCATTCAGTGGGATTCGATGGAGCAGCTTCAAAAATTTTCCACTTCATCAGAATACAGAGCCGTTGCTCAACTAAGAGAAAATTCAGCGTCAACAAAATCAGTGATGGTAAAAGAATACCCACATTAAATAACTGCACAAAACACATAATCAACATCGATATTAAATATTAAACATGGCAGTTGAAAAAACGGAAGAAGGTTTAAAACGTGTAGTGGGTGTATCGGGGCTTGCGCTGTCTATTGTCAATTTCACAATAGGTGCAGGCATATTTGCTTTACCCGCTATCGTAGGTATTCAAATGGGCGCCTTCGGTGTATTCAATTATGTGTTTTGTGCTGTTATGCTGGCAACCATCATGCTGTGTTATGCAGAAATCGGTTGCCGTGTTACATCCAGTGGAGGCAGCTACGCCTATGTGGAAGCAGCCTTTGGAAACTTTGCAGGATTTATTGTCAACTGGATGTTCTTTTTTGGCTGGTGTGTTTTTAGTGATGCTGCATTAATGAATTTAATTGCAGATTCATTGGCAGTTATTTTTCCCATCTTCTTAAATCCATGGCTGCGGGGCTTTTTCTTTTTTATCTTACTAAGCTTTACAACTGTATTAAATGTAATTGGTGCAAAACAAGGTGTTGCCTTTATAAAAATGGTTACCATCACAAAACTATTACCGCTGATTGCGATCATCATTTTTGGGTTCAGTCATATCCAAACCGCCAACCTGCATTGGGATCATTTACCTGCTATCAGTTCATTTGGCAATACCACCCTCGTGTTGTTTTTTGCATTTGCCGGATTTGAATCAGCACTTTGTGTGAGCGGGGAAATAAAAAATTCAAAGCGAACTGTGCCACGTAGTATTTTACTGGCGGGATTATTAATCCTGGTTTTATACCTGTTGCTGCAAACAGTAACGCAGGGTGTACTGGGGTCGCAAATGGCCAACTATAAAGATGCTCCACTTGCTGCTGTTGCTGCACAAATTATTGGACCAGTGGGAGGAACTATACTGCTAATTACTGCTGCATTTTCATGCTTCACTACTGTATTTGGCGATGTATTGTCTTCTCCACGGGTATTATTTGCCGGGGCGAATGACGGCCTTTTTCCAAAGTTTCTTGGCAAAGTGCATCCAAAATTTGCTACTCCTTATTGGGCAATCATTTTTTTTGCCAGCCTTATTTTTATCCTGTCTATTTCCGGCGGATTTAAACAACTGGCCATCCTGGCAAGTGCTGCCATACTGCTGATATACCTGGCCGTTATTTTAGCAATGATCAAATTAAGAAAACAACAGCAACCTGTTATCGAAAAAACATTCCGTATTCCCGGTGGGCTGGTCATTCCGTTTATGGGCATTGCAGCCATTGCCTGGCTGCTCACCAGTTTATCTAAATGGGAAATTTTATCAACCATCATCTTCATAGCCATTGTAAGTGTGATATATTTTGTAATGAAGTATTTTAAAAAGGATGATGCAATTGTTAGTACGATGCCTGATTAATATCGATATCAATAAAATAAAAACCAATATCCAAAACAAACCGGTTTATAAAAATCCTGTCTTTTCTAAAACCGATTTAACATCAAAGATTTTTTTAATGATTAAATAAAATAAAAATGATCAGGAAAATTTTTATCCTGCTGCTGTTGCCGCTTGGAATGCTTGCTCAAAAAAACTATCCGGTATTACTGGATAATTATGCACAGTCTGCATTTAAAGTTGATGATTTTAACGGCGCTGTGTTGGTAATGCAAAAAGGGAAACTGATGTATAAAAAAGCGTTTGGCATGGCCGACAGGGAGTGGAATGTTCCCAATATTGTTGAAGGCAAATTCCGGGTTGGATCTGTTACCAAGCAATTTACCGCAGCCTGTATTTTGCAACTGGCAGATCAGGGCAAATTGAGCCTCGATGATAAACTAAGTAAATACATTTCCGATTATCCAAAAGGTGATAGCATCAGCATTCACATGCTGCTCAACCATACATCGGGCATTAAAAATTATACCGACATGCAGGAGTTTTGGCCCAAAGCTGCATTACCACTGCCCGTTGATTCAATGATTGCCATTTTTAAATATGAGCCACTCGATTTTTCTCCGGGTACAAAATGGAATTATAGTAATTCCGGATTTTTTCTGCTGGGAGCAATTGTTGAAAAAGTATCCGGTAAAACATTCAATGATTATTTAAATGAAAACATCATCAAAAAAATTGGTTTAAAAAACACCTTGCTGGATCACCTTGATTCCATACTTGCTTTTAGGGCAAAAGGCTATGATAAAAACCGGCAGGGCACCTGGCAACAGGCTATGTACATTTCTATGGAAGGCCCCTATAGCGCCGGAGCAATTGTATCTACAGTAAAGGATTTGTATAAATGGACAAAAGCGCTTCACAACAACGAAGTAATTTCTGCTGCCAGTACAAAAAAAATGATGACGCCTTACCTGGAACATTATGGCTATGGCATTGGGATAGACAGTTTAAAAAATCACCAGCGTGTGTCGCACAGCGGTGGCATTCCCGGTTTTGTTAGCAACCTTGCGTATTACCCTGCTGAAGATATTTGTGTAGTGGTATTATCCAACAACGGGTACAATTCCGGCAAGCTGGCAGCTGCAATGGCTTCCATCCTGTTTGATCTGCCGGTGCAAATACCCTATACTCCCAAAGAAATTAAAATAGAAAGCAAGCTGCTGGATAAGTACCTGGGAAAATATATGGTTACCGACCAAATTGAATTGATAAAAAAAGACGGCAAACTGTATCGGCACAAAGATGGAACGGCAGACATTGAATTAAAGCCTGAATCAGTAAAACGCTTTTTTTACGCAGATAAATCTGCACGTTTTATTGAATTTGATTTAGACAAATCGGGTAAGGTAACCAATAGCTGGTTCATCAGTAACGGTGAAAAAACTGAAATGAAAAAATTGTGATTACTGTAAAACCTGAGCTTGCAAACAAAAACATAGCTGGAGTTTATTATAGCAAGTTTTGCAATAATAAAACTCCAACTAAAATAAGATGACACCGGCAAAAATATTTAACCCATAAAAAAATGACTGCAATAAAAAAACAACGGATTCAATCGATTGATCTGCTTCGGGGCATCATCATGGTTATAATGGCGCTTGATCATACCCGCGATTTTTTTCATATTGCGGCGTTTAGTGACGATCCGTTGAACCTTGCCACCACCACGCCTTTTTTATATTTTACCCGGTGGATCACACATTTTTGTGCACCGGTTTTTGTATTTCTTGCCGGCACTTCTGCATGGTTGCAAGGTAGGCGAAAGACTACGAGTGAACTTAGCCGGTTTTTAATAACCCGTGGCTGCTGGTTAATTTTAATAGATTTAACGGTGATGACATTGGGTATTTTGGGCGATATTCATTTCGGCATTTTTGTGTTGCAAACAATCTGGTCCATAGGAATCAGTATGGTTATTCTTGGGCTTGCAATCTGGCTGCCTTTTAATGCAATACTCACCATTGGCTTACTGATAGTTTTGGGACACAATGCCCTCGATTTTGTTGAAAAAAATCATACAGGCCCCTATCCACTTTGGTGGTCGCTGTTGCACGTACGCAGCTTGTATCCACTATGGGGCAATCACCAGTTATTTGTTGTTTATCCATTTTTGTCCTGGGCGGGTTTGATGATGTTGGGGTATTGCTGCGGCAAAATTTTTACACAATTTGAAGAAGCAAAAAGAAATAAAATATTACTATGGACCGGCATCGGCCTTATTGTATTTTTCATAGCGCTAAGGGCAACTAATTTATATGGCAATCCTGAACAATGGTCGCAACAAAAAAATGGCCTGTACACATTACTTTCTTTTCTTGATGTTCATAAATATCCACCGTCATTATTGTATATGTGTGTAACCATTGGCCCTTCGCTGATATTTCTTGCGTTGATAAAAAATACGCATGGTCATTTATCAAAAATATTTATTGTGTACGGGCGTGTGCCATTCTTTTATTATATCCTACATTTTTATGTGTTGCATATCATTAGTATTATTTGCTTTCTATCAAGAGGGCACAGTTTGGCAGAAGGTATGAGCGGCGTGCCGGGCCTTCCATTTAAATTTATGATACCCGGCGAGGGATATTCATTGTGGGTAGTTTACGGAGTGTGGATTTCAGTAGTGATTGCACTGTATCCTTTATGCAAATGGTACGATCATTATAAAAGCACACACCCTGAAAAAAAATGGTTGAGTTATTTATAAATGGTCACAGCATTTTGAATTGAATGAGATGAAATATCATGGCAGGAAATGATGCCATAAAAATATGAATTTGAACGGAGCGTCGCCACCGAAGATGCTATGAAAATCAATGTTCATAAACAAAAAAATAAAACTAAATGATGAAAAAAGGTTTGAATTTATCACGCTCGTCCTATCTATTTATTGTCGGCTCAATATCAGCTATTAGCTTTACTTCCCATGAAAAACCGATATGACAAGGATTGGTTTAAAATACATCACACTCTATAAATGACTCATTAACCTTATTAAACAATTCTATGTTACTGAAACAAAAATTAAACATTATTTTTTTGATCGTTTTTACGCTCAATATTTTATCTGCCACTGCACAATCATTTCTTCCACCGGCAACTGCATGGCATGGCAAAAGTGAATCACTGATTGCAAACGCAAATGATCCCTGGCTTACCCCTGCAGAAAAATCAGGTTTTGTGACCACCCCCGACTACAAAGAAACCATGCGTTGGTATAAAAAACTGGCTGCAGCTTCTCCATTACTAACGATGATCTCTATCGGCAAAAGTGTAGAGGGCCGCGACATATTTATGATCATTGCATCTACAGAAAAAATCATTACAGCAGATGCATTGAAAAAATCAGGCAAGCCGCTCATGCTGGCCCAGGCTGGCATTCACTCGGGAGAAATAGATGGTAAAGATGCCGGCATGATGTTGTTGCGGGACATAGCTTTTGGGAGTAAAAAATCGTTGCTGGATAAAGTAAACTTCCTGTTTATTCCGATACTGAGTGTGGATGCACACGAACGATCATCACCATATAACAGGCCCAACCAACGAGGGCCGCAAAATATGGGCTGGCGTACCAACGCACAAAATTTAAACCTCAACAGGGACTATGCAAAACTGGATACCAAAGAAATAAGAGCTGTAATAAAAGTGATGAATGATTATGATCCAATTTTATATATGGACATTCATGTAACAGATGGAGCCGATTATCAATATGATGTAACCTTCGGTGGCGTAGGATTGCAGGGCAATTCCCCGGGTATTGCCAAATGGTTGGATGACACCTATAAAACAACCGCCGATAAAGACCTGGCTGCATTTGGACATATACCAGGGCCACTGTTAATTTCGCTGAATGACCGCGATTTTACACAGGGAAATATGACGATTGAAAGCAGCCCAAGATTTTCGGATAGTTATGGTAACCTGCGGCACATGGCTTCTATTTTGGTAGAAAATCATTCTTTAAAACCATATAAACAACGGGTACTTGGCACATACGTTTTACTGGAAAGCACTTTGAAAATATTAGCTAAAGAAGGACAAAGGCTGGCTGCCATTACAAAATCTGACAGGGCCCTGCGGGATAAAAAAGTTCCCATGAGTTGGAAAGTTCCGCAGATGAAAAATGCCGTAAATTTTGAAAATGCTGCCAACCTGCAAACTGCTGAAAATGTGGCACCACCAGACAGTATTCATTTTTTAGGAATAGACTCCAGGTTATTAAAATCAAACGTTACCGGTTCAGATTATATCGAATGGCTGGGCAAACCGGTTGCCATGCACATTGCCAATTTCAGATCGACCGAACCAATTGATTTTATTACACGGCCAAAAGGTTATTGGATTCCTGCAGCCTGCGATGATGTTATTGAAAGATTAAAGCTGCATGGTATAAAAATGGAAATCATAAAAACACCTCGTACGGTAGCGGTAGAAATGTACCGTATACAGGATGCAAAATTTGAAAATGAAGATCATAAAACCTTGCCGTACGAAGGACATATCCAGGTAAGCGGCACTACCAAATCCGAAACCCGCAATCAATTATTTGCGCCGGGTTCTGCCTTCATTACAACCGATCAACCACTGGGTGATCTTGCCATGTTATTGCTGGAACCTGCTTCAAAGGATTCATATTTTAGCTGGGGATTTTTTCTGCCCATCTTTCAACGAACAGAATATATCGAGGGGTACATAATGGAACCAATGGCAAAAGACATGCTGGATAAATCGCCTGAATTACAAAAAGAGTTTGAGGACAAAAAAGCAAGCGACAAGGCATTCGCAAGCGATCCAACTGCTATCCTAACCTGGTTTTACAGCAAAACAAAGTATTATGATGACCGCTATTTATTATACCCGGTAGCAAGACAATTATAACAGACCTATCAGTAAAACAACGAAGGCTTAAAAAAACAACATGACAACGCTAACAAGGAACAGGATTCAATCAGTTGATTTGTTAAAGGGATTGGTAATGGTAATAATGGCACTTGATCATACAAGAGACTATTTCCATTTTTCTGCCAACTTATTCGATCCGGCAGATCCGGTAAAATCTACCTTGCCAATTTTTTTCACCCGTTGGATCACCCATTTTTGTGCGCCGGCCTTTAGCTTTCTTGCAGGGCTATCCGCTTTTTTTGTTGGTAGAAGAAAAACAAAAGCTGAGCTATCTTTCTTTTTAATAAAGCGGGGTTTGTGGTTGATTTTTGTTGAGCTGGTACTTGTTGGCTTTGCATGGTATTTCGATGTTGAATTCAGAACCATTGGCCTGCTGGTTATTTGGGCCCTTGGTGTAAGCATGATTGTATTGGCGCTATTGATTCATCTTCCCCGAATTTATATATTAATATTTAGCTGCCTGCTAATTTTTGGTCATAACCTGCTTGATAATTTTCATGGCAATGACAGCATGGCCTGGTCGCTGATTCATGAACAGAATTTTTTTCCACTGTTTGGAAACAGGCATTTACTGATTGGCTATCCGCTTGTGCCCTGGATAGCGGTGATGTCGCTTGGCTACTGCTTTGGCACTTACTACGATGCATCTTATGATCCTGTGCTTCGAAAAAAGACCTTTAATATAATCGGGCTTTCAGCTCTATTACTTTTTATAGTACTAAGGTTTACAAATTTATACGGCAACCCAACTCCGTTTCAGCACTACAATACCTTTTCTCAAGGGATCATTGCATTTTTAAATCCGGCAAAATATCCACCATCGCTTTTATACCTGCTGATGACATTGGGTGCCACGCTGGTAGTACTGGCAAACAGTGAAAACCTGAAAGGAAAACTGGTTGATTTCTTTTGCACATTTGGCAGGGTTCCTTTCTTCTATTACATCCTTCACCTGTATCTCATTCATATACTGGCAATGATATTTGCGCAGCTTTCCGGGTTCGGATGGAAATTATTTATCTTACCCAACTGGATAGGTTTTGTTCCTGAGATGAAAGGCTATGGATTTGCACTTTGGGTAGTTTACCTGGTATGGATTGCTGTAATCATTGCACTTTATCCTTTATGCAAAAAGTTTGATGCGTACAAAATGAACCACAAGGAAAAACGGTGGCTGAGTTATTTATAAATAAATTTACCCTCATCTAATTAAAAAAGTAATGTATAACGCAATGAAAAAGTTAACAACAGTCATGGTAATTTTTGCTGCTACGCTTTCATTAGCTGCACAAAATACGATGCAGTTTAATTTTACATTTAATCATATAGCGCTTTCTGTAAAAGATCTGAATGCTTCGGTGGCTTATTATAAAAAAGTGTTTCAGCTAACAGAAATTACCAACCGTTCCAAAATAGAGGGTATCCGATGGCTTTCGATGGATGATGGTAAAGAACTGCACCTGATATCCGTGGTAAAAGAGCCGGTAAAGGTTAACAAAGGCATACACCTTGCATTAACAACCCAACATTTTGATGCATTTATTAAACGGCTTGATCAACTGAACATCGATTACTGGGATTGGTCGGGAGCACCGCTGGTGGTGAACAACAGGGCTGATGGTGTAAAGCAAATTTATTTCAAAGATCCGGATGGCTATTGGATTGAAATTAACAATGGCTATACTGCTGCCACGCCGGTGGAGCAGGTAAAAAATGAAGTGTGGCAACTGGAAAAAAACTATTGGCAGTACGTAAAAGACAAAGATTTTAAAAATTACCTTTCATTGTGGGACGACAATTTTATTGGTTACCCAAGTACCAACAAGGTTGGTGATAAGGCGCATATTACCGATTGGATTACGGACATGTATAAAGACCATAACGGCATGTTTAATTATGAACTTACGCAGAAAGTAGTGAATGTATTTGATAATATTGTTTTCGTTGCTTACGATGTTGCCTATACTTTTACCAACGACAAAAATGAAGTAACAAAACTGGCTTTTAAAATAACGCATACCTGGAAAAAATCGGCCAACAGTTGGTTAATTATTGGAGGAATGGGCGCAAATAAATAGTCGCCGCATTTACCTGATTTAAAGTAAAACTAATGTCAAATAAAAAATCATTCCCTGGTCCAATTCCAATTTTAATGATTGTAATTATACTGTCTGCTATTGGTACCTGGCTGCTACCTGCGGGGCAGTATAACAAAATGTCTGTGAGCGGAAAGTTCTTTACAATGGTAACCGACACCAACGAAGTACAACTTCCACTCACACAGAAAACGCTCGATAGCCTGGGGCTGCACATTCCGGTACAAAAATTTATAAATGGAGATATACGAAAGTCCATATCCGTTCCCGGTACATTTACAAAACAGCCACGAAACCAACAGGGATTCCTTGGCATTCTGCAGGCGCCTATAAAAGGGATTTACGACAGTATTGATATCATTTTGTTTGTGTTAATCATGGGCGGATTTATGTTTGTTTTTAATGAAACCGGCGCCATGGTTACAGGCATTACCTGGCTGGCATATACTATGAAAGGGCGTGAGCATTGGTTGATTGCAATATTAACCAGTGTATTTTCGTTTTTTGCCGCTTCTTATGGTATGGCAGAAGAAGCCTTTGTATTTTACCCTATACTGGTGCCTTTATTCCTGGCCGCCGGGTACGATATATTGGTACCACTGGCCATTATTTTTGGTGGCACATCTATTGGAGGTATTGCTGCCTTCTCCAATCCTTTCTCAACAATCATTGCATCAAATGCGGCAGGCATCAACTGGATGGATGGCCTGGGTGAACGCCTGGTGCTGTGGGTAATTATAACCGCTTTGTTAATATGGTATATTTTACGGTATGCTGCAAAAGTTAAAAAAGATCCTACAGCATCGCTGGTATTTAAAATTGATGGCCCAATAAAATCCCCGTTTGAAGCAAGCATTAACGATGCAACTGCTGTACCTCCGCTGGGTGCAAAAACCAAACGGTTGCTCCTGGTATATATCCTCACTTTTCTTACCATGATTGCCGGAGTGGTATTTTTAAAATGGTGGGCAACTGAAATGTCTGCATTGTTTTTGGCTGCAGCTATATTGATCGCCGTAATTACCCGGATGAATGAAAAAACATTTATCCGTGAATTTATAAAAGGTGCTGAAAGTTTACTATCTGTTGCCTTTATTATTGGTGTGGCCCGTGGCGTTACCATCGTATTAAATGAAGGGCATATCAGCGATTCCATATTGTTTTATACAGCCAATATTGTACAAGGTGTGCACCCTGCGTTGTTCATAATATTGCTGCTGTTTTTCTATATACTTTTTTCACTTTTTATTCAGTCATCTTCCGGTATGGCGGTATTAACCATGCCCATAATCGGGGCGCTGGCTATCCTGGTAAACATACCAGGCCGTGAAATTGTAAACTCGTATATGTACGGAATTTGCATCATGTCGTTTGTAGCACCAACAGGTCTTGTTTTACCATCCATTGCAATGGTAAATATTAGTCTTAAAACCTGGATGAAATTTATTACACCATTACTGATTGCGCTACTGGTTATCTGCTGTATTTTTTTGATAGCAGGAATTTATTTATAAATTTGAAAAACTAATAAAATACCTATTATTCGTCATTTTATGAAAATTAACTATACAGCAGAAAAATATGAGTTTTGGGCTAGCCGGATATCAACCAATTTTGAAAGAAAACTTGAAAATGAAACTGCATTTGACGGAGTAGTAAAAATTTATAGTTTAAGAAGTAATAACAGTGAATTAAATAAACTATTAGCCGGTAAGTTATTTGGCGACTTTATTTTTCCATCAGACACAGGAATATTTTTAAGAACATTTAATAGCAAATCATCCTGGCCAAATACTAAATTAATACATATTGACCTAGACAATTATTCCTTGAATGAAATTATAAATACAAACTCATCTTGGGTTTTATGGACTGGCGAAAATTTGGGGTATGGTAAATATTCAATTAATATTTCGCCAACAGAAAAAATAGACTACACAACTTATTAATGGATATTAGTTCTGACAATTATGAACACAATCTACAGAACAAAATCATAGAGAACCTGGAAGAAAATGATGACAGATAAAAAACGTTGACTAATACTGGGTTGTTTTTATTAATCAGGTAAAATAAATGAAGTCAATATTTAATCCAAACCCAATTGTAATACATCGGCGCAGGCCTGCATAATATCATCTGACATTTGGGCTAATTAATATTTTGAGTTACTGTCTTCAAACCCGAAGGGTTGTTATTATTATAGTAATACGGTAAATTGTTGTACAAAACCCCGTAGGGGTGATATAGCTAAACACAAAATTTATTTACCATGCCAGGAACATTTTATCAGATTTATATACAGATTGTTTTTGCTGTAAAAGGCAGAGAAAACCTGATCGCAAACAGTTGGAAAACCGAATTACATAAATATATTGCCGGAACAATTAAAGGCCTGGGACAAAAACCAATTATCGTAAATGGCATGCCTGATCATATTCATGCTTTTGTAGGATTAAAGCCAGTTATGGCAATATCAGACCTGGTGAGGGATATTAAGAACAACGCAACCAATTTTGTAAATGAACACCATTTTGTAAAGGGGAAATTTGCATGGCAGGAAAGTTACGGCGCCTTCTCCTATTCACATTCTCATATTGGGAACGTGTACAATTATATTCTCAATCAGGAAAAACATCACCAAAAGAAGACCTTTAAGCAGGAATACATTGATTTTCTGAAAAAATTTGAAATAGAATATGATGATAAATATTTGTTTGAATGGTATGGTTAATACCGTATGATAAATTATATCACCCCTTTGGGGTTGGCATACCGTGTAATACTTATGCTATAATCATATCACCCCTTTGGGGTTATTCTGAAATTGCAGTAAAAATTATGCTCCTATCTTCAACGCCTCAAAAATATTAATTAGCCTAATATTTTACCGTATTAAGCTGGAAGATCAATAAAATAAAGACGGCATGATTTATAAATTTGAAGAACAGTACCATCATCATGTTATCAAACAAATTCAACATTTTTCCCTAATCAATTATAATCAATGAAAATAGAGCATATCGCCATTTGGACCGCCAACCTGGAACGACTAAAAGATTATTATGTAAAGTATTTTGATGGTGTATCAAATGAAAAATACACGAACGAAAAAAAACAATTTAGTAGTTATTTTATTTCATTTGAAACAGGTGCCAGGCTGGAAATCATGAGCAGGCCCGACATACCGGACAACATCAACGACCGGGTAACAGCACAACATAAGGGAATTATTCATATTGCATTTGGTGTAGCAACCATGCAGGCTGTGGATGAAAAAGCAACACAATTACTTGCAGACGGATTTAAAATATTAACTGGCCCCAGGAAAACCGGTGACGGTTACTATGAATTTGAAACGCTTGATCCGGATGATAACAGGCTGGAACTAACTACGCCGTTTGTACAATAAACAATCAATCTTCATCACTGCTTCCTTTACTACCCCGATTAAATAAGGAGAAATTTGTATCACCGAATTTATAGCTAAAAGAAATGCGAAAGTTCCGAACGTTCCACCGGCGGTAAGCATCCTGGTAAAATTTTTCGGTATCATAAACAGCACCCCATCGGCGGGTATTAAAAACATCGCTCACAGCAAAAGTGAGTGAAGCTTTTTTATTCTTTAAAAAATCTTTTTTAACTGCAAAATCAACATCAAATTCAGCAATTCTTCTGCCCTGTGGAATTACGGAAGGCGATTCATAATCGGCCACCAATTGAAAACCGAGGTTATGGAATATAGCACTACCTGCCGAATCTATTTTATAATTCGTAATCAGCTTTGCTTCCTAGTTAAATCCTTTATTACTTAGATCGAGGTTTTTTACAACCGCATTCACTGTCCTGTATTGCAGGTTAAAAGTTGGGGTGATATCGAAATTAGTTCCAATTTTATGTTGCAACGTAAATTCAGCACCATACCTGTTGGTGGTACTTGCATTTATAAATGTATTGAGCAATGCATTGGGATCGATGGCAGCATTGTTGAGCAATTGAAATTGAGCCGCAGTAATGGTATCACTGTACTGGGTAATGTCTTTAGGATTATTTCTAAAATATAATACTGCCAAAAAATTTCCACCCTTATAATTCTTACTGTAGTTAAACTCAAATGAATTGATAAATTCCGGCTTTAGTTGCGGGTTTCCCTGTTGCAGATTTGCCGGATCATTGATGTCGATGAATGGATTTAATTCCCAAAATCTTGGCCGCCTGATTCTTCTTGAAAAATTGAGCTGCAGCTCATCATCCGTGCTTATTTTATGGGTTAAAAAAAGACTTGGAAACAATGCATCCCAGATGCTGCTTTCCTTATTGGGATATTCGTAACCAAATTTATAGGCACTGTCAACCAGCTCCCCATCAAATTTAGAATATTCTGCCCTTAGCCCTAACTGGTAGGAGAAATCTTCCACCTTATGCGAATAGGTAAAATAAGCCGCATTGATCATGTTCTCGTAGATATAATTATTGCTGAGTGGCAATTTTATTTGCCGTCCGTTATTATCTACATACGCATTGTAGTAACTGTTAAAATTGTTATGAAAACTGCGAAGTCCTGTTTCTATTTTGCTTTTTTCTGATATGGGATTGGTATAATCTACCTGCACCGTTATTTCCTTTTCACTAGTGGCCCCATCATTATTTACAATAGATGGTGGCTGATAAGTACTGCCACCGGGATTGTAAAATTCATTTAATATGCCGGAATTACTCGACCGGGTGCCATAATTATAACTTACATCTGCAGTAAGCTCCTGCCCGTCTTTTGGAAAACTATGCTTATAATTGACACGGGTATTGCTGCGGTCAAACCCAAACTTTCCATCAGTCGTTCTTACACCATACCGCTCCAATACCTGGTTGTCATCAAGGTATTCCTGGTTTTGTGTTTCGTTATTCAAAAAGCGCCCCTTCACAATATTTTCAGATACAGAAACTGTATTGCGGTTATCAATAAAAATATCTGTACCAAACCTAATGGAATTAAAATTCTTTGTACGGTAATTATTAGAGTACTGGTTAAAATAGTCTGTAATTACACCATTGGTTTTGTTTTGCCTGAGCGTTCTGCCCTTAGCGTTACCACCCGATTGATTGTGGCCGGCACTTACAAAAAAGTTGAACTTACCCTGGCGCAAATTCAAATTTAAATTCCCACTAAAAAGTGATGGCGTTCCCCCGCTTAAAGAAAGCACCCCATTTAATCCAATGCGTTTGTTTTTCTTCAATACTATATTGATGATACCGCCCGAACTGGCAGCGTCAAATTTTGCAGAAGGGTTGGTGATCAATTCTATTTTATCGATGTGATCAGCAGGTATTTGATCTAAGGTTAAAATGGTAGGACGTCCGTCAATAAATATTTGTGGTGTACTGTTCCTGAGTTCTACATTTCCCTCAATATCTACTGACACAGAAGGAATACTTTTCATGATGTCGATGGCCGTACCGCCGGTTGAAATAAGGCTTTTATCAACGTTAAATATCTTTCTGTCTATGCCCATTTCTAATGCTGGCTTTACTGAACTAATAATGACAGTACTAAGTTGTTTAAAACTTGTTTGCAGGATTAAATTACCCAGGTCCATTTCAAAATTATTATTCGGTTTTTCATCCTCACTGCTTTCAATGGAAATTGTTTTATCCAGGGTTTCATACCCAAGTGCACTAACTACAATTCTATAAGTTTTTGATTTTGGCAAACGCTTAAATCTAAACTCCCCATTTGGTTTACTAAGCATTCCGTCATAAAGTGAATCCGACTTCTTCTTCGCAACCGGACGATACAATTGAACGGATGCAGCTTCCACAGGTTTGCCGGTTCCTTTATCAATTAATTTACCATATATAGTGTTGGAAGTAACCAGTAAACTCATTTGAGCATTGGCATCAGGAAGGGCTTCATGATCAACTTGCGCAGTTACAATGTTTGTAAAAAAAATAACGGTAAAAAATAGAATTGAACTTTTCATTTTACTGGGTAGAGTAAATTACTTGCCGGGTAATTTTCATTTTAAAATGGCATTGTATAAATATGAATTTATTGATTTCAGTAAAGCACAAATAATCAACCATTTTTTGCAAAAATAATCTGCGTAAAGGTAAAGAATTAAGCTGTTGGACTGGTTTAAGATTACAATTATTGTCACATACACATTTATTAACTTATCACAAATTTTGTTAATGCTGCTTTTAAATCATTTAATTCAGCATAAATGCTACTCAATGCCCAATATAATAGAACAATTGCGCTTATAAACTTTGGTGGCTTAATGCTTCTTTCCCAATAAAACCAGGTTTTTAAAAGCCATTTGATTGTTAAAAAAATCAAAAAAATCCATCTCTAAATCAAGTTGCTTTGTTGAGAAGTAGAAAATCTACCTTTCGTTAAAGGTTTTTAAGCGATGATTTTTGGATAACCGGCATCTCTATTTCATGGCATCTGCAGTGGCGTCAGCCTGTCCCGTATTTTAATCGGGAACTGTTCAAATTCATATTTTCATGGCATCATTTACCAACATTATCTGTTTATACAATTAAATTTTAGATAGCTCCGTAAGCCGGATTTTAATATATCAATTGTTACGATATCTAAATAAAACTGATTTCTACAAAACCATGTAATGAGATCAGCCACCAACACATTAAACTTTTCAACTATTACTGTTTAAGCTTATTTTTATAGCCTAACAAAAAGTTAGGTCATTAAGTTCATTCCAATAACGATCTCTCCATGAAGCATTGCTATTTTCTTGTTTGCCTGTTGGCACATTCCGTACTTTATGCACAATCCTCACCTGAAAAATATCCCGTGGATGCTGCAAGTATTGAACACACTGGCGTTCCAAGGGGAGAACTGCTGCATTTTACTTTTGATCAATCCACTATTTTTCCCGGCACGGCTAGAGATTACTGGATATATGTGCCTGCCCAATATAAGGCAGACAAGCCTGCATGTGTGTACGTAAACCAGGATGGCCTTCAATGGAAAGCGCCCACTGTATTTGACAACCTGATTTATAACAACGAAATGCCGGTAACCATTGGTGTGTTTATTACTCCCGGCATTGTATTGGCCGATAGTGCCTCCAACGCATTGAATCGTTTTAACCGGAGTTTTGAGTATGATGGCATGGGTGATGCGTATGCACGTTTTTTACTAACCGAAATTTTGCCCGAAGTAGAAAAGCACCAGGCAAGTGATGGCCGTAAAATAAACTTATCAAAAAATGGAAATGACCGGGCAATAGGCGGATCGAGCAGTGGCGCTATCTGTGCATTTACTGCAGCATGGGAAAAGCCCAACGAATTTTCAAGAGTATTT
>JBKJUP010000072.1:0-14979 GCA_046590675.1 Ferruginibacter sp. | reverse complement strand
AAAATCAAGAAACTTGCTATTGTTTTTTGCCTGGTTCAAATTTGTTTTTGCATGACCGCTTCAGCACAAAAACAATTTAAGGCACTGTTAATAACCACTACCAGGGGATGGCACCATGAGTCGCTGCATGCAGGTGTTTTAGCGATTCAGCAATTAGGTGTAAAAAATTTCTTTGATGTTACCCTGTTTGAAGATCCCAATAGTTTTACTGATAAAAACATGGAGCAGTACCAGGTGGTGATATTTTTAAATACCACCGGCGATATTTTTGATTCAGCACAGCAAAAAGTAATGGAGCGTTTTATTCAGTCGGGTAAAGGATTTGTGGGCATCCACAGTGCATCCGATACGGAATATGATTGGGATTGGTACACAAAAATGGTGGGCAGAATGTTTCACATTCATCCAACCATACAAACTGCAAAGTTAAATATCATTGACCCAACGTTTCCTGGTTTACAAGGTTTTGCCAATAATAAATTATGGACGGATGAATGGTATGAATTTGGCCCCGAAAAAATAAGCGGGCTTAATTATGTACTTGCAGTTGATGAAACCTCTTATAATCCTAAAGTACAATGGGGGCCAAAAAAAGGAGAAGGCATGGGAAAACTTCACCCGGTTTCCTGGTATCATAATTATGATGGCGGCCGGTCATTTTATACAGCGCTCGGTCATTTACCCACCATCTACAGCGATCCTGTTTTTTTAAATCACTTATATGCAGGAATTTTCTGGGCAGCTACCGGTAAAAAATAAACCGCTAATTTTTATACAAATTCAATAAACAACAATTATGGTATATTCATTCAAACATATTAGCGCATTTGTTATCTGCATCAGTTTGTGTTGTGTTGTAGCCGCTCAAAAAAAAGCGATGGTAAAATTTGATAAAATAAAAGCTGAAAATAAAATTGATGTGTATGTTGGTGAAAAACTTTTCACCAGTTTTATTTATCCTGATAGTTTAGAGAAACCCGTGCTATACCCTATTTATAGTTCAGCCGGCACCATGATAACCCGGGGCTTTCCTATGAACCCAAAGCCCGGTGAGCCTACAGATCATCCACACCACCTTGGCCTGTGGTTTAATTTTGAAAATGTAAACGGGCTCGATTTCTGGAACAATTCATTTGCTATACCCGCCAGTAAAAAAAGCCAGTACGGTTGGATAAAAACAGATCGTATTTTAGAAACGAAAGATGGCTCAACAGGTTTGTTATCTTTTCATGCCAACTGGACCAATCAGCAAAACGATGTATTGCTGGAAGAAACCACGAGTTATGAATTCAGCGGCGATGCACACCAACGGATCATTGACCGTTTCACCATTTTAAAAGCCAATACAGATGTAACCTTCAATGATGCAAAGGATGGCATGCTTGGGTTAAGGGTAGCCCATGAACTGCAAATGCCTTCTTTAAAAGATGAAAAATTTACCGACGATAAAGGCAATGTAACTGTTGTAAAAAAGAATACAGATGAAACTGCCAGTGGCAACTATTTAACAAGCGAAGGAAAACAAGGCGATGATGCATGGAGTACCCGTGCAGCCTGGTGCAAACTGTATGGAAAAATGGGTGCCGACTCGGTTACCATTGCTATCATTGATCATCCTACCAATCCAAATTATCCTACTTTCTGGCATTCCCGTGGCTATGGCCTATTTGCAGCAAATCCATTAGGGGAGAAAATATTTACCAATGATAAAAGCGAAAAGAATCTTCATTTGCAAAAAGGGGAATCGGTTCAGTTTTACTACCGGGTAGTAATCAACGAAGCTGCATCATCATTGTCTGCAGATCAGTTAAATAAAATTGCTGCTGACTTTGCAAAAAAGAAGGCAACTAAAAAATAATAAAAATACCAAGTATCAAAAACACCGGCTCAACTAATGATGCCGGTGTTTTTATTTACCCCCGAATAAGTTTATTATTTTGGAAGTTCTTCAGGATCGGTATCTTCCGACTCTTTGGTTATCTTATGAAAATCTTCATTCAGATCCTGCTCAAAACGCTTTTCATCTTTCATGTTACGCCGTATAAGAAATACTACTAAAGCAATTGCTAAAATTGCTACGATTATTATAACTGGCCAGTTGATCGACATAAAAAAATTAATGACTTAAAATTAAACAATGTTAGCAAGCTAACTGTTTAGGCGTAAAACCTACTGTTTTTATTTCGGAAAAAAAAGATTTAAATCACCATCATGCCACCTATTAATATTTATGTATATTTAAAAACTAAACCAGCTTATTAACAATATTGGAAACTTCTTTTAAAATACTTGTCGTTGAAGACGAAATGCTTATTGGTGCAAATATTTCATTGCAACTGAGCAAACTGGGGTACCACATTACGGGTATTGTGCCACGGGGCGAAGAAGCCCTGGATCTCATAAGAATTGAGCGGCCCGATATTGTGTTGCTTGACATTCAGTTAAAAGGAAAATTAGATGGTATAGAAACTGCACGCCACATACAGCAGGAATTTGACATACCTGTTATTTACCTCACTGCCAATGCCGATGAAGCGCATTTTAACCGGGCAAAAGCTACCAACCCTTATGCCTTCATTTCAAAGCCCTTTAAGAAATCTGATTTGCAATATGCAGTGGAACTTGCAGTAGATCGCATTTCGAATGAAAGCAATATTGCATCTATTAATGCTCCCGAGCCGTTTGTATTAACGGATTGTATTTTTGTAAAGGATCATGAAAAAATGACAAAAATTTTCATCAGTGATATATTTTACATTGAAGCCGATCGGAATTACTGTCGCATTTTTTCAAAAGACCGGGAATTTTTATTGGTGATGACATTAAAGGATATGGACGAAAAATTGCCACGCCAACATTTCCAGCGCATACATCGTTCCTATGTTGTCAATCTTTCGCAGGTAATTGAAGTAGCGCACGATCATGTGGTAATCTCACAAAAAGTGTTGCCGTTAAGTAAGTTGTTTAGAAACGACTTGTTAAAACGATTGCAAACAATCTAACAAAAGATTATTCATATTCCATATCTCATATTTCTCTAAGCCGCCCGCTGCTGTTTAAAGACAAAATGGATGGCAGTACCATTTTCAAAATTAGTTTCCATTTTCCCGTTCAGTTGCTGCGTCAGCAAACTGATAAGTTGTTTACCAAACCCGGCAGGCGTTACTTCTTTTTCAGCCTGCTGCCCGATGCCGTTATCTGTCACCGTTAGTTCCAACTGCCGGTTTTCAGCTTGTTTTAAACCAATTGAAATCCGCCCCGCCCGTTTACCGGGAAATGCATGTTTAAATGCGTTGGTAAGTACTTCATTTACTATTAAACCCAGCGGCACAGCCGTATCCACATCTAGCTCCAGCGCATCCATATTATAATCCATGCTGATCGTTTCTTCAGCACCAAATGATTCGGCTACATGGCTTCCCAGGTTAATAAAATAATCTTTCATTTCAATGGTGGCAAGGTTTTTACCCTGGTACAAGCGTTGATGAATCATGCTCATAGAGTGTACCCGGTTCTGGCTTTCCTGCATCGCTTCAACCACATTTGGATCGGTAATTTGTTCCGATTGCAAGGCCAGTAAACTGGAAATAATTTCCAGGTTATTCTTTACCCTGTGATGAATTTCTTTCAATAAAAACTCCTTTTCTTTATTTTGTTGCGACAGTAATTTGTTCTTCCTCCGGTTATCTTGCAGCAACTTAAATACAATGGCTAAAAACACCAACAGCAAAGCTGCAATGATGATGATATAGGTTTGCGTAACCTTTTGTGCCTTCAACATTGTTTGTTGAGAACCAATGGTACTTTCTTTTTTTGCGACTTCAAATTTTGTTTGAAGTAATGAAATGCGTTCGTCTGCTTCGGCAGTAAACACGGCACTTTTATGTTTATCGTACGCAGCAAATGCAGTGTAAGCATCCTGGTAATTGTGATTGCCTGCATAAGCTTTCCCCAGGGTTTCATAAGCCATGCTTAAAAAATAATTATCGCCAAAATTGATGGTGGCAATTTCAATGCATTTTTGAAGGCTTGCAATGGAGGTCACATATTTCCCTTGCAGGTATTGCAGTTTGCCAACAGACAGCCATGAGCGCATCAACATAAAATTATTATGAAGCAAGTCGGCGTACTTGATGGCATTTTCCCCCGCCGCCGAAGCCTTGTCAAATTCATTCAGGTACGCATACAAATCAACCAGCGAAATATATACATCACTCAGGTTATTGTAAAATCCATAACGCTCACCAATGGTGATGGAATGCTCATAATACTTAAGGGCCTCTGTATATTTTTTTAGCGCCAGGTAATTGTTGCCAACTATGTACAATGTAAAATCATAGTCAAGATCGTTGATGCCTCTTTCTTCAAAAGTGCTCAGGGAATTCAATCCATATTCCAATCCCTGGTCAAATTTTGACTGCTTCCAAAACAGGTTACTAAGATCGCTGTAAGCAAGTGCTATGGCCTTTTTATCATTCAATTTTTTTCCCAGTCGCAGCGATTCCAACGCATAATCTGCCGCCGTATCTATTTGCCCTCTTCGCTCATAAACATACCCCAATTGCGTATTTAAAAATGGCAAGTCAGCTTCGGGTACTTTCTGTTTTGCAGATTCAAGTACATCAAAGGCGCTATCCAGTTTTTCCATTCGCAGCAATATGGCTCCTTCCGTAATCTGAAACTTACCTTCCCAAGCGGTCTTCTTTTTAGCCCTTGAAATTTTTAAACCAATTGATGTAAAGTACATTGCTGAATCAAGGTTCCTTGTGTGCCAATAGTAGGCCAGGTCATTAAGAATGGATAATTGTAAAGTATCGTTGCCCGCTTTGGGATAGGCTTCCTGCAAAATGGATAAATAAGAAGCACCAAAATTATCGGTGGCCACAAAAACTTTACTGTAAGGCTCATCCCTGGAAAAATCAATTAATTGCCCGGAACAAAATTGAACCACTACCAGGTTAATTACACTTATAAAAACTACAGAGGAAACAAGTCGCTTCATATTTACCCAACTTAAAAATTGTAAGAAACTGATTTCATTAATGTTGGTTTAACAAGTCAAACTTTGCTATGTTTTTTTGTTGACCAGCATCAGTTTTTATGGCAGCATTGTCGTATCACTTGCCGATTTTTATCGGCATCCCGATGTTACTCCTAATCGGGACTTATACTGCAACTTTTCATGGAACCTTTTCCCAATTAATAATTGAAACCATTTGTACTTCCAATTTTAATTTTAGACATGTCAAAGTAGAAATAAATATACAGCAATTATCATCATTTCATGTTTGGTAAAAAATATGCCCTATTCGGACAGTAATTAGAGCATTGTGTCCTGCGCCACTTGCATATTAGATTACAAAATAATATTTTGTGTTACAAATAAAATCCTCCTTCCTTCTACTCATTGCCCCAAATAAAATAGCATGAAGGCGTATTTGATAATAACTGTATTTGCCACGTTCACTTTTATCTCTTGTTGCACTCGTGAGCAAGATGAACAAAAAGCATTGTTGGCTAAAACAACGATTATTTATGCAAATATGAAAAGCCTGGTTGCTGATTGCTGGAACAAAAAAGACATGGCAATACTCAGAAATATCAGTACTGAAGGTTGCACAAGAACGCTCAATGGAATACAAGTGGCCAACAACCAAAAAGAAGTGGAAGCGGCCATGCATATTTTTTTCACGGCGTTTCCTGACCTCAATATTGTAACAAATAGTGCAGTGGTTAAGGATGATCAATCATTTACTGAATGGACCTTAACGGGTACGAACAATGGCATTTTTGGTGAAAGTCCGGCCACGGGTAAAAAGGTAATTGTAAGTGGTTATACTTCTGCCAGTTTTGATAAAGACGGCAAGCTGACTGCTGAAAATGTTTACTACAACGAATTGGATTTATTACAGCAATTGGGCTATATATTAATACCTCCTGTAGTTAAATAGTTATTGCTTTATAATTAAGCATTTAAAGTTTGGCTTTTATTATTCATCATTATAAATTTCTTCATCCTTAAATTAAACAATTATGAAAAATATGCTCAAAACCGGCTTATTAGCGTTGGTTTCATTTTTAGCCTTTAGCAATGTTTCATTTGCCCAGGACACCAGTAAAGTACAGGCATATTATATACACGAAGATCCTGTGCATCCGTCTATGACTACAGAGTATGATCAACAAGCAGCTAACCTGGTCACCTTATCAAAAAAATATGGTGTAAAAGAAGGATGGCTGACTTTTGCCCTTGATGATTTCAAATACTTTTATGTTTCGCCCATTAAGAACATGGCCGACCTGGATAAGAATACTTTTTCCCCAATACTTGATAAAATTGGTGAGACAGCTTTCTCTAAATTATTTATTGATTTCGACAAATGTTATGATAGCCACAGGGATTATATAGTTTACCTGAATAAAGCACTTTCCTACACACCATCGGGATTGGATATTAAAACTGAAGGCAAGCCTTTCAGGCAGTTCAGTTATTATTATGTAACGCCTGAAAATTTACCAAAGTTGAGGGAAATTGCCAAAGCCTTTCATGCCTTATATACCAAAAAAGGATCTAAGCTGGAATACCGTGTTTATAGAAATGGCTTTGGAGAAAAAGAAGATTATTTCATGGTAGTAAGCTCTGCAAAAAATGCTGCAGAGTATGAAAAAATGCGTGCTGAAAGCAATGAATTGTTGGGTGATGAAGGTAAAAAATTATATGGTGATTTATTGAAAGTAATCAGTGGTGTAAAACATATAACTGGCATGATGCGGCCCGATCTATCCCTTATGCCTGCAAATTAAAATAGCATTTTTTGTGCAACCGTCTTTAACCCAATACTATAACCAGCGTTTAAAAAATAATTGGCATGAGCTGTAAATCTTGCAGTGCGTAGGCTACTCCGATCAATATGAATGAAAGCGTTTATCTATACCCGGTAGGTAGTCATTATTTTGAGCAGATAAAAAACAGCATACTTTCTAACATGCCCAATTATTTTAAAAAGTGCCCGGCCTGAATGGCTGGGCATTTTTATTTAGACGGTAGAATTAATTCCTCCGTTCCACAACTGACTACAATGTAACTCTCTAAATTAGAGGTGTCACCTTTAAACAAATAGAATTTAACTCCAGCACTGAAAAAAAGGTGACACCCCTAAAGACATCCGATGGCTCCTATCGGATTTTAAATGCACCCATAGCATTAACTACCAGGCTAACTTACTTACTTTTAAGTTCCGCAAAAAAATTCCCCTTATCAAAAACTGAATCATTCTATTGCAGGCTTTCAATGCCTAATTTTGTTTGATCAATTACCAACTTAAAATTTGCAATGATGGATCAACAACAACTCTTTGTACAGATGGCTATTCATAGCTGGAATGCACAGGTAAAAAATACAGGAAACCTTTTTGAAGGATTGACAGACGATCAGCTAATGCAAGAAATTGCACCAGGCAAAAACAGGGGCATCTACCTGATGGGGCATCTTACTTCCTATCATGATTTAATGCCCGAAATCTTAGGCATTGGCGAAAGAACTTTACCCCAACTAAACGGGTTGTTTTTACAAATCCCCGATAGTACAGATGCAGCCATGCCATCCGTAGCCGAATTAAGACAATATTGGAAAGATGTGCACGAGAGACTGGATAAGGCATTTGCTGCAATGGAACCTGCAGATTGGTTTAGCAGGCACAATTCAATGACAGATGAAGATTTCATCAACAATCCTTCCCGAAATAAATTAAGTGTACTGCTCAACCGCACCAATCATTTAAGCTATCATTTAGGGCAACTGCGACTGCTAAATTAATGACATCAAATTTCGCAGTGCGATACGGCAAATGGTGCATGCTAATTTATGTTGGCTTGCACCATTTTTAATTTAAGATCTCCGCAAACAACTAATTGATATTTTGAGGTGGTGAAGATGGAAGCATAATTTTCATGCCATTGCTGAATAAGCCCAAAAGGGTAATATGATTATAGCATTATTATTAACATGAAATGGAAACCCTGAAAGGGCCTAATAAAAAAATATCGTGCAAAAATATATCGCCCTTGCAGGGCTTAGTGTTTCGTGGTTTTTGATTGCGAAGGGCTACGCCTATCGTTAACATATCTTGCCCCTTCAGGGCAATGTCGTTTAGTTAAGTGTTTTATGTTCCATAGGAACATTTGGTGGGAAGAAATAAAGTCGGATTGTATTTGCGTGCCGTAGGTACGCATGGTGTTAATTCGCATTACACCAGCAGTTCCCATGGAACGTTTGCCGTTCCAATTACATTCTTCTACTGCTCATCAAATGTCCCGATGGGACATGATTGCGTTAACTAAATGACATTGCCCATCAGGGTTTTGACAACAATTTTACCCTATTACTATAATAATAACAACTGTTCGGGTTTGAAGACCATACCTCAAAACATTTATTATTCCTGCAAACGACCCTTTAACCAGGCATCAATTAAACCGGCCTGAAAATTAAAAACTACCTTCGCAGTTATTTTTTATGAGTATAACATTTGACGACCTAAATTTAAACACTCCCCTGCTGACTGCTTTGGATGAATTGGGATATACCAATCCTACTACGATCCAGCACCGGGTTTTCCCAATTGTAATGTCGGGCAAAGATGTTTGCGGCATTGCGCAAACCGGTACCGGCAAAACCTTTGCCTACCTGCTTCCCTGCCTAAGACAGTGGAAATTCAGCAAAGACAAAGCGCCTCAAATATTAATAATTGTACCTACCAGGGAACTGGTTGCCCAGGTGGTGGAAGCCGTAAAAGAACTTACGCCTTACATGAGTTTAATTGTAACCGGTGTGTATGGCGGTGCAAATATCAATACGCAAAAACTGGAAGTAGAAAAAGGTGTAGATGTACTGGTAGCAACACCGGGCAGGCTATACGACCTTGCAATGAATGGGGCTTTTAAAACCAAAATGATTAAAAGATTGGTGATTGATGAAATAGATGAAATGCTTAATCTTGGTTTTAGAACGCAGCTTAAAAACATACTGGACCTACTGCCGGAAAAAAGACAAAACCTGATGTTCTCCGCCACCATCACGGAGGATGTGGAAGCGCTGATAGCAACTTATTTTAACGATCCTGTACGGGTAGAAGCGGCACCAACAGGAACTCCGTTGGAAAACATCATTCAAACTGCGTACGAGGTTCCAAATTTTTACACAAAAGTAAATCTGTTGCA
Source organism: Ferruginibacter sp. (assembly GCA_046590675.1). GTDB lineage: Bacteria > Bacteroidota > Bacteroidia > Chitinophagales > Chitinophagaceae > Ferruginibacter. Next base: position 5,760 of record JBKJUP010000072.1, on the reverse strand, counting down.
ACTGCTGCTGGCCGAAGACGAAACGATGACCAAAGTGCTTGTTTTTGCAGCTACTAAAAAACTGGCCGACCAGTTATATGAACAACTGGAAGAAAAATTTCCGGGCACAGCCGGTGTTATTCATTCAAACAAAGAACAAAACCATCGTTTTAATACCGTTAAACAATTTAAAGAAGGAAATTACCGGTTTATTATAGCTACCGATATTGTGGCTAGGGGTATCGATATTGCAGAAGTAACACATGTAATCAATTTTGACACACCAGAAGTACCGGAAAACTACATTCATCGGATAGGCAGAACCGGTAGAGCTGATAAAAAAGGGATCGCCATTACTTTTATCACCGAAAAAGAAAAGCCATTGCAGGAAGCGATAGAAACACTGATGCAATACCAGGTACCCATTTTACCCCTACCTGGAAACCTTGTTATTTCTGATGTACTGACAGAAGATGAAATACCAAAGGTGTACATGAAAATTATCCAGTTAAAAGCACCTGCCAAAGAAGAGTCCGGGCCTGCATTTCATCCAAAATCTGCAAAGAACAGCAAAGTAAATTATATTGTAAAAAAGAAAGACCGTATGATGAAAAAATATGGCAAACCCATTAAACGAAGCCCAAAGAAATAAGGCCATTCTTAAATACTTTTAGCCAAATGGAGCCGGCAAAATGCCCTGTTGAAACATAAAATTCAAATTCCTTTTAATTTAAACCTGACTTTTTAAATATCCCCTTTATATTCGTGCAACATTTCGGAAAAACAACTTTTATAGGGCTTTTACCTTTTACAGTAAATGATAAAAAAAGCTTTATTAATTGGTAAATGGGGAAAATGTGCATTTAAAATGTGAAAATATCTGTAAGTGCTGTCGCTAAATTCCTTTAAACTTTAATCTTCATACATAACACAGTTGTTCCAAATATTACAAATTCAATGGAAATAAATTCAACAGTCAACAATGAATTTATTAAATCAATCAACAGGTTTAAGCTTTTATCACTTGCCACCAAAGAAGGGATTTGGGAATACGACTTCACTACCAAAGAATCATTTTACAACGATGGAATAACTGAGCTCTTCGGACACACTTACCCCGAACTGGCAGATAATAATACCTGGTGGCGAAATAACATTCATCCACAGGATAAGTACAGGATTATTAATGCGCTGGACGAACTGCTGGATAGTAAAGAAAATGTATGGTGGGGCAAATACCTTTTCCGTTGTAAAGATGGCAGTTACAAATTAATACTCGACCGGCTTTTTGTAGTAAGAGACATTGACAATAAACCACTGCGGTTAATAGGAACGATGCAGGACCTTACCGAGCTCGATACACTGGAACACAAATTTGAACAAATTCGTAAGGAACATCAGCAAATTATGGAGAAGGCCATTTACGAGGCTGAAGAAAATGAGCGCTATAAAATAAGCGAAGAGTTGCATGAGAATATTAACCAGGTGCTGGCTGCCATTAACCTGCACATTGCACAGGCAAAAAATCATGTAACAGACAAGGGCCTGGTGTGGCTGGAGGATGCCCAAAACTTATTGCACGAATCTATTTCCGGTATCCGGGTTTTGTCAAAAAGATTGTCGCCGGTTTCATTACAATCCATTGGGCTTAAATTTGCCTTGCAGGACATACTGGCCACGTTGGAGGAAAAAAATAAAATAACTTACTCCATTGAAGCAGACGAGGTTGATTTTACGACCGTAGATATGGATGTGCAAACAGTACTTTACCGGATAGCACAACACCAGTTCAGCAACATACAACAACATTCAAACGCCACTGATATACTGGTGAAAATTTCGATCCATGGAAAAAAAATAAAAATGATCATCCGCGACAATGGCATGGGTATCAATTTAAAAAAAGTGCATTATGGCAAGGGCTTTTCGAGCATTCAGCAAAAATCATCTGTATTCAACGGTAGTTTCAATTTGGAAAGCACTGAAGGCAAAGAAGGATTTATGCTCGAAGTAATTATATAAATTGACCTGCATAATTCCTGCGCATCACGCCACACACAATAATCAACATAAAAAAACAAATACAACGCACCGCTTTAATGGCACAACCACGTGATATAGTAAGAGAATCGGAACGATTAAATGAATTAAAAAGTTACAACATTCTGGATACGATCACTGAAAAAGATTATGAAGACATTACCTTCATGGCTTCAATTATTTGCGATGTTCCCATTGCCCTGATAAGCTTTGTAGATAAGGACCGGCAGTGGTTTAAATCGAACAAAGGACTATCAGCAACTGAAACATTGAGAGAATATTCATTTTGCTCTCATGCCCTGGATGCATCAGCAGATCCATTTATTGTGGAAGATTCCCGTAAAGATGAAAGATTTAAAGACAATCCGTATGTAACAGGCAGTCCCAACATTGTTTTTTATGCCGGCATTCCGCTAATAAATGAAAAAGGATATGGACTGGGTACTGTATGTATCATCGATAATAAACCCAGGGTATTAAGCGACCAGCAAATAACCGGCTTAAAAATACTTTCCAGCCAGGTAATGAATTTATTGGAGTTGCGTAAGAAGAATCAAGATTATATCATTGCAAAACAGCAGTTAGAAGTTCAAAATAAAATATTGGATGATAATGGCAGAGCGTTGTCTGAGACGGTAAACAAACTTGTTACCGACAGGGTAAAAGAAATAGCTGCACAAAATATAGAACTGGAAAAAATGAACAAGGAGTTGCTGGCATTTGCTTTTATTTCAAACCACGATTTGCAGGAACCGCTTAGAAAAATTCAATCATTTGTTTCGTTGATTACAGAACTGGAAGCAAATAAATTATCAAAAAAAGGGCAGGAATATTTATTGATTATTACAAAGGCAGCCGAGCGTATGAGGGCACTTATAAAAGATCTGCTTGCTTACTCCCGTTTCACTACAACCGAAAAAATATTTGAACAAACATCATTACAAAGTATTGTCAATGACATAAAACTTGATCTCAAAATTGAAATAGCAGAAAACAATGTATCAATTGAAGTGTTACAGGATTGTAAACTTAAAGTGATCCCATTTCAGTTTCATCAGCTTATTTACAACCTGGTTTCCAACTCCATAAAGTTTCGCAGGGCAGATGTTCAACCATTTATTAAAGTTTATTGCGAACTAAATACGGGTGCCTATTTTGCAAATGAAAAACTAACCGCTTCCGGAAAATATTTTTGTATAAATGTGACCGATAATGGTATAGGTTTTAACAATGATTACAGCGAAAAAATATTTGAACCTTTTCAACGATTGCATGCAAAGCCACTGCAAAAGGGCAACGGAATAGGGCTTGCCATCGTAAAGAAGATTGTTGAAAATCACAAAGGCTTTATAGCCGCAAGCAGCGATATAAATTCAGAAACATCTTTTAAAATTTACATTCCCGAAGTAAAATAAATAAACGGCTTTACAAATGCTGCAGCCGTACCAAACTCATACTACTTAGCTACATACAAAGTTTATTATTACAACAAACACCCGGCACACCTTTCATTAGTATTTTCTCAGTATCTAAATAGAATCGAAAACTATCAGTATCCGAAAACACTTCCTATAGCGCCAGCCCTAAATAAATGAAGAAATGTACCAACCATTGATTAGCTTAGCATAATCTTTCACGTGCTTTGAAGCAGCCAATTCGCCTACAACTTTCAGGTAATAAAAACAGGCTTCAGTTTATAGTTTATCATCTACAATAACGGATGCAGAAAATCCAGCCCCTTCTAAAATTGTACACTGAACCACTTACCCGCTAACCACTATGAATAAACAATATCAGTTACAATATTCCACCGGATAAAAAGTGGATTTAATTAACTTTTTAATAAGTATACTATGCCGATTTACATGGACCGACATGATGTTTCTGAAACTGTTACTGCAGAAAACGTTGCACATCTGCATCAGCAGGATCTTAAAATTCAGGATCAATTTAATTGCAGGGGATTAACCTATTGGTTTGATGATAAAAGAAAAACAGCTTTTTGTTTAGTGGAGGCTCCGGATAAGCAATCGCTACAGGCTATGCACAACCATGCACATGGCGAAGTGCCCAATAATATCATAGAAGTAGAACCCGCAATAGTAGAATCTTTTTTAGGCAGGATAGAAGATCCTGTAAAAGCCCAAAACACGTCGCTAAATATTATCAACGACCCTGCATTTAGAATAATCATGATCGTTCAGCTTAAAATAAATTCGCCTCAAAGTATTCATTCCCGTAACATTAAATCAACTTTTTACCAATATAAAAATGCGGTGCTAACCATCTTATCTAATTACAACGAGCAACCGGTTAAGCAATCAGATGATCAATTGTTAATTTCTTTTAAATCTGTGTCAGATGCACTGCATGCAGCTTTAGATATACAGGGTATTTTTAACCAATATAAAAAAGAAACAGCAGATGAAATTGCTGGTGTTAAAATAGGTTTAAGTGCTGGCGTACCGGTAACAGAAAAGCAATCAATATTTGAAGACAGTATAAGGTTAGCCGAGCGAATGTGTGAGATGGTTCAGGGAGAAATCATCATTTCCGCTGAAGTAAAGGATTTGTATAAAAGTGAAAACGCTAATGCTTCATTAACCGGTAAAAACATATTTGCACTCACCAGTGATGATGAAATATTTTTGAATGATTTAATAGACTATACTGAAAAAAACTGGAGAAATCCCGACTTAAAAGTGAACGATTTTACAAAGCCGCTGGCGAGCAGCAAATCTCAGTTATACCGTAAAATAGTATTTCTAACCGGCAAGTCGCCCAATTCATTTATTAAAGAATACCGGTTATCAGCAGCCATAAATTTGTTGAACAAAAGCTTTGGTAATATTTCTGAAATTGCTTTTGAAACCGGCTTTACCAGTGCGTCCTATTTTTCAAAATGTTTTCTAAAAAGATACGGGCACCTGCCTTCAGATTATTTACAGGCAAGGATGCCACACCAAATAGAAGCCTAGGCATCTATCACTTTGAACTAATATTACCAGCATTTGAATAGAAAGTAGCTGCCACTGTATCCATTAAAATATAAATTTGAGAAACCACACGCAGTAATTTGTTTTAGCCATTATAAAGCAATGCGTGCCATTTCAAAATTTACATTAAACTAAGCATTATGGATACATTACTATTTGATAAGCTCGGTGGCACAAAAGGCATCAGTGCCATCGTTGACGATGTTGTAGAAGAACACATGAACAACCCCGAAATCAGCGCCCGCTTTCTGCCTTATAAAAATGAGCCCGGCCGGCTGGCAGTTCTTAAACAACATACCATTGATTTTTTTAGTGCCGGCAGTGGCGGACCTGTAACATACACTGGCAGAGACATGTCTGCCACTCACAGAGGAATGAATATTAGCCAGGCAGAATACATGTGTACGGTAGATGATATTTTAAAAGTACTAACGAAGCATAATATTGATGAAGCCGCAAAAAATAATGTATTGGGCATTTTATGGTCGCTGAAAAATACCATCATAGCTCAATAAAAATTATTTACACAACCTTTAAAAATGAAATATCATGTTAACTCCGGTAAAAAACTTAAGCAAAGAGAGCATCGATCATTTTGCATCTCAAATCCGCGGACAAGTTATACAGCCCAGTCGAGTCACGCAAAGTATTTCACCCTTGCGTTCTCACAGAACCGTGCGTGACAGTCTCCCGTCACACGGCTCTTCCTGTTTTAAATCACAAAATGTATTGCTACATTATGGAT
>JBKJUP010000042.1:0-28879 GCA_046590675.1 Ferruginibacter sp. | reverse complement strand
ATCCATAATGTAGCAATACATTTTGTGATTTAAAACAGGAAGAGCCGTGTGACGGGAGACTGTCACGCACGGTTCTGTGAGAACGCAAGGGTGAAATACTTTGCGTGACTCGACTGGTAGCCGAAGTGAACAAATTTTCAATGTTTTTGTTAAAATGAAATAGCGTTTCGTGGTAGCAAAAAGAAAGTGTTGAAGTATTATTTGGTAAAAATGATAGTTTCAAATTTCCTAAAATGGATTAGAATGAGGTGGTTTTGCTATGAAGAATTAACCAGTTCAAGTAGAATCCTTAACTTTAAATTAGCAGTTTTGATGTAGGATGGATTAGCGTAAGAAGTAACAAAAACTGTAACTTCGAAAATAATTGAACCTGATCCGGATTTGAATTTGTCCAAAAATTTGCGCCTCAAAAATTACCTTCAATCCCTGAATGGTAAAACAACCTGGAGCAAAATCTCGTAGGTGTTACTAACTGCATTATGGTGAAACAATAACATTGTTTTAATGGGTATGTTTTAGTAAATTGTAAAAAATCGCTTCCTTGAAAGTTATTAAATTTTTTGTTTCCTTCCTCTGTATCCTTGTGTGCGTTTTTTGCGTATTACCTGCTTATGCCCAGCTACAGTTTATCGAAAATAAGGGTCAATGGAACAGCAGGGTAAATTTCAAATCAGAAATTTCTACCGGAGCTTTTTTCATGGAACAAAATGGTTTCATGGTTGTTCAACATAATCTGCAGGATCTTGAGGCACTCGCCAATATTACACACGGACATAATAAAGTTGTAGAAACAGCTTCCAATATTGCCAGCAAAACTGTTCTTCCAAATAAAGATTTCACCATACGATCTCATGCTTACCGCGTAAGCTTTATCAATGCTGCAAAGGGCACGTATGCTGTTCCGGATAAGGCATTGCCAACCTACAATAATTACTTTATAGGAGATGATAAAAGCAAGTGGCAGGGTGCATGTAAAATATACCAGGCTGTCACTTACAAAGAAATGTATCCGAATATTGATGTTCGCTATTATACAGATGCCGGAACATTGAAGTACGACATTATTGTAAGGCCGGGAGGAAATGTAAATGACATTGCTTTAAAATATGATGGCGTTGATAAACTGGAATTGAAAAATAAGGAATTGGTAGTTGGAACTTCGGTAGGAGATGTTAAGGAGCGATCGCCTTACACTTACCAGGTTCAGGAAGGCGTACGAAAAACATTGGACTGCAAATATGTAGTAAAGGACAATGTGGTAAGATTTAAGTTAGGAGAATATCTGCCCAATGAAACCATTGTAATTGACCCCACATTAATATTTGCAACCTTTACGGGAAGTAGTACAGATAATTGGGGCTATACTGCCACTCCGGGCCCGGATGGAAGCCTTTTTGCCGGCGGTATTTCTTTTGGTACGGGCTACCCCGTTAATGTTGGGGCATATGATCAAACTTTCAATGGCGGTGTTGATGAAGATTCAAACGGGCCGTATGATATTGCTATTATTAAATTTTCTCCAGACGGTACCAGCCGTATTTATGGAACATACCTCGGTGGAAGTGGCAATGAGCAGCCCCATAGTATGATTGCAGATGGCGCAGGAAATCTTATTGTTGCAGGTCGTTCCAACTCTGCCAATTTTCCTAAAATAATGCCGGAAATTGGTACTGGCGGCGGTTATGATATTATCATTACAAAATTTAATGCTACCGGAACTGCTTTATTGGGTTCCGTAGAAATGGGGGGTGATAAAGATGATGGTGTTAATATCCGTAAGAAATTTGATGCACCTGATGGAGCGGAAACTACCCGGCGTAATTATGGTGATGATGCCAGGAGTGAGGTGCTGCTTGATGCTTCAGGTAATATATTGTTAGCATCCTGTACCCAGTCAACCAATTTCCCAACAGCAGGGTCTCCGTTGCAAGGAAGTTTTGGCGGTGGAAAACAAGACGGCGTAATTTTAAAATTCAATTCCAATTTATCAGGTTTAATTTTTAGCACTTATTTTGGCGGAGATGCTACTGATGCATGTTTTGTATTAGCGATCAATCCACTAACCGGCAATATTTACGTTGCAGGCGGTACAAGTAGTACCAATCTTCCCGGTGATAAAACCGGCGTTTTGTATCCGGGTTTTCAGGCAGGCCAGGTTGATGGCTTTGTAACACAAATTAATCCCGGCGGCTCTGCAATTATTAAAACTACTTACATGGGTACCGCAGGAAATGACCTGGTTTATGGTATTCAATTTGATAAGTTTGGATTTCCGTATGTCACAGGAACTACATCTGGCACATGGCCTATTTTGAATGCCGTTTATGGTATTGCAGCAGGGAAACAGTTTATTGCTAAATTGAAACCCGACCTTTCGGCCTTTGTTTATTCAACAGCTTTTGGATCAGGTGCCGCTGCGCCAAATATTTCAATCACAGCTTTTTTAGTTGATCGTTGTCAGAATGTATATGTGTCTGGTTGGGGCGGCAAATTTGATAACGACAGAGGCTATCCGAATGCAGGTACAAGAGGGCTTCCTGTTACAAGTGATGCCATTCAATCTACAACCGATGGCAGCGATTTCTATTTCTTTGTGTTGGAAAAGAATGCAACGAGTCAGTTGTTTGGAAGTTTCTACGGACAAAATGGAGGTTTTGATGATCATGTAGATGGAGGAACCAGTCGATTTGATGCCAATGGCATTATATATGAAGCCATTTGCGCCAACTGCGGTGGAAGAAGTATGCCTTCTGTTGTTTTTCCAACAACCCCGGGAGTTTGGGCACCAAGGAATGGTTCAGGAAATTGCAATGAAGCCGCAGTAAAAATAGAGATGAATTTTGGGGGAGTAGGAGCCAGTATAAAGGCTACCATCAATGGAGTGGTTGATACAATTGGTTGCGTTCCGCTTGATGTGAGATTTACAGATACCCTTAACATGGGGAAAAAATATGTCTGGAGTTTTGGAGACAATACGCCTACAGTTACCCAGTTAGGTAATACAATTACGCACACTTTTACAAATGTTGGCAGTTATAGGGTAAGACTGGTTTCGATCGATTCTGCTACATGTAATATTTCAGATACGGCTTATGTTACAGTAAGGGTAGGTAACAATGTAGTAACACCTGATTTTATTGCTGCTAAAACCGGTGGTTGCCAGAGTCTTACATTTCAGTTTCAAAATACTACTACGGCAGTTTTACCTGTTTATACATCTACCTCATTTTTGTGGGACTTTGGAGATAATTCAACACCGCAGCGGGCAGGTTTTACCACCGTTACGCATACTTATGCATCTCCCGGTACTTATGTAGTTAAGTTATTGGTCGATGATTCTGTTTTTTGTAATGCCCCTGATAGTGTAAAAAAGACGGTACGGTTAGCAGTCAATGTAAAAGCTGGGTTTACCACGCCTGATAAGGGCTGTGTACCTTACACTGCTCAGTTTACAAATACCTCGCTGGGTGGTCTCGATTTTGTTTGGGATTTTGGTGATGGCAGTCCAACTTCTTCACTTGTGAATCCAACCCATCTTTATACAAATATTGGAACCTATACTATTAGTTTAACGGCGATCGATACAACTACCTGCAACAAAACAGACACCTACAGTTTTCAGATTACAGTAATGGGTTTGCCAAAAGCAGGATTTAGTTTTTCGCCTAATCCAGCTCAGCAAAATAAACCGGCAAACTTTACTAACTTTTCTTCGGGTGCAATCTCTTATGTATGGGATTTTGGAGACGGACGTAGCTCCACTTTGGCTAATCCTTCTCACCAGTTTAACTTAACCGGAATATATAATGTATGCTTGCTTGCAACCAATGCTGCCGGATGTACAGATACTTTTTGTTTAGACGTGCCGGCTATTGTGCTACCACTACTTGACGTGCCAAAAGCCTTTACACCGGGAAGATTTGGTGTAAATGGTGTTATCCGTGTGCTGGGCTTTGGAATTGGAAAAATGAATTGGAAAATTTATAACAGGTGGGGACAAATGATTTTTAACAGTAGTTCCCAGGAGAGTGGTTGGGATGGCACCTACAAAGGTGCTTTGCAACCAATGGATGTTTACACCTATACATTGGAAGTAGAATTTACAAACGGAAAAACGTTAAAGAAGACAGGTGATATTTCCTTATTAAGATAACCTGCTGATTGCATAAATAATTTTGAATTACTTGTAGTTCATTTACTATGAATAAAAACAGAAAAATATTATTACTGAGTTTTGTAGCACTGAACTTTATTGCTTTGGCAAAAGGGCAGGATCTGCATTTTTCTCAATTTTTCAATTCTCCCCTCACAACAAATCCTGCTAATACAGGTTTTATTCCTGATGCAGATTACAGGATTGGGGCACATTACAGAAATCAATATTCAAGCATACTTGCCTCACCTTATAAAACTGTAAGTGTATATGGTGATGCCCAGGTATTAAGGAATCAGATAGAGAACGGGTGGCTTGGGTTGGGTGGCCTTATACTAAGTGACGTTGCAGGAAGCGGGGGATTACGCTCTACAAAAATTTATGGGTCATTGGCATATCACCAGCAATTGGGCGCTGCTAGTTTACTTACCGCAGGCTTTAATGTAGGGTGGGCCAATAAACGCATCGATCAATCAAAGCTTAGTTTTCCCGATCAGTTTGATGGTAAATTTTTTGACAATACACTGCCTTCTTCTGTTGTACTTAACAACAACAGCGTTAGCTATATGGATATACAGGTTGGTTTGAATTATGCTTATTTTCCTACAGAAGATGTTTACATCAATGGAGGTTATTCAATTCATCATGTTAACCGGCCCCAGGAAACTTTCTTTACTGAATCGCCTGACAGCAGCAGAATTCCAATGCGGCACATCGCTTTTCTGAATGCATTATTGAAAGTAAATGACCGTGTAATTATTAATCCAAATATGTACTATACCAACCAGGCAAAATCGAGTGAGTTTGTTTTGGGCCTGAATGCAAATTATAATTTATCTGGCGAAGGTGGAGAAAAGCAGTTGATTGCAGGGTTGTATTATCGTTCAGGCGACGCTGTTATTCCTATGTTGGGATTTGAAATAAAAAATATCCGTTTTACATTTAGTTACGACGCTACTACTTCAGCACTAAAAAACTACAATAATTTGCAGGGAGCCACCGAATTTAATATTATGAAGAAAGGATTTTACAATGAAAATGGCGGTGATTTGAAACAGGTTTTTTGCCCTAAATTTTAGAAAGATTTATAGACCATTCCTTTTTATTTTGCAGCTTAACCTTTTTATTCTTTACCGATACTAACTTTAAATGAATCTCCTTGAATGTATTTTTTATATCTATCGTAAGTTGAGTCGCTTTGCTTCTTACCATTTATGAATAGCGATTTATTCTTAAATTCTACCGTGAAGCCTACCTTTTGATTGATCAATCCTTCCTGCTCCATTTCATTGAACATTGTCTTTGTAAGCTTCAATTCTTCCTTTGCTTTCAATATTTCTTCGTTTGCGTTTTTCACTACATCGTTAAAGTTGATCTTTTCAATTTCTGATTTGCTCTTTTCTATTTCCTGCTTTGCTTTTTTCATAGCTGCTTTTACTTCAGTCATATTTATTTTCTCAATTTCCTTTTTGGCATCCTCTAAAGAATGTTTTACATCCTTATTTACTTTGTTCCAATCTACTTCCTTTAATGCAGCTTTAACCCCTGCTTCAATTTTGGCAAAGTCAACTGATTTCATTGCTTTATCTATGTCAAAACTTATCTTATCAAAATCAACTTTATCTAACGACGCCGAAATGTTTTCATGCATTTTTGCAAGATCAATTTTTGCTATTTCTTCCTGCATTTTCATGATCTCCTTATCCATTTTCAACATGAGTACGTCATAATCTTTTATGCTCATTCTTTCGTCAGCAGGATTGGCTTTGTCGGGAATGGTATCCTGAATTTCTGTAAGGGTATCCCATTTTTGCATGGGGCCAAATGGCGCCTGAAACGACATCGTAACACTACCAATGAGTAAACAGGCACCCAACCCGGCCAACAGTTTTTTGTTATTGATCATGTATTGTTTCATTTCGAAATAGTTTTGATGAAGATTTACGAAGAGATTCGTATCAAATATAGAAAGCTACTTTTACATTTTTATATACATTTAAAAATTTTAACATTTTTTAATATCTGTTGTAATGAAAGCGTGTTATTTCCTCCTTTTTTTGTACGATTTTTACACAATAATCAATGGTTTAAAATTCCTTTAATATTGTTGGAAGATGCCATGGACAATGATAGTTAGATGGCACCGATAATCGTTCGAATGAAAAATATTTAATAAAACAAAGACAGCAATAAGATGAAGAAAGTAATAATAGCAGCAATCCTATTCGGGTTTTCACTAAGTGTAACGGCCCAGGATTCGGAAGAGGAAACAAAAACAGGTGGATTTAAAAAGGAAAACCTATTTACAGGAGGAAACTTAAACGTGTCCTTTTTTAATGGTACAACGGCATTGGGCATAAGCCCTTATTTTGGGTACAGCCTTACCAGTTGGTTGGATGCCGCCGTTAGTGTTAATCTTAACTATATATCGCAACGCGATGTAAGTGTTTATGGCGATAAAGTAAGGCAAACCATCCTTGGGCCAGGCGCATTCGTACGGGTTTTTCCAATTAATTTTTTATTTGCACAGGCGCAATTTGAACATAGTTTTATTACTCAAAAATACATTCCTGCTGACAATAGCGGTTATTCAAAAGACAAATATAAAACGGATGTAAATAGTTTATTGCTGGGCATTGGGTATGCATCCGGGAGAGAGCGTGGAAGTAAGTCTTACTATTTTATGTCCCTTTCATTTGATGTGCTGCATCTTGCCAATTCGCCTTATGTTGATAACCGCCAACGTACCATTCCTATCATCAATGCAGGTTTTAATATTGCCTTATTTCAGGGTGGTGGCCGTAGGTATTAATCTTTACAGGGTTAAGAAAATTTCCTGCGGTTCATTTACAACAGTGAAAGATTGTTCAAGTGTTCCATATAGAAAATTTTCATCCACCATTTTTTTCATGTGATCCAGTAAAAAGTTATAAAAGCCATTTGTATTTAAAATATAAATGGCTTTGTCATGAATACTAAGTTGGTTCCAGGTTAGTATTTCAAAGAGTTCGTCCAGGGTACCAAAGCCCCCCGGAAGTATAATGGCCGCATCGCATTTTTCATACATGATGCGTTTGCGTGTATGCATATTTTCTACTACTATCAATTCTGAAATACCTTCATGTTGCTGCTCCCATCCAAGCAATACTTCGGGGATTACGCCAATCACTTGCCCCTTGTTTTCCAATACAGCATTTGCTACAGCGCCCATAATTCCCTTGTTGCCGCCACCATAAATCAACAGCATATTTTTTTCGGCCAATTGCTTTCCAAGTACAGCGGCATCTAAAACATATTGAGGGTCATTACCTGTTTTACTTCCGCAAAAAACAGCGATTGATTTTGTTTGCATATAGGTTTAGTAATTATTTATGAGCAAAGACACAAAGATTTTCTATATTTTCAAGTTTATTTTTTCAATTAATTCCTATTGCATGTCTCCACTTATTTTATTTTCATTTGTTATCGGATATTTTTTATTGTTATTAACCGTTGCATATTTTACCAGTCGTAATTCTAACAGCGATTCTTTTTTTATTGGCAACCGCAATAGCAATTGGATGTTGGTGGCTTTTGGAATGATTGGCACATCTTTAAGTGGAGTAACATTTGTTAGTGTTCCCGGTACAGTTGGGTCTGCAGGTTTTCAATACTTCCAGGTTGTAATCGGCTATTTCCTTGGATATCTTGTAATAGCTTTTATTTTACTTCCCATTTATTATAAATTAAATCTTACCTCTATTTATCATTACCTCGATAAAAGGTTTGGGCCGGTATCGTACAAAACCGGCGCTATATTTTTTATTGTATCCAGGGCTTTAGGCGCCACTGCAAGAATGTACCTGGTGGTAAATATTCTTCAGCTTTTTATTTTGAATAAAATGCACATACCCTTTTGGGTAACTGCACTCGTAATATTGGTGCTTATATTATTGTACACCTTCGAAGGTGGTGTAAAGACAATCGTTTACACGGATACGTTACAAACAAGCTTTATGTTGCTTGGTCTTGTAATTTGTATCATTTCAATAATGAGTAAACTCGACCTTGGTTTTTCGTCTGCATTGGCTTCACTAAAGGAAAATAAATTATCTACATTATTTAATACTGATGTAAATTCTTCGGGTTTTTTTCTAAAACAAATATTGGGTGGTGCATTTATTACCATTGCAATGACTGGGCTTGACCAGGAAATGATGCAGAAAAATATTAGTGTACGTACGCTCAGGGATTCTCAAAAAAACATCTTGTCATTAAGTGCCATCCTGCTGTTGGTTAATTTTCTTTTCCTGTTTATGGGTGGCCTTTTATACCTGTATGCTGGCCAAATGGGCATCGATACAAAAGGAGACGATCTGTTCCCTACCATTGCATTAAACGGATCATTGTCCGTAGCCATCTCCATTATTTTTATCATTGGTTTAATCTCTGCATTGTTTCCCAGCGCAGACGGCGCATTAACTGCATTAACATCTTCTTTTTGTATAGATATATTGGGGTTAAAGAAAAAGGAAGGCCTGACTGAAAAGCAAAAAAAGGTTACCAGGCTAACCGTTCATCTAAGTTTTGCAGTCATCTTTTTTTTACTGGTAATGATATTTAAGTGGATAGATGATAAGTCTATTATAGATGTAATTTTAAAAGTAGCCGGATATACTTATGGTCCATTACTGGGTTTATTTGCTTTTGGTATTTTAACGCATCGAAAAATTAAAGACAAGTATGCCCTGGTAGTTTGCCTGTTATCACCCTTGTTTGTTTTTGTATTAGATTTTATTAATAATCCTGATTGGTTTGTAAACAGGTTTAATATCAATGCAGAAACGGGTGCTTCGCTGAAGCAACTTTCCGCCAATGTATTTGGTGGTTTTAATATTGGTATTGAAATATTAATTATCAATGGAGTTTTTACATTTATTGGTTTATTCATCATTTCCAGTAAGGATATTAAGCGGGAGTTGACCCAGGAATTATAATTGTTACCTATACAAAATCATGTTAAAAAAATAGGTTTAGCCAGTTAACAGGTAACATTTCGCTTTTTTTACACTCATTAATAAAGTAAGCCATCAAAGAAATTTCTATGAGTGATATTATCCCATTAATAGTGGAACAATATGCAACTGAATTTTCAACTCCCGAAGATGAGTTGCTACAAGAAATAGCAGCATATACCTATAAATTTCATCCGCATGCACACATGTTAAGCGGGCATGTGCAAGGTAATTTCCTGGCGCTTATTAGTAATATGATGCGGCCACTTCGCATACTGGAGGTTGGTACCTTTACCGGTTATAGCGCACTGTGCTTAGCCAAAGGATTGCAAAGCGATGGCGAGTTGCACACCATCGAATTAAGGGCGGAAGACGCAGCCGTTGCAAGGGGTTATTTTGATGCTTCTGTAAACGGAGATAAGATTATGCTGCACGAAGGAAATGCTAAAACAATTATTCCTACATTAAATGAAGCCTGGGACCTTGTATTTATTGATGCTGATAAAACAGGGTATATTGACTATTACGAATTAATTTTGCCATCCTTAAAGCAAAACGGGGTGATCATTGCAGACAATGTATTGTTTCATGGCCAGGTGCTGGAAGAACCAATTTCCGGCAAAAATGCAATTGCCATACATGAATTTAATAAACACGTAAATGCAGATAAAAGGGTAGAACAGGTTTTATTAACAGTAAGAGACGGATTGTTGATAATAAGAAAGCTGTAAAATAATACTGAACGTTTATATTGTAATTTAAATTTTGAGCGTTTACAATTAAATATGATTTTTTCCAATTATACATTGAATAAAACTTATTGAAGAGGGTATGTCTAAGAAAATAATTTTATTGTTTTTGATTGTACTGGTTTGTATGGTAAAAGTGGAGGCGCAGTATTTAACGCCGGAACAGTATATTGAAATGTACAAAGACTATGCAATCAGGGAAATGAAAAGAATGGGTGTACCTGCTGCAATAACCCTGGCACAAGGTTTATTAGAAACCGAGAATGGAAATAGTACGCTTGTAAAAAAATCCAATAATCATTTTGGCATTAAGTGTAAAAGCAACTGGACAGCCGAAAGCGTTAGTCATGATGATGATGCGCCTGGTGAATGTTTTAGAAGTTATAAAGATGCGGAAGATTCTTACCGGGATCATAGTAATTTTCTTCGTGGCAATGACCGGTACGCATTCCTGTTCCAGCTAAATCCTACAGATTATAAAGGTTGGGCCAGGGGGTTAAAGAAAGCAGGCTATGCTACAAATCCCAAGTATCCAAACATTTTAATAAAAAACATTGAACAGTATAACCTACAGCAATATTCTTTAGCTGCGGCTAATGAAGTGCCCATTTTTGATACAAAAAAATTCCAGGACGATCAGATTGTGTTTGATGCCAATCAAAAAATTGAAGGGAATTATGAGAGTGATCATAAAAATGAGCCAACGGTAAAAGCTGAAGAAGAAATAAGTACTACCTCCGAAGAATTGAATGGCTCCGGAAAAGTGACATTAATAAATGGCATTAAATGTATTTGGGCCACTGCCGGCACTTCATTGCTGGCCATTGCAACCCAACACAAGGTTAATCTAAGCAAATTGCTGGACTATAACGATCTTGAAGAAGATGGCATTTTGGAAACAGGCCAATTGATCTTTTTGCAAAGAAAATCTACCAAAGGCGAAAAGCCTTTTTATTTAGTATCCAAAAGAGAAAGCTACTATGATATTTCTCAAAAGAAGGGTGTGCAGTTTCAAAACATTTTAGAATACAACCAGGTAAATGACGACAAAAATTTACAACCTGGTACAAAGGTGTATTTACAGCCTGTTGCACAGAGCGACCAGGCGAGTATTGTAGCGCACAATGCCGCAAAAATTCAATTGTATTCAGTACAGGCAAAAGAGGGTTTATATGCCGTTGCAAAAAAGCATAGTGTTACTGTACAGCAATTGAGGGACTGGAACAATTTAACTTCAGACGATCTTAAAATTGGCCAGCAGTTGATTGTAGGTAAATAAAAAAAGTCCTTAGCGGAAAAGCAGCTTATATCTTGCAGTTTGAAATTGCCGGCGAATATTGAACGATTAATAAAATTAAAAGAATATGCCAGTTATTGAGGTTAATGCGAAAAAATTTGCACCTTATATTGAGGCTGCTGAACTACATAAACGGATAGCTGAATTGGCGGCACAGATTAATATTGATTATGCCGGAAAACGTCCATTATTTATCGCAATATTGAATGGCTCCTTTATGTTTGCTTCCGATTTGTTTAAGGAAATAACCATTGATGCAGAAATCTGTTTTATTAAATTAGCTTCTTACAAAGGAACCCGTTCTACCGGTAATGTTATTACCTCCATCGGGCTGGATGAGCCTTTAAAAGACCGTCACGTAGTTATTATCGAAGATATTGTTGATACAGGAAATACACTTCATAAATTTTTGCCCCAACTATACAACCAACAGCCGGCTTCATTAAAAATTGCAGTGTTGCTTCACAAGCCAGATGCAATGGAATACCCTATTGTAATGGATTACCTTGGATTTAAAGTTCCCAACAAGTTCCTACTTGGGTTTGGACTTGACTTTGACGGTCTTGGACGTAACCTTGCAGAAATTTATCAGTTGGTAGAGGATTAGATGCCTATTTGTGAAGAATATAGGATTGATTGCATACTTGTTTAATTGAACTAATTTTAACCTGTTGAAAAAGCTGTTTGCCTATATTTTATCCAGTTTATCTTTCCTTACAATTAACGCACAGTATTACTTACGCGGCGAATTAAAGGACGATAAAAACGAACCCCTTCAAAATGTGAAGATACTCCTGCATTCAAATCGCATGTTGTATTACTCAGGAACTTCGGGAGGCTTTGGTATCAGCACCTCAACTTTAAATGACTCCCTCACTTTTAGTCTAAACGGTTACGAATCAAAAACGATTGCCATCAGGGCAGATGTTTTTCAGTTGATAAGCCTTAAAACCCTTTCATCCAATTCCAGTAAAAACAGGCAAAGATTAATTTCAATTACAAAGGATCAAACCCAGTCTTATAAATTTAACTGGTCTGTTAGCGATGAATCTTATTTTTCGCTGGTAGAAAATGAGGCGGTGAATGCAATGAAATTTCCTAATACGGCCTTTTCACTCAACGTAAATAAAGCTTCCTATAGTAATATCCGACGGTTTCTGCACATGCAAAGTACCGTGCCTCCTGATGCGGTACGTATTGAAGAACTGTTGAATTATTTCAATTTAAAATACATAGAACCCACCGGGGAAGAGGTTTTTCATGTTCAGTCGCAATATTCGGATTGTCCCTGGAATGACCAAAGTCGTTTGTTGTTTTTAAATATCAGTGCCAAAAAATTAAACCTCGAAAAAGTTCCACCAAGCAACCTTGTGTTTTTAATTGACGCTTCCGGAAGTATGGACATGCCTAACCGCCTGCCACTGGTTAAAGCAGCGCTTCAGATGCTGGTTAAAAATTTACGGGCTATTGACACAGTCTCGATTGTTACTTACGGGGGAAGTGTGGCCGTATGGATGCAACCGACCAGCGGTAATGAAAAACAAAAAATAATAAAGTCTATCGAAGAGTTAACTGCCGCCGGTGATACCCCTGGTGAAACCGCAATAAAAACAGCTTACAAGGTTGCCGAAAGTACTTTTATAAAAGGCGGTAATAACAGGGTGATATTGGCAACGGACGGTGATTTTAATGTTGGAGAAACTACGGAAAGGGAGTTGGAAGAGTTGATTACAAAAGAACGACAAACCGGTGTTTACCTTACCTGCCTTGGTGTGGGTATGGGGAATTTTAAAGATTCAAAACTGGAAACATTGGCCAAAAGAGGCAATGGTAATTATGCTTACCTTGATGATATCAATGAAGCAGAAAAGGTATTGGTAAAGGAAATGACACAAACATTTTTTTCGGTAGCAGATGATGTATTATTAAATGTTCATTTTAATAAAGAGGTAATAAAACAGTACAGGCTGATTGGTTTCGACAACAAAAAAGACGCCATCGCAGATAGTATCGGCGAACTGGAAGGCGGTGAAATAGGGAGTGGAAACAGTGTGATGGCAATTTTTGAATTGGTGCCTCAATCAATGGGAAATGCTGTGGCTACTTCTGCCAATAATAACGAAGTAGCGGATATATCAGTAAAATACAGCCAGAATAATGATAAGGTACGGAAAACATTAAAGTATGTATGCCCTGATAACTATATGCCTTTTTTGAATGTAGATAAAGAATACAGACTTGGAGCGGCAATAGCGATGTTTGGTATGAAGTTAAGGCAATCCAAAAATTTACCCAATACAGAATGGGACGATATTGAAACCATTGCATTAGCGGCATACGAGCCCACAGACTATCTGCAAAAGCAATTTATTGAATTGCTTACTACTGCGGAAACTATCTATCCCTCTAAAAATAAGAAAAGGAAAAAAAGGAAGAATTAGGTAAACATCTCCCTCACTTTATCAAAAAAGGATTTGTCTCCCTTTTCAGGCTTAGGCTGAAAATTCTGGCTTTCTGACATTTTTTCCAACATAGCTTTTTCTTCACTATTAACTATTTGTGGCGTCCACACATTTACATGAATCAACTGATCACCTTTTTCATAGCTATTTACAGCAGGGAAACCTTTCCCTTTTAACCTAAAAATTTTACCACTCTGGGTACCTGGCGGAATTTTTATTTTAGCCTTGCCGTCAATAGTGGGCACTTCTACACTTGTACCAAATACGGCATCAGGAAAAGAAATATGGAGGTCAAAAGCAACATTCAGCCCATCACGATGAAGTTCTGCGTGCGCCTCTTCTTCTATTAAAACAATCAGGTCGCCATTGGCACCGCCGCGTTCGCCTGCATTACCTTTGCCACTCATGCTCAACTGCATGCCTTCCTGCACGCCTGCCGGTATATCAATGGTTACAGTTTCTTCGCCATAAACCCTTCCTTCACCTTTGCAGGTGGTACATTTATTTGCAATCGTACTTCCCTCGCCACCACAGGTAGGGCAAGTCGTCACTGTTTGCATTTGTCCTAAAAAGGTGTTCTGAACTCTTTTTACCTGGCCATTTCCACCACAGGTGCCACATGTTTGCACACTGTTTTTATCTTTTGCACCACTACCCGAGCATGTATTGCAACTAACATATTTTTTTACCTTAACTGTTTTAGAGGCACCTTTGGCCATCTCCTCATAATTCAGTTTTATTTTTATCCTCAGGTTGCTACCTCTCACACCACGGGTGCGTCCGCCGGAGCGCCTTCCACCACCACCGCCGCCGCCAAAGAAACTACCAAAGGGGCTTTCGTCGCCGAAAATATCTCCAAACTGGCTGAAGATGTCATCCATATTACTGCTATTGCTACCACCGCCACGCCCCTGGCTAAATGCGTTATGGCCAAAACGGTCGTATTGTGCTCTCTTATCAACGTCACTCAATATTTCGTACGCTTCAGCAGCTTCCTTAAATTTTTCTTCAGAAGCTTTGTCACCGGGATTGCGATCCGGATGAAACTTCATAGCTACCTTGCGGTATGCCTTTTTAACCTCATCTTGCGATGCAGATTTAGTTACTTCTAAAATCTCATAAAAATCTCTCTTCATAAAAACTGGTGTACTTATAAGCAATATGCTAATGATGCAGCTTAGCAAAGCCAGCTTTTCATTAGCACATCTGATTTGTTGATTATTTTCCTACTACAACTTTGGCAAAACGGATGATCTTATCATTCAGATAATATCCTTTTTGCACTTCATCCAATACTTTTCCTACAAGGTCAGGCGTTGGTGCAGGTATTTCAGTTATAGCTTCATGTTTTTCCACATCAAATTCGGTATGGATGCTTTCCATTGCTTTAACACCTTTTGATTGCATCGTATTTCGTAGTTTATTAAAAACTAACTGAACCCCTTCTTTTATCTGGTCAATATCATCGCTTTTTTGCAACTGCTTTTCAGCACGGTCACTATCATCCAATGTGTCCAGTAATGAAATAATTACATCCTTACCTGCCGTTTGAATCAATTCAATCCTTTCTTTGGCATTGCGTCTTTTGTAGTTATCAAATTCAGCAAAAAGACGAACATATTTATCTTTCTGTTCATCCAACTCAGCTTGAATTTTTTCAACCGCGTTCTCTGGTTCAGGATTGCTTAAATGATTGTTTCCAGGGATATCAGCATCCGAGTTGATATCAACATCTGAAAATTCTTTCATTTGGTCTGCCATAGAACGGTTTTCATCTGAAACATTTACTTTTTCTTCCATATTATTAAAATTAAATCCTATCCTCAGTTCTGTGTAAGGCCAGGTCACATAAATTGTTGGCAAATGTACGATTGTCAAAGATTTTGCCAACATTGTTTTGCAGTCAAATTGGCAATAAGAACAATATGCACACTGACAATCGGAAAGTGTCTGTCACCTGCGTTACCTTTGCGGCATGAAAAGTTTAATGCTTAACAAGAATATTAGCAGAAGAGTTGAAAGTGGTCATCCCTGGATTTTTGCCAATGAGGTAAACAGGGGAAAAGCATTGGATGCAGCAGCAAAAAAAGGCGAAATAGTAGATGTGTATCTGCATGATAAAAAATATGTGGGACGTGGATATGTAAACCCCGATTCGCAGATTATGGTTCGGTTATTAACGAGGGATAAGAATGAAGTTATTGATGAAGATTTCTTTTACAAACGGATATTGCAGGCATGGGAGTATAGAAAAAAAATAGGTTATACTGAAAACTGCCGCCTGGTATTTGGTGAAGCAGACGAGTTACCGCAGTTGATTATTGATAAGTTCAATGATTATTTTGTACTGCAAACCCTGGCATTTGGCATCGATAGCTGGAAACCGGCAATTGTAAAAGCCCTGGAAAAAATATTTGCACCCAAAGGTATTTATGAAAGAAATGATGTGCCGGTGAGAGAACTGGAAGGTATGGAACAGCAAAAAGGTTTTTTATCTGAAGAATTTGACACCAATATTATTATCAACGAAAATGGATTACAGTTTCATGTGGATATAGTAAATGGTCAAAAAACAGGGTACTTTTTAGATCAGCAGGATAACCGCAAGGCCATCAGTAATATTGTAAAAGATGCAACGGTCCTGGGCGCTTTTTCCTATACCGGATCCTTTGAAGTAAGCGCTGCTAAATTTGGTGCAAAATCAGTGATTGGTTACGATATTTCTCAACCGGCTATTGACATGTGTAACAAAAATGCCTTACTGAATGGTGTGCAGGATATTTGCAATTTTGAATGTGTAAATGCATTTGATGTATTAAAAGCGCTGACAAAAGAAAATAAGCAATGGGATGTTGTAATGCTGGATCCGCCTTCATTTACAAAAAGCAGGAGCAGTCTTGAAAAAGCCTATGCCGGCTATAAAGAGATCAATTTGCGGGGAATAAAATTGGTAAAGCCGGGAGGATTCCTGGTAACATCAAGTTGCACCAACCTGGTAAAGCCTGAAATGTTTTTGGATATTATAGGCATGGCGGCTAAAGATGCAAAGCGGAAAATAAGACAGGTTGTATTTAATGCGCAATCACCAGATCATCCTATTGTCAGAGACCAGGAATATACCAATTATCTAAAATTTCTTATAGTTCAGGTATTATAAAATCCTCATGCTGTTTGAATTGAATGCTGAAAAAAATTATGTTGGAAAATGATGCCATGAAAATATGAATTTGAATAGTTCCCGATTAAAATGCGGGATAAACCGACGCCAATGCCGATGCCATGAAATACTCCCGATATCTATCGGGACTGGTGAACAAAAATAATTTCTAAATAACCTATCAAATAGGAAAGATGTAATGAGAAATCCAGAAGGAAATGAAATTGCGGTTATTGAAAACTAATGAATGACCTGGAACCGGCCAGAATCAATGATTTTGCCAGATTTGTCACGTAATTGGAAGATATAAACCCCACGATAAAAGCCATCTAAAGACAAATTGGTACGTTGATTGGCGGGAGTTGATTCAAAGACTTTTTTTCCCATAAAATTATAGACCTGCAATGAGTAAGTTTTATCATTGCCAGCCTTCAATTCAAAATTGATATTTGAAGTAGCGGGATTTGGGTAAAACTTTATAATTTTTGCCTGTGCTTCCGGGTCTGAAGATTGAGGAGCCGGTTTATTTTGAGCAAATGATGTAAAAGTTATTCCAAATAATAAAATTGTTATCGTTATTATCTTTTTCAGTTATGTAAAAGTAGCGTTTTCTTTTAAAAAAACGCCACTGTAATGTTAACGAAAAAATTACAATTTTATGTTATTGTTCGATGATATGTACCTGATTATTTTGTCAGTAAGGCAAAGATTTATTAATTCAATATGCTTAAAGCTTGCTGAATTGCTGTAAAATCTGGCTGGTCAGCAGGGGAGCCACATACTTCTGCATACCGGGTAATGCCCTCCTTATCTATAATAAATGCCGCCCTTTTGCTTACCCCTTGCATATCATAGGAAAATGTATCGTATAAAACATCATAAGATTTCGAGGCCGTTTTATTAAAATCACTCAAGAGCGTGAAGTTGAGTTGCTGTTCTTTTTTAAAACTATTCAAAACGTACAGGGAATCTACAGAAATGCCCAACACCACCGCATTGGCATTGTTATAAAGTGCAATATTATCCCTTACGCTACAAAGTTCTGCTGTACAAACACTCGTAAATGCAAGGGGAAAGAATAATACGAGCACATTCTTTCCTTTGTAGTCAGCCAGCGTTACTTTGTTTTTATCAGTATCAAAAAGCGCAAATGCTGGTGCTGCCTGTCCGATTTCTATTGCCATATTTGGTTGTTTTTTTGTTGATTGTTGTGAGTGGAAACTAATAACAGGGTTATAATAATTTTGTTTAAAAATAAATTGAGTTGATTAATTCTTTACAATACGCTTCTTCCTTTTTATTTAATCACTGTTACCAATTGTTTTCTTTTCTTTTTCTTAGATGGCGTAGCAGGAGGACAGTCAATGTTAAGCTCTCCTTCATTCATCTGTTTCGGATCAAAAGTTCGTAAGGCAGTTTTCATATTTTGTGCATGCATCACTTTGTCGTAAGCTTTGTGAACGGCATCTAATTGGGTGATATAAATGCTGCGGCCGTGTGTGCCAACCACCAGCTCATTTTCCCGGGCTTGTATTACCAGGTCGTGTATTGGTACTCTTGGTAAATGTTGGCTCATACTCATAAAAGTTTGCCCCATATCAAAGGAGGTGTAAAGACCGTTGTCGCTTCCCACATAAATGATATTTTCCTTTTTTGCATCTTCCTTTATCACATTAAGCGGCTCGTCCGGAAGGTCCTTGCCAATTTGTTTCCAATTTGCTCCGTAGTTTTCACTCACATACAAGTAAGGCGAAAAATTATCATACCTGTACCCATTTAATGTTGCATAAACTCTTCCTTCCCTGAATTGGGAAGCTGCCAGTTTACTAACCCATAGTTTTGGTGGCATTCCTTTAATGGCCAATGTCCAGGTATATCCATCATCTTTACTTACCTGTATATTTCCATCATCAGTGCCAACATAAATGAGCCCAAATTTTAATGGAGATTCGCAAATGGTAGTAATGGTTCCATAGGGCGTTTTTCCTGCTTTTTTCCCATTGGTAAGGTCGTTGCTCAAAGCAACCAAACTATCTCCCTGGTTTAAACTTCTGTGGAATTTATTAGTGCCATAGTAAAATATATCCTGGTTATGTTTACTCAGATAAATGGGAGTTTGCCAGTTGTACCTCAGTTTTGGTTCACCCAAATCATTCACAGGATGAATGGCCGTAGATTTACCCCCGTCTGTACTTCTGCGGCGATAGTACCCAAACTGCGATCCATAGTAAGCTGTTTTATTATCCCTTGTATCTACCTGCACCTGCATGCCATCGCCACCACCAATTGGCTTCCAGTTATACTCTTCAGCTTCCGGGCTATCATCGTCATCATCATCATCGGCAGATGAAAATCCTCCATTATTATTGCTAATTACAGAAGGTCCCACCCAGGTTCCGTTATCCTGCAAACCTCCATACACGTTGTATGGTTGGGCATCATCTGTTGTAATACCGTAGAACTGACCCGCAGCAACGCTGGTTACTTTAAACCATTTGTTGCCATCGTCATAAGTAATATTGCAGCCACCATCATTGCCCGCAATCCAGTGACTGTCTTTATTGGGATCAATCCAGCATGCATGCCAATCGGCATGCGTATTGCTTTTATCAACTTCTTTAAACGTTTTACCGCCATCGGTACTCACGACGATGTTTATACCAAATGTGATCACTTTATTTTCATCTGTTGGCGACACAAATATTTTTCCAAAGTAATAGCCATAACTGCTAAATACATTGATGTCTTTTGTGTTTACTTTTCGCCAACTAATGCCGGCGTTATCACTTCGATAAACCTCGCAGCCATAAATACCTCCATCCTGGAAACCATCATCTGAAATTAACCAATCATAAATATCAGTCGCCATTAATTTACCTGTTTGAACGGCGGCTTTAAGTGAGCTGGCTGTGTACTTTTTCGGGAACCTGTTTTTTAATAGAAATGAATCCAGCTTGTCATTATTCATGTCTAAAAAACGATTGGTAGAAATCTGCTTAAAGTCTTCCACCACATACTTTGTTGTGTCAATTTTTTTTGTAGCTGTATCAGGCTTTCTGAAATTATTATCAACTACTGCATAAAGAATATTAGGATTTTTTTGAAATACAGCTATGCCAGTTCTTCCAACACCAACGCCATTTGGAAAACCGCTTCCTGGACCTGTAATCATATTCCAGGTATTGCCACCATCGGTACTTTTAAATATGCCACTGTTGTTGCCGGCCTCTTTAAAATCCCATGCGCTGCGGTTACGGTTCCATGTGCAGGCATACAATTCATTTGGGTTTTGCAGGTTAATATCCATTTCTACGGCACCTGTATTTTCGTCAATTTTTAGCGTTTGCTTCCAGGTTTTACCGCCGTCTGTTGTTTTATAAACACCCCGTTCTTTATTGGGTGAATATAGATGGCCAAGCACAGCCGCCCAGGCAGTATTGGCATCAGTGGGGTGTAAAATAATTTCACCAATATGATGGCTATCCGGCAAGCCAAGGTATTCCCATGTTTTACCTTCATTCATGGTTTTATATACACCAATGCCGCTATAGCTACTTCTGCTGCTGTTTACTTCACCCGTACCTACCCAAATTATTCTGGCATAATTATTAACTGCTGAACCCCAGTTAACGGCAATGTCTCCAATGGAATACGCATCTTCTTTTTCAAATATGGGATCAAAACTTAACCCGTTGTTTTTAGTATGCCACAATCCTCCACTTGAATAAGCAACATAAAATTCAGTAGCATCTGCAGGGTTTACTTCAATATCCACCACACGGCCATTCATTTGTGTGGGGCCAATATTACGGAAACTGATATCTTTTAGCAGAGAATTATCTTCCAGCAATTTTCTCTTTTTTAATCCGTTTAACCTTTCAGTGGCACCTGTTGGCTTGATTTGTGCCACAGATGTTAAAAAAAAGCTGCAGGCAAAGAGAAAAGTAAAAGAAAAAGTAAATTTGTGCAGGGATTTCATCTGATAAAATTTTATTATGACCAATCTGTTTTTAAAAATACGCCAATTGAGTTTAATTGCCGGCCTGTCGCTATTATTTGTGATGAAGGGGCAAGCTCAATATAAATCCTATACTTTATCGCCTACCGGCGACACATTAAATGCAGTGGACAACAAAAGTTTGAAGCAAGGGAAGTGGGTAATAAAGGTGGCGCCACTAAGGGGCGAACCTGGATATGAGGAAGAAGGTGTTTTTAAAGATGACAAGAAGGATGGTGTATGGAGAAGATACAATACTACCGGCGATATTTTGGCAATAGAGAATTATCGTTTTGGAGGTAAAGATGGCATGCAGGAATATTTTGGTTTTTTAGGCGATTTGCAAAGGCAGGAAGGATGGCGTGCGTATAACCCCGATGCACCTTATGACACCATTCCTGTTTATGGAACGGGTAGTAATGAAATTCTTCGATATCAAATTGTAAAAGCTGAGCAATACAGTGTGCCAAATGGCGAATGGAAATATTATGATGCAACCGGCCATGTAACCCGCTATGAAAAATACGACCGTGGAAGGATGTTAAAAGATGAGCAGGAGAAATCGGCGGTTACCGCAGTTGCAAAAACCGAAGAAGCCGAACCAAAAGAAAAAGTAAAGACAAAAGAGATTCTTGAATACGAAAAGAAATACAGCAAAAAGAAACGTGGGCAAATGGAGCGGGTTGGAAAGACAGGCTTATAAAATTTTCATGTATAAAAAAGTCCCGGCTCATTTAAATGGCCGGGACTTTTTTTGTATTTGAGTAAATTTAAGGCTTACTTAATTTCTTTCTGCATTGGATTTACATTGCCCGAAGCAGCACCTCTTCCTCCTCTTAATCTTGCCTTATAAAATTGGAATTTGCTGGGCGATGTGAAAGTAGGCCAGCTATTATTTGTTTCATCAATATCTGCTGTTTCTCTGTATGGATCTAATTTTACAGATACTACTTCCTTGTCTTTCAAAAATGTTTTCACAACTTTGTTTTCATTTTTGCGCCAGATTTGTACAGGGATCCTGTCTATTTCTGTAGTTCCATCTTTATAGGTCCATTCAATGATCAGCGGCATTACCAATCCACCTTTGTTGCTGAAAGTAAGCTCATACATATTTTTATTTCCCGCAATGGCCACCTTTTGCTCATTGGTAAATGTATCCGGAGCTGCTGCCGGTATCGTTACTTCCACAGGCTTGGTATCTACATTCACAAGGCCCCTGTCGTATCTCCAATAAAAATCTCTGAGGGATGTGTCAGCATCCGTTGCAAACACAATTTTTTTGTCTGCCCTGTTCCTGATTTTCGAAATGTCATCAAATGTATTCTGCAATGGTTTGGCTACATTTTGAGTAAATTTATTTCCACCTGCTGCCGGCGTGCCGTTACCTTCTACAGAAAGCGTTGCCCACTTAACGGTGTCTAAAGAAATGTCGCATGCGTCTGTATTGTAAAACCAACCACGCCAAAACCAGTCAAGGTCTTCGCCACTTGCATCTTCCATTGTTCTGAAAAGATCTGCAGGTGTTGGATGTTTAAATGCCCAACGTCTTGCATATTCTTTGAAAGAATAATCAAACAGGTTTCTTCCCATAATAGTTTCACGTAAAATATTTAAACCTGTAGTAGGCTTGCTATAAGCATTTGGGCCAAACTGGATGATGTTTTCACTATTGGTCATAATGGGTTCCAACTGGTCTTTTGGCAATTTCATGTAATCCACGATCTTGTAGGCGGGTCCTCTTCCAACAGGAAATTTATTGTCCCATAATTCTTCAGTCAAATATTCACAAAAGGTATTCAATCCTTCATCCATCCATGTCCACTGCCTTTCGTCACTATTAATGATCATCGGGAAAAAGTTATGGCCCACTTCATGTATCACCACACCCAACATACCATTTTTTGTACCCTCGCTATAGGTACCGTCTTTTTCGGTACGGCCATAGTTAAAGCAAATCATCGGGTATTCCATTCCGTTGGCAGCTTCAAGGCTTTGTGCCACCGGGTATGGATAAGGTATGGTGAATTTTGAATAAGTTTTGATGGTATGTGCAACTGCTTTTGTGCTATACTTCCTGTATAGGCTATAAGCTTCTTTTCCATAAGCACTCATACACATTACTTTCTTGCCCTCTACTTTTACCGGCATTGCATCCCAAACAAATTTGCGGCTGCTTCCCCATGCGAAGTCACGTACCATTTCTGCTTTAAATACCCATGTTTTCTTTTGTGTTGATTTTTGTTTTTCCCTTGCAACCGCTTCATTCAATGTTACAATTTCTGTAACGTCAGTAGCTGTTTGCGCTTTTTGCCACCTGGCAAATTGTGCAGGTGTTAATACCTGCTGATAGTTTTGGCCCTCGCCTGTTGCCATTACAACATGGTCTGCGGGCACCGTCATAGCTACTTTAAAATTACCAAAGGTGAGTGCAAATTCACCGCTTCCTGCAAACTGGTGATTTTGCCATCCCTGGAAATCGCTGTACACACACAGGCGTGGGTACCACTGTGTCATTGTATATAAATCATTGCCATCTTCGGGGAAATATTCGTAACCACCACGTCCGCCATATTTCATGCGATCGCTGATATTATAATTCCATTCTACTTTAAAAATAAACTGCTGACCGGGTTTTAAAGTGGCAGGTAATTCAATACGCATCATTGTTTTGTTGATGGTATAATCCAGCTTTTTACCCATTGCATCGGTTACCTTTAAAATATTATCACCATATTCTTTATCCGTTGCACCGCTGTATCTTTCAATATCCTGCTCAGTGATTCCTTTTGGCATATAGCTACTTGTTTGATAGCCGGAGTTATTGGTACTGCTGTGTTGGTTTTCATCCAACTGTAACCATAGATAAGTCAGCATGTCCGGGGAGTTGTTGAAATAGGTAATGGTTTCTTTTCCATTCAACCTGCGGTTTGGTTCATCCAGTTCGCAAACGATGTCATAATCGCAACGTTGCTGCCAGTATTTAGGTCCTGGTGCGCCACTGGCAGTTCTATATTCGTTTGGTGTAGGAAGAATGGTTCCTAATTGTTCAAAACGGTTACCGTGGTTACTTGCCGGATTGTTCCTGATATCCTGTGCGTAACAGCAAACGGTAAACGCAAATAAAAATGTTACTGCGATTAATTGCTTCATAAATCTGTGCTTTGTTTTTTGTGTGGTAAAAGTATTGTAATTGTGTTTTCGGAATTAAGCATTATTAAAATAATTTTTAAAAACTGACTATACTGCGCAAGGGATAAATGAGTGATGTTTTATTTTGTTCTGTAAACAAATAAAACAGGCGTCATTTAATTTAAAACGCAATTGAAGTTGCCCATTGATAATAAGTACCAGAGGGCGATGCAACGGTGATGACCATTGCTTTACTGCCCGGACAAAAATTCTTATTCACGTTTTTTACCCCTTGCGAAGTATAGTCATTATTGCAAAATGTTTTCAGCTCAACTTTGTTTAAAGTGTCATTAATTTATATGTAATAAAACCTTGTATTGTTGTTGATAAATTTAAGGCCATCGGGTGATCATCATTTTTAAAGAAACTACCATCGCCAGGCCTGATAAAGCCCAAACCCACCAGCTACGTTTTAACCCAATTTTATTCACTACAATATAACTCGCTAACAGGATACCTGAAACAATAATAATTTGTCCAACTTCAAGGCCTATATTAAAACTTATTAGGGGCAGCGCAATTGTTTGGTCTTTGGCAAGCATAAAACGAATGATACTTGCAAAGCCCATTCCATGCACCAATCCAAAAAACAAGGCCAGGAAATAATTTAATCTCAACGATTTGGGGTCGAAGTTTTTAATAAAGAAATTAAACAGGCTGGTGGCAAAAATAGTACAGGGAATTAAAAATTCTACCAGTTGAGCATTGAATCGTACAATATCATAAACGCTTAATGCTAAAGTTATAGAATGGCCAATTGTGAAAGCCGTTACCAGTACAAGTACCTGTTTCCAGTTTTCTGCAAGATAAATTGCGGCGAGTGCTGCTATAAATAAAATGTGATCAATTGCATCCCAACTGATGATGTGGCGCCAACCGGTTTCAAAATACATTACGAAATCACTCATTGAAGGATAGTTGGCTGTTTGTTGTTAGTTTTGTATTCAAATATCTATATTCAATACATAAATTGACAATTCTTTGTTTAAATGGTAGCTATGCTTTATAAGTGGTTAATTGTTTTTGCGCTGGCTAATTTCAATCCGGCGCATCATCCTATTTTTTTAAGCGTTACCGAAATTGAGCACAACGCAAAAGCTAAAACATTGGAAATTACCTGTAAAATATTTACAGACGATTTTGAAACAGCTTTACGCAAGGTGTACAAAAAAGATGTAGATCTGTTAAATAGTAAATACAAGCAATCAATGAATGTATTGGTTGACGATTATATCAAAAAGCATTTATTGCTGAAAGTGGATGGTAAGCCCGTGGTTTTAAATTTTCTAGGTTTTGAACAGGAGGAAGAAGGCATTATTTCTTACTACGAAGTAAAAAATATTCCTATAGTTAAAAAGCTGGATGTTGCAGATGATATATTATATGCTTTTAAAGAACAGCAAATAGAAATTGTGCATGTAATGGTAAATGGTAAAAGAAAAAGTACCCAATTAACTAACCCCAATGCAAATGCAAGTTTTGAGTTTTAATGCAAATAAATTTGTTAGAAAATTAACACGGATTTTGTGATTAGCATTACAGGTGCATTTAAAAGCCTCGCTCTGAATTAAAGGTGTCACCTTTTTACAAAAAGCATTTGACTACAATACCATAAAAAAGGTAACACCTTTTGCGACATCCAACGGCTCGGATTTTAAATGCCCCGAATTATTAATCATCCATTTTTTCTTTGATCTCATCAGAGATTTTTACCAGCAGTTTATCAATTCTTTGGCCATCCATATCTATTATTTCAAATTCAAAGCCCTTCCAGTCAAATACTTCGCCGGTTGTAGGAATTCTTTCCAGTTCATGCAATACAAATCCTGCAAGTGTGTCAAAATCGTGTTCACCTTCATTCATCCATTCTGTTTGCTCAAAATGGCTTAAGAATTCATAAAAGGGTATTTGGCCGTCAACCAGGAATGTACCATCCTCCCTGTTCACCACCTCATATTCTTCCTGTCCGGTGGTTGGCATATCACCAACAATTGCCTCCAGGATGTCGTTTAAAGTAATCATACCCTCAAGTGTTCCATACTCATTTACAATAAAACAACTGTGGATTTTTGTTTCTTTAATTTTTTCAAGGAGTTTGTAAGCTTTCATATTTTCAGGAACAAACAGGGCCGGTTTTGCCAACTCAAGCATTGTCTTGTCGGGGTCTGCCTTTAATAGATCCTTGATGTAGATAATTCCCTTTATGTCATCAATCGCTCCTTCACACACGGGATAGGTAGAGTAAGTAATGGTGTCAAATTTTGCTTTAATACTATGCACCGTGTCATTCACATGTAGCCATTCAATATCCGTTCTGTGGGTCATTAGCGAGGTAATATTCCGGTCACCCAAATGAAATATCCTTTCTATAATTTCCTTTTCTTCCGTTTCAATAGTGCCGTGTTCACTTCCCTCGGTGATCATTGCCTTTATTTCCTCTTCTGTAACGGCGTTGTCGCCCGACACTTTAATATTAAACAGTTTAAAAATAATGTTGGTAATATTGTTTAGCAACCAAACGATGGGGTAGGCAACAGCCGATAAAAAATTCATTGGTCCCGCTACCATACGGGCAATTTTTTCTGCCCTGATCAGCCCGATTCTTTTTGGAACCAGTTCTCCCAGGATAATGGATAAAAAGGTTACCAACATTACTATCAATACCGTAGAAATTGTTTCTGCATAGGGTTGTAAAGCCGATATTTTTTCTACAAAAGGTTTTAAGTGCAGGCTAAATTTTTCTCCGGAATAAACACCCGTTAAAATTGAGATCAGCGTAATTCCAATTTGAGCGGTTGATAAAAATTTATCGGGGTTTGCGGTTAAATATAGTGCTGCTTTTGCCTTTTGATCGCCTTTGTTTCCCATGCTCTCCAGGCGGGTTTTCCTGGCACTTACCAGGGCTATTTCGCTCATCACAAAAAGGCCATTCACGAGTATTAATGCCAATAATATAAATATTTCAATCATAATAATTTTTGTTCAAACTGCCCGGTTTTTAGAACAGTCATTGATGCAAATATCTATAAACTATATGAAACAGCGGATTACAAGTAATATGAGTAGGTTAAATTCGTAGGATTTTGCCGGATTGTTGAGGCAATTCATGCATTTTTTTGATAGCAATGCACCGTATATCTTTGCAGCCATTATGCAAAAAAAGATTGGGATCATTGGAGCTGGACCCGCCGGTTTAACTGCTGCGTACGAATTAGCAAAAGCAGGTCAGGATGTCATTGTATTTGAAGCTGATCCTAAGTATGTAGGAGGTATTTCCAGAACAGAAAGTTACAAGGGGTTTTTGTTTGATATTGGAGGACACCGTTTTTTTTCGAAAAGTAAGGAAGTAGAAGATTTCTGGACAGAAATACTGGCAGATGACTTGCTTGACAGGCCAAGAAGCTCAAGGATATATTACAACAAACAATTTTTTTCGTACCCATTAGTGGCAACTGAAGCGCTTACTAAATTAGGTGTAATTGAATCTGCATTGTGTGTGCTCAGTTATTTTAAAGCTAAAATGTTTCCCGTAAAGAATCCGGTAAATTTTGAAGATTGGGTAATCAATGAGTTTGGTGAAAGACTGTACAATATTTTTTTTAAAACATATACCGAAAAGGTTTGGGGAATTCCCTGCAAGGAAATTTCTGCTGATTGGGCCGCACAGCGGATAAAAGGATTGTCGCTTAGCAGTGCTATTAAAAATGCGTTGATTAAACCAAAGAAAACAGGCGACAAGGATAAGATCATTAAAACGCTCATTGATACATTTCGTTATCCAAAATATGGCCCCGGTATGATGTGGGAAGTATGTGCACGCAAGTGTACAGAAATGGGGGTGCAGATACGAATGAATGAAGGTGTAAATCACGTAAGTAAAGAAGGTGATACCTGGACCTTGTCCACAACACAGGGCAATCATGTTGGCGGGTTTGATTATATTTTATCATCAACTGCAATGGCACAACTGGTTCCTTTTATTTCACCGAAAGTTGCAACACCAGCCCTGGAGGCCGCAAGCCAATTGAAATACCGCGATTTTATAACGGTGGTATTGATACTAAAAGATCAGAATAAATTTGATGACAATTGGATTTACATTCACGATCCTTCAGTAAAAGTTGGGCGTGTACAAAATTTTAAATCCTGGAGCCCGTATATGGTGCCTGACCCTTCAATGGCCTGTTATGGTTTAGAATATTTTTGTTTTGAAGGTGATGGTATGTGGACAGCCAGTGATAAAACCTTGATAGCCTTGGGTAAAAAAGAAATTGAACAAATTGGGTTGGCAAAAGCAGTTGACATCACAGACGGATATGTGGTTCGGCAGAAGAAGGCGTACCCTGTATATGA
Organism: Ferruginibacter sp.; assembly: GCA_046590675.1. Classification (GTDB taxonomy): domain Bacteria; phylum Bacteroidota; class Bacteroidia; order Chitinophagales; family Chitinophagaceae; genus Ferruginibacter. The sequence continues at coordinate 528 of JBKJUP010000042.1, read as the reverse complement.
TCATTTTTATGCACAACATATTGAAACCATCAAAAGCGAATTACAACAATATAAGGGACTTTACCTGATGGGCAGAAACGGAATGCATAAATACAATAACCAGGATCACAGCATGATGACCGCTATGCTGGCGGCTAAAAATATTATTGCCGGTGAAGAATTGTTTGATTTATGGAATGTAAACCAGGATGCAGAATATCATGAATCCGGCGAAAGAGGTGCCCATGAAGGTGGAAGAATGATTCCGGAAAAGATTGTGTAGATTTTATGTGATAAATAACCTGGAAGATTATCAAATCCAACTCGATCGGTGGATTCTCTAGTAGTTAATTCTAGTTTGACAAGTCAAACTTTGCTATGTTTTTTTGTTGACCAGCATCAGTTTTTATGGCAGCATTGTTGTGTCACTCACTTGTACTGCATCTTTTCATGGCATCTTTTCCCAATTAATAATTGAAACCATTTGTACTTCCAACTTTAATTTATTAAGAAATTCATTATCTAATTTTAATAATATAAAATGGCTGC
>JBKJUP010000041.1:0-38132 GCA_046590675.1 Ferruginibacter sp. | reverse complement strand
ATATATGCTGTATGCTATCGAATGTACTCTCATCCCTTTTTCACTTTATTTATCAAATCTATTGGCTTAAAATATTTATCTCAAAGATCTTTTTACTATTTTGTAAACATAGGAGCTATCGGCTCTTGTACCAACTACATCGCTGAGCATACAACAGTATTTCAATTGGAATAATAAGCTTCAGTGTCATTTCTAAATAACCCCAACGGGGTGAAATGATTGTAGTACACAAATAAACATTACATCAAAACCCCAAAGGGGTGAAATAGTTAAACACAGATCTTATTTATAATGGCTGGAACATTTTTTCAAACCGTAAAATTTAGGAACAAATAAATATTTTCTAACCAGTCTTTATATAGACCAAACTATATCACCCCTTCGGGGTTTGTACAAAAATTTAATTTCCGGCTATAATAATTACAACCCTTCGGGTTTGAATACGGCACCTTTAAATATTAACAAACCGGTTACTTTAATGCCTGGTAGCTGTTCGTTTCATTTTAAGTAATTTTGTATTCATGAAAAAAAATTCGCTGTTGCTTTCCTTATTTATTTTTACCTGCTTAACCATTTCCTTAGCACAGCCTGCACCAGTTGTTTATTTTAAAGGAGCCATTAAATCCAATAAAATTTTATTGCAGCGCAATATCATAAAAAACACCATCATCAATAATTTATCGCTTCCGCTTACACCCGATACAGAAGAAAACTGGGTAGATGCTTTCTCGGGAATGGAACTGCTGCAATACCGTTCGCCCTGGACCAGCGGAAGAATTTCCATGGCATTTGACTCTATAAAAAACACCAGCGATTATTTTAAGCGGGGCCTTATGGAACTGATGCATGCCAATTACGATGAGCGTTATACGAAACAGGTTATTACCCTGATGGAAAACACCGGCAGTATAAAAGTTTACGCCATGGCTGCTGAATATATCCGGCGAAATAAAACATACCAGTTTCCTGAAAAAGAAATAAGAAAAAACATCAACCTATTGGTTAAAAATGAAAAAGACGAAGCAATCGCCAACCAATTGCTTTACCGGATAAGTAATAAAACAAATAAGCTTGACAGCAGGATCATTGAAACTATTTTCGATCCCGGGTTTTTAAAAAATACTACCATATTATTTAGCTTTCAGCGCCCAAACCGCAACTACCCGGGACTGGCAGTTGTAAGAGATTCAACCGGCAATTTTGTATTGGATGATTACGGCCATGTTTTTTCAGTGCCACAATTGGCAAGGAGCTTGGGCAATTTGCCCGGTTATCTCACCAATGGAAATACTCCACAAGGCATATTCAGAATGTATGGATTCGACACCAGTAAAAGTGATTATATCGGGCCCACTACCAATGTTCAATTAACGATGCCTTTTGAAACCAGTCTCCAACATTTTTTCGGCGATTCTACCATTACAGATACAGGATGGACGCTGCAATGGTACCAGCAATTATTACCATCAAAAATTCAATCCTGCAAAGCCATGTACGAATCATTTTATGCAGGCAAAGCTGGCCGTACGGAAATTATAGCGCACGGCACCACTGTAAATCCTGACTATTACAAAGGCGAAACTTACTACCCGCAAACGCCTACAGCAGGCTGTTTATGCACCAAAGAATTATGGAGCGAAACCGACGGGAAAAGATTGGAAAGTGACCAGGAAAAATTAGTAGCAGCACTGCAAAAAGCCGGTGGCCCCAAAGGCTATTGCGTGGTAATTGAGCTAAACGACGAAGAAAGTCCGGTAAATCTCCAGGAAATTTTACCCTGGATAAAAAACAACCCGTAATGAAACCAGATATTAAAAGCAGGGAAGATATTCAAACATTGATTGAGCAGTTCTATGATAAAGTAATACCAGATCCCGTAATTGGTTTTATTTTTACAAAAGTTGTAGATATGCATTGGGAAGAACACATTCCAGTAATAGTTGATTTTTGGGAAACAATTTTATTAGACAATCCTGTTTATAAAAAAAATGCCATGGAGGTACACTACACGCTGAACAAAAAAGTACCCTTGCAAAAAATTCATTTCGAAACCTGGCTCAATCATTTTAACGCTACAGTAGATGAATTATTCACCGGGCCTATAGCAAACCTGGCTAAAACAAGGGCCAAATCTATTGGCGCTGTGATGGAACATAAAATGACAGGCCTCAACAACAAAACATCTTTAATGTAATGATACTAACCTGGAAATTTGCAGCATTTCATGAATTAACGGTAGATGAGCTATATGCGATGATCACATTGCGTAACGAGGTATTTGTTGTTGAACAAAATTGTGTTTACCAGGATGCTGATAATAAAGACCAAATAAGTTACCACCTGTCTGGCTGGCACGATAAAACACTGGTGGCTTACTGCCGAATATTACCGCCCGGCATTTCTTATAATGAAGCAAGTATTGGCAGGGTATGCACCTCACCAACTTATAGAAATACAGGCAGTGGCAAGGAACTGATGAAGACAGCCATTGAAAAAACCCTGCAACAATTTAGCTGCAAAACGATTGTTATTAGCGCTCAATTGTACCTAAATAAATTTTACAGCGAATTAGGTTTTATACAAATAAGTGATCCCTATTTAGAAGACAATATCCCTCATATTAAGATGGAGTTGACTGCTTAAATCAGCATTTTATACAATAAAAAAAGTAAACCGGGCGTTAATATTGAGCAAATACACTTTTGTAGTCCCCTTAAGACTATGAAATTTGTATAGCATCCAATTTTTCCTAAACCTGTTTACTCATGAAAAACTATGTACCCTACCCTGTCCGTATTTGGTTGACTTTACTATTCTTCTCCTCATTTTTATCTTATAATTCCCAGGCACAGCATTTAATGTTGGGCAGCGAAAAAGTAAAGATTGAAGCAGGCCTCAATTTTGGCCCTACTTTCTTTTTAGGTGATCTTGGCGGCCATCGCGGCAGAGGTACCACTTTTGTAAAAGATGTAAACCTGCAGCTTACCAAAATAATGAAAGGTGCATTCATCAGCTTTTATCCAACCGATTGGTTTGGTTTTAGGCTGGCTGCACAATACACTTATGTAGAAGGAAGAGATGAATTAATAACCACAAAAGGAAGAGACGAATTATACCGCAAGCAAAGAAACCTCGATTTCAAGAGCAATATGTTTGAGGCTTATGCCGCTATTGAAGTATTACCATTGATGTTGTTAAACGGCTATGATCCTGAATATAATCCAAGATACAGGCCTTATGGATTTATTGGTGTTGGTATGTTTAAATATAAGCCTTATGGTTCCATTACTGACCAAAACGGAAACGTAACCTGGCACGAACTTGCTCCCTTACATACCGAAGGCCAGGGCTTTGCAGAATACCCCAGTAGAAAACCTTATTCGCTTACACAGTTGAATATTCCCATGGGTGGTGGTATTAAATACATCGCTTCTGAAAGAGTGAATTTAGCGGTTGAACTTTTATACCGTAAAACATTTACAGATTATATTGATGATTTGAGCACCGACTATATTGATCCAAATCTTTTTGATAAATATTTATCAGCGGCAGATGCCAATATTGCCAAGCAAATATTTGATAAGGCATTTACAAGTTATATTCCGGGTTCGCCAAGATTTGTTCCCGGGTACCAACGGGGAAACCCTAAAAACAATGATGCTTACTTTTCATTTGTATTGAAACTCGGTATCAGGCTGGGTGATATTTATGATAGTGAGTTTAGCCGAAACGCAGCAAGGCATACAAGATGTCCTGCAAGATTTTAATTCAACGATCGCTAAATATATATTCTATGAATAATAATATACACACAAATTCGCTGCTGTTTAAAGTGGCCATACTGTTTACCTGTTTCATGCTTGTGATACTGTATAATAAATCTTATGGCGCCACAATTTCACCGTTAATAATAGTTGACAAAGGCGCCGTTCGTTTTCAGCCAAATGCTGAAAAACACGAATTGAATGTTACGTTCATTTCAAATGCAAAGAATAAGGAAAAGTATCAATTATTCATATTTACTACAGATGGAATATTGGTAGAAGAGACAAGCATTAACACCCAGGCTATAACTACTATTAAACAACTTAAAAGAGGTTATTATTTGTACGAATTATTTGACAACGATACAAAATTGAAAAGCGGCTTTTTTACTATGGAGTAAAAAATAGCCCGGAAAATATAAGAGACAGCAAAAGATAGTTTTGAAGTAATAAAAAAACATCGTGCAATCTTGCACACAGTTGACCCCCTGAAACCACATTTCACCATTTCTTTATTATCTGTTTGCTGTTTTTTTAAAGGCGCCTATTGAAAAGTAAGCGCCTTTTTAATTTAAAAATTCCTGGCTGGTAATTGTATTTTAATGCAACCCATGTTGGAACTAAAACCTTACTTCAATTCCGGAATTAAATACTTTCCAGTAAAGCTTTCCTTAACTTTTACAAGGCCTTCCGGTACGCCTTCAAACAAAACCCTTCCTCCCCCATCGCCTCCTTCAGGGCCAATGTCAATAACATGATCGGCCATTTTTATTACATCCATATTGTGTTCAATAACCAATACTGTATTGCCTCTGTCAACCAGTTTTGTAAGTACTTCCAGTAAATGTTGAATGTCCTGGAAATGTAACCCTGTAGTTGGTTCATCTAAAATATAGAACGTTTTACCGGTATCTTTTTTTCCGAGTTCTGTTGATAATTTTACACGCTGAGCTTCTCCACCACTTAATGTTACGGCACTTTGCCCAAGGGTGATGTATCCAAGCCCTACCTCTTTTAATACTTTTATTTTACGGTAGATAAATGGAACTGCCTGGAAGAATTCTACGGCTTCTTCCACTGTCATATCCAACACATCGCTGATGGACTTTCCTTTGTAGCGAATTTCCAGGGTTTCACGGTTATACCTTTTACCATTACATTTTTCACAATGCACATATACATCCGGTAAAAAATTCATTTCAATCACCCGCATACCGCCACCTTCACATACATTGCATCTTCCACTTTTTACATTGAAACTAAAGCGACCTGCATTGTATCCCCTGATCTTTGCTTCGGGCACTGATGCAAACAATGTTCTGATATCTGTAAAAAAACCGCAGTAGGTAGCAGGATTACTCCTGGGTGTTCTACCGATTGGCGACTGATCTATTTCTATTACTTTATCAATATGCTCAAGTCCCTTGATTGATTTAAATTCAAGCGGAGTTGTTTTTGAGTTATAACAATGCTTACTCAATAACGGATAAAGCGTTTCATTAATTAAGGTAGATTTTCCACTGCCACTAACCCCGGTAATCAAAATGAGTTTACCAAGAGGAAATTTTACACTAACCGTTTTTAAATTATTTCCTTTGGCGCCTGCCAGTTCCAAAAAGTTACCATTGCCTTTACGGCGTTCTTCAGGAATGGCGATGCTTTTTTCACCACTTAAATACATAGCAGTATCCGAGTGCGATGCCAACACTTCTTTCGGTGTGCCCATTGCCACAATCTCACCACCATGCTTACCTGCATTTGGCCCAATATCTACCAGGTAATCTGCAGCCAGCATAATGTCTTTATCATGCTCCACCACCAACACACTGTTTCCGATGTCTCTTAAATTTTGGAGTGCACCTATCAGGCGCTGGTTGTCCCGCTGATGCAAACCAATACTTGGTTCATCCAGGATATAAGTGATGCCCTGTAATTGCGAACCTATTTGTGTGGCCAGCCTGATGCGTTGCGATTCGCCACCACTCAGGCTTTTTGATGACCGGTTTAAAGTAAGATAAGTGAGGCCAACATCCAGCAAAAATTGTAACCGCTCCCTTATTTCTTTCAACACATCTTTGGCAATGGCGTTTTGTTTATCGCTCAATCTTTTTTCAATATCATCAAACCAAACGGCCAGCTTATCGAGATTCTTCGTACTCAATTCCGCAATATTGGTAGCATCTACTTTAAACCAAAGGCTCTCTTTTTTTAAACGGCTGCCATCACAAGTGGGGCAGGTTTTCAACTCCATAAATTTCTCTACCCAATCCCGCATCGCTTCTGTAGTACCACTACCGGTAAACCAACGTTTCAGCATTGGAATAATACCCTCAAATGTTGCACCACCACCGGATGTTGAACCAACATTACCGTCCGCATCTGCCTCATAACCGGTATCACTGGTTTCAAATTCGTTGCTGTCAATGCCACCGGTACCTTCAGGGTTTCCGTATAACAAAATATTCAGTGCAGTTTGGGAAATGGTGCTGATTGGTTTGTCAACACTGATCTTATTTTTTTTGGCAATCGCCTCCACATTTTTGTACATGTAAGCTTCCCTTTCTTCACCCAAAGGTGCAATACCACCTTCTTTGATAGAAAGCTTTTTATCGGGCAACACAGCTTCGAGGCTGATGCTGTAAACATTGCCCAATCCTTTGCAGGTTGGGCATGCGCCATAAGGACTATTAAATGAAAATGCATTGGGTGAAGGTTCTTCATAACTAATACCGGTATCCACACACATCAATTGTTTGCTGTACATGGCTTCTTCTAATGCCGCTGAATGATCAATTTTTTCCGCAACTGCTTTTTTAGATTTTTTCTTAGTGGCGGCAGATTCTTCGGTCAATACTTTATCTGAAACTGTAGGTTTTTGTGGCGAAACAAACATCAGGTCTTTTCCAACCGTCAGCGCTTTTTGTACACTTTGGCTCAATCGCACTTTCATGTCATCTGTAACGGGCAACCTGTCCACTACCAATTCTATATCATGAATTTTATATCGGTCAACCTGCATTTTAGCAACCAGGTCTTTTATTTCTCCATCAATGCGAACTTTCAAAAATCCTTTTTTCCGAACGTCTTCAAACAGTTCCCGATAATGCCCTTTCCGGCCTCTTACCAGCGGTGCCAGCAAACTTATTTTTTCACCCTTGAATCTTGAAAATATATTGGCAACAATTTCTTCCTCACTAAATTTCACCATCTTTTTGCCGGTGTTGTAGCTATACGCTTCGCCTACCCGTGCATACAACAAACGCAAAAAATCATAAATTTCTGTGATGGTTCCTACCGTACTTCTTGGGTTTTTGTTGGTGGTTTTTTGTTCAATGGAAATTACCGGTGAAAGCCCGGTGATTTTATCCACATCCGGGCGCTCCATATCACCCATAAACTGGCGTGCATAGGCGCTAAAACTTTCCATGTAACGCCGCTGCCCTTCGTTGTAAATGGTATCAAATGCCAGCGAAGATTTACCGCTGCCACTTACGCCTGTAAAAACAACCAATTGATTTTTAGGAATTTTAATATCGATGTTCTTGAGATTGTGCTCCCTTGCACCAAAAACTTCAATAAACTCATGCTGAACCAGCTCTTCCGAAACGGATTTTTTTTCTTTCGTCATTTGTACTTACTTACTGCAAAGGTACAAAACAAAATACCAGCCAATTAGTTGCCCAATTCCATGTTTTGTTAATTTACAGGTAACACATTTTCAACTTTTCTAATTTATCTGCAGAGATATCAGGCTTCATTCATTCTTCTCAAATATTGCATTACCGCCGTTATTTCTCCATACGAGTAGGCATCACCCAGTTTCTTCTTTACCGGGGCAATGGCGAGGCTGTTTTTATTTTCTTCAATGGCCTGGGTTATAACCGCAATTTTATTTTCACTAACAATTTCATTAATGGCAATCTCTCCGCTAAAAACAAAATAGCCCAGATGCTCTTCAATGGTGCTGCGTTTTAATTCCCTCATTGCGGCAATTTCATCTATATCTCTTCCCGATTGAAATAACTGCAGGCTGGTACGCTTGGTTTCTGTGGCTTTATCATTGCTGCCAACTTTCTTTGTTCTTTGCTTAACAACTTTGGAATGGATATTTGTTTTTAAGTTATAGTTTCTGCAATATGCTATGATTACATCCAAAAAATAGTTGCCATATTTTTGCAATTTGATATATCCAAAGCCTGAAATTTTGCCAAGGTCCGAATTGGTTAATGGTAAATAAGTAGCCAGCTCCACCAGGGTGGCGTCAGAAAACACCTGGAAGGCCGCAACATTTTCTTCCTTTGCAAGCTGAAGCCGCACGGCTTTCAATGATTTCAACAACCCTTCATTTACTGCTTCTGCAACAGCATTAAGCGCTACTTCATTTTTAGCTGTCACAGATTTTACCAACATCACTGCCAACTCTCCTCTTAAAACCTGGTGGCTTTTTTCATTCAATTGCAGTACGGGATAATTGCCTTCGCTTTGTTGCAAATAGTTTAATTGCAATAGCTCTTTTATATATTGGCGCCACTGATCTTTGCTGATATCTTTTCCTACACCAAAGGTTTTTATCAACTGGTGCTCCGGCCGGGATGTGGTGCTTCCTCTTAAAAAATCAATGATGTAATTAATGCCGAATTTTTCTTTTACACGGTATACAGCACTCAGTAATTTTTGTGCTTCTATCGTCGCATCTACTTTCTCTTCATCGCTCAGGCACACATCGCAACTTCCACAATAATCCGGCGCCGCTTCATCAAAATAATTTAATAAATATTTTCTGCGGCATTGCCTTGTTTCGCAAAGCGCCGACATCTGGTCCAGCTTTTTAAGCATTACTTTACTCTGCTCTTCGTTGCCTTCAACCCTTGCAAAACTTTTCAGCTTAAATACATCTGCAGCACTGTAAAATAGTACTGCTTCACTGGGTAATCCGTCCCTGCCTGCACGGCCGGTTTCCTGGTAATACCCTTCAATATTTTTTGGTAAATCCACGTGTACTACCCATCGTACATTGCTTTTATTAATTCCCATTCCAAATGCAATGGTGGCTACAATAATTTTAATTTCATCCCTCAAAAATTTTTCCTGGTTGTCTTCTTTTACATTGCGGTCTAATCCTGCATGATAGGCCGCTGCTGCATATCCGTTATCACAAAGATCGGCGGCCAGCTTTTCTGTACTTTTTCTGCTGAGGCAATAAATAATACCACTGTCATCCGGATGTAATTTCAAATAATCAAGCAGTTGCTTTAGGTAAGCTTTTTTAGGTTTTATATAATACCCAATATTGGGGCGATTGAAAGAATTTTCAAAAACTTTATAGGATGCTAATTCAAGTTTAGAAATAATATCCTGCTTTGTAAGTTTATCTGCCGTGGCAGTAAGTGCAATAACCGGCACATGCGGAAAATCTTTTTTCAATTGTCCCAGCACCAGGTATTCGGGCCTGAAATCGTGGCCCCAATGACTGATGCAATGTGCTTCGTCTATTGCAAATAAAGACACATTTATTTTTTTAAGATAATTGAGTAAACTGTTTTGCCCCACCAAACGCTCTGGTGCTACGTATAATAATTTTAACTGGTTATTATTTATTCGATTGATGATATCGGATTGCTCAAATGTACTCTGGGATGAATTTAAAAAAGCTGCTGCAATGCCATTCAATTTTAGTGCATCTACCTGGTCTTTCATGAGTGCAATGAGTGGCGAAACCACAATGGTAACACCATCAAATAGCAGGGCAGGCACCTGGTAACAGAGCGACTTACCACCACCTGTGGGCATCAACACAATGCTATCATTTTTTGCCAGCACATTTTCTATAATTTCCTGCTGATTGTGCCGGAATTCGTCGTATCCAAAATATTGCTGAAGTGTTTGCTGAATGTTGTACATGGCTATTGTTTCAAGGGCCGTCGCCTTTGGCAAGTTAAAAAAAAGAAAACGGTTCTGAACCCCAATTCAATGCAAATAAAAAAACTATACAACTATAAGGACTGAAATACAATACCAGTAAGGATTTCACCGATTAATAAAAAAATCAGGCAAAGATTTATTTGGAATTGTTGATTGGGTAGATTTACCTTTGCAGCAGTTCTTTAGTTATCACTTATCAAGAAAGGCAGAGGGTAATGGCCCGATGAAGCCTTGACAACCTATCCCGTTATTAACGGGAAAAGGTGCCAATTCCATCCTGATTTATGATCGGGAAGATAAGTCAGACCCAGCTCAAAATATCTCTTCAAAATATTTAAAAGCTCATCTGATTTATCGGATGAGCTTTTTTGTTGCACCTGCTTCAATGGTATGGCAACAAAACTCACCGATACGATTTGTCTTCGCTTTTTTAATAAGTTATTACCAAAGATCATTTCATTTTAAATTGATCAATAAGCATAAAATTATGGAAACAAGAAAGCAATTAACCATCGGATTATTTGGCTATGGCGTAGTAGGAAAAGGATTGTATGAAGTACTGCACAATACTTCCTCTTTACAATCTACCATTAAAAAAATATGCATTAAAAATCCAGGCAAGCAGCGAAATATTGACGCAGAAAACTTTACATCAGATGCCGGTGTGTTGCTGGATGATACAGCTATCAATGTGATTGTTGAATTAATTGATGATGCAGATGCGGCTTATGTCATCGTAAAAAAAGCTTTACAAAACGGCAAGGCGGTAGTAAGCGCCAATAAAAAAATGATTGCAGAGCATTTTGAGGAATTACTTGAACTGCAGAAAAAACACCACACTTCTTTTTTATATGAAGCTTCCTGTTGTGCAAGTATGCCCATTATCCGCAACCTGGAAGAATATTACGACAATGACCTGTTGCGTTCATTCAGGGGAATCATTAACGGCTCAACCAATTTTATACTTTCAAAAATATTTAAGGAACAACTTGAATTTAATGAAGCTTTGTTGTTGGCCCAGCAGGCGGGCTTTGCGGAAAGCGATCCCAAGCTGGATATCAGCGGAGCCGACGCCGCCAATAAACTTTGTATTGTACTGGCTCATTCATTTGGCGTAATTGCAAAAACCACCGATTTTATTTTTAATGGTATTGAGAATATTTCGCTGCAGGATGCAGTGGTAGCTACGGAAAAAAAATACAGCATAAAATTAGTAGCCAATGCACAAAAATTAAAAAACGGAAAGCTGGCTACATTTGTATTACCCCAGTTTGTAAAAACAACGGATGATTTGTATAACGTGGAGGATGAATATAACGGTGTAATTACGGAGGGTAGGTTTGCAGACAGGCATTTTATAAAAGGAAAAGGGGCAGGTGCTTTTCCCACTGCATCAGCAGTATTGAGCGACATTTCTGCACTGCGTTACAATTATAAATATGAGTATAAAAAAATCGGTGTGCAGCAAGGCACTACACTTAGCAATGATTTTTACCTGAAAGTATTTGTAAGCGCAACTGGTAATACGCCCATTGATAAAGACGCATTTGAATGGATAGAAGAATGGCACAACGAGTATAGATCGGGTTGGTTAATTGGTGTGTTACATGCATCGAAACTAACAAATGATAACTGGTGGAAACAACCAGGAATTTCGTTGATACTTTGCCCGGATGCGATTGTTGAAGATGTAGATTACCGTAAAATCAGTAAAAGAAGTCTGCAACTGGCAGGCATTATCTAATGCATAATAAAATAGCCCGCTGTAAAGTGGGCTATTTTAGTAATATGCAATCATGTTTATTGAGAAATATAATCGTGCAGCAGGTTAATGGTTTCCTTCTGTGCAGCGATGATTGCAGTAACCACATCGGTTATCGAAATCACGCCAGAAACTATGTTATTTTCCACTACGGGAAGATGGCGTATTTTTTTTCCACTCATCAGCTCCATGCATTTATCAATATTATCCGAAGGCAAAACTGAAATTACATTTTCGGTCATAATTTCTTTTACCAATGTTTCGTGACTATTTTTTCCTTTCAAAATAATTTTACGGGCATAATCCCTTTCCGAAAAAATGCCCAGCAATTTTTCATTTTCCATAATCAGCAATGCGCCAATATTTTTTTCTCCCATGGCTTTCAAAGCTTCATATACAGTAACTGAAGCGGTTACTGAATAAACATTGCTCCCTTTCTTTTGTAAGATGTCAGATACTTTCATAATCAGGTTTTTATTGGTTAAAATAAACTTGCTTCACCCTTCAAGCATTCGTTTTGAGTTAATATGAAGTTACTAAAACTACAATTAAAAAATAAATTGAATTGGCAAAATACTAACCTTTTTTGGCAGGCGTGTTTACATGTAGATAATTTTTCCCTGTTCCCTGTAAAAGGCCATTGAATAAAAACTAACCTACTAACTGCCAGCGAGTTAACAATGGCACTGTTTTAGAACCAATTGTTATCTAAATTCTTATACTATGGAAAAGTTACAATTAATAGAGATTTTGAATAATCTTATAGAAATTAATAATGACCGTAGTGCAGGATACTGCAAAGCGATTGATGAACTAAAATCATGTAATGATGATTTGAAGGCAATATTTTCAGGAATGGTTAATGACAGTAAAACCTTTACACAGGAACTTACGCAGATAGTGATAAACCTCGGAGGCGAATTTGCTACAGGTACCAGTGCTAAAGGTAATCTTTACAGGGTGTGGATGGATTTGGCAACCACCTGTACAGAAAACGGAAAACAAGCCGTTTTAAATGCCTGCAAATTTGGTGAGGACGAAGCTCAACATGCTTATGATGCCGCACTATCAACCGCATCAACCATGGATCCTCATGTAAAAATAATTATTGCCGAACAGCAGGCAACTTTAAAAACTGCACTCGATATTGTAACACGTTTCAGAGATGCAAATAATCGGGTACTGGCGTAACATGTCTATAAATTATTAGAAAGCCCATTTAACGATGGGCTTTTTTTATGAACCAGTTTTACTGAAAAAACAAATGAGTGTATTTATAATTTTCGCTTCATGAATAAGAGATATCACCTTTTTACAAACAGCTTTTAACTTAAATACTATCAAATAAAGGTAACATCTCATGCGGCAATTTTAAATCCACCCAAACAAATTGCCGCAGAATTTTTATCTCAAAAACCTTTACTCTTTATTTCTGTATTAAATTTACCCATTCGCTTCCTGTTAACTTAATAGGAAAGTATTGTAATTATGCCATCATTATTCACATCAACCTTGAACAATAACAGATGGATGGTGGTTAAAAATTAACAAGGCAGTAAATGGAAAATTTTCTACTGATTGGAATTTGTGTTATTGCAGGAATGCTCTTCAGAAGATCAAAAGTGTTGCCGGCAGATGCACACAAGGGTATCAATGCTTGGATCATCAACCTGGCATTGCCGGCAGTATCGCTGAGGTATTTGTCGCACATACATTGGAGCAGGGAATTAATATTACCTGCGGCTACCCCGTTGGCCGTATGGCTGGGAGCCTGGTTACTGATACGCCTATACGCAATTGTAAAAAAACTTCCTAAAGCCACCGAAGGTGGTTTAAAACTTGCCACCGGTTTAAGCAACACTACATTTATCGGCTTTCCCTTAATTGTAGCATACTACAGTGAAAAGGAACTCGGTATTGCAATCATTTACGACCAGGTAAATTTTATGATATTAGCCACCGCCGGAATTATTGTAGCAGTTCATTCTGCAAAGAAAGAGGCGCTTTCAATTATGGTTATTGCGAAACGGTTATTAAAATTTCCGCCATTTCTTGGGTGCATGGCTGCATTGATATTACCCAACTTTATTGACCTAACACCGCTTGATCCTTTATTTACCAAAATGGCCGGAACAGTAGGCCCACTTGCACTTTTTTCGATTGGCCTGCAACTAAAATTTAAAGGATGGCAAGATCATGTACAGCATATTTCTGCAGCATTGATTTACAAATTGATCATTGCGCCATTGGTAGTATTTGGCATTGTATTGCTATCCGGGGTAAAAGGTACCATCGGGCAAATAAGTGTTTTTGAATCGGCAATGCCTACGTTGATAACCGCAGGAATAATTGCTGAAGAATATGATCTTGATCCAACCCTGGTAAATCTTATTATTGGAATTGGCATTGTAATATCTTTTATCAGCACCGGACTATGGTGGCTGGTGCTGGAGTACATAAAATAAAATGGCCATCAATTGCCGGAACTGATGGCCGCAGTATTTCCTGAATTATCAACAAAGTTTATTTCACTTTTTACAGATGTAATTCCAAAGTATTTTTATTTGTCCAGAATTTTAAGCACAGTGCTGTACAACACTTCTGTACCCAATGCAAGGTCTTCATAAGACGCATATTCCAGTGGGTTGTGGCTGATGCCATCTTTACATCTAACAAATATCATTGCATAATCGCAAGCGTAAGAAAGAGCCATTGCATCATGAAAGGGTCCACTCATTAATTCAGGCGCATCCAATCCTGCTTCTTTGCAAGATGCATGAATCATTGTCTTTAACCAGTCTGCACAATAACGAGGTTCATTGTTGGTGTCTTCAGAAATTTCGTAGGTAAGTGAATGCTTTTTTGTAATGCTTTCAACCTGGTCACGCAATTGCTTTTCATATCGGTTGCGTCTTTCAAGATCAATGTCTCTCAGATCAACGGTGAAGGTTACTTCTTCGGGAATGATATTTCGTGAAGCAGGAAACACATTGATGGTGCCGACCGTACCCACTGTTGGGGCATCGGGTATTTGAGTTGCAATTTGATTGAGTGCCACAATTATCTCGGCCGCTCCCACCAGTGCATCTTTGCGAATGGCCATGGGTACCGAGCCTGTATGCCCGGCCATCCCCTTCAATTTAACAGTTAACCAAAGTGGCCCCGAAATACCGGAGACCACACCCAATGGATGATTGGCCATATCCAACACGGGCCCTTGTTCAATGTGTAATTCAAGGAAACAAAAAATGCTGCCGGGTTTATATTCCGACTCTTTAAATTTTGTAGGATCACAACCAAAATCGAGCAATGCTTTTTCACGGGTGATACCTTCTTTGTCTGTGCGTTGTAATTCGCCTTCTTCCAACTTACCCAATATTCCTCTTGAACCAAACAAGCCCTTATTGAAGCGCCAGCCTTCTTCATCCGCAAAAGAAATTACTTCGATGCTTCGCTGAGGAGTGATGCCATTTTCTGTGAGGGTAACAACAGTTTCTATGGCGCAGAGCACACCGGCAACGCCGTCAAATCTTCCGCCGTAAGGTTGCGAGTCTAAATGAGAGCCCATCATTAACACAGGCAATGAAGGATCGCTGCCTTCTAATCTGCCAACCAGGTTTCCAAAATTATCAATCCTTGTTGTCATACCGGCTTCTTTCATCCAGGATGCTGCCAGTTTAAAACCCTGCTTTTCCAAAGGCGTCATGGTAGGCCTGCAGGTGCCGGTTTCACCAATTTTCCCAATTTCACTCATGGCTTCAAAATGTTGCTGCAGGCGGGTTACGTTTATTTTCATGGTTAGATATTTTATAAAATGACTTAGTAAAAAAGGGTTAAGATAACTTGGCTTTTAAATTAAATAGTGTTGTTTTTCTCGGAGGTTGGCTCCAGGTAACAGTTATATTATTGAATGTGTACTTTTATGGATCCAATTCCTCCCAATTTTCTTTAATTATGCCATACTGCATATTAGCCGTTTCAAAAGCATCATTAAGAGTTCTGTGCCATGTATCGTACGCTGTGTTATCGTTTGTATAATAATAAACAAAAAAACCATTTGTATCATTTTCATCTGACTCTATAATAAGCCATTTTACTTCATCTTCACCAATAAGTGGAACTGCTGATTTTAATTTCATTTTTATTTAATCTGTTATTGGAACATGTGATAATTATTCGTTGGTAAAATTAGATTGATTGAGGCAAAAGGTTCAATTTGATATGGTACATTATTGCACCAACCTTAGTCCAAGCACATAAAGAAGAAGATAGTTTGTCTCATACTTGGTCCAGGTAAACAAAGAGGAAGTTGCGTTGGCGGACACGTTTGCCCCAGGTAATTAAAGCGCCAATACTAATTACCCGTTTCACTATTTTGGTGGAACCTCAAAATAAGAATCATCAGATGTTATTTCCTTTTTAATACCATTCAGATAATATCGAAAAACTACAAAAGTTCGATATGTGCCTGTTTCTAATGGAGGAAGATATGAATTCAGCAAAACTGAGTCTTTTAATGAATCGTTAAAACCATACTCTATTAAAGATCGATCTAAGAATGAAAAATCATCTCGGTATGCAAGATTATACATGTTTACTTGATGGCCTTGGATAATCTTCTGAAGATAAAAAATACAATCAGCATCAGTTTCGTCTTCATTTCCGAAAAGAATTTTTTTATGAATTTGTATTTTAAAGGTGTCGGATAAAACGCTAAGTTTTGGCTTAATCCGGTAATTCGAATCTATAATAGATATGCTCACTGTAAGGTGCAAATTCTTTTCGGGCAAAAACTGCCCTTTTAGAGTAATCGTGATAAATATTGAAAATAAGAGAATTAGTAATTTCATGATTATTTAATAAATAGCGTTATTTATTATAATGTAATTAAAAAATATACTTACAAATCTAATACTGCCTGCGTGAGGGATAGAAGCGGAAAGCCCGCAGCGCAGCGAGGACTTGCAGCGGATAGCCCGACCCGCAGGGGCACGCCCTTTTTAAATTCAAAATTCAAAATTTAAAATTCAAAAATAAATTACTAATGATCGTTGAGCGGTAAACCGAGCCTTTGATAATCTTTCCAGTTTACATATTCAGGTGCTACCCGATGCTCTTCCATTGTAATGCAGTCGGTAACCGGGCACATTAACTGGCACAAGTTGCACCCAACACATTCTTCTTCCTTAACAGTGTAAGTGTTGTATGGTTTGCCATACTCGAGGTTGATGGATTGATGCGATCCGTCTTCGCAGGCAATGTAACATAAACCGCAGTGAATGCATTTATCCTGGTTAATTTTTGCAATATGGTGGTAGTTGATATCGAGGTCTTCCCAGTGGGTGATTTTTTCAATTGACTTGCCGATAAAATCATCGAGGGTTTTAAAACCTTTTTCATCCATCCAGTTATTCATACCATCGCACATGTCTTCTACAATTCTAAAACCGTGTTTCATTGCGGCCGTACATACCTGTACGTTAGCTGCACCAAGCAACATAAATTCTACCGCATCTCTCCAGGTACTTACGCCTCCGATACCGGAGATTGGCACTTTGGAGGTGGTAGGATCCTGGCTGATAGTGGTGAGCATTTTTAATGCAATTGGCTTTACGGCCGGCCCGCAATAACCACCAAATACAGATTTACCTGCCACATAAGGATTGGGCACAAGCGTATCCAAATCGATCCCTGTTACTGACTGAATGGTATTGATCAGCGACAATGCATGGGTACCTGCCTGCACACAGGCTTTACCTGTTGGCACCACAGAATGTACATTGGGCGTAAGTTTGGTGATAACCGGAATGCTTGCTTTTTCCATCACCCATTCCACTACCATTTTTGCAATCTCGGGATCCTGCCCTACGGCGGCGCCCATTCCACGTTCGGTCATTCCATGCGGACAACCAAAGTTTAATTCGAATCCATGAGCGCCTGTATCTTCTACTTTTTTCATGAGTTCGTGCCAGCTATTTTTATCATTATCTGCCATCAAAGAAACTACCATGGCCCTGTCGGGAAAGAGTTTTATACACTCCGCAATTTCTTTTAAATTAATATCGAGCGGACGATCGCTGATGAGTTCAATATTATTAAAACCCATTACCCGCACTCCATTGAAGTTGACGGCTGAGTATCTTGAAGAAACATTTTTAACCTGACTGCCAAGGGTTTTCCAAACCACACCACCCCAGCCTGCTTCAAAAGCCCGGAGTACATTTATTTTTTTATCCGTAGGCGGAGCACTCGCCAACCAAAATGGATTGGGAGATTTTATTCCGAGGAAGTTTGAAGATATATCGGCCATAGTTATTTTTTTTTCACGCAAAGACGCAGAGGAACTAAGGTGATAAGTTTATAAATTATTTACTATTCTGTGGATTCCATCTTTTATAAGACTAACATTGAAATTTACTAACATTCCAAGTTTACACCCAGTCAATTTTAAATAGGTTTGTACTTGCTTAAAATGCACCGGTGCAAGAGCCTCAATAGATTTCAATTCCACAATAACTTTTTTGTCAATTACAACATCTGCTCTGAAACCAATTTCCATTTTTATCGTTTCATGTATGAGAGCAATTGGCTGTTGCCTGGTAAAAGAAATACCTGTTTTACTTAGTTCATAGCAAAATATCTCTTCATATACGCTTTCGAATAATCCTGGCCCATAGGTGGTATGAATATTGAAACAAATATTTACAACATTCCTAGATATTTCGTTTTCATTTAGCATCTAAATTTTTGCGTCTTTTACTCTTTGCGCCTTTGCGTGGAAGATTAACCAGCATTCAAAATATATTGAAGTATCCCCGCTGCTCCGTCTTTACCTGCCTGCACGGCGTCAACTACTTCCTTGCCTCCATTCACTGCATCACCACCTGCAAAAACGCCGGCAATGTTGGTAGCGCCATTTTTTTGCACTTGTATTTTACCCCATTTATTTTCTACTCCGTTCGCTGTTACCAGCTCTTTAAATGGCATTTGACCGGCCGCTTTTATTACCATGTCAACTTCAAGCGAAAAGGTTTCGCCGGTGTCAACTGGTGAACATCGGCCACTTTCATCAGGTTGGCCCAGTTGCATTATACTACAAACCAATGTGGTTACTTTTCCATCCTTACCCAGTATTTCTTTTGGTGCTGCCAGCCAGTTTATTTTACAACCATCCAGTTTAGCGATATCCAATTCCACGTTGGTACATGGCTTTTCATTTTCGGTTCGTCTATACACCAGTGTTACATCCTTTGCTCCCAGCCGCCTGGCCTGCGTTGCTGCATCAATGGCTGTCATGCCCATTCCAATTACTGCAACCTTATCTCCTACAGCAACCTTGTCAAATCCTTTGTCGCGGATATCGTAAATAAATTGCAGTGCATCTGTTACACCCATTAACGCTTCACCAGGTATATCCAATTGCCTGGCTAAGCCTACACCTATACCGAGATAAACTGCATCATATTGCTTTTGTAAATCAGCCAATGAAATATCCTTTCCAAGCTGCTGATTATATTTTATTTCTATACCACCAATGCTGATGATATAATCTACTTCGTCTTCACAAAACCGGGGCGTTACTTTATAGGCTGCAATGCCATAGGTCATTAATCCACCACCTTTGCTTTCCTTTTCATAAATGGTTACATCAATGCCTTCACGACTTAATGTATGGGCACAACTTAATCCTGCGGGGCCGGCACCCACCACAGCAACTTTTTTACCAACGGAAGGCTTTCTTTTAAACAACTGCCAGTTATTTTCCATTGCCATTTCGGTTGAATAGCGTTGTAGTTTGGCGATGGGAATTGCTTCTTCATCCATTAAATTATATACGCAGGCACCTTCGCATAATTTTTCAACCGGGCAAACTTTACTGCAGCCTGCTCCCATAATATTGCTGGAAAAAATGGTGGTTGCGGATCCCTTAATATTGTCGGTTGTAATTTGCTTGATAAACTTAGGCACATCAATACTGGTGGGGCAACTTTTCATACAGGGAGCGTCGTAACAAAACAGGCAGCGGTTAGCTTCCACAAGGGCAGCATCCTTTGTTTCAAAAGGCGGATGAATGTCGCTGAAGTTTTTTTGATATTGCTCCGCAGGTAATTTGTTATTGGAAATTGACATGTATGAATTTAATTACTTTATGTAAAAAATAACAAAGGCGCTGGCAAATATTTTTCATAAAATTTACCAAAGCCTTTAATTGAAAAACCCAATCTTTTAATTGAAAAACTAACAGTTACAGTTCTGTAATTTTTCCGTACGTTTCTGGTCTTCTGTCTCTAAAAAATTGCCAGGTGCTTCTTACTTCTTCAATCATATCCAGGTCAAATTCCGCAACCAGTAATTCATCTTTTTCTTCTGAAGCCGTTGCAAATATTTGTCCCCGTGGATCTACAAAATAGCTGGTGCCATAAAACCTACCCAGGTTCCACGGAGCTTCTGTACCAACCCTGTTAATGCATCCCATGAAGTAACCATTTGCCACTGCATGCGCCGGTTGCTCCAACTTCCACAGGTACTGTGATTGTCCTACTGTTGTTGCAGATGGATTATAAACAATCTCTGCCCCATTCAAACCAAGGCATCTTGCACCATCAGGAAAATGCCTGTCGTAGCAAATATATACGCCCACTTTTGCATACCGGGTTTCAAAAACAGGATAACCAAGATTACCCGGTTTAAAGAAAAACTTTTCCCAGAAACCGCCTGTATGCGGAATATGATTTTTTCTGTACTTCCCTAAATATTTGCCATCCGCATCTATCACCGCAGCCGTGTTGTACAATACACCTGCCTGTTCCTTTTCATAAACGGGAACTATGATCACCATATTGTATTTCTTTGCATAAGCACACATCAAATCGGTCGTTGGGCCGGGAACAGTTTCTGCAGATTCGTACCAGGCCTTATCCTGCCCGGGGCAGAAATAAGGGGTATTAAATATTTCCTGGAAACATAAAATCTGCACCCCTTTTTCACCAGCTTCCTCAATCATCGGGATGTGCTTCTGTAGCATGGCTTCTTTAATCTCCTTAATGGTGCCTTCTCCTTCCGTTTTTGCTAAACTCATTTGTATGAGCGCCGACCTGATTATTCTTGGCATTGAGATTTTTTTTGTTGGGTGTATTTATAAATTTTTCTGCCCGAACTTAATAATTGAAGATCAAATTTTTAATCAAGAAATTTTTAATCATTTATTGACTGCTGTTGTTCCAATTTCGCAATACTCTTTTCATACTTTGCTTGTGAATTGGCAAGTTTCTGATACTTTTTTCTTCCGCTTCTATATAAATTGAATAAAAAAGTAACGGTTGGATTCCTTTTTATTTTGCCCGTATTAAGCCATCCAATGGTATCAAAATGAAAATACCATGCATTATCAGCGTTGATAAGATCTCCAACTTCTTTTTCATTTTCATATTCCTTAAAGAAAATAACTTCTTTAGATAAGTGCTTTTTAGAAGAAAAGAAAACCTTATTCTTATACGGTAAACTCAAAAACTCATCGATTAATTCCGGTGTACAATAGCCGCCATCTGACCCAATCACAAAAATATTATCGGGGTTGATCCGTTTACTTCTCTTCTCCCACTTTTCCTTTGCATCTTCGAAACTGTGATAATGTACAAAGTGCATTTCAATATCTTCAATTGTACCAATTGGATAAGGCATTATTTTACCTTCGTATTTAGACTGATAAGAAAATGTAATTTCCTTATCTAAATAATAGTCCACTCTTTTCAAAAACCTTAAATAATCCGGCACATTGAAATATAAATTAACCGTAGGCGAATTAAACCTTTGTTCCAAATGATTTAAAATGATTCCGCCAACACAATTGTTAGACAGAATTGTAACATCTTTATTAGTAAAATTTTTGACATTATTACCCAACACTTTCTTGATAATATTATCTCTCGTATCACCAAATAATTTATTTAGCATAACAATTACTTTTGGGGTTTGTGAAAAAATCAAATTGTCAACTGCCAAATACTTTTTTATAAATAAATGGTGGGTGCTAAAATTTATATGATAGCACTTAACTTATTTCTCTTAATATATTTCCCATTGCCCTTTTCAACCAGGCATTTATCTTTATCAATCACTACTTGCCCCCTTAATAAAACAGTGCTGCACTTGCCGGTAACTTCCCATCCTTCATAACCAGAATAATCTGTATTCATGTGATGTGTAGCTGCACTGAGGGTATGTTTTTTATTGGGATCAAATAGTACAATGTCGGCATCAGAACCGGGAGCAATACATCCCTTGCGTGGATGCATACCAAATATTTTTGCCGGATTTGTACTCAATACTTCTACAAATTTATTGAGCGAAATTTTACCCTTTACTACTCCTTCGCTATACAATAATTCTACGCGGTGCTCAATAGCCGGATGGCCATTGGGAATTTTCGAAAAATCATCTTTCCCTAAAAATTTTTGTTCCAATGTAAAAGGGCAATGGTCTGTAGCAACCACTTGTATCAACCCCTGGTTGATGCCGGCCCATAAAGCAGCCTGGTCCTTCTTTTCTCTTAGTGGCGGGCTCATTACCCATTTGGCACCTTCAAAATCATGTTTATATAAAGAGGCGTCTAATAAAAGATATTGAATACAGGTTTCAGCAAATACTTTTTGATTGTTGCGGTTGTTATTTCTTACTGCATTTAATGCACCTTCACAAGTCATGTGTACAATGTAACCAGGACAACCAGTATAACCTGCAATACCAGCAAATCTTTCAGAAGCTTCTGCTTCTGTTACTTCAGGTTGCGACAGGTAATGGTACAATGGAGACAGATTGCCTTCACTTTTATTTTTGGCTACCAGGAAATCGATCATATCGCCATTGGTAGCATGAACGGTAACCATCCCGCCTCTTTGTTTTACTTCATTCATCAGGCCCACCATTTGCTTATCATCAATCATCAATGCGCCCTTATAAGCCATAAATATTTTAAAAGAAGTGATGCCTTCTTTCTCTACCAGGTCTATAATTTCTTTGCAGGTATCTTCATTAAAATCGGTTACTGCCATGTGGAAACTATAATCGCCTATTGCATTGCCTGCTGCCCTGCCACTCCATGCTTTGTATGCATCGTATAACGAATGCCCCTGTGATTGTAAGATAAAATCTATTACAGTAGTGGTGCCGCCAAACAACGCAGCCCTTGTGCCCGTTTCATAATTGTCACTGGAAAATGTACCCATAAAAGGCATTTCTAAATGCACGTGTGGATCTATTGCTCCAGGAAAAACCAAGAGGCCGGTTGCGTCAATAATTTCATCAGCATTTACAACGAGGTCTTTCCCGATTGAACGGATGGTTTCACCTTCTATAAAGATATCTGCCACATAATAATCAGAGGCCGTAACTATTTGTCCATTCTTAATCAGGGTGCTCATGTTTAACTATTTAGCCACGTTAAAAATTTGGTTTAAGTGGTGGGATTACTGCTTATTTGAACAACTGGATTTTTGATAACCGTTGCGTTTCTCATTGTAATATAATAAATAATTCCGCTTACAAAAAAACCAACAAACCATGCATAGCTATACAAGTTAGCAATCCATGCAGGAAAAATATTGCCTGGTATAATGTTGATTTGAATTAAAAAGCCCGGCACATTTGGAAGTATGCCCAATAACAACGCCAGTACTGCATACCTGTTAATACCGTTTCCAAAACTATACTGGCCTTTTACCATATATAGTTCGTTTACATTCAAATATTGTTTACGAATAAAATAATAATCTGCAATCATAATGCCCCCAATTGGCCCCAATAAACTGGAATAGCCAACCAGCCAGGTAAAAATGTAGCCACCCGGGTCGGCAATTAATTTCCATGGGAAAATAAGTATGCCAATTACACCGGTAATGTAGCCGCCCGTTCTGAAATTAATTCTTTTCGGTGCCAGGTGCGAAAAGTCATTTGCAGGACTAACTATGTTTGCCGCAATATTAGTTGCAAGTGTAGAAATGGCAACGGCTATCATTGCCAGGCTCACCAACAATTTGCTTTCAAATTTTCCTGCAAGCACCAGTGGATCCCAAATTGTAGTACCATAAATGATTGTAGTTGCAGAGGTAACCACTACTCCAATAAAAGAAAATAACGTCATGGAAGTTGGAAGCGCAATGGCTTGCCCTTTTATTTGAGCAGCCTGGCTTTTAGCATATCTCGTAAAGTCGGGAATATTTAAAGACAGGGTGGCCCAAAAACCAACCATACCGGTCAACGCCGGAAAAAAGAATGCAAAGAAAGATGCTGCATCCGAAAATTTTGAGGGCTGCGCCAGGATGGGCCCTAACCCGTTACCTGCACTGATGGCCCAAAATAACAATGCCAAGGCTGCAAATGGCAAGAAGAATGCTTTAAAAACCAACAGCTTTTTAATGCTTTCCACACCCAGGTAAACCACGTACATGTTTAGTAACCAAAACAGAAAAAAGCAAATAGCCGGACCGGTCTGTAATCCAAATGAATCAGGGAAAACCTGTGGAATGGTATCTAAAACCGGGAACCATAAATGAAACATTTGGTACAGGGCAAATCCCCCGATCCAGGTTTGAATACCAAACCAACCGCAGGCTACAATGGCCCTCAATATGGCAGGAATATTTGCACCGCTGATGCCAAAGCTGGCCCTTGCCAACACAGGAAACGGAATGCCGTATTTAGCTCCGGCATGTCCGTTTAAAATCATTGGAATCAGCACCACAGTATTACCAATAAAAATGGTAAGTATTGCCTGCCACCAGTTCATACCTCCTTCTATGAGCGAACTTGCCAACATATAAGTAGGTATGCAAAGGCTCATACTGATCCACAGTGCGGCGTAATTCCAGGTGCCCCATGTGCGTTTATCTTGTGGTATGGGAGCAAGGTCGGCATTTGTAATGGATGAATCGGAAGCGGTGTTATTTGTTGTATTCAATTGACAGAACTTTTTATGATTTATTAAATAGCAATAGCTGAATTTTTAGCAATATGCACAACTTCTTTCTCATCATTAATATTTCAAATAGCTGGCAATCAAAATACAAAAATCAATCAATCTATCTGTAGAAAAAAAATATGTTCTAATGTTGATTTTTAAATTACAGCCGCATCTGCAATGGCAATTGCTTCACCGATTATTGCGATACCTTCATCAATTTGTTCTTTTGTTACTATAAGTGGCGGTGCCACAAAAATAAAATTCCATCTTACAAATGTGTACATACCAAGCTCTTTAATTTTTGCAGCAACTTTATTCATTACACCCATCTCGTCCGGTGTTGCATTAAAGGGAGCCATTGGTTCTTTTGTAGTACGGTTCTTTACCAATTCAATACATCCGAGCAAACCTGTATTCCTCCATTCGCCTACGGATGGATGCCGTTGTTTTAATTTTTCGAGTTGCTCATTCATATAATGCCCCATCTCCACCGCATTTTCTATCAGGTTGTCCTCTTCATATATTTTCAAAGTTTCCAGTGCTGCTGCGCAGGATACAGGGTGTGCAGAATAAGTAAGTCCGATCGCCAGCATCTTGTCATCGTAAGGTGCAGCTATTTTATCAGAAACCATCAGGCAACCAAATGGAAGATAACCACAGGTAAGCCCTTTGGCCATTGCAATCATGTCTGGCACAATATCATGATTTTGAAAACCAAACCATTTTCCGGTACGGCCAAATCCACTCATCACTTCATCCATAATGATAAGTATATCGTATCGGTCGCATATTGCCCTAACTGCCATCAGGTAACCTTCCGGATATTTTAAACAACCGGAGGAACCTGACTCACCCTCCAAAATTATTGCAGCAATATTACCCGGACCTTCATAGGCAATTAATCTTTCTAGTTGCTCAATTGAATCCTGTAATAAATTTTCTTCGCCATGGCGATACCTGTAAGCATTGGGTAAATCAAAGTGCACAAAATTTGGCGCCTGCTGTACATCGACGGGCAGCTTTCTTGGGTCTCCGCTTGCAGCCATTGCACCATAAGATGAGCCGTGATAGGATTGATAGCGGGATAAAATTTTATGTTTCCCTGTAAACAATCTTGCCAGTTTAATGGCATTTTCAATTGCAGTGGCACCACATATTGTAAAGAAAGCTTTATTTAAATCACCCGGGCAAATCTCCGCCAGCTTTTTCCCTAATTCCCCACGGACCTTTGTTACACAACTTGGCGTTACGTAACTTATTTCCTGCATTTGCTTTACAACAGCATCGGTTATACGCTGATCTCCATGACCAATATTTACATTCATTAAACCACTTGAAAAATCGAGGTAGCGCTTATCATCATAATCATAAAAATATACACCCTCGCCGTACTTAACAGCAATGGGTGAAATGCCCTTTTGTTTGCTCCAGGAAAAGAGTGTGTAATCCATATTATCCTGAATAATTTCCTGAGCTTCTGAAATGGTTGTTGTGTTCATCGTTTTAATTTTATTGTTTTTTCAAAAATATTTTTCCATGGCAGCATTGACAGAACTTTTAATGAATACCATTGTGGAAATTTTAAAACCAGTGTAAACTTTTATTTTCTAAACCCAATCTTTTCCCTGTCTTCCCATTTTTTCTTTACTATATTTTAATCCAACAGATTTTCAATAGTATTGTAAATAGCACCTAACTGTACGTCATGTTCATCTATTCTTTCAATTAATAATTTTATTTGCTGAGCTATATTTTTATCGCTAATGGCAATCCTTCTCATTTCTACAAATGCCCTCATTATTGCTATGTTCATTTCAATGGCTTTGGGAGAATTAATAACTCCGCTCAGCATTGCTACGCCCTGTTCTGTAAAAGCCGATGGCATATATCTTACACCTCCCCAACTTGAGGTCACAGATTGTGACTTCAAGTTGTCATATTCTTCCTTGTTTAACTGGAACATAAAATCTCCAGGAAACCGGCTTTTGTTTCTTTTTACAGCTTGATTAAGAACTTTTGTTTCTACTTCATACAATTCTGCTAAATCCCTGTCCAGTATTACCTTTTGATCCCTGATAACATATAATTTCCGGATTACTTTTTCATCGGGAATAATCTTAATAACTTCTTTTGTAGACTTTGCCATTTTCAAAAAGGGGAGAAGATATTTGTAAAGTATTTTAGATTAAAACAATTCTAAGGTCAAAGATTGATCTTAAAAATATTCCAATTGCTACACACTGATACCATGTACAAGTGTGCGACGCAACGATGCTGCCATGAAAAACAATTGCCTGGTACCAACAAATTCAACATCTACATTCAGTAATTATATATCAATCAACCAATACTAACTCATCCAGTTTACACCGGCTTCAGCATTCCATTTAGTTGTACTCTTCTTTAATTTTGTCCAGAATTCTATCGAACTTTTTCCGGTAATGTCACCAACGCCAAACTTGCTTTCGTTCCATCCACCAAATGAAAAAGGTTCCCGTGGCACCGGTACGCCAACATTTACACCAATCATTCCGGCACTTGCACGGTCTATTATATATCGTGCCATTGCACCATTTTGGGTAAATACACTTGCAGCGTTTCCATAAGGATTTGCATTTTCAATGGCAAGTGCCTCATCCACTGTGTTGGTACGCATAATAGAAATCACCGGCCCAAAAATTTCTTCTGTTGCCACCGACATATCAGGTGTAACATGATCGATTACTGTTGGACCTACATACGTCCCATTCTCTTTGCCTGTTACACTTGTATTTCTACCATCAACTAAAATTGTTGCACCTTGTTCTTCTGCGTCGGAGATATATTTTTCAATCCGTTGTTGTGAAGCCTTGTTAATAACGGCACCCAGGTTTTCGCCGGGTATTATCTTCCGTGCTTCTTCACAAATTTTATCAATGATGGCATCAATGTTACCCACACCAATCATGGCACTTGCAGCCATGCATCGTTGCCCCGCACAACCACTCATGCTGGCTGCAACATTCTGTGCAGTCATGCCAGGTATTGCATCAGGCAAAACCATTAAATGATTTTTAGCACCACCTAATGCAAGGCAGCGTTTATAGTTACCCGTAGCTCTTTGATAAACAATTTTTGCAACTTTGGTAGATCCAACAAATGATACTGCTTCAATATCGGGATGATCGCAAATAGCATTTACTATTTCAACATCACCATGTACCACGTTAAACACACCATCCGGAAGCCCGGCTTCTTTTAATAATTCGGCCAGCCTTCCAACACTAAGCGGAACTTTTTCTGAAGGCTTCATGATCATACAATTGCCCAAAGCAATGGCATTTGGCAGGGTCCAGTTTGGCACCATGCTGGGGAAATTAAAAGGCACAATGGATGCCACTATTCCCAGCGGCACGTGCTCTGTTCTACATTCAACTCCCCTGCTAACTTCCAATACTTCGCCGGTTACCAGTTGTGGCAATGAACATGCAAACTCTGTAAGTTCAATGCACTTTTCAATTTCTGCAACAGACTCACTTATTGTCTTTCCATTTTCTTCGCTGCACAGCAAAGCAAGCTCCTGCAGGTTGTTCTCAAGTAGTGTTTTGTATTTAAAAAACACCTGTACCCGTTCCTTGATTGGTGTTTTACTCCATGTTGTAAAGGCTTTTTTAGCAGCAGTAACAGCAGTGTCCAAATCCTGCGACACAGATAATGGAACAGTTGCTAAAAGATTTCCATCAAGCGGAGAAATAACATCTAATGTATTTTTTCCGATGGGTGAGACAAACTGTCCGTTGATATAATTCTGAATTGAGGTATATTTCATCTTTTGTAGTTGACTATAGATTTTGTAGAAATTGAGGCAGTAAATTAAAAATAATTAAGTCAATTACAAAATTTCAGCATTATTTTTATTTTTTCGTTGCATATTTGCGTGCAGAAAGTTATTATGAATAAAGCCAGTATAATTTTAGACGACCTTGATTTTGCGATTTTAACTTTTTTGCAAAAGGACGGAAGAATGTCATTTACAGTAATTGCTAAGCAATTGCATGTATCCATTGGTACCATCAGAACCCGTTTTAATAAGCTGATTGAAGATGGCACCGTTAATATTATTGGAAGGGTTGACCCGGAAAAAGTTGGGTTTAGATCCTATGCACACATTGCTGTTTATGTAAGGCCTGCTACCCTAAAAGAAAAAGTAGCTCAGAAAATTGCTAAACTTTCTGAAGTAAGTTTCCTGGCAATGACATCCGGCGATTATGATCTTGAGGTGGATGTTATGTGCAGGGATAATGACCACCTGGTACAGTTTGTAAACCATATTTCAGGAATTGACGGTGTATATCAAACAAAAACTACCATCTACTTTAAAGTATATAAATACGCTCAACCCGATTTGAATTTATTGAAATGAGCCAGGCAGATACGGTTTAGAATGGATTTTTTTGTTCACGATCATTGGTAATTCATGGCATCTTCAGTGGCAGAGTTTACACTGAGGAACGAAGTGCTCCGTTCAGGTTCATATTTTCATGCCATCATTTCCCACCATTGTCTTTTTACAAAATTAAAAATCCTTCATTATTTTTAAGAAAAGGCTGACAAAATCGTTCAATATCCGTGAAATTTATTGACCAGTTATCAATTGATTTTATGAATTATCTGACCAATTTCGCTAGTGAAAAAAGCTTTCTGTTATACAACCGAAAAAAATATTGCAGTGGCGGTAATAATTAATTCGGGACTATAGTTATAACACGATCATTTATGGCAGCAAAAAAGGGTAGCGTAAATTGCTACCCTTTTTTGGTGTTATTCAGATTATTTGCTACTGTGAGCCGCCGAATTTAACTACTTTATTGTTTAAGATGGTGCCATCGGCAAGTCTTAATGATATTATAAAAATTCCATCACTTAGGCCTGACATATCCAGTGGTAGATTTACATTACCACCTTGTACCGTCATCTCCTTATATTTCACTTTTATTCCAGTAGCATTCAACACGGATATTGTTGCTTTAGTATCGGGAATAATTGTTTTAATCTGAAGAGTGGCTACGTTTCTTACCGGATTCGGATACACTTTTAATTCATTTGTAGTGTTTGGAGAATACCTTAATGCCAAAACACTTATTGCACTCGAGGTTGATGGCTTTGATAATGCAGCCTTATTCACAATAACATTTACATAACTATAAGCACTGGCTCCAGCATCATCTATTACCTTTAATTGAAACTGATATGTGCCTTCCGCAAGGTCACTGATTACCGTGGTGGCAGAATTGGGTGAATTGATGGCATAAGTATAAGTACCCGAAACTCTTGTCCAAATATAGCTGGCAATATACCCGTCAGAATCCGAGCCGCTACCGTTCAGCGTTACACTATTTACAGGAAGGCTGATCGTTATATCAGGACCGGCGTTGGATACAGGAATTTGGTTTACCTGCGGAGCAATTACTGCCCCTGATGTAGCTGCCTTTACGATAATATTTACATAATCATATGCACTGGCACCAGCATCATCTATCACCTTTAATTGAAACTGATATGTACCTTCTGTAAGGTCACTGATTGCCGTGGTGGCAGAATTGGGCGAATTAATGTTATAGGTATAAGTACCCGAAACCCGCGTCCAAATGTAGCTGACTATATATCCGTCAGAATCCGTGCCACTACCATTCAGCGTTACACTGTTTACAGGAAGACTGATCGTTATATCTGGCCCGGCGTCGGAAACCGGAACCTGGTTGACACCTGTTGTTACGCTCTTGGCCGCTCCGTTTACTGTAATTTGAACGATGTCATAAGCGCTGGCACCATCATCATCCGTTACCTGTAGTTGAAATTCATAAACTCCCTGCTCAAGATTGCTTATAGTGGTGTTGGCTGAAGAAGGAGAATTAATGGTATAAGTACCGCTACCAGATGTTTTGGTCCATAGGTAGCTTACGATACTACCATCCGGATCTGTGCCTGTTCCACTAAGCACTGCTGTGTTGACAGGAAGGGTGATTGCTATGTCTGTTCCTGCATCGGCCACTGGAACCTGGTTGACGGACGCTGCAGCTGTTGAAAATGTAGCAGCCTTTTTCACAATAATATTTACGTAATCAAATGCACTTGCACCGGCATCATCTATCACCTTTAATTGAAACTGATAGCTGCCTTCGGCAAGATTACTAATAACCGTACTGGCTGAGTTTGGCGAGTTGATGGTATAATTATAAGTACCCGAAACTCTCGTCCAAATGTAGGTGGCAATATATCCATCAGAATCTGAGCCGCTACCATTCAGCGTTACACTATCGGTGGGAAGATTGATCGTTATATCCGGGCCAGCATCAGAAACTGGCACTCGGTTTACACCTTGTATAGGTGCAACCACAGGAGCTTTATTGACAGTTATCTGAACATTGTCATATGCACTGGCTCCGGCATCATCTACCACCTTTAACTGGAATACATAAACACCTTCCACTAGATTACTAATGGTAGTGTTGGCTGATGAAGGTGAACTGATACTATAACTGGCTGAGCCGGAAATTTTTGTCCACGCATAAGAAGCTATATATCCATCCGAATCTACTCCACTACCTAAAAGATTTACACTATTTGTTGGTAAGATTATTACTACATCAATGCCTGCATTTGACACAGGAACCTGGTTTGGTGAAGATGGCGGAGCTGGAACTGAAGGAGTGGATGTACTAATGGATGTGCCATCGACGGTAACCTGTACAAAGTCGACCCCAGTTTGGCCATTATTGTCTGTCACTTGTAATTGAAACTGATAAGAACCGGCAGTAAGATTTGATATGGTGGTTTGGGCTGAAGTGGGTGAATTGATTGAATATGCTCCGGTTCCGGAAATTTTTGTCCACATATAGCTTACAACATAACCATCCGGATCTATACCTACACCACTTATGGTCACCGAATTAGTAGGCAAAGTTATAACCAGGTCTGCACCAGCATTCGCAGTTGGAATGATGTTTTTAGCAATTGTTCCACCTGAACTATAAACTTTTACTGAAACCAGATCCGTTACTGAAACCCCGGCAATATCTGTGACTTTTAATTCAAATACATAGTCTCCTTCTACAAGATTGTTTAAAGCGGTTTCCGAAGAATCGGGAGAAACAAAATAATAGACTTGCGGCCCTGATACTCTGGACCATTTAAAAGTTATAGGACCATCTAAATCCTGACCAGAACCACTTAAATAAGTTGTATTGGAAGGAAGCAATATATTTTTATCCGGACCAGCATTTACAGTGGGTATTTGATTAACACTTCCTGCATTCACTGTCACTTTAACGGTATCTCTTGATACAGCATAGCTATTGTCGGTAGCACTTAATTCAAAAATGTATACGCCCATTGCAAGATTATATATAATGGATGTAGAACTAACTGGCGCCGCAATGGTACCAAGACTGGGTCCGGATATTTTTCTCCACGCAAAACTTTTAATACTTCCGTCAGGGTCCGAGCCTGATCCATAAAGCGTCAGATTATTTGTAGGAAGCGTAACCACTTTATCAGGTCCGGCATTAACTACAGGGGGTTTATTGGATGATAATAAATTTACTGTTATCTTAACTACATCTGAGGATGTCGCACCTCTGTCATCTTTTACAGTTAATTGAAATTCATATACTCCTGGAATAAGTCCACTAAGCAATGTACTTGCAGAAGTTGGCAAAGCCAATAAGTAGTTTAAAGGACCGGATAAATATTCCCATGTATAAGCTGTTATAGTTCCATCAACATCCGATCCACTACCTGATAATACCGTATTCAATATTGGAAATGTTATTATAATATCATTTCCGGCATTTGCTTTTGGAGCCTGATTAATACTGTTTACTTTAATAAATATGGTATCGTTGGTACTAGCACCTTTGTTATCGGTTACTTTTAACTGATAATAATAATCGCCTTCCAGTAACCCTATAATATTTGTATTTGCTAAAGTAGTTGATGCAATGTTTCCACCCGCCGGGCCTGAAATTTTCGACCAAAAATAACTACTAACTGAACCATCAGCATCACTTCCGGATCCATTTAAAGTGGTAGAGTTAGCAGTTGGTAAAGTTACAACCTTATCATTTCCTGCATTAGAAACGGGTGGTATATTAATACCTGGAATTGGTAAAAAATCTTTATAAAATTTAAGATCTTTAAGATCAATAATAGTTTGATAAACTGCGATTGCAGTTTTAGTAGAATTAAATATAACCCTTAGTGTCTTTGGCTTTCTCCAATTACCGGTTGCATCAAAAATTGCCGTTGTTACAGGAGCATAACTACTATAAGTAAAAGTTACCGTTCCGTTTATAATTTTCACTTCAAAGGGCCTTAAATTATTCATATCACCCCTTATGGTGGCATCGTTACCTCTTGCAAGTACTGCTTTATTAGCAAAAATGGTGGCTTCTATCGGATTTGATGCAATATTCAATTCCGGATAAAACCTCGTCAAAACTTTATTTTGATCATCCAATACTTCAAAATACTGAGTAATACTGTTCACATTTGGCGTATTTCCAGGATATGCCAATTCTCCTGAGATCTTCCAGGATTCTGTAACATTATTACTACCCAGATCTCTGTTTACGGTATATGTTTCAGTTGTTATTTTTACAAAATTGAGTAAGATGTCAGGCGACCTCGGCTCCACCTTTAGTCTACCAGTAAATGCAGTGAAAGCATTAGCATATTTATCCACTACTGAATTGGTAGTCGGATTTCTTGTCCAACCTACAACACCATTGGGCATCACCGCATCAAATGGTAAGTCTTTCATTAGATCCACATAATCTACTCCATCATTATAAGTGGTGGGAGGTGCAAGCGGGATTACTTCTTCTTTTATGGTGTTTAAACCAGTTATTTTCCACCTGTGAAGTCCTGCGTGATCACTTTCATCTCCGTGGTATAAATAATAATCTCCATTGGCATCTTTTACAACTTCCGGTGTTAAAGCATTACCTGCCATCATTGCAGCAGATTCACCAACCGTTTTGTCCCTTGAAATTCCAAATTGCCCAATTGCTAATCCATTATCCCAATAGTGATTATACATATTTGTTTGTCCATTCTTCCAAAATTCTCCATGGTACGATGTAATGATGTTCCTGTCTACTACGTTAACATTTCCACCGCCATAATCATTCACCAGATTCCCTACATCAAAATAACCTGAATTGGGAAAATCACCACTATAACTTCTGTAAGTTGATTTTTCGGTTTGAGCTAACCATTTATCACCTCCACGATTAGTAATACCCAAATGGTACCCGCTTGAATAGACAGGACCTACATTATTGGCATAGACTTTATTATTAAAATGGACAACTTTATTGCTTGATGTTAAAATTTGCGTCTTTGGAGGACTGGTAGGACTACCAATACTTAATATTGGTGTAGATGCCAGCACTTCACCGGTGGTGCTCCATTGTGGATTATTCAAACCATCAAAACCAACCAGTGCATATTTTGTCACTGTACCTTTCGATCCGCCAACTGCATAATTTTGCAAAGATCCATCTGCACATAATATTTTTGAAGGCTCAATTACTTTGGTGTTTGTAAACCGCATTGGACCGGTTTTAGGATATTCAACTACTTCCAAATGGTATAAATTTCGAATAAACCCATAAGTTCTCCCATTGCTGAGTGTAGTTTGAAACATTGGATCTTTATGATATGGATAAGCCGGAATGTTAGCACCCCAGTTTTTCACAAGAGTCCAACCAGCATTTCCTGATAATGTCTGTATAGAATAATCAACAGAAAATTCTAAATTATCAGAAAAAATCCTGGTAATGTTATTTTTATCAACCCCGGTATTATATGTGGCACCTAAAGACTGAATTCTATCAATAAAACTGTGGCTTGGATTGTAGTGTTGTACTCTATAATTACCCGGGTCGCCTACCCAAAATGAGCCATCAGGCTGATATGCAACAAAGGTTTTTAAATTGTTTCTAAGATCGCCAAAGTAAAACTTATTATTCGTTACATCCGGATCAACAAAATAGCCTCCCACAGTACCTAATGTGTAAGTTAATGCGCCAGTGCTATTATCAAAAAATTTTAATTGTTGGCTTGTACTATCGTCTGCCACACTTATAAATGAGCCATCTGTAGAAACCTGAATTGCCGATGGTTTTAGTAAGCCACTCAATGTCAACGTAGGGGAAGATATACTGCCGTCTGCATTTACCGTATATTTCGAAACGGTATTAATTCCTGTTACCATCCACAAATTATCTGAACTATCAACACAAACTGTTTTTGGTGCAGTTAAACTAATTGACTTAACCAACTCTCCAGTAGTTTTATTTATAACCTGTAACTGGTTTATGTCAGCCCTTGTAACAAATAAAAAATTACCGAACTTCTGTACTGCTAAACCTGTAATTAACGCATTTGCCTGGTTAACTACACTTATGGCCCTGGGATAATTTCTGCCATAGGTGACTGTGTATGGTTGACCTTTTGAAAATAAAAAATCTGTATCATCACTAACATTTGTGGCAAACACAAAGGAGTTTGAGTTTGAGTTTGCATCAAATGCTCCCCAATAAACTTTATTATCATCCGTGGCAACGAAGTTAATATCTCCTGGTTGTTTGTCTTTGATAAAATCAATTTTAGTTTGAGGATCATTGATTGAAAATTTAGCAAGGCTTGGTGCACCTTCTGCATATCCCTTACAGAAATAACCGTAACCGTTTGTAAATACCAGCCCCTGCATACATCTGTAATATCCTCTATGCACCCCACTGCCAGTTCGCGCTTTCGAAGTATTACCCAACACACCTTGCCACACATACTTGACATTGCTGGACATAATTTTTACTGAAAAATAATCGCTGGAATTAATGATGCTTCTACCGTCATCATCTTTTCCATCCCATGTTTGAGAATAGGTGCCTGCTTTATAATCAACATTGTTCCAAAGAGTTCTCACGAGGATACTATCATCCTTAAAAACACCTGCACTGGTGCGGGTTGCTGACGAAATATTAAAGGTAAATTTCCCATCCTGCGCAAAAGAGTTGATAGATAGAAACAAGAAAAGTAAAAGATATACTGCAGTAAGTTTTTTCATAATCATTGACTGTTGGATCGGTAAATTTTTAAAAATAATATGGATAAAAATTTTAATTGTTTCTTGCATTTATATAAAAAATCCTTCATTGCTAAACATAGGTTTGTCGCCTCGCATTTTATTGCAAGTGTAACCGGCTTCTAAAACTGATTAAAAGCGCAGCTCTGCCGGTATTTTATAACCGGCATGCAATCATTAAGATCAGGGTATTTTTAACATTTTCCGAAAAACCAAAAAATGATAATCAATTTTTGCCCGCCCGATCGCAACAAATAATCTTGTAATTGGAGAAATTAATTCCAGGAGACAAAACCAGATCTGCGCTCAAACTTAATGGGTTAAATTTTTGTTTGATTGATGATCAGGATTTGCATTTTTTTTCTTCTTGTAGTCAGTTAGTAATTAGCCTTTAAAACTTAACGTCTGTATAAATCTGTCTGCGTTATAAAATTTTAAATGCAATCTTAAATTAGATTGCAAATGACATTGGAGATCTTAATAATTATTGGATTTTAAGTTTTAAAATATTTTGAGAATTTTTGCAAAAACTATGCCGTTTTAACATTTTTTTTTCTATCTTATCCACATTTGATACTTTTTATTAAAGGCTAATTTTAAAAATCGGGTAATAATTTCCCTGCTTTTTACATTTCCATGCAATAAAAAGGCGAAAAATATTGATAAAAAATTATTTCGTTGCCTTAATCAAAAACTATACCATTTAGATGTTCATCAAGCAAATACACTTCTATATTTAAGATTGCGTTTATTCCTAAAGGTTATCTCAAACTAAAAAAATTCATTAATTTTTTCCGATTATCAAATCAATCTCTGCTTTTTAAATATTTTTTATTTCGCTCTATGGAATATTGGTTAGGTAATTATACTCTCGAATAATTTTATATAAAAACTAATTTAATTATTTACAACAGCTTTCAATAATTACTTTTTGATCAACTTTTTTAAGTAGAAAAAAATTAAAAAAATTTTAGTTGAACTTTTTTTTACCAGTAATAATAAGTTTTGTTCTTATTAATTGCTTTGAAACCTGCATCTATAAATGTTTTAGCTTAAGCTTATAGCTATTCACTTTTTATCCAATTGATCGGGCTTTTGTTCTAGTAACTTATTTAACCTAATATTTTAGATTGCTATCATTTATAAATGTAAAAAAGGTTGACAGTTTTCACCATCAACCTTTTTACCCTAATTAAAAGAATCAGTATTTATTAATTTGCAGCAGACTTAAATATTTTATAGGTGAGTTTAGAGCCATCATCAAATCTTATGACTACAAAATAGTAGGCATCGCTCAGATTTGTCATATCTAATTTGTATAAAGTAGTGTTACCAGAAGCATAGAATTCATTGTATTTAACCTGCATACCTATGGCACTGTAAACCGAAACAGACAATTTTGAGGCAGCATTTATAGTTGTAATATTAACCGTAGCGATATCTTTTACCGGGTTAGGATAAATTTTGGCTTCATTGTTAAAATTGCTGAGCCTTGGTGCTGCCACTGTTATTTTCATCGTGTCTTTACCTTCAAGCCCATTATTATCAACAACAGTAAGTTCCACCTCATAAATACCCTGGAACAGATTTAAAACCTGGGTTGTGGGTTGATCTGCATTTGGCAAATTATATCCGGCTGGGCCTTTTACAACTTTCCACAAATAGGATACAATTGTACCGTCAGCATCTGTTCCTGATCCATTCAAAGGTGTAAAGTTATCGGGTAATACTAGAAAAACATCCGGTCCGGCATTGGCAACAGGTGCCAGGTTTGTTGCTCCGTTAACCGTCACTTTTACTGTATCTGTTGCAGTTGCTCCATTATTATCAGTAACCGTTAATTCATATTGATATACTCCTTTTACCAGTCCACCGATTACGGTAACTGCAGAGTTAGGCAGGGCAATGCTTCCTGTAACAGGACCCGATATTTTAACCCATGCATATTTAACAACTGTGCCATCCGGATCAGTTCCACTCCCTGTTAATACCGTGCTGTTAACTGGTAAAACAATAATTTTATCCGGTCCCGCATTGGCAGTTGGTGGAAGATTTGAAGGAGCGTTTACTGTAACTTGTACAGTATCTTTTCCTACGGCCCCATCATTATCGGTAACGGTTAATTCAAATTGATAAACACCTTGTACCAGGCTATTTATTGCCGTTAACGCCTGGTTTGGAGAAGCAATACTACCTGTGGCAGGTCCTGCAATTTTTACCCAGCTCATACCGGCAATGGTACCGTCTGCATCTGAACCGCTACCACTGAGTGTGGTACTGCTCGTTGGCAACGTTATTATCTTATCAACTCCTGCATTTGCAACTGGCGCCTTATTTGGCGCTTTATTTACCGTTAGTTTTAATGTATCAGTTGCCGTAGCTCCGCTATTATCTGTTACTGTAACAGCGTATAAATAGATCCCCTGTGCCAGGTTGTTAACTACAGTGCCTGCATTGTTTGGTGAAACAATATTTCCCGAAACAGGCCCACTCACTTTAGTCCAATGATAACCAATAATAGTTCCGTCTGAATCAGTTCCGCTTCCTGATAAGGTTGCAGTATTCACTGGCAAAGTAATCACCTGGTCAGCGCCC
>JBKJUP010000027.1:0-100654 GCA_046590675.1 Ferruginibacter sp. | reverse complement strand
AATGGCGAATGTATTGGCCTTGTAAAACTGCATTGGGCCATTTAGTTTTGATGAACGAAGGGACTTAAACCACAATTGATTTCCTTTTAAAAAGATCTCACATTTACCAAACCATTTATCTTCATACATGCCTACAAAATCGGCCGGATTAATTTTTGTATTCTTTGCGGCATCTACTGTTTGCCAAACTTTTGCTGTTACGGAATCAGTTTGGCCTTCCATCATTTTAATACGGCCGGCAAATAATTTTACATAATCTATTTTGGTCAACCCCAGATAACTATCCACGATGGTACTGTTTACTGCAGTGAATAATGCACCACCACCATTTTCCGTATTGGTTAAAATGACGATGCCGAGTTTTAAATCGGGTATCATGCATACATAGGATAACATGCCTGGCAAACCACCGGAATGTGATACCTGTAAATTGCCTTTACTATCATTTAAAAACCATCCTAAACCATAGCCGGAAAAATGCATATTGTATCTCGGGTTTGCATTGGATTCCATAACGGTATGTAGGGACCACATTTCACGTTGCCTTGCAGGTGAAAAAAGTTGCTTCTCTAAATTGTTGCCATATTTACCCTTGTTCAATTGGGCAAGCATCCATTTACTCATATCATCTACATTGGATAATATGCCGCCGGGTGCTCCATTTATCTGAAGCCCAAAAAGGTCAATGGGCCTGATTTTTCCGGTAGATGTTGAATGAGGTAATGCAAGATTCGTTTTGTCGTTTATACCTGCAATCGACGTGAGGGAATTGGTCATTTGCAATGGTTGCATAATTTTTGTTTCAATAAATTTTTCCCAGCTCATACCACTGACTCTTTCTATTATTTCGCCGGCAACATAGTAGAGCAGGTTGTCATAATCCCATTGTGTTCTAAAGGGTGATACTTGCTTTAAATATTGAAAATTTTTCAACACATCTTTCATTGTAAAGTCGGAGCCATCGGGAAAGAACATCAAATCGCCGGCACCTAAACCAAGCCCGCTTCTATGACAAAGTAAATCTTCAATCATAAAGTCTTCTGCTACATACGCATCATACATGGTAAACTCGGGGATGTATTTTTTCACTTTATCCTTCCATGAAATTTTTCCTTCATCCACCAATATGGCCAATGCTGCGGTTGTAAATGCTTTACTGTTAGAGGCAATTTGGAAGTTGGTATGCTCATCAACCGGGACGTTGGTTGTTATAGATCTTACACCATATCCTTTTTCGTGAATGATTTTACCATCTTTTACAATGGCCACTGCAACGCCTGCCACTTTGAATTTATCCAGTGCATTTTCTACCAATGAATCTACTTGTTTGGAAGATAGCTGGGCATAGGAAATACCATTTAATAGCAACATATAAATCAATGCTATAGTGGCTGTTGAAGAAATCTTTTTCATGAATTTTCTTTGATGATTTTATAATTTAGTTTTCGTGCAAATTATTTGTTGTTGGTCCATTCATTATTTTTTCTATTCACGTCAGGGAATACCATTTCAGGATCAAGTATTACTTTTTCAATCTTGTTTTTTGAGGCATATTTAAAAGTCCATGTGCTGCCACGTTGCCATATTTCTACTGGTAATTGTACCGTTCCCGTAATGCCATTTTTCTCAATCACTTTTACAATAAGCGGGAGTATCATTTTTCCTTTATTTTCAACAGTGATCAATGCTCCTTTGGCTGGATCATTGTCAACATAAGTTACATTGGTAATTGCCTGGTCAAGTGTCCATTTGGTAAAGAACCATTCTTTCCAGAACCAGTTTAAATCTTCACCGGCAGCATTGTTCATGCAATTAAAAAAGTCGTAGGGCGAAGGATGTTTAAATGCCCAGGCTTCCGTATATTTTCTAAAAGCATAATCAAAACGATCTTTTCCCAATACCTGGTTGCGAAGTAATTTTAACAGGTAAGCAGTTTTATTATAGTAAGTGCCAAATCCAATTTTAAGGTCATCACTCATTGCTTCCGGCGGCGTCATTAATGGTTGGTGTTGATTGGGAAGCGTGGAAATGTCAAGATTCAAAAACGATTCTGTTGATTTCAGGTAAGGATCGTTGGCATATTCTCCATTATTAAAAATGTCAGTGGCATCTATATTGATGAAGGTATTGAAGCCTTCATCCTGCCACACATATTTCCTTTCGTTTGAACCTACAATCATTGGATACCAATTGTGGCCAATTTCATGAGAAATTAAGAACCACAAGGCGGCGGTTTTCTCCTGGTAATAATTAAAAGTTATACCGGGGTATTCCATGCCGGTAACAGCGCCACCTATACTAAATGCATTGTTCCAGGGATATTCATAATATTTTTCAGAATATATTTCTATGCTGTTTTTTAAATATTCTGTGGATCTTGTATATGCTGTATCTCCGATACTTTCGGTGGGGTAAGCCGACATGGCTATTGCTTTACGACCCGACGGCAACTTTATTTTTGCTGCATCCCATACTAGTGCTTTGGAAACTGCAAATGCTACATCCCTGGTGTTTTTCATATTAAAATGCCAGGTAAGATTTCCCTTATCAGTGGGCCGCATTTCGGGCTTGCCAATTTCATCAGCTTTAATGATATAAACTGTTTTATCGCTTTGGGCAGCAAGTGAAAGTCTTTTTATTTCTTCTGCGGTTAATACTTCAATTGGATTTTGCAAGTCACCCGATCCATAAACAATCATTGCTGAAGGTGCCGTAATGTAATAATCAATATTTCCGTATTCACAATAAAACTCACCCTGCCCCATATACGGCAATGTGTTCCAGCCTTCCACATCATCATACACACACATCCGTGGGTACCATTGAGCTACCTCGTAAATTTCGCCTTTATCGGTATGCATTCTTCCCATGCGGTCGCTGCCATATTCAGGAATGGTAAAACTGTAATTTATTTTAAGCGATATTTTACCACCTTTTGAAGTAACAGGTTTGCTTAAACGAATCTGCATTCTGGTATCATTTACAACAGGTTTTACTATATAATTTTTACCCTGGTAGGTAACTTCAACATCGGAAATTAGAAAACCTTTTGTAAATTCCTTTACGCCAAACCTGCCGCCTTCTACCGTAGTCGTTAATGCACCTCTCGATGTTGGGGTAAAAAGATTTTGATCCATTTGTAACCATAGATATTCAAGTTCATCCGGGCTGTTGTTGGTGTAGGAAATGGTTACATCACCAGTAACGCTTGTATCCTTTTCACTCAGTGTAGCATGGATTAAATAGTCTACACTGTTTTGCCAGTACATTGGTCCCGGTGTTCCCTTTGCAGAACGAAATGCATTACCTGCCGTTGGGTTAAAAGAAGGTAAATAAAAATCCTGTGGATTATAAATTGCAGCATCCTGTGCCTGCAAAAAACCAATGCACAATATGTGTGAACTGATTAAAAATAATTTCTTCATGCTGCTTTGGTTTATTTTTTTATTTAAATAAAATGAACAACTAATTAAAACCTACTTTTCCTTTAACTGATTCAAATAATTTTTTTGAGTCGTAACCAACGCCGTTTTTAAATACAAACTGAAGCTTACGGATATCATGAATGTTCTTAGACGGATCGCCGTCAACTATCAATAAGTCGGCTGATTTTATTTTATCAAAGTGGAATGGAGATTTTTAAGTTTCCATTTCCCTTTTACCTCAACTAATATGACTGTTTCAATCCATTTAACTGACCTGTGCATGCTGTCCATTGTAAATTCTGAATTAAGCTGATAAGTAGCCCAGGCCGTGTTGTTATTGATGTTA
This sequence comes from Ferruginibacter sp., assembly GCA_046590675.1. Classification (GTDB taxonomy): domain Bacteria; phylum Bacteroidota; class Bacteroidia; order Chitinophagales; family Chitinophagaceae; genus Ferruginibacter. The sequence goes on along the minus strand of JBKJUP010000027.1, from coordinate 96,883 downwards.
GTAGATATGAATTCAAATTGGTTGATTCGTTTAAAATTTGCAGAAGTGTTTTGAACGATGGCTTTGTTAATGAGTGTGTCCAGGTTCCAAATCTGGCCATACTCAATCAATCGCATGTCGGTTGCACAATAGTTTCTTAACGCCACAGAATCCCGGTTTGACAATGCTTCAAACATGTTTTGAATGGCTGCCTGCACTGCCTGTTGATTACCTGTTGGTGCTGTTTGTGCATGTAATTGCACCATAAGGATGATAGCAATAAAGGAGCATGATTTTTTCATTAATTATTTTTTGTTCATTTCCATGTAATCGAATACCAGGTTGCACATAGCATTTCCCCTGGTTTTGCGCCTTTTAAAATTCCAACTACACCGGTAACACCCACTTTTGTCTGCACTTCTATTCCCAGTGATTGTAGATGTTTTGCAACCAGCTCAGCAGTTTGAAATTCCCTGTTGGCCAGCTCAGGATGTTCATTTTTTAAACATAGAAACTAATTTTTGATTAGAACCTCTGCATTATTTTATTGCAAGCATCATTCACCGCCACTGTTTAAAACATCTTCCTGGCTGCACGAAGTAAAATGGTTATTTGTTTTTCATTTTTGACCATGTCAAATGCCATATCCGACTGTGCCGGAACACTGCCAGTTAAAAGCAAGAAAAATAAAACAATTTGGGGGAGATGAAAATTAGCCATAAGATACTGTTTTTTCACAATGTTATTTATTATTGGGATTGATTAATTTATATACAACAACCTGAACATTTAATAGGGTGGATATCCTGCATTGATCTTCCGGTATTATTTGGTTGACAGCTTTTTGATGATACTGTCTTCAACCACCGATTTAATTTTGATGATACTGTCTAACTGATCATTTGGGATGGTGGTTGATAAAATATATTGTTGTACTTTCCAGTCGTTGCCTTGCTTTACAACCACACCAGAACCCCTGCAGATCTTCATCTGCGTATTTAGTAATTCATCAAACCATGCAAGGCTGCCGGTTTTGTCGAAATAAATATGTCGTTGCAGTGAAGTGAAATTCCAGGCCCTGCCCCGGTCAAAAAATGGTTTTGCCCAGGCCATAAAAGCTGTTTTATCCCACCTTTCTGTTGCATCGGTTCCGGTGAAAATGGCATCATTTGTATAAAAATTAAAGTAGGCAGAAAAGTCCGCCTTTGCAGCTGCCCGGTTAAATGAATCCAGCATGGCATTAATCTGCGTTTGTTCCCTGGCGGTATCAACTGTTTCAATATTTTTTGTGGGTTGATTACACGCAAACAAAAAGCCGACTATTATTATCGCAGCGGTTATTTTTTTCATTTAGATGATTTGAAAAATTAGAAATTAAAAATTTATTTCACTTCCGGTATTGCTATTTCAACAATGCGTTTCTTTTGTATTGTTTTAATAAAATAGATCACAGACAAACCTCCAATAAAAATACCCAGGCCAATAAACTCCTGCAGTTTTAACTGGATCATAAACCAGCCAATTGCTACCAGGGCTGCAATATGAACTGTAAAGCCACCAGGTATTTTAAATGTGCCGGGTTTATCTATTTGCTTTGTTAACCTAAATTTTATTGCAGCCAATACAACGCCTGCATAAATTAATAACAATGTAGAAGACACTATAATAGCCAACTGCCTGAACCCACCCGAAGTTGCAATTATTATCCCAACGACTGAAAAAGTTATAATAGCATTGGATGGAGTTGCAAAACGTGGATGTACTTTAGCCAGGAAGCCGGGTAGCGCTCCATCTTTTGCACCTGCAAACATTACCCTGGAAAATACCAATGGCAACGAATTTAAAATTCCTATGATAGCAATTACAGAACCTCCTATAACCAATGTATGCCCCCACGGGCCTACCAGCACACCAGCTACAGCAGCCAATGGCGCCTCCTTGTTGAATGCAAGATCGTTGCCCAATACAGCCTGTGCTACTAACTGAATGGCGCAGAACAATACGATGGTAAATAGTATGCCGTAAAGCAAACCGAGCGGTCCGGTGCGGTTTGGATTTTTCATTTCGCCACTTACATTTAGCGCTGTTTCTCCACCGGCAAATGCAAAAAATAATACCAGGGTAACTTCACCCAGGCTTTTAATAGAAGGGATATGATCCCACCTGAGATTAGATAACTTAGCTCCAAAAAATCCACCTATAATTAATAAAGCAATCGGTATAAATTTTATAAATGTAATCACCTTTACCAGGTTCATTCCTTGTTTTACACCGATGATATTTATATAAGCGGTTGTACCGATAATTATAGAAAAAAGAATGAACCTGTACATTGGTTTTGTGAGCAGTGGAAAGGGAACCGATAGGATATCAGCAACGCCATTTACCAAGGCTGCTGTAACAAATACGCCTGTTCCAAACCAGAAGAGTGTGTTGGATATAAAACCCGCATAAGGGCCTAATGCTTTTTCAATATAAGCATACGCACCACCGGAGCAGGTTACCTGGCTGCTAACTTCCACAAAGCAAAGCATCACCAATAAAAACGAAACGCCGCATACGATGTAAGCCATTACACTGGCGTTGCCAAGAGCTGCAGCAATAATGGCCGGTAATAAATAAATTCCGCTGCCCACTGTATTGTTGACAACATTTATAAAAATGCCACCTACTCCAATTTCTCTTTTCAATCCTTCGGTTTCGCCGGGTATTCTATTGTTAGATGGAATGATTGAATTGTTATTTTCAAACGGTCGTTGTGAATCGGTTTTTCTTATTGGTTGCACGTAATTGTTTTTATATTTTATGGATGAATGCCTTCCTTTAATTGCCTGTTGTACTCTGCTGAATCGTAACTTCCTTTTGATGTTATAATTAATCCATTGTTGTTTAATTGCCATATTTCAACACCACTGATATTAACTTTATTACCTGTGCCTCCGGGGCCTGAATTGGTGCCGGTTAATGTCCAGTGAAATGCTACGCCTTTTTCTGTAACCGGCAGGCTATCCAATGTTACCAGCATGTCGGGGAATGCGGTCATAAATCCCTGCGCAGTTTTCGCAATTGTTTCATGTCCTACGGCAGGCTCTCCTGCATTCACGGTTAATGATCCATCAGGTGCATAAAAATCAGCAAGACTTCGTGCATTTTGAGAGGACCATGCAAGTGCATATCGCTTACCAAGGTTTTGGAGTTCGTTATTATCCATCTTATTGTCTTTATTTATTATTGTGTTTACTGAAGCCTCTTTGGGCGCCTCAGACTGATTGTTGCAGCCAGCTATTATGCCTATTGAAAAAAGGAGAACAGCTATAATTTTTACTTTTTTTCCTGGTATCATATTTTTGCATTGTCGCATTGTATAAAATTTACTAGGCTCTTTGACTGATTTTTTTACCTGCAAAAAGTTCTTTGGAAAAAACCAGCAGGTCCGGAATGATGAGTGCCAGCACAATCAGTAACCATAAAAAATGGGCAAAATCATTGATGTCCGGCTTATCCATTATTAAGGTCATCGGGTTTTTAATTCTTGATAGAACAAACACCATGGTGAGGCCATAGCTCCTGGCGGCCCACATTTTGTGTATGGTAATTTGCCTGCGCCAGGCCGCTAACCACGCCATTGAAGCGGTGAATGCCCACACCAGTGCCTGGGTAATATTTTCAAAAACAAAAGTGACGTTTGCACCGGGAATGCGGTACCAGAGATTTAACAGGATGGCAAAAGGAGTTGCAAGCAGTATTGAAAAAATGTAAATCTTGCCAATCTTTCGGTGAAGTTTTAACCGCTGTTTACGTAGCGTACCCGAAAACTGAAACGGCCCGGCTACTAAAGCAATCATTCCCAAAAGGCCATGAGGGATTAATATCCAGGACATTTCTTTATAACGATGTAATTCGGGACTGGCGCTTCCAAAAAAATCTAATTCTGTATATACAACGTACAGCGTTAAAATGGCCAGTATTGAAAACAAAATGACCCTGTTGCGGTTGAAGATAAAACTGAATTTTTGAAAATTTCCGATGGCTGTAGGCATGTTGGTAATGTGCTGTTGTTTATTATTCAGTTAAGTGCTTTTAGTAAAATCTTATTTTTTTAGTGAAGCTTCAGGTGTTTGTTGTTGTGTTGGCGCATCATTAAATATGCGCCATTACATCCATTCCCATCTGCTCCATATTGCCCGCCCATGTTGCTTCATCTATACTGCCGGCTGCAATCCAGTCTTCATCACTTAATCCTGCACGCCAGGCAAGTAACGGTGCTGCATCTTCGCCAACCGGGTTTCTAAACGCTGTTTGTTCTCCGCAGGCAACTGCTAAAATAGTTTCTGCAACTTCAGCAGGCATCACATGATGAGCTGCGGATGCTTTCAGGTATGCTTCTAACCGGGCATGATTTGAATACACCGTATTTGCGGGTGCCCCAGGTAATTTATCGATCAGCGGCGTATCTATCACACCCGGTTGTATTACGTGTACACGAATACCAAATTGTGCCAGTTCGCTTGCAAGGCTTTCACTCATTGCTTCTGTAGCTGCTTTGGATGAAACATAAGCGGCGAAGCACGGTCCATATATTTTACCTGCAACAGAGGTTACATTGATAATACAACCACTCCTGCGTTTACGCATTCCGGCAACTACCGCCTGGATGCAACGCAGTGAACCAAAAAAGTTGGTTTGCATAACCGACTGGAAGGTTTCAATCGGCATTTCTTCAACTGAACCTACGGAGGCAATGCCTGCATTGTTGATAAGGATATCAATTTGCCCGGCGTGTTGAATGGCTGCTGTAATGGCTGTCTTTACCGACTTGTCATCAAGCACATCCATGGTGAGTATGGTAATGGGTAGGTTTTCATTGTGGGCAATTTCAGAAAGTGCAGGATTAGCTTTAGGGTTACGCATGCTGGCATATACATTGTGTCCGCTGCGTGCAAAAAGTTCGGCTGTTGCAAAACCAATGCCGGTACTGCATCCTGTAATCAACACGTTCAGCGCTTTTTCGCTTTCCATAAAATTTAGTTTTTTGGGTAACATTAAAACAATACACAAAAGCCAGTAGCCTGCCTGTGTATAGTTATTAAATTCAATTGTTATTTTGATATATGTGCTTCCATATCTATTTCAATTAATTGTCCGGGTAACGCAAGCCCCTTTACTTCCAGCCAGGTTCCGGTAGGAAATTGTTTTTGATAAATTGAATTACGGAACACAGAAACCCTTTCGAATTCTGCCATATTGGTTGTGTAAATATTTTCTGCTACCACATCCTCAAAACTGCAGTTGTAATGTTTTAATATTTTCTCCAGGTCGGCGTAACAATTTTTCATTTGTTGATCCATGTTGCCAGCAGCTAACAGCACGCCTTTATCGTCCATGCTTACTGCACCGGATATTTTCAGTTCGTTTCCTATTTTTACAGCATGCGTATAACCATAAGTTTTTTCAAGTTCGGGACGCAGATTGAAGTAGTCTGGTTTATTTGAAACCGTAGTTGTTTCATTTGACACTTCGGGTGCTTTTTCAGCAGAAGGCTGATTGCAACTTTGAGTACTTAGGGTTGCAATAAAAAATGTAATAGCTAAGATTGGCCTTGCCAGATTATAATTTTTTTTCACCGTCTTATTTTTTAATTAATTAAAATCAGATACTGCGCCTACCATAAATGTTACGCCTCCGGTGGCAAAATTTGACAGGTCTGCAGAAGTTGCCTGCCCTTCAGGTGAAGCCATTGTTGCCTGCAGCGCTTCCGGGCTTTCAAACCAAAACTCAGCCATGCGATGATAAGCTGCTTTTGATCCATCCGGCGATGGAAAAGATTTTGTTAATTCAGCACGGGTAAATCCGGTCATTTTTACTGCAATGGGCGTGTGGGTATTTGCATAATAATCTTCAAAAGCCTGTTCGTCGGTCGGGTGGCCGTATAGGACCGTTAACTTAATCATGAATTTTTATTTTTATTTAGGAATGAAATAAAATGGCTGGCTATTCAAATGCAAAAAAATTAAAAGCTTATTTCTGTTGAAATAGTAACCGGTTCAATTACAGTATGCTTTGCTTTTATTGCTGTATTTGTTGGGTCGTTAATCATTTCGGCAAGTTTTTCCATATCATCGGTTTCAATTATGATAACAACAGAATTCGGATCGTCCATATCCTGGAAGGCCCTGAATCCTGAAGATACGGGGGCAAATAGTTCCATCCGCTCTTCCTGGCCTTTGAGCCACTGATTGATATCGCCAACTTTGTGGCGTGCAATAATTGTTGCCATGTTTTAGATGTTTATTGGTTAAAAATGAATATTAATCTGAGCGTTGTATTTTTTTGGTTTGAATTAAATGTTTTTCTGATACACTGAAATCTTTTTTGATTTATCTGTATCAATATAGCTTTCTGTAAGTTTTACTACGCCTTGTCCGCCAAATTCAAATTCAAGTTTCCAGTAATAACCTTGTGGATTATTCGCTTCTTCAAAACTGTTGTTGCCTGTATATTCGAACTTGTTTCCAAAGGCTTCATTCTTCATCCACAATGCGTTGTCAGTTTTAAAAAAATCAATTGTTTTTTTGCTGTCCGCTGTATTTGTATAGGTTCCGGTAAGCTTATCAATGGTAGCAGATTCAAGCAGCAGTTTTTCTGCCATACTGATATCATACATAACTTTTTTAGTGCCGTTTTTTAATTCCTGAACTTTTAAAATCCGGCTTTTGGCTTTCGCTGATGCTGCATAAGGATCCTTTGGTATGTATTTATCGCCGGTAAAATATAATTGGGTTACCAGTGATTGATAACCTGTCGCAGTAATCATTAAGTGAAAATGTGCCGGCCTTATCAATCCAACTCCTGTGTCGTAAGCCACCGGCAGAATTGTAGTGAAAGAATAGTTACCTTTTTCGTCCGTATAAGTAGTTCCGCGATAGCGGAATTCGTCGGATGTATTATCGTAAATACCATTTACATCACAATGCCACAATTCAATTTTGGCATTGGCGTAAGGCGTTTTGCAATCATCGTGGCGAATAACTCCACTAAGCTGAACCGGACTACCGTGCTCACCTTTTATTAATAAATTATTATTAACCGGGCTGCCGGGCCTATAAAAAGGGCCCAGGATATCTGTTGTTGTTTCGCAGTCGCCAATGTATTTATTGCCATCAAAACGCAGGAAGCCAAAAGCGCTTACTGCCATTGCACTCAATGCTGTGTCTTTAATAAAGGTGCTACGTTTCATCTTATTTTATTTTAAATTGATGTTGCTGTATATGTATATGTATGAAATTCAAATTTTTGGACGTCTTCAACCATCTTGACTCGTCATTATTTTTTTCTTTTCTTCATGCATGAATGAAGCGCTTATTTTTCAGTGTGCCTGATATAAAATATAAGATGAACAAATTAAAAACCGGTCTGCTACTGTTGGGCTGCTAGTATAAATCTGATGATTTTCATGGGTAGGGAATTGGCGATGGCTGCAAAGGATATGTATAATTCTGAAAGTGCTGTTAAAATACGACATTAATAACCGCATTTGCAATAGTACAGGACGAAAAGGCTTTATTATTGTCCGAACGGATGGGTAATTTTTTCTTTTGGATGGGTAATGCGAATTTTTAAGGGCGAATTACTTGAATTGGGTGTGATTTATAACACGAATTTTAAGGCACGAATTACACGAATTAGATTTTATTTTATAACACGAATTTTTAAAGCACGATCCGATAGATCGGATTACACGAATTTGGTTTAGGTTATTGCGGTGATTTTTGTGCTTACTACTGGCCGAGATCTAGGTCGCAGTTTATTTCGGTGTTGTCTGTAACGGCGCCTATTTTTTTGTAGAAATCAATTGCATTTAAATTCCATTGAGATACCTGCCATTTTACTTTCCTGCAATTTTCTGTTTTGGCTAAATCAATCACAGCTTTTAATAAGCCGGAGCCAATGCCTGATTTGCGATGGTTTGCTGTTACATACAAATCATCCAGGTATAGGGCCTTGCCGGTCCAGGAATAATAAGCAAAAAAGAAAGATGCAAATCCAACAATTTCTTTGGTTTCGTTTTCAGCAACAAGGCATTGAAACAAATTGGCCTCTTCCTGCATTTGCCGGAGCGTTATCGCCACTTTTTGTGGAGTTTGCTGAAAGGCAGCAAATTCATGAATAAGGGATAAAATTATTGGTAAATCTTCTTCGGTAGCTTTCCGGATGGTTACATTCATTTCAACTTATTTATGTAGATCAAATTTTTTATAACAAATACAAATTTAGCCAATCTGCTAAAAGTATTTATGCTTAGAAGTTGCCATGGTGTAATGTATATATTTAAAATTTTCGCTCTCTAAATTAGAGGTGGAAAATGATGCTATGAAAATATGAATTTGAATGGAGCACTTCGTTCCTCAGTGTAACTCTGCTGATGTCGATGCCATGAAATATTCCCGATGGCTATCGGGACCGGTGAACAAAAAAATCATTTCTGAACAGTTTCTTACAACGTTTATGCTTACCTTTTTCGCTGTGTTGTTTTACAATTAAGAAGCCGATATCATTTAGTTAAATAATTTTCTGAAAAAAAAATGTAAAGTCATTCGCCGGATAAATTATAAATTTAATCTTTACATCAAACAAAAGGAGGGCAAGTTATGGCTACAAAATTCAGTGAAACTTTTCATGTAAAAGGCGAACAACTGTTGAAAAAAATTAACGAATTGATTGAGGAAGGAAATGTTCGTAAAATAACCATTCACGATAAATCTGGAAAGGAAATCATGTCGTTTCCATTAACCATTGGCGTTGTGGGCGCCTTGCTGCTGCCGGTTATGGCGGCTGTTGGAGCGCTGGCAGCACTCATAGGCGATTGCAGCATTGCTGTGGAAAGGGATGTTTAATGCCCAATAATTTACCGGTTAATTTCCTGCAATAATTTGTTGATTGCTGCATGGCTGCTGGTTGCCTGTAACTGGGTAAGCAGGTGCCTCATTTCCTGTTGTATCATCCGGTCGTTTTTTCCATAATCCCAGATGGGTAAAATGGTACTTGAGAAAATTTTTTCAAATCCCGGTTCCGTAATAATGATTCTTTCTTTGTTGTCTTTATCACGTAAGACTGTTTCAGGATAATAACAGGCCCTGTATGCATACAATTGAAACAATGCTCTTAAACTTACAATGGCTGTACCCGGATCGTTTATGCCCGGACTTAAGGCCTTTATGGCTACTTCAGTTAACTGCCTGAGTCCATAAAAAAAATTGTCATCAATAGATTCGCTTGTTGGAAAATACAATTGTGCCAGCAAAAGATCCTGTATGTCATCGGGCAATTGTTTGTTAACATTCATTACAGGTATCCCTTCCAATATAAATGTGCCGGGTGTGTGCAGGATGTTAACGATGCAGTCATTTTCACTGCACAAACGAAGCAATACCTGTTGTTCAAAACTTTCGTAAATACCTGATTTTTTTGAAGCGATGGTGTAAGTTGTTTCGGTATTGGTACTGTTTGGCTGGTTGCCTTTTATGCTACAGGTTTTTTCGAGTGAAGTTTTTGTTTCCTTATAAATCCGTTCAATGATTACCTCATATTTTACAGATTGGGTAATGTAATGAAGAAAATAAATGAACAGGAAGATGTCGATGATGGTAATAACAATTAACAGGTAGGTGCTCAATGCCGGGATGTAAATACCCGAATCGATGTCCCTGATGGTACTTAGCAAAAACAATGCATACACGATGGTGCCAATATAAATACCCAATACAACTTGTTGAAAGCGGTTGCCGATTAGTTTATCAAGTACCCGGTTACTCATTTGTGAAGCAGCCTGGTTTAATACAATCATCACCATTGAAAAGCTAAAAACTGCAAGGGAAATAACCCCGGCAACAATGGATGAAATAATACTTCTTGCTGTAGTGGCGTCTTTCAGGCTTAACCAATGTAGCTGCGACTTTAGCTGTTTGCCCGTTTCAGAAAAATCAAAAGAGATGACGACCATAGAAACTACCAGGAACATCAGCGCAATAAAGGCCGGGTAAAATGCAATACTGTTTAAAATTGAATGATAGCGCTCCTGTATCCAAATCCTTATTTTTCCCATTACCTGATCTTTAATTTATTTGAAGTAATTCATTTTGTTTGTTATTGAAACGCACAAGTGGGTGAATTTAATTAAAGATGCTTAGAACTTAAATTTTATGGCGAATTATATAAATATCCAATATTGTGCATAACAATTTACTCATTGTCGGGGTTATACTTTTTGAAAGAAACAATTCCAAAGTCCTTTTTTGTTTTTATAATTGTTCCAACATCATCTGGATGAAACACATTCCAACCTTTGTCAACAATTTTGAATAAATACCAATTTTTGCCTGTCTTTGAATACTTGAAAGTAATTTCGTTTGACCATCTATCATTTGTCCCACCAAAGTGATTTACTGTAAAAAGACCGTTTTTAATTTCTACTCCAATGAATGGGTCACCAAAAGCCCCGCAACATTGATTACAATAAACCACATTGTCATTTCTTGAAGTCAATGTATATGTCTTGTCCGTACGACCTAACAATAGAAGCAATGGTCTTTTATATTCAGTGGCATCAAATGCAGTGTCTTCCCCAATAGTTTTAAGAACTAAAATTATGTCCGGAAACTTATCAAGGTTTAAGTCACCCATTGCAGTGTCAATAAGAGCATAACCTTTGGGGATAAATTTTAATATTTTTTGTGGCAGAATTATAGTGTCCGTTATTGGTCTTTGTCTTGCATGTGAATCTTGGTAAACGAAAAAGAATACCATCAGAATTAATAAGGTTTGTCTAATCATAGAGTGTTGTCCTTTGGTTGCGCATAACGCAGGGTTGACTGGTTAAAATAATGAAGAAACTGCCTTTTGTTTACTGATATTTATAAAGCATTTAAATGAGATTATTGAATGATCTTTTGCATGCAAACACTGTTGGCGACATATTTATACTGGCCATAATTTTCAATGAAAGCGTATCCTGCTTTTTGATAAAGGCTGATTGCTTCCGGTTGTTTTTTACCTGTTTCTAAAACGCAGGATTTATAGTTCATTTCCAATGCCCATTGTTCAAGTTTAGCTAAAATTTTTTGGCCAATTCCGTTTCCCCGACAAGTTGGTAGTACATACATTCTTTTTATTTCTACCTGTTCTTCTTCAAAAGGTTTAAATGCACCACAACCAATTGCTTCGTTGTTGCTGTAGCAAACCACCGCATTTTTTATAGTTTGTATGGAATTGAACTGTGCATAAAACGAATGCTCCTCACCGTCCCTAATGCTTAAATCTTTATCAAGTAAGGTTACCAGCATTTGAAAATCCGGGTTGGTTGAATCTACCCGTTTAAATGTAATGATGTCATTGGTTGCTGTTGAGTGGGTCTTCATCTGCGTTTATTTATAGATGCTTTTACCGATTGAGATTCACTTATAACAAACTGTCAATTTTTTGTTGAATGGTTTGTTTGTCAGTTGCCGATTTTGCCAGTACAATTGCCTGGTTGTAATAAGTAACCGCGGTGCTTTTATCGATGTCCCGATAAAGTTCGCCCAATAAAGTAAAATAAAAATGATTGCCCGTTAAATTTAATTTTTCTGCTTCGGCGATGGCTGCTGCATTACCCTTTACTTTTGATAACGCATAAGTTCTGTTTAAGGCTGCAACAGGGGAATAGTCTGTTTGTAACAGCAGGTCAAAAAGATGGAGCATATTTTTCCATTTTTCATCTGTGTCGGCCTTAACGGTGTGCCAGTAAGCAATGCTGGCTTCCAGGTGATATTTCGAAATTGTATCACCCTGTGCCGCCTGCTGAAGATAATATCCACCTTTAGTAATTAATTCATAATTCCACAGGTTTTTATCCTGGTGATGGAATAAAATGTTAGCGCCGTTTTCGTTTTTCCTGGCTTCAAACCTGGATGCATGAAAACACATGAGTGCAAATAAAGCGTTAACTGCAGGCAGATTGGTTTGTTCATTTTCAATCAGCAGGTAAGTCAATCGCATGGCTTCCTGGCAAAGTTCATTTCTTACAATTGTATCGTTGCTTTCAGAATAATAGCCTTCATTAAAAAGTAAATAGAGTGTGGTTAAAACTGCGGCTAACCTGTTATCTATTTCATTGTTGCCCGGAAATTCAACGGCTATTTTTTCGTTTCTTAATTTTTCTTTGGCCCTGAATAAACGCTTGTTGATCGTTTCTTTATTTGTTAAAAAAGCGGTAGCAATTTCATCAATACCAAACCCGCAAAGAATGCGCAATGCAAGTCCTATTTGAGCTTCGGTTGCAATGGCCGGGTGGCAAATAGCAAACAGCATTTGTAACTGGCTGTCTTCAATGTTTTTATTGGATAAATCAATTTCCGGCAACTCATTTATTTGTGCGGCATTTTTTAATTGAGCTGCTATTTTTTCACTGAACAATTTATTGCGGGTAAAATAATTCCGTGCTTTATTTTTTGCGACTGTATACAGCCAGGCCGTTGGATTTTCGGGAACGCCTTTGTAGCTCCAGGTTTCAAGTGCGGAAGCAAAAGTTTCACTCGCAATATCTTCAGCAACTTCTATATGTGCCATACCAAAAAGCTTACAGAGCACAGCGGTTATTTTTCTGTATTCGGTTCTGAATAAGTGTGGTATAAGTTCGGTTTGTTGCATCTATAAAAAAGCCGCTGTAGTTTTTACAGCGGCTTAATAAGTTTTTTAGTGAACGGCAATTTTTCTTACCTCTACGGTATTGCCGGCTCCCTGTAAAACCGGGCAACCTTTTGCAAATTCAACCGCTTCTTCTATGGAGTCGGCCATTACTGTAATAAACCCGCCGATGGTTTCTTTTATGTCACCAAAAGGGCCGTTGGTAACAATGCTCTTGTGATTTACAACCCTTGCATCTGAAAACGGCAAACCGGTTCCGCCCACAAATTTATTTTGTGCAGAGATGGTGTCAATCCAGTCCATTGTTTGTTTCATCCATGCCTGCATTTGTTCAGGCGAGGCTATTTTCTGGCCATCTTCGTGCCTCATAATTAATAAAAATTGTTCCATGGTTTTAAAATTTAATTGTGTTACATGATACAGGTACAACAATTGAACCTGCATCAATTGGACAATTTATAAAAATATTTTTTTGAGCAACAGCTTCTAATCGTTTGCATCCAACGCAAATATTTCATTTACGGGCTTATTAAAAAGCTTAGAAAGTTTTAAGGAAAGTATAGTGGAAGGAACGTACCTGTTTTTTTCAATCGAGTTAATGGTTTGCCTCGATACACCAATTTTTTCGGCCAGGTCCTCCTGTGTAAAATTCAGGATAGCCCTTTCAACTTTTATAGTATTGATCATTATCGGGTGTATCTAAGTAAATAATAAAAACCCAGTTGAATAAACAGCATAAACCATATTATCACAAAAGATCCCATTTCTGTAAATACAGCTTTCTCCGGATTTAGTAAAGCTGCTACTCCCAGGTTAATATATGGTTGCAATATTGCGTAAACCGTTCCTATGATAAATGCCAGCACATAAGATTTTCCCCTTAAAATGATCGTGTATTCATCTTCATTTTTTTCTTTCGTTACAGAAATAATAATCATCGAAAGCAGGATAAGACTCTTGCTGATGTCATTTAAAATATCCGGTATTGGCCTTGTAATCTTCAATAAGATTAAAGCTGCCACAGAAATAATTAATAAAATAAATCCTAGTTTTTTGTAGGATGGTAGCAATTGCATTTTGGTCAACTGCTTGGATTCACATTCCAGAATTTTGCTTATGTTCATAATTGTTGTTTTATTTGTAAAGTATGTTGTTCATAATGTCAAATATACTTTACATTTTGGTAATAGCAAATTTTTTTATAAAAAATATTTCAGGTGATTGAAAAAGCATAGTGAATCTTCTTAGTTTAGTTATTTCCACCCGTTTAAAATTTTTTTATAACCAAGTCTCTTTTTGCGCAATAAAAATGCATGAATGGAGTTATATCTTGTTAGCTTATTGTAAAACCACTATCCACATGTTTTAAAACCGTACAGCAATGTTGAATAGAATTTCGAAAGTGGTATTGCAGCAAGATGAAAGTTGAGAACCTTATTACAGCCGGTTTTATATGGTGAATCGTGTGATCGAATACTATATTGACCAGTTGTCCCGGGATATCCGCCTATAAACAAGGATTATGTATTTAAATCCTACCTATGAAAAAACTTTACTTTATTCTGCTATGCTTCCTTGCATGCAACTCATTTGCTCAAATAACCACTCCAATAATTAAGGGTGGATTTGGAGTTGATGGAGAATTAAAATCAAATTTTTTTAATGGCATTGCCAAAACCGGAAATGATGACTGGTTTAAACAGGATGCAGGTTCTGGCGTGCAAATAATTGATACCACCGGCGCAGCTAATATCGTTGCCGGATATGTTACCAATCCGCTTACCAGGCAATTGCCATTCTTTCGCACGATGAGTTATGCTCCTTTTTCGATCGTCAACAATCACCTGTTAATAGATGCAGTATTTATAAGAGATTATCATGGTGACGATTCCACCGTATTTGCCAAGGGTAGCAATAAAAACGGCGATAGCCCTGCCGACTGGTCTTGCCCTGTTTCCCAATCGGTACCCGACAAAAACGAAATATTGGATATGATGGTACATGTGCGGAGAGACGGACCTACGCCTTCTGATTCGCTTTGGATGTTTGCAGGCATGTCGATAGAAAACACAAGCGGAAGCCGTTACGTAGATTTTGAGATGTACCAGACTGATATATTCTACAACCGGTCTACTCTAAGTTTTTCAGGTTATGGTCCCAGCGCAGGGCATACGATATGGCAATTTAATGGCGCCGGACAAGTTACTGCTCCGGGCGATGTAATTTTTACAGCAGAGTTCGGTTCTTCTTTAGACCTCGTTGAAGCAAGGATATGGATAAATAAGGCTATGCTGTTGATAACACCGCAAGCCTTTGACTGGACAGGTAGTTTCGACGGCGCATCATCAGGTGCTGTTTTCGGGTATGCAGGTATTCAACCAAAAACCGCCGGTAATTTTTATACAGGTTTACCTTGTTTAAATAAAACATGGGGTGGCCCTTTTCAAATAATTTTAGGAAACAATTCAGTGTTTTATAATTACACTGCCAACCAGTTTGTAGAGTTTTCTGTTAATCTTACCAAATTAGGATTGGATCCTGTGACTTTGTTGGGAAACGGTTCCTGCGGATTACCATTTCGTAGTGTATTGGCAAAGAGCCGGTCATCACATTCCTTCACTTCTGAATTAAAAGATTTTGTGGGTCCATTCGATTTCTTTATTACGCCAAAAGTTGCTGCAATGGCAGATATCCCGGTTTTTTGTGGAACTTACAATGTTAGTAACCTAACGGTAACTAATCCTGTTAGTACTTCTGTGTACGAATGGTCCACAACCGACGGGCATATATCAGGTGTAAATACTGGCACTTCAATTTATGTAGATGCTCCCGGAACCTATGTGGTATCGCACAAATTACAGGCAACCTGCCCCGTATATGCAAGGGACACCATCGTAATTTTATACGATGCCAATTGCTTTTTATTGGCCAATAATATTATCTCTTTAACGGGTAGTCAAAATAATCAACTTGTTTCCCTCAACTGGCGTGTGTCTGGTAATGAAGACACCAGGTCTTTTCAGCCCGAACGAAGTCTTGATGGAATTCATTTTAATCCTTCAGGTAAATTGTTACAAGCAAGCAATAAGAGTGGAACGGTTGACTATTCCGGTGTTGACGATATAAATAACCTTGACAACAGGCAGTTATATTATCGCATAAAAATGACCAGTAAACAAGGCAAGGTTACCTACAGTAGTATCACACGTATTTCAATTACTCCCTATTTACATGCAGGCATTTTAGGTGTTACGCCCAATCCGGCAACGGACAAACTGAGTATTCAGATAACTTCGGTTAATGACGAAGCCATCCATTTAACATTGCATGATTTAACAGGGAAATTAATTCGCTCGATAGCACAGGATGTAAAGGTTGGTCATTCAAGTGTGGATTTGCAAAACCTGGGAAATGTTGAGTCAGGCATCTATGTAGTGAAGGTTTATATGAACAACAATGTATTTGTTAGGAAAATTGTACTAAGTAAATAAACCGGTTCTGGCATTGGCATAATAGGTTTACAAGGAATTCAGTTTACTCGTTACTTTCATTTTACTTCACTTAAAGGCTCTTTAATCAGGCGCCACTTTGTTTTTGTTGTTTATACTCCGAAGGTGTACAACCAAATTTTGACTTGAATACATTGGAGAAATATGCCTGTGTTGAAAAGCCAACCTGGTAGGCTATTTCTGCGATACTCAGGTCGCCATTGGCAAGCAGTGATTTTGATTTTTGCAAACGTACCGCCACTATATAATCATTTACATTGTACCCGATCAGGGCTTTTACTTTTCTATACAATTGTACTCTTGAAATACCGATTTCTTTACAAATTTCATTCACCGAAAAATCTTCGTTTGAAATATTGCTTTCTACGATGGCGGTAAATTCGCTGATAAATTTGCGGTCTATTTTGTTGGAAGAATTAGACCTTGTTTCCGTAGGCAATTCGCTGGTGTAATGTTCCCTTAAAATAGCCCTGTTTCTCAACAGGTTTTTAATGGTTTCTTCCAGGTATTCAAGATTAAATGGTTTTACGATAAAAGCATCTGCCTTTAGTTTAATTCCTTTTATCTGGTCTTCGATGCTTCCTTTGGCCGTTAATAATATGATGGGAATATGAGAAGTACGGATATCGCCTTTTAGTTTTTCGGTGAGCTGTAGGCCATTTTCTCCCGGCAAAATAATATCGGAAATGATGAGGTCGGGTACTACATCATAAGCCAGTGCTGTACCAATTTCTCCATCTTCTGCTTCATGAATTTCGTAGGTCTCACCCAATCGTGTTTTTAAAAATGCACGAAGGTCTTCATTGTCCTCAATTAGTAAAATGGAATTTTCTTTTGCTGTAGCAGCCACTGCTTCGCTTGCTAAAACAATCGGTTCCATGTCGGTGGTATATATTTTTAAATCTTCATAAGTATTAATTAAAACAGGTTCAGCAAGTAATATTTCGTCAGGTTCCAAATGCAACTTGCCCACAGGCAGACTGATTTCAAAATTGGCGCCGATTCCTTTTTCACTTTTAACGTTAATTGTTCCGTGGTGTAGCGTTATTAATTCTTTAGATAAAGACAAGCCTAAGCCTGTTCCTTTAAATGTACTGCTATGCCCCTGGTAAAATTTTTCAAATGCATGGGCTGCATCTTCCCTGCTCATGCCTACACCGTTATCCTGGATATTTATCTGCACCCAGTTGCCATCTGCAGTTTTATCCACCGTTACATTGATTGTTCCTTTTTCCCCGGTAAACTTAAAAGCATTTGATAAAAGATTAAACAATACCTTATCCATCATTGTAACATCAAACCATACTTTTAAATCATTTACGCGGTTTATAACATTGAAGGAAATGGATTTCTTTTTTGCGATATCGCCAAATGCATGGGTAATTTCATTTACAAATTCACTGATGTTATTTTCAGATGCATTCAGTTTCATTTTACCTTCCTCCATTTTTCTGAAGTCCATCAACTGGTTAATGAGCCGTAGCAGGCGTATGCTATTTCGCTGTATAAAATTGAGGTTGTTCTTTATAGTAAAATGAAGTTTTGGTGATGATAAGGCATCTTCCAAAGGGCCCATAATCAATGCCAGTGGTGTTCTTAACTCATGCGAAATATTGGTAAAGAAATTAAACCTGGCATCGTTGGCCTCTTTTACTTTTGCAACCAGGTCAATTAGCTGGTTACGTTGGTTAGAAATTTCTTCTTTCTGTATCTCCAGCTCCTTGTTGATTTTTTTGTTTTCCTGTAAATAATAAAACAATATACCACCGAGTATCAATGCCAGCGCAAGCGTTACAGAAATACCCAATATAATATTGGTTTGGTTTTTTGTAATAATTATTTGCTCTTCAATTCTTTTTTGCCTTTTGTCAATATCCTGCTGCTGGGCAAACAACTTTTCATTCTGCATTTTCATCATTCTCACATTGCTGGAATCAATGATGGTAGTTGCCAGTTCAATCTCTTTTTTGTAAGGCTTGTTATTAAGAATATTCACAGCAGTTTCGATGGCTTCTTTTCCACCGTTGGGATATAATATCGTAGCCTTTAATAATCCACGTTCTACCAGGTCAATGCCGTTATTTGTTCCCGGCAATCCATCAATGCCAATGATGGCTATTTTATCTGAAAGCCCAAGCTTGCTGCAAAGCTTAGATGCGGTAAATGCAACCCGGTCATCGTGGCAATACATCAGTTCTATATCATTGTTGGCTTTTAAAAAAGGGGTCAACTGGTCAACAATTTCTCCCCTTACCGTATCAACAATACATCTTCCCTTAACAGTAAGGCCGGGGTGCGATTTGATAAAATCCATAAACCCCTGATGGCGTTGAATATCAGCAGACGATCCTTTTAGGGCACCATTTACTTCTACAATATTGCCGTTGCCTTTCAGCAATGCATTGGCATACGAAGCGGCGGCAGAACCAACTTTGTAATTGCTGGCGCCAATGAAGGCAGCATAATTTTTAGATAATATATTTCTGTCCACAACTATTACCGGAATGCCTTCTTTATATACTTTATCTATAACGGGTGTTAATGGTTCGGCTTCATTTGGAGAAACAATTAATAAATCTATTTTATCATTAACAAGTTCCTGGATCTGTTTTATTTGTAGGGCAGAATTCAAATGCGCATTTGTTGTTATTATTTCCAACTCAGGATGAAATGAAAATTCTCTTTCCATTTCACGCTGCATATTCTGGCGCCACACATCGCTGGCACACTGAGAAAATCCAATTCTAAATTTTTGGGGTGATGGTTCAGGTGAGGAGCAGGATGCTAAAACAAAAAGCAACCAGGATAATAGTAAATAAACCAGTACTCTTTTTATAGCAGATGCTGTCCGAAAAGGATTTTTATCAAATAGCAAGTCAAACATGTAGGCAAGTTGCTTTATTTTTTTTAATCTGTATTATAAAATCGAATCATTTATATCAATCCTGTTTCATTTTGTGTTTTGGTAGATTTTTGAACCAACCCGCAGGGGTATTATTTTGTAAATGCATGTTACAATTTTATATAAAAGACATTTGTCAAAACTACATTTTAAATTTCAAAAGTTTGATTATCAATGTATTACTATCAATTCAATAATAATATGATTTTGTACAAGATAGATACGATAACGTAAAGAGATCCGTAACTGCGACAACTACATTTGTTCCGTAAACGAATCGCTATATGAATAAGAATAAACTCTTTCAATGGTCCATAGTGGCTGCGCTTGCCGGCTTTATCTTCGGATTTGATACAGTTGTAATTTCCGGCGCCAACTTACCTATTAAAGAGTTGTGGCATACTTCTCCTTTGTTTCATGGGTTCTTTATAATGTCGATGGCTTTGTGGGGCACATTGGTTGGTTCCATATTTGGTGGAATACCCACCGAAAAATTTGGCAGAAAGAAAGTGCTTTTCTGGATCGGGATACTTTTTGGCATTTCTGCCATCGGTTCTGCCCTGGCCCAGGATCCATATACCTTTTCATTCTTTCGTTTTATAGGCGGTGTAGGAATTGGTGTTTCTTCGGTAGTTGCACCTACGTATATTTCAGAAATATCAACCCCCGCAACCAGGGGCAAATTAGGAGCGCTTTACCAGTTCAATATTGTGTTCGGTATCTTGATTGCCTTTCTTTCCAATTATTTTTTACAAGGCGTGGGTGGCGCAAATGACTGGCGTTGGATGTTGGGTGTGTTGGCCATTCCTTCAATTATTTATACGTTGATGGTAATGGGCGTGCCTGAAAGTCCCCGTTGGTTAATTACTAAAAAGAACAACCTGGTAAAAGCAAAAGAAACCTTACAGCTGATAGGCGTAGCTGATGCAGATGCAGAAATAGCAGCCATCATAAAGAGTAACCTGCATGAAGCCAACGTAGGTAAATCATCCGATTTCTTCAGTGCCAAGCATAGTAAAGTTATCTGGCTTGCATTTATGATTGCTTTTTTCAACCAGATTTCAGGGATCAATTTCATTCTTTATTATGCCCCCGAGATATTATCAAAAATTGGCTTAGGCGAAAAAGACTCCCTATTAAATTCAATTGCAATCGGCGGCACCAACCTCATTTTTACCTTTGTTGGGCTATACCTGATTGATCGGATCGGCAGAAGGAAATTGCTGATCATAGGTTCGCTGGGTTACATTCTAAGCCTGTCAATGGTAGCCGGTTGCTTTGCTGCCCATGCCAGCCCGGTATTACTGATGAGTTTTTTATTGTTGTTTATTGCATCACATGCAGTAGGGCAGGGCGCAGTTATCTGGGTTTTTATTTCCGAAATATTCCCCAATAAAATCAGGGCCACCGGCCAGTCCTTCGGTGCCAGCGTACACTGGGTTTTTGCGGCCCTTATCACATTGGTTACACCTGTTTTCCTTGATACTAAGAATGGAATATTTAAAGATAACCCCTGGCCAATATTTGCATTTTTTGCCGTGATGATGGTATTGCAACTGGTGTGGGTGCTTACTAAAATGCCCGAAACAAAAGGCATTTCGCTGGAGGCACTTGAAGCAAAACTGATAAAGTAAAAAATTTAAATCTCTCAATAACTCAAAACAATCAGTCCAATTTTTAAAAACAAAAAACACAAACTTATGAGACAGTTGTATTGCTTAATCGTTTTTCTGCTTGTGGCAAGTTTTGCCCATGCACAGCAGAAACAAATTACGGGAACGGTTACCAGTAAAAGTACTGGCCTTCCATTAGCAGGTGTAAGTGTGCAGGCTGGCAGCACGGGAACCCAAACAGACAATGAAGGAAAATTTTCCCTGATGGCTACACCTGGCCAAACAATTACTTTTTCTTATTCCGGTATGAAAAACTTTACAAAGAAACTGGACGCTGCTGCATCCAGCCTACAAGTGGAGTTGGAATTAGCTACTGCCGAGCTTGGTGAAGTAGTAGTGGTTGGGTACACTTCGCAAAGGAAAAAAGATTTAACGGGAGCCGTGGCAGTAGTGGATCTTGCGCCGGTTAAAAATAACAGCTCGGGTAATACGATGCAGGCCCTGCAAGGCAGGGTGGCCGGTTTGTATATTGAGAAAGATGGCTCGCCCAACGGATCAAACGGAAGAATTTTGATTCGTGGAGCTAATACATTGGGCAATACGGACCCACTCTATATCATCGATGGTATTCCCACCACGAGGCCCGAGGTATTTCAAAATATGGATCCTGCAACAATTTCTTCGGTGCAGGTATTAAAAGATGCTTCTGCAGAATCTATTTATGGTGCACGGGCATCCAACGGCGTAGTAATTGTTACCACAAAAAATGGAGGCAATACAAACGGCAAAGTTAATTTTCAACTCAATAGCAGTATTTCAAGCCAGTCAGAAAAATCGATGCGTTTCAAAATGTTGAGTTCGCTCGACAGGGGTAAAGCATTGTGGCAGGCTTCTGTAAATGATTTGCAAGATCCTGCAGCAGGCTATGGCGAAATTTACGGTTTTGACTGGAACCATGATTTTAATAATCCTGTATTAAATGGCGTAACCGTTAAGCCACTGGTTGGTGGCGATCCCAATACACCTGCAGGCAATACAGACTGGCAGAGTGTAATGTACAAAACAGGCCTTGTCAGCAATACCAGTTTAACAGCATCCGCCGGTACCAAAAATTCTTCGGTAGAAGTAAATCTTGGTTACTTAAAAAATACAGGTATGCTAAGATATACCGGCTACAAGCGTTTAAGCGGAAGTATCAATGCCATTACCAAGGGCTTTAATAACAAACTGTCATTTGGTGTTAATTTAAGAATAGCCAGTTCGGATGAAACGCTTACTGCAAGAGATTTAGGTGGGGCTACTACCACTTTCCTGGCGGTAACATTGGCGCCAACAATTCCTGTGTATCAGAAAGACGGTGTTTCATTTGCAGGTGAGTCAGGCGCAGGTTATTCAGATAGAAATAATCCGTTGTTTATGCAATACCTGGCAAGATGGAACAACGCAAACCGCTTAAGTTCTTTTGGAAATGTATTCCTTGAAATTCAACCCATCAAAAACCTGTTTTTTAAATCCAATATAGGTGCAGATGATTCCCGGTTTTTGAATAAAGTAATAACACCCACATTTGTAGAAGGTGCTTTGAGGCGTACTACCAATAGCTTGCTGTACGACCAAAATCATTACCTAAGTATTACTTTTTCTAACACCGTTCGTTACAACCTCGATATTGGAACCAAACATAGTTTTAAATTCCTGGCGGGTACGGAGTATATCAAATCTGACCTCGATTTTCAGAATACAAAAAAAGAGGGATTTGCCATTCAAACAGAAGAGTACTTTACTTTAAGTGCAGCCACGGGTAACACAACTGTTGCCGGCGGATCTACGGGTAGCAGGTTGTTTTCACTCTTTGGCCGTATTGACTATAATCTATCCGACAAATACCTGGCAGCTATCACTGTTCGCCGTGATGGTTCATCCCGTTTTGGTGCTGATAACCGCTATGGTGTTTTCCCGGCAGCATCCGTTGGTTGGAGAATTGACAAAGAAGATTTCATGAAAAACAGCAGGGTTTTTAGCGAACTGAAATTAAGAGCAGGCGTTGGCCGGGTAGGTAATCAGCAAATTGGTGACCTGGCCCGCTTTGGATTATTTGATACCAGGTACGGAACAGCGCTTTCTCAACTCGTTGGCGGATTCTGGGAGCAATACATGAATATCGGTACTGCTTACTCGCTTACAGGTGCCAATACCGGCGTATTGCCTTCGGGTTTTGTTCAAACACAGGCAGCCAACTCCCTGCTTAAATGGGAAACCACCGACGAGATCAATACAGGCGTTGATTTTGCTTTGTTCAACAATAAAATTTTTGGATCGTTTGATTATTTCTCCAGAAAAACTTCGGGCATTTTAATTACGCCACCGGTTGCTTCTGCATTGGGCGAGGGACAATCCAAAGCAGTAAATGGTGCATCAAAAAGTAACAAAGGATGGGAACTTGTGTTGGGATATCGTGGTAGTAAAATAGGCGCACTTGAATACAATGTGCAATTGAATGTTGCCCATTTCCGCGATAAGATTACTGAGCTGCCGGAAAACGTTCGGCCTGCATACCCCGGTAACCTGGTTAATACAATTATTGGCCACTCACAATTTGATTTATTTGGATACCAGACTGCGGGCCTTTTTCAATCGCAGGCAGAAGTTGATAAAGCGCCAACCCAGGTGGGTGCAGGACCAGGTAGAATTCGTTATGTTGATATCAACGGCGACAATAAAATTGATGACCTCGACAGAACCTGGATTGGTACTACTTTACCAAAAATTGAGTATGGTGTAAGAATCGATTTGTCTTATAAAAAGTTTGACATGTCCATCTTTGGTTCGGGTGTTGCCGGCAGAACAGGTTTTGATGTATATACCTTATTCAACAACCTGATGAAGAGCAGAGAGAATGTAGGGCCCGGTGTATTCAATGGCTGGACACCAACCAATACCAATACAAATGTGCCTGCGTTAACGCTCAAAGACAACAACAACGAAGGCCGTACTTCCGACTATTTCCTGGTTAGCACAGCTTATTTTAAAATGCGCAACATTCAACTGGGATATAGCATTGACGGCAATAAAGTATTTACAAGATTGCGTTTGTTTGCAATGGCGGAAAACCTGTTCAGGTTCAAAAGCAAAAATTACCTGAGCCCCGATCCTGAAAGAATTGATCTTGATCCGGTGCCCATTCCAAAGACATTCACTTTTGGTGTAAACGCAACATTTTAATGAATCAAAAATAAAATAAACATGAAAAAGATATTTATAGCCGCTTTTATTTTATCCGGTATATCGCTTTTTAGCTCTTGTAAAAAGCAACTGGATTATACACCCACCGGCGTGTTGTCATCAGCAGACCTTACTTCCCCAACGGCCGTGGAAGGCCTGGTAACTGCAGCGTATGCTGCCATTGGAAACGGCGATATGATTGGGCCAATTTATAGCAACTGGGTGTATGGCAGTGTTAGGTCCGATGATGCATACAAAGGTGGCGGAGGTACAGGTGATGTAGGTGAAATAGATGCCATGGAACATTATAACCTGGTAACACCTTCCTTGGATGCATTTGTGTTTCGCACCTGGAAAAATATTTATAAATCAATTGGCAGAGCCAACGTGGCAATACGTGCAGTAAACTCATTGGATGAAGCTGCATTTCCACAAAAAAAGACAAGGCTGGCAGAATTGAAATTCTTAAGAGCGCACAGTTATTTTACTTTAAAATTGCTCTACAAGAATATTCCCATTTTTGATGAAACAGCATCTGATGAAGAAATTTTGAAAGTGTCAAATGATTTGGGCAATGATGAATCATGGAATAAAATAGCTGCCGATTTCCAATATGCCATCGATAATTTACCCATGGATCAGCCGGAACTTGCAAGGGCAAATAAATTAACAGCACAGGCATATCTTGCAAAGCTGAGATTGTTCCAGGCATACAAGCAGGATGCTATGCATAAGGTTACCAGTATTGATCCTGCAAGATTACAGGAAGTAGTAACCTTAACGCAGGCTGTCATCTCATCTGGCAAGTATGCATTAAGTCCTGATATTGCCAACGATTTTTTACCGGAAACTGAAAACGGCCCTGAGTCAGTTTTTGCCATCCAGTTTACAATCAATGATGGTACGTTTGCAGGCAGGTTAAATTATGAAGACGGGTTAAATTATCCGCACGGTGCACCACAATACGGCTGCTGTGGATTTCATGCTGCCAGCCAGAATATGGTAAATGCATTTACAACAGATGCCAATGGATTACCCAATTTTACAACATTCAATAACACAATAGCAGATTTAAATACAGCAACGGTGGATGTGCGGCTCGATCATACAGTGGGCATTGACGGGCATCCATACAAGTATGATAACACGGCGCCATTCAGCAATAGCTGGGTTCGTGATCCCGGTGTGTATGGTAATTTTCATACCATGCGTAACCAGCAACTGGCATCCAGTTCCTCGTATTTTAAAAATGGCCCTTTTATGGGTGTTGCAAAAAATTATGACATCATCCGGTACGATGATATCCTGTTGATGCAGGCAGAAGCTTATATAGAATTGGGTCAGCAGGCAAATGCTTTACCATTGATCAATCAAATAAGGGACAGGGCTGCGGCTAGTACAGCAAGGTTAAAAAAAGCCGACGGCACATTTGCATCGCATTACAATGTAAAGCCATATCCTGCTGTAGGATGGACACAAGCTTATGCCCGTACAGCTTTGCAATGGGAGAGAAGGTTGGAATTTGCAACGGAAGGCGAACGTTTCTTCGACCTGGTGAGATGGGGAATGGCAGAGCCAACATTAAATGCTTACATAAATGTGGAAAAACTTCGCAGGACTTTTTTAGCCACTGCAAAATTTACCGCAGGTCGTGATGAATATTTACCCATACCTCAATCGGAAATAACCTTTACCAATGGGTTGTATAAACAAAATCCCGGGTATTGAGTGTGGCTTTAGGAATGCTTTCTAATTAAATGCAAGCATATAAAAAGTTATATTGTTAATTGATAAATAAAATGTTTAAATCAGGCAGCTACTAGTTTTGGTAACATAGGCGGAAGTTGCTACTTCCTCCTTAATTTATTTTTTGTTCATTGTAAACATGGATAAAAATTTGCTTGATAGTAAGGCGCTTTGTTTCATTTGTTTGCAGATATCGGTCAAAGCATTTTTTCAGTTGTGAAGGCATATACTATTTCGTAACTATATTCACTAAAAAAAGGGATACAATGATTGTTAGATTGCTGCATGCTATTTTATTTTTTGTGAATTCTGTTCCCCCAATCCGGGCACAGAATTCTTCAAATAAACCTGAGATCGTATTGACCTTGAAATATTTGCCAATAAAGGATTAATGTTTATGCCCATAAATATTAATCTTGAAGATAGCAACCATTCGTTGTCGCTATCTGTTAAAGGAGGAAATGCAAAAGTTGCTAACCTAAATGTGTATGAGTTAAAAAGCATTTGGGATTGATGCTTTTTAGATTTTTTATAATTGTGAAAAATGAAAAATATGATGAAGCCATTTAAAAATAAAAACCTAATTGTTGCTCTTGCCTGCATGATGGCAGTTTCATTAGCAACTGCGCAAAATGATCGTAAGCCAATGCATGAACAACACAGGCCACAGGTACATTTTTCGCCCCAGGCGCATTGGATAAATGACCCCAATGGCATGGTATGTTATAAAGGTGTGTATCATCTCTTTTTTCAATATCATCCTGGTAGTTCGGTTTGGGGGCCAATGCATTGGGGCCATGCTACCAGCAAAGATCTGGTGCATTGGAAAGAACTACCGATTGCAATTTATCCTGACAGCCTCGGTACTATCTTTTCGGGCAGTGCCGTAGTTGATGAAAATAATACCTCCGGTTTTGGGAAGGATGGTAAAGTGCCTTTGGTAGCCATTTTTACGCAACACGATACCATTGGTGAAAAGGCAGGCCGAAATAATTTTCAAAATCAAAGCCTGGCTTATAGTTTAGATGAAGGCGAAACCTGGGTAAAATATGCCGGCAACCCGGTGTTGAAAAATCCTGGCATCGTTGATTTTCGTGACCCTAAAGTGATGTGGTATGCGCCACAAAAAAAATGGATCATGACATTGGCAACAAAGGATCGCATTACATTTTATGCATCGCCTGATTTAAAAAACTGGGAGCGGCAATCTGAATTTGGTCAATCAATTGGGGCGCATGGTGGCGTGTGGGAGTGTCCCGATCTTTTTTCAATGGATGATAATGGCAAACAGGTTTGGGCGTTAATTGTAAACCTAAATCCTGGCGGGCCGAATGGTGGTTCTTCCACACAATATTTCCTGGGAGATTTTGACGGGAAAACGTTTACACCATACAGTGAGCAAACCAAATGGCTTGACTATGGCCCGGATGATTATGCAGGAATTACCTGGTCGAACACCGGTGACAGGAAAATATTTTTGGGATGGATGAGCAACTGGACTTATGCCAACCTGGTGCCTACGGAAACCTGGCGTAGCGCCATGACGATACCACGTGAATTGTCGCTTAAGCATACAGGTAATGATCTGTTAATTGCTTCAGCACCTGTAAAAGAATTTAATTACGCAAAGTCGAAGCCGGTTGTAATGAACAACCTGTCGGTATCTGACAATACCTTATTAAATAAAAAAATCAGTATGGCAACATTTCCTTGTCGCATCGATATTAACATGCATGAAATAAAAGACTGGTCGCTTATTTTATCAAATGAATTGGGGGAAGAATTAACGGTTGGGTTTGATAAATCAATGAACCAATATTATATTGACCGTAGTAAATCCGGTAAAATTGACTTTCAAAAAGATTTTGGTGCAAAGCATGTGGCACCGAGGTTTACATCAGCTTCCAACATGGACATGACATTAATTATTGATGTAAGTTCCGTAGAATTATTTGCAGACAAAGGGCTAACAGTTATGACAGAAATTTTCTTTCCAAACAAACCGTATAAGAAGATCAATATTCAATCAACCGAAGCTGCGGTTATTAATAAACTGGAGTACACAAAACTGGAAAGCATCTGGAAATAGGGAAGACTTAACAATGGTTTGATTTATTGCGCACGGACCAATATTTAAAAATTTCTTTTTTATCTTTTTGTGCTCTTGAAGACCAAATTATTTGCTTACCCATTCGTCAATTTCTTTATTCGATTCTTCATCAGTTAAATACGCTCCATTAATAATTTGTTTCTTCCCTTCCTCGATTGCCGCCTTCTGTTTGTCATTTAGCATATAAACATCAGACTCTTCAATTTCTACTTCAAGAAGCCTGGATGCTTCCTCAAGTAACTGATCGTTATCAGTTAACTGAATTTTTTCAATTAAGAGTTTTCGCAATTCTATTGTTGACATATTGTTAGCGTTTGTTCAAATTTAATAAAATTATTGGAGTTATCCTTTATTGAAGATACTTCACTTAACCTCGCCACCAACGTGCCAGTTACTGATAAACTGCAGCAAGCCTTTGAATTAAACAATTCAAAAATAAAGGCCCGGTCATTTATGGTTTACGTAGTTATTAATAACCGATCGGTGGTGAAATTATTTTTCATGTTTTTTCTTTTGTTGAAAAATAAGCGGCTATTTGATTAACCCTGCTAGTATTCAAAAAGTTTATTACAATTGTTGATCAAAAGCCAGTAGAAATTGATCAAGGGCATCCATTGTTTTTTCGTCGGTTATTTTTCCACTTTCATTGATCTTGCTTCTGACACCCTGTATTAAAAGGGTGGTATCATCATTAAAGATTGCACCAATGGTTTGCATAACCAATTTAAGTTCAGCCTGGCCTTTTTCTCCCTGCGCCGATGCTGTTATCAATCCAACTGGTTTGTCAGAAAAAATGGTGTTAGATACCATCCATTCCAGTGCATTTTTTAAACTGCCGGGCATACTAAAAACATACTCGGGTGTGCAAATGATCACTGCATCCGCACTGGTAATTTTCTTTCTAAAGTCTGTAATAGATGCGGGTGGATTTTCAGTATCAAGATCGGGGTTAAAGTGGGGGAGTTCACTTAATTCATTGAAGATTGACACCTCATATTTTTCGGCTCTCATTTCGGCAATCAGTTGTAATAATTTTAAATTACTGGAATTTTTTCTTGTGCTTCCCGAAATACAAAATATTTTCTTTTTGTGGTTCATTATGTTGCCTGGTATTGTATTTAACTATGTGGGTTAAGCGACTGGAATTTTTTGAATGGCAGGTTTAGATTCAGTTTTGGAACTGTTATAAATTGCAGGTGATGGTACCAGATCGCCATTGATGGCAGCTTTATATGTTGCGCAATCATGTAGCTTCCATTCAGGATAAGTACCTGCATCCAGCAATAAGAAAATGTCTATGATTTCTTTATCATTCATTAACGTCTAATAAAGTTTGTAAAGCAAATGTAACAAATGTATAAATATGAGAAGAAGATGTCAATGATGACTTATAAATGGATGCCTGAAAAAAGTAGGGGATGTGTATTGATTTTTCAATCGTGAAAAGTTGCTCAGTTTGAAAAATTTTATAAATAAAATGCAGGCCAGGCATAGTATTACAATGCAATACAATCAGCGGCGTTACAAGCCTTGTTTAATAGGGATTGTAACAATGGATTCTTATACAAATGAACCTGGCCGGATAAAAGGTAGTTGACTAACGTAAATAAAAATCTATCTTTTGAAACAGGCCTGGTGGGGATGTTTCAAAAGATAGGTGCAATATTTTTTCAGTTTTAATGGTAAGAAACTTCAGAATTTTAAAAACGGTCTGTCGATAAAATCACCTGCATACCGGGGTATTGAATGGCAGCATCGTCTTCGGCAGTTATAAATATTTTAGTGGGTTTAAATGAACTCACCGCTTCAAATGAGGCTTTTAGTTTACTGGATAAAAACCCTGTTGAGCTATTGATTTGACCAATGTTTTTTGTTCCGTCGCTGCCTGTTTCCATCCAGACCACATACGTGTTCTTAGCAGGTTCTAACCTTTTAGCTTCTGCAAGATTTTGTATTGATAATTTTACCTGGTAATTGTTATTGTCATCCTTTTTAATTTTAACAGTACCTGTAGCAGCCGGCACAACAGTAGAGGTTTGGAAAGAAATTTTCTTTGCGCAGGAGCTGAAAATAAACAGCATCATTGTTGCGGCGATTGTAAAACCAATACACTTTGTTGTTGTCATTTTTAAATAATTCATTTTTTTTAATTTATATTTTTTGAAATGTTGTTTGTGTGAGGCACGACAATTTAATCTTAACATTTAATCACGCATGCTATTTATTTCACTTTCACCATACTTGCATTGATAGCAAACACACTGGTGTTTACGCCCATTAAAGATTCTCCCACAGCAGCACTTAATAAAATGCACCAACTGTATAAAACGCCTGCTGCCAGTGATAATGCAACAATGGTCTAACCCGGGTGCCACCACAAAATGCCTGCAAAAAAAGGCCACTCTTACTTTTTCAGCACTACGGTTGTTAACAGGTTTTTAAATACGATGGTTTAACCAGTTGTATCCGGATGTGTTTGTAACCTGTCAATGATTGCATCTGTTGCAGCATCTGCAGAAATTCCGTATCCGTTTACTAACACGCCTTTAACGCCAAACTTAAGAGATGATATTGCGTACAATATCGACTGATCATCGGGATTAGTAGCACCTTCAAACCGATACACCTTATCTATCTCAAAATCTTCAGGTAAGAGTACACTGTTTGCCTCATGACAAATAATTCGCTCCTGCTTTACATTAAAATCTAATGAATAGCCATCTTTTTTTAAGCCATTAATCGTTTCCGATAATGTGCCGTAACTTTCTTTCATAGTATGTTATACAAGGGTGAAGCTTTAAACTTTTAAAAACTTACCAGTAAATCAACGTTCTTCATTATAATCTACGTTGGTTCCTTCATTGGGAAGTCCCTTACCTGATTTGGCTTTAACATGTTCAACTGCGCCGGTTATAATATTGTCAAGAGTTGCTGCGGATGTAGGTTTGCCTTTTTTAAATTTATTTACCGGATCGCTTCCGGGACCGCTTTTTGTTTCTTTTGAGATAGGAAGTTTTTCGTCTTTTTTCATTTTTGTTTTATTAATTGTTAAAAATATATTTGATTGATATCTAAATTTAAGTTTACTGTTTAATCTCTTTCATTTGTTACGATTCCAGGTTCCTGTTTACTTTGATTTTACTCCTTAATTTTTTAGCATATCATGCTGGCAATTAGCTTTAATCTAATTCCTTAATTGAATAATGGCCTGCTTTACTAAGTTGAGATTGCAATTCATTTACGTCGAGCGGTTTACTCATGTTAAGCGTTGCACGCTGCGGATTCAGTTGTACATCCGCTTCTGTAACATCCGGGAGTTGTAGCAAAGTCCTCGTTACATTGCTCACACAACCTCCACAGCTCATTCCTGTTATTTCATAATTTCTTTTCATTTCCTGCGCATTTATCGTTAATTAATAGCTTAGTCCTTTAATAGGTACCGGGAATATGAAATCCATTAACACGCTGTTGTGTGCCTTTGATACATGGTCTTTAAATGATTTCATACTGCGATGCATAACCGTAGTATAGCCTTCCCCGAGTTTTAAAACAATTGTCTCAAGCCTGGCTAGTTCTTTTTTCAAAGCTGCTTTCCTGTCTATTCTTTTTACTGGCAATTCCATATCCATTTGACGTATATTATTTTCAAAAACTTTGTCGGCCTTTTTATAATATTCAGCGAGCAAGGGATCACAGGAATATGTTTTTATATGTGAAAATTTAATCGCTGATTTTATTTCTGCTTCATCTAATTTATTATCACTATTTGCTGCAAGGAGTGATATATATGCAGGGAATTTTAGCAGCGCATTATTTTCCGACTCAGTAAGTTCTTTAAACGGTTTCATTTTTAATTTACTTTTTTATACCTTATAAATAGGAGCAGAATGCTTTTTTTGTTATTTTTTAGTCTCCATAAAAACTGGCCCTTAAATTTTTTAATTTAGATTCTTTTTTAACATGCCCTGCATAGATTTTCGATTTTGGATCAACATCGTTGGATGTCGTTGCATCATCACCAGCCCATTGCTATCATCCATCGTTACTTCAATCATTTCATTCCACATCTTGCTGCGGCTTACAATTGTTTGCATTATTTCATTTCTCCTATCCTTCTTTGAATGCGCTCTTAATTGGTCAGGGGAGGACTGGGAGGATGCTGAAAGTGGAAGGAAAGAAATTCCCAGGATTACTGTAAATAACATTTTCATGATTATTTTTTTTCGGGGATTACCTCTGATGTAACGAGAAAGTAAACACTATTATACGGCTGTTATTACACAATCAATGCCAATACTTATTTCATTCACTTCTTAGACCGGCATTGAGCGGTACATGTTATTTTGTGCTATTATTAGTTTTTATTTATATTCTATTGCGGGCAGCCAACAAGTCCGGTAAACATCTACTGCCAGTGGTTTTAATGAAATGTACGGTCATTTTATTTTACGACGTCGGACATAATTCCTTGATGAATTTTATTTTTTATTTAATTGAATTTAATTCTCGCTTTCTACAATTATTAATTCGAAAATCGGGAGAATTTTCCCCAATACAGCCGAAAAATAACCAATCCATTTTCTTATTTTTAACTGACCAATTTATCGGCAGATGAAATGTAATTAGTTTGTTAAAAATATTTTAATGAAAAACTCCAAACGAATTCGGTCATTTGGTTGAAGGTTGACAAACAACCTATATGCCGGAAGCTTTAATCCCTATCTTTGGAAAGTTTGTAAACAACTGTACAGTGTAAATAGCGAAGATTATATCATTGATCACTATGGCTCGATGATTACTTTCAATGCTTTCTCCTTGCCTGCATTGCCAAACACTTCGTAAGCTTTAAGAATCTCGTTTAATTTGAAATGATGCGTAATTAATTTACCCGGCTCCAGTTTTCCGGAGGATACAGTTTTCAGCAGCATAGGCGTTGTGTTTGTATTTACCAAACCCATAGTGATGGTAATGTTTTGTATCCATAGTTTTTGAATCTGCAGATCAATGGGTTTACCATGCACACCAATATTGGCGAGGTGCCCACCGGGGCGAACAAGTTGTTGACAGATATCAAAACTTGCACGAACACCTACGGCTTCAATGGCAACATCAACTCCATCTTTTGTTTCGGCCAGTATCCTTTTCACTGCATCTTCGTTACCTGAATTTATAACATCAGTGGCTCCGAATTTTTTTGCCATCTCCAGGCGGTTATCATCCAGGTCAATCATATAAATTTTTGCAGGAGAATAAAATTGTGCTGTTAGCAACGCTGCCATGCCAATGGGGCCGGCACCCACAATTGCAATTGTATCTCCGGGTTGAACCTGGCCTGCGATGACACCAATTTCAAAGCCTGTGGGAAGTATATCACTCAACATCACCAAAGCTTCTTCATCAGCATTTGGGGGAATTAAATAAAGACTATTGTCGGCGTGCGGAATGCGAACATATTCTGCCTGCGTGCCATTTATGAGATGCCCCAATATCCAGCCTCCATCTTCGCAATGCGAATACAGTTGTTTCTTACAATATTCACAGGTTCCATCAGATGTTATACAAGAGATGATGACATGATCACCTTTTTTAAAATTAGTTACTGCTGTGCCTACTTCCTCAATTACACCAACACCTTCATGACCAAGTGTTGTGCCCGGTTTTACAGTGGGCGTTTTGCCATGTAAAATACCTAAGTCAGTTCCGCAGATAGTTGTTTTTGTAATCTTCACCAACGCATCTGTTGACTTTACAATAACAGGTTTTGGTATATCTTTTAATGAAATTTTTCCAGGCCCGTCATATACCAAGCCTTTCATTGTTTTCTCACTCTTTACACTTGTTAATGTTTTTTGCTGTTGGGTTAAAACTTCCGGATTCTTTTCAGCGATGGTTGCCATTTTACTTGATTTATTGGTAGATTAATAAATTGCTTTGTTCTCCTACAAAAATCTTCATTCTGACAGTTTTTTTGATTGACCTTACGCTTACATGAATATGATTTTCATCATACCGCTGTAAAATTTATTTGGTTACATTATATAGCCTTGTATTGTAATTACAAACCTGGTGGATGAGCCAATCCACTATTGTGTGAGATAAATTTATGTGTATTGAGCCAATCCCTATTGTTCAACGGATGGGTTATAGGCGTAATGGGTGTTGGTGATCACAATAGAATTTAATACCGGGAACAGGGGATTTTATTAGAATTATACGGTCATGCTTTGGTGGGATAAAATCAACAGCCACATTTATTTTATCACAAATCTTTTAATGGAATTGTTGCCACAGTTAAATCGTAATCAAATCCCCTGGTTTTCCTTATTTCAAAATCTGCAATGATATTTTTATAGGCTGAAAACTGATCTTTTTTACGTTTGGCCATTTCTTCGAATAATTCTATTAAGCCAGCATTGCCGGGTAGCATATCTATGATCTCTTTTTTTGTTAATTGATATATTTTTTCGTTTTTTTCTCTTAAAGTAGCAGCATTCCATACATGGGCACCAAAAGTATATTTTGTTTTAATTACACTAATATCATCGCCTTTTAACACTATCGGATCTACAAACTTTTTAAATAATTCGGAATATTTTACTTCGGCATGGTTAATTATTGTAGCGCCCCCATTTAAGGCCGTTCTTTTTTGCAGGGCAATGCCTGCAGGGCCTAAGCCTGCTGCAACCAAGGCGTCCTGCTCTCTTTTTGTTTTGGCTTCTTTTAATCTTCTGGCCCTTTTTATGTTCTCTGCTTTTCCCATTATTTTATTGTTGTAACTGTCTGAACTACGATTTTTATGATGAATTGACTTTATGGTTTATTCCACCATCCTTCAATACTAATTTGGCTTCAGGGTGCTTACTATTATAAATTCGTTTGTACTGCAGGCTGTTGGAACCAAAATTAATGAGCAA
Organism: Ferruginibacter sp.; assembly: GCA_046590675.1. Taxonomy (GTDB): domain Bacteria; phylum Bacteroidota; class Bacteroidia; order Chitinophagales; family Chitinophagaceae; genus Ferruginibacter. The sequence continues at coordinate 62,207 of JBKJUP010000027.1, read as the reverse complement.
GCCAACAGGTAAGTTACATGCTTCTAATTAATTTCTGCATAGATTAAGATTACTTTCGTTAAGCTCAATAATAGCTTGTAATTTAATGTAGAAAAATTCTTTAAATCTATTTTATAAATCCTATCATTTTGAAATCCTAAAAATAATAGTTAAGACGATCCTTTCATTAAAAAAGCCTCTCAAATATATGAGAGGCTGCTGGTGCCCACGAAAGGAACAGGATAAAACTGATAAAAGATAATACTGTAAAGGATTATATTCAATTTTTATTTCGTCAAGTAACAATAGAGTAACAAATTTTGTAAATTTTTCACAACGCATTTTTTGTAATCGGTATAGGGCACAACACCACTCAATGTATATTTCCAACATTTAGAAAAAACTGGCATTCTAAGTTACTTCGAAACTCAGTTTATTTCAAAAGTTCATTGTGGGTAATGCAACTAAATATTGCACGAAAATATAAGTTCATTAGTGTCTCAAATATGAGGTGATTAGATTTACTTTCACTCGAATATTCCTGCTTGTTACTGATTGATGAAAGTTAAATCGTAAAGTCAGTGTGATAATAACCCATCAGTTTTTCCTCCCCGGGAATAATACCTGTTTTGACATATAGGGTTTTAATCTTGAAATTTTTTTGAAGAATATCGATGTGAGGTATTGCATTTTATAACCTTGTGATATATATTTATAGTACAATATCTCCCCAGGCATTTTAGTAACCTCCTTTCATTTTATTTATCAATATTGGTATGCAAGCTCATGACAATAATTTGGGTTCGGGTTCGGCAAAGCAAGAGCCGTCTTCAACTTCGTCGGGATTTTTAAAGACCGGCGGCGGCAAAACCAAATCAAACGCCATCGAAGTGCCCACCATTTCGTTGCCCAAAGGCGGGGGAGCCATAAAAGGCATTGATGAAAAATTTTCGGTTAATGCAGTTAATGGAACGGCGTCCTTTTCTATTCCGTTACCCTTTGCACCGGCACGGGGTGCGTCGCCTTCACTAAGCCTGTCGTATAATTCTGGCAGTGGTAATGGCATTTTCGGTTTGGGCTGGAACCTAAGCCTGCCTTCCATTAAACGAAAAACGGACAAGGGGTTGCCGCAATATTTTGATAATATAGATTCTGATATTTTCTTGTTTTCAGAGGCGGAAGATTTGGTGCCTGCTTTTCAAACAACAAAGGATGCCAATGGAAATATTGTATTTGTATTAAAAAACGGGGAGTATGTAACTGAAAAAGCTTACCCTGATGAAACCAATAAAACGCATACCATTCGTTTTTATAAGCCGAGAATAGAAGGACTGTTTGCCCGCATTGAACGCTGGACAGAAATGGTCACAGGAGAAATTAAATGGAGGGTAATCAGCAAAGAAAATGTCACAACCCTTTTTGGGTGGACAAAACAATCAAGAATATTTGACCCTGCTTTTCCTGATGGCAATTCAAGAATTTATGAATGGTTACCCGAATTTGTGTTTGATGACAAGGGCAATTGTTCCCATTATATTTATGAAGAGGAAAATAATTCTAGTCTTGATGCTGATTCCCTGCATGATAAAAACCGCATTAAGAATGGTTCGCTGACTTTTACCAACCGGTATTTAAAAAAAATACTTTACGGAAATATGACTCCGTATACAGGTTTTAATACAGCCTTTCCTGCCGCTGATAAATATTTATTTGAAACAGTGTTTGACTATGGCATGCCGGGAGAAAGGCCGGATATTGTCAATGCCGCTAAACGCAGAACAGATTCATTCTCCGATTATAAGGCCGGATTTGAAATACGCACCACCCGATTATGTAAAAGGGTTTTATTGTTTCATGTATTTGAAGAACTGGCATTACAGCAGGGTAAACCTGATAAGAAGACATTAGTAAAGTCGCTCAATTTTGGGTATGATACCAGCACTCAAAAAGATTTTACATTTCTAAAAACCATCACCGCATTTGGGTATATCAAATTTAAAAATCCAGATGAAAGTCTTTCCTATTCCCAAAAAAATCTTCCCCCAACAGAATTTACTTACCAGCAAATTGAATGGAATAACAATAAAGATGTAAAAACCATTTCTACCGAAAATGTAGTTCATGCACCATCCGGACTAGATGAAGGCCAGTACCAATTCACCGATTTATTTAATGAAGGGTTATCAGGCATACTTACAGAGCAGGCGGGTGGTTGGTATTACAAACATAACCTTGGCAATGGGGAATTTGAAAATGCCAAACTTGTTACTCCCAAGCCATCCTTTGCAGGGTTGGGCAGCCAGTTACATTTGGCCGACCTGGATGCCAATGGCGGCAAACAGTTAGTGAATTACTCTGCTGAACCAAAAGGTTTTTTTGAGCTGAGCGATGAGGAAGAATGGCAGCCGTTTAAAAACTTTCTCTCGTTACCTAATATAAATCTAAGTGACCCCAATACCAGAATGCTCGACCTGAATGGCGATGGCAAAGCCGAGATTTTAATTTCGGAAGACAATGTTTTTACCTGTTACGAATCGGCAGGTAAAGATGGGTTTAAAACAAGTAAACGAACGACAAAGCCTTACGATGAAGAAGCAGGCCCTGCCATTGTTTTTGCAGACGGCGAGCAACGCATTTTCCTGGCAGATATGAGTGGCGATGGACTTTCGGATATTGTACGCATCCGCAATGGAGAAGTATGTTACTGGCCCAACATGGGCTATGGAAAATTTGGCGCCAAAGTGCTGATGGATGATTCACCGATGTTTGATTTCCCGGATGCATTCAATCCGTCTTACCTGCGGCTGGCTGATATTGATGGCTCTGGCACCACCGATATCATCTATCTCGGTAAAAATAAATTCAGTTGTTGGAGCAATTTCAGTGGCAACAGTTTTGACAAGGCACCCTTTGAAATCGAAGCATTCCCTGATGTTCACAACCAGGCAAAAATTACGGTAACTGATTTGCTGGGCAATGGCGTGGCCTGCATTGTGTGGAGCAGTACATTGGCAAAAGATGCCCATGCACCCCTGCGCTACATTGACCTGATGAACAGTAAGAAGCCGCATATTATGATCGGCTATAAAAATAATATGGGTAAAGAAGTTTCAATAAAATACCTGCCTTCCACTCATTTTTATTTGGAAGATAAAAAGGCTGGTAAGCCATGGGTAACGAAGCTGCATTTTCCGGTGCATTGTGTTGCCAGCACCAAAACCGAGGATAAAATATCAGGTCATGTTTTTGTAAGTTCTTATAAATATCATCATGGATATTACGATCATGCGGAAAGGGAGTTCCGTGGCTTTGGAATGGTGGAGCAAACTGATACGGAAGATTTTGAAAAGTGGAAGAAGATTGCAGCCACCAATAAACTGGAAGATGAAAGATTAAACCAAGCCCCTGTATTTTCAAAATCATGGGTACATACCGGGGCATTTTTGGGCGAAGAAAAAATTCTCAACCAGTTTGAAAAGGAGTATTGGTTTGAAGAATTAAAACGCTTTGAAGCAAACAGGCATACAGGTGTGCTGGTAACAAATAATGAACACGAATTGCAGGGTGCAAAAATTATTGATGAGAATGGAAGAGATTTAATTGCCGTCAACGAACTGAGTGTACAGGACTGGCAGGAAGCTCTACGGGCCTGTAAAGGAATCGCTTTACGTTCAGAAGTATTTGCCAAAGATGCGCCCAAAGACAATCCATCAACTAATGCATTAAGAAATGAACAGACGCCATATTCAGTAGCTACCCATAATTGCGTAATCCAAAGGCTGCAGCCAAGAGGCAATAACAAACATGCCGTCTTTATTGTAAAAGAAAGCGAAGCCATTACATACAGCTATGAAAGAAATACGGATGACCCAAGGGTTGCCCACAACCTCAATATAAAGTTTGATGACATTGGTAATGTGCTGGAAGCTGCTGCAGTTGTGTATCCCCGGAAGGCTGGAAAAATCCCTGCAACATTTCCGGAGGCAACAAAAATGGCTCAAAAAAAAATGTATATCACATATGTTGAAAATACATTCACCAATGATATTGATGACCGGCTTTTGGCAAATAAACCAGACGCTTACCGCCTGCGGCTGCCAGCAGAAGTAAAGTCTTACCAACTTATTTATAACTTAAAGAATATAGTTGAAGGCCGCCGGTATTTTACTCTTGATGATTTTAAAAACGTTTTTAGTACTGCTGCAGAAGTTGGGTATGAAATAAATACAATACCCGCCGGTGAAAATCCACAGAAAAGATTAATTGAACATAATCGTACAACTTACTATCGCAACAACCTGGGCAGTGCTTTGCCGCTTTATCAAATAGAGTCGCTTGCGCTGCCTTATGAAAGCTACCAGTTGGCATATACAGTTCCATTGCTGAATAACATTTATAGTGAGAAGCAAACACCTGTTGAATTAGAAGCTTTAAGGCTTAAAGGAAATTTTGTTAACAGCGAAGGTGATTTAAACTGGTGGATACAAAGTGGACAGATGAATTTTATTGATGCAAATAATCTGCTTGCTGATACACTTGATGAAGCAAAGGCCCGTTTTTATTTACCCATTTCCTACACCGATCCTTATGGCTACGTTACAAGAGTGGAATACGAAACTAACAAACTGTTTGTACAAAAAACAATTGATGCATTGCTGAATGAATCCACGGTTACCAAATTTAATTACCGCACCCTTTCGCCGCAGCAGATGAAAGACATGAATGATAATCTATCTGAAGCTATTACTGATGAATTAGGTTTGGTAAAAGCAATGGCAGTGATGGGAAAGGATTTTAACGGTGATAAAATTGGTGATGAAGCAGATGATTTGAGTTTGCTCACAGAAATAACAAGTAATACTGATCAACTTGCCATAAATGCTTTTTTTGACAAAGCGAATGAAGCCCATGTTTGTGATTCAATAAACCTGCATTTCAAAGCAAAGGGTTTACTGCAAAACGCCACGGCAAGATTTGTTTATGATTTTGATGAGTATATAAATCACGGAAAGCCTGCTGTGGTTGCTTCCATTGCAAGAGAAACACATTACAGGGATAAAAACGGAAACCCAGTTGCTGCAGACAGCAAGCTGCAATTAAGCTTTGAATACAGCAACGGCCTTGGCAAAGTGATTATGGAAAAAGTGCAGGCAGAACCGGGTGATGCAAAAGAGGCAATTGTAAACAATGATAAGTCAGTATCTGTTGTCCTTCATCATACTGATAAACTAAATCCAAAACAACTCCGCTGGATTGGCAATGGCCGAACCATTCTCCACAACAAAGGCAACCCCGTAAAACAATACGAACCATTTTTTTCTGTATCACCAAAGTTTGAGGATGAAAAAGAACTGGTGGAAACTGGCGTAACACCCATTATGTTTTACGATGCCATGAGCAGGTTGATAAAAATTGATATGCCCGATGGCACTTTTTCAAAAGTGGAATTTGACTCCTGGCAACAAACAATATTTGATGCAAATGATACGGTGACAGATTGTGATTGGTATAAGAAAAGAACAGATTTACACAGAATTGATTATGTTACTGACGTTAACGAACAAGCTGCCGCAACTAAAGCCGCTGAACATGATAAAACACCTTCCGAACTCCACTTTGATACATTAGGCAGGCCTGTTTTGCAAATAGAAAACAACAGTACAAACCCTGATCGTGATAACAAGTTATACAAAACAAAAATTGAACTTGATATTGAGGGTAACCTGCTGAATGTAACGGATGCAAGAGAGATTGATGAAAACAAAAAACTCGGCAACCTGGTAATGGAATACAAATACGATATGCTGGGTAACAAAGTATATCAAAAAAGTATGGATGCAGGGCAACGCTGGCTGATGTTGAATATCGCTGGTAATCCATTGCGTACATGGGATGAGAGAAACCATACATTTGAATATTACTATGATGAACTGCACCGGCCGACTTATAGTAAGGTGATTGGAGGTGATCGTAAAAAAGCGAATGGATCAGATTATCCTTTGGATAATATTTTCGACAGAATAATTTATGGAGAAAGCCTTTTATCAGGTATAAGAACGCATAAGAATCGATATAATGAAAAGGCTTTGCAGGGCAGAAATATTTTAGGGAGGGTTATTCAACACTACGATACAGGAGGATTAATAGATACACCCGATTATGATTTTAAAGGACAACCCAAATCTACCAAACGAAAATTGTTTGCTTATTATAAAGATGTTGTTAACTGGTCTGATACAAATATTGAACCTGCTGCACTTTTAAATTTGTTAGAGCGGGATGAATTTATTTTTATTACCGAAACCGATGCACTCGGAAGAATTACTACACAAAAAGCTCCGGATGGAAGTATCATTGCACCTTCTTATAATGAAGCTGGTTTGCTGGATGGAGAAACCGTAAATCAAATTGATCCAAAAACACAGCTTTATACAGGTAATAAGGAATACATTAAAAACATTGACTACAATGAAAAGGGGCAACGCAATTTTATTCAATATGGAAACTTCGTAAAAACAACGTACACCTACGATGAAAAAACGTTCAGGCTTGTCCATTTAGAAAGTAATATCAACTCCAAAAAACTACAGGATTTGAAGTATACTTACGACCCTGTAGGAAATATTACTTTCATGAAAGACAATGCCCAGGATACGGAGTTCTTCAGTAATCAAATTATTGAACCTATCAGCAGTTACACTTACGATGCATTGTATAGACTCAACGCTGCCACGGGAAAAGAAAATTTCGCTGCATTAAATTTTGGAACAACCGATAACTGGAATGATGCTCCCTTTATGCAGCCCAATCCTATGCAGGTAAATATGTACACCCAAACCTACCGATACGATGAAGTTGGCAACATAAAAGAAATGCGGCATTTGGCAACTGGCAATAGCTGGACAAGAACATATGAATATCAACATCTGAATAACCGCCTTATCAACACTGTCGTTGGGGATATTGCCAATTTACAAAATTATACGTACTATCATCATCATCCACTACATGGTTATATAACCAAACTGCCCCACCTGAATGAAATGGGCTGGAACTTTAAAGAAGAATTAGTAAGAACCTCACAACAAAAAGTAAAACCTGCTACTGGCAGCACACCCGAAACAACTTACTACCAATACGATGGGCAGGGGCAACGCATAAGAAAGATAACAGAAAACTCTGCTGTTGTAAATAATAAACCGACAAGAAAAGATGAACGCATTTACATAGCCGGCTATGAAACCTTCAGGAGATATGATAACGATATCGAAAACTTTGAAAGGGAATCTTTAAGCCTGATGGATAAAGAACACCGTTTTGTAATGATTGAAACGGTGAAGCAGAATGATGCTGCGGCTCCCTCTCCTTCGGAGAGGGTTGGGGTGAGGTTTATAAGATACCAACTCCACAACCACCTTGGCTCTACCTGTTTAGAAATAAATGAAGTAGCCGAAGTAATAAGCTACGAAGAATACCACCCATACGGCACCACCGCTTACCAGGCAAAAAATAAAACCATTACATGTGCAGCTAAACGCTATCGCTATACCGGTATGGAAAGAGATGAAGAAACCGGATTGGAATACCATAGTGCCAGGTATTATTTGCCGTGGTTGGGGAGATGGTTGAGTGCGGATCCAATTGGGATCGGCGCAGGAATAAATTTTTATATTTATTGCAAAAACGCTCCTATAATTTTATACGATATTGACGGAAAAGTTCCGGCTATTCCCTCACCACCATCCAATCCTAGAACTAAATTTGAAGGGGAAGGAGATGAAGCACACAATGATATTCTTACGGTTCTGGTATTACGTGGAAAGGCGCTTGGGTTTTCGTATATACAAAAGGAAGTTAAAACTAAAGTTGGGGGTGGAAGAAATGGTGGAGAAGGATATATGGACTTATTAATTGGTGTTCGAGACCGCAAAGGGGTAAAAGGCGAGGGACTTACAGGACACATTTACGAGTTAAAACCAATACATCTGGCGAGAGCTTTTAATTCAATTTTTCAGGTTGCTAAATATTCTTATATCGGACCGGCGGTTGATCCTGAAGCTCCTCAATATAATCAGTGGGGTACAGTATTAAATGATCTTAATTCGACTAGCAAAGAGAGGTTCTTAAGTCCAATTGCTGTGCTAAAGGAAAATAAAGTTCGCCTGTATTGGCTAAGCTTACCTCAGGGCCCTACGGGGACAACAAGGCCAGGATTCATTGAGTACAATTTTGCAGATTTTGATTTAAAGGATTGGGATGAAAAAAAGAAAGAATGGGAAAAAGCTGGTTATAAAGTACCAATTCCAGTTAAAGTACCTAGCCTTAGCCCTGTTTCAGTTTCTCCTCCAAGTATTTCACCTCCACCTCCAGAGGAAACTGAACCTACACAAGAAACTGAACCGGTTAATGGTCTTCGTGAACCTGCTAATGATAACGATCATGACTTAGGAGAAGCAAGTCCGGCAGCAGCAGCGGTGGGAGTAACAATAGGACTTTCGGTATTGGCGTATAAGTTGTCTGAGCTTGCTGCTTCCTTGGCGAATAGAGGGGCGGCGGCGGCTACTATTTTTTTGGTAAACCCCGAAATCTATTCTCAGAAATGTGATGTTATTGATCAAAGAGGCTGTAATAACTATTTACAATAAAAGAATAATTAAAATGAGGATTAATCATAATAAAACATTAAAAAAAACACATCATGCCAAACCCCATTACACCAGCAGATAACCCACGGTTAGCTATTTTAAAAAATGCTATAACAGATAAGCATGAATTACATGCATCATTTCAAAAACTGTTTACAGATTATAATTAGGTTTCGGCTACTTATACCAAAAAATAAAAACATTAAAATACTCCCATCATGCAAACAATTATTCCAGAAATAAACCCCGGTCAGCAAGGTGAGGAAGTTGCTAACCTGCAGGAGGCTTTAATTTTCTTAATTAAAAAAGAAAATATTAAACTAACTGCCGGCGAATATGAACCTCTGGTAAAAAAGTTGGAGGAAGAACAGAATCAGCAAAATTATGGCAAAGCCACACAACAAGTGGTTACGTTGTTTCAATCCCAAAACAATCTGGCAAACAAAGAAGGATGGATTGATAAAGAAGCCGCCGGTAAACTCAATGAAGTGCTTAAACAATTGGGTGTTTTTGACGATACAGAAAAAGATACCGTATTTATTGTAAAAGGTTTAATCCGCAATTCCCACGGCGAAGGTTATGTCAATGCCATTGTGAGAGGCTACGACCGTAATCTGCGTCCCCTTAAACTGGGTGAAACTACTACTGATGAAAAAGGCTATTATGAAATCTCTTATAGCTCAGATGTATTCATTAAAACCGGTAAAAAAAATCCTGACCTTTTTATAACATTTCCTGATGAAAATGGACAGTTAAAAGAATCAGAAACTATTCCTAATGCATCAACCGTTCAGGAGATCAATGTGACATTGCTGCCGGTTGCGGTAAAAGAAAAGCCAGAATGGGAGCTAACTAACAACCTTGTGCTGCCATTGCTCAAAGGGCTGAAAAATGAAACAGGTACAGACAAAGATGATGACCTGCAACCGGAAGAATTGGAACAGGCTGACTTTGACTTTATCACAAAAAAAACAGGCCTCGAACAAGACCGCCTGAAGGCCTGGTCTTTGGCTTATGCCCGCAGTAAAGACGCCAGTATTAAAGAAGAGAACCGTCTTTTACCTGAAATATTTTACGGCTGGTTCAGGATGGGCTTGCCAATGGAGTTGAAAGATTTGTGGACAAGAACAAATGATGAATTAAGCAACACTTTAAAAGAAGCTATCGAAAAACAAATCGTTCCCGATGTAACCAATGATTTGGAAAATACTATTGCAATAATAGAAAATATACGGTCGCAGGTATTTCTAAATTCTGAAGCCGGTCTTCGATTAAAAATATTCAAAAAAAGTCTGAGTGACAATATCGAATTAAATGCAACATTTGAAAAGTTGTTTACAGAAAATAAAGGTGATTGGGCTGCAATGGAGCCGGTATTGAAAAAAGATTTTTCAAATGAGGTGGTTAATACACTTTCTTTTACTCATAACCTTGCAAACTGGACAGGTGATAATGAAAAACTGATAACATATTTGAAAGATACTGTGAGGGCAAAATCATTCCGGGACATAACCTTAACGCTTGACAGGGATGGCATAGAAAAAATGATAAAAGAACAAGCGGTGCCACTGCCAGATGGAATTACTGCAACAGTAAAAGCCGATGAATTATTTACTGGTCTTTACCAGCAAGATGCTACAGGGGTAATTATTAAAATGGCTAGCGATAAAAAACTAACATTTCAGAATAATGAAAAATTAGCAGATTTATTGAAAACAGATGGGTTTGATATTAAAATAAATTCCATATACGAATTGCTAAAAAGCGAAAAGTTTATAAATATTACACCGGAAGATTTAAGAGAAAGCTTAAAAGTTGACGCAAAAACAACACAACGGATTGCACTGATTAGCCCTGATATAAAATCATTCACTGCACTACTACAAAATAATTATACATCCGCTTTTCAAATTACCCTGCTGCCCCGAAACCAGTTTGTTGCCACCATGAATGGCAGTGGCCTGCCCGAAGAAACCCTACAGCACATTTATGCAACAGCGCAGGATAAAAAAGCATTGTATGAGCAGATGCTGGTGAATTTACAGGAGGCTTACAAGGGAAGCGGCGTGGCGGCAATAGAAGGCACAATGAGTAACCAAAACTATGAGGGCTTAACTCAGACCAAGAAGAGTGAGCTAAGAAAAACCTTAGAACACCACCACATCAGTTGGGATTTACTTTTCGGTGATGCAGATTTTTGTGAGTGCGGCGAATGTACTTCCATGTACAGCCCTGCTGCGTATTATGTAGAACTATTGCAGTATTTACGGAATAATAATTTGTCTGATAAAAATCCGCATACAGGAGAAAAAGGATATAAGGATACTCCATTGGAAAAGTTGTTTAACCGCAGGCCCGACCTTGGCCATCTTGAACTTACCTGCAAAAACACGAATACTATTTTGCCATATGTGGATTTAGTGAATGAAGTGATGGAGCAATGGATTGCGTTTAAGGAAAAATCAATTGCATTTAATACGGAAAATTATAAAGGCTTTAATGTGGCCGAAGAAACAAGCGGTGAATTGTTATCTGCGCCACAACATACGGAACAGGACAAAGCTTATCAAACTTTAAGTGATGCTGTATTTCCTTTTACATTGCCATACCATCAACCTGTTGATGCTGCCGGTATTTTTTTAAATTATTTGGGTAGTAGCAGGTATGAGTTGCTGGATACATTTAAAGGCATATCTGCAAATATAAATTTACTAAACCATGCTGCAGATGCGGAATATTTGGGATTAACAGAAAAAGAGTATAGCATAATTACAAAGCAAAACTTTGATGGTACTCCAAATACGGTATTAATAGAAGACTGCTATGGAATAAAACTGCCGGATACGATTTACAGTCTTACCCGGATTAAAGAAAAATTTCTGCCGCTTACTGGCATTGAATATACAGAGTTGGTTGAGTTACTAAAAACGGAATACATAAATCCCAGTGGAGAAACAGGGCAAATTAAAAGCCCAAAGGGATTGCTTTTAATAACCAATACTGCCTCATGTAGTTTGGAAGAGGCGAGGCTGATTACTCAATCAATCAAGCCTTCAGTAGTATCGTGGGGACAAAACAAAATTGACGTGTTTCTACAGGGAACGGATGGTACGCTTTATACAATGTCGTGGATTGATGGTTCCAAATGGAGCAGCTACACACAGCTTGGCAGTAAAAAAATTGCAGGTAGCCCTTATGCGGTGTCATTAGGCAAAAAGAGAATTGATGTTTTTGTACAGGGAACAGATGGTACGCTTTATACAAAGTCATGGGATGGCTCCAAGTGGAGCGGCTACACACAGCTTGGCAATGAAAAAATAGCTGGCAGCCCTTATGCGGTGTCGTTGGGCGAAAAAAGAATTGATGTTTTTGTTCAGGGAACAGATGGTACGCTTTATACAAAGTCATGGGATGGCTCCCAATGGAGCGGCTACACACAGCTTGGCAGTGAAAGAATAGCAGGCAGCCCTAATGCGGTGTCATTGAGCGAAATAAGAATTGATGTTTTTGTTCAGGCAGAAGAAGATGGTATGCTTTATACAAAGTCATGGGATGGCTCTAGCTGGAGCGGCTATACATTGCTTAGCAAAGAAAGAATAGCAGGCAGCCCTTCTGTTGTGTCTAGTGGTGAAAACAAAATTGATATTTTTGTACAGGGAAAAGATGATCGGCTTTATACAATGTCATTTGATGGCTTCAACTGGAGCGATTACACACAGCTTGGCAGCGAAAGAATAGCAGGCAGCCCTTCTGTTGTGTCAAGGGGTGAAAACAAAATTGATATTTTTGTACAGGGAAAAGATGATACACTTTATACAATGTCATTTGATGGCTTTAACTGGAGCGATTACACACAGCTTGGCAGCGAAAGAATAGCAGGCAGCCCTTCTGTTGTGTCAAGGGGTGAAAACAGAATTGATGTTTTTGTACAAGATATAGATGGCCTGCTTTATACTAAGTTTTGGAATGGTTCAAAGTGGGGCAATTACACAACGCTGGGCAGTAGAGTGCTGCATTTTGGAGAATTTAGGTATGATAAACTGCACCGTTTCATCCGCCTGTGGCGCAAGCTGGGCTTTACCATTGATGAAACAGATAAAGCCATCACGGCTTTGGACAATGGTGATATTACACCAGGTTTAATCCATCAGTTAGTTGCAGTAAAAAAAATAATAAATCTTACTGGTATTGAATTAACCAAACTGCTTTGCTTTTGGGGGAATATTGGAACTGCAGGAGAAGATTCTTTATACCACCGCTTATTTTTAAGCCATAATTTACTGGCGATGGATAATGTTTTTAAAGCCGGTGCTGATGGAAATTATTTAGATAATAAAGGAGCAATTTCTCAACATCTTCCGGCTGTATCGGCTGCCCTTAATATATCTGCAGACGATATAGCCGCTATCAATACCTACAAAGCATTGCCTGATCAGTTAACGAAACTAATATCAGTAACACCTGGCAGTGGCGGGTTTATTCCTGATGGCGGGCATATAATACCTTCTGCTTTTCCTTTAGCTGGCGGTTCATCAATTACTGGCTCACCACTGCCGCAATATCCTGCCCTCTCAATCCTTAACCTCTCAGTACTGTACCGTTTTCGTTTATTATCAAAAACTTTAGGGCTGCGGATTCCGGCTTTTATAGAATTGCTGAAAGTATTTGGCGATGTTTTCAATAATGCAGATACCACATTGCAGTTTTTACAAAACTGGAATAAAATACAGGAAGCTGGTTTTAGTGCAGGGCAGTTAAGTTATATTATTAACGGAACAGACAGCGATATAAAACCATTTGCAGCAACAGAAAAAGAAGTGCTTGTTTTTGCAAAAAATATTTATGATGGCATAAACAGTATTGAAAAAGAACATGCAGATTTATTGCCTGACGAAACAACAAAAACTGATCCTGCCGAAGTTGAAGTTGAAAAGAAGCAATCGTTGGAAGCTAAAGCAACTTCAGAATTTGTAAGAAATAAAGCTGCATTGCTTTTTGATACAGCAACGGTGGAGCAGATAATGAGTGTTCTTGAAGCACCAATTATTTTTAAAACGAATGTTACTAAAAACCTTAATGCTGATTTAACATCAGCGGCAATCTTAAAAAATAAAGTTGCTTATGATGAATTATCAGGTGTACTTTCTATTACCGGTGTTTTAGACCAGGACGCAGGTCCATCGGGGCCCTTTGCTGAAACAGATGCTTTCAATAATTTAAAAAGCAAACCGGTTGCACCAATAGTTTATGGGCTTGAGTGGTTTGACAAACTAAAAAATACTACACCTGTTCAGGTTGAAAATATTAATGTCCCCCAGGGGCTTGATATTGATTGGCCCTCTCCAAATAACCTGTCGAATAAAGTAAGCTACGATGCAGTTACAGGTATCCTTACTGTTACAGGTGTTTTAGATGCCGCTGAAACAACTGCATTTAAAAAGCTGCAAACCAAAGCAATTCCTGGCCATTCATTAGGCACTGGCTGGACAAACGGATTGACAGATATCATTAAACTTCAAAAAAAGCAGGAAGATTTAATGCTTACCCTGTATAATTCAATACTATCTGGAATTTTTGGCAAAGATGATAGTAAAGGGTTCCATAAAATAGCAGTATCAGCACCCAGACGCCTTGCTTTTTTAAATGAGATGAAGAATACGGGTAAGCAAGGGTTCCTTTTTTATTTAAGAACAGAATTAAAGAAGCGTTTAATTATCAATGAACTGTCAACCGCAACAGGGCTTGATAAACCTATTGTGCAAGCTTTGGCAGTTAATATTTTAAAAAATGGAGATGAAAATTTGTTCGACAGGCTTGCTTTTGTAAAAGAATCAGAAATTAAAAACGTAGAAACAGCCTGGCTGATGCCGCAGGCCGGCGGCAACTATGCGTTTGTTGTAAAGGACAATACAATTCAGCTTTCGTTAGATAATACTCCAATTAAATTTGCTACCTCAGCAGTTGATGGCGAGTATTTTTCTGTTGATACCTTGGGGGCTGTAAAGCTTTATCAGCTGGATGGCGTTAAAGCTTATCGGCTATCGGTTACTTCAGGCAATCTTTTGCCGAAAGATTTATTATGGAAAACCCTTACAGTAAAAACATCTCCAATCTCTGGGTCGCAACTTATTCCACAGGAAGCAATTGATAGATGTGAAAATGATTTAAAAGAGGTTAAAAAACTTGCCCTGCTCATCAGTACATTAAACCTTAGTGCCGATGAATTGAATTACTTACAGGAGAAAGGGGCTGATTTTTCTACTTTAAATTTTTATCACATAGAACTTCCGGCTTTTTTACGTCTTACAGATTATTGCAGCCTGCGTAATTCATTGCCGCAAACAAAAACAAATATTTTAGAATTCCTTAAGTGGGTAAACAACCCCGACAGTAAGGAAGAAGACTTCATAACAAAGATTTCTGCACTCACGTCATGGAACGCAGAAAATATTACCAAACTGCTTTCACATTTTAATATACCGGACAAAGCAAATTTTAAAAACGAACAAAACCTATTAAAACTGCAAAAGGCATTATCTGTTTCAACAAAAACAGGAATAGATATTGACAGGTTGTTTGACTGGGCATTACCTGCCAAAGACTTTTTGAAATACAAAGAAATTGCTAGCAGCATACAAAAAGCCATCCGTTCCAAATACAACCAAACAGACTGGGAGCAGGTAGTAAAACCATTGAACGACCAGTTGCGCAACAATCAAAAAACTGCACTCATTGCTTACCTGCTGCAGCAAAAAGAATTAAAAGATGCAGACGTTACAGACGCCGATGGTTTGTTTGAATATTTTTTAATTGATGTGCAGATGGATACCTGCATGGAAACCTCCCGGATAAAGCAGGCTATTTCATCCGTACAGCTATTTATACAGCGTTGTTTTATTGGCTTGGAATCTAAAATTGAAAATGGTGATGAAAAAGGTGTTGGTGCCACTGTTCTTGACCGTACACGCTGGGAATGGATGCAGCGTTACCGTGTATGGGAAGCCAACCGCAAAGTATTGCTGTACCCCGAAAACTGGATTGAAAGTAATTTAAGGGATGATAAAAGCCCCTTCTTCAAAGAACTGGAAAGCGAACTGCTGCAGAAAGACATTAATAAACATAATGTAACCGATGCGTTAAAGAATTATTTATACAAAGTAGATGAAGTGGCGAATATGGAAGTAGTGGGGTTGTATATTGAAGGCACCAACAGTAGTGATAAAGAAGGAAAAACAGTATGGTCGCCAGAGGCAAAATTGCATGTATTCAGCCGCACCCGTAATGCACCTTATTTATTTTATTACCGGTATTTAGCATTGGATGAAATGAACTGGTATCCCTGGGAAAAAATGCAGGTGGATATACCAAGTTATGATGTGGAGGATAGTATTGGACAAATTACAGGTAATGGCTGTTACTTAACTCCGGTGGTTTGGAATGGAAGGTTATTGATTTTCTTTCCGCAGATTATGAAGAAGACAAAAGCAAATGAAAATACTTCTGGTAAAACAATTACTGATATGTCAAATGATTCCACGGAAACAAATAAACCTGTTGAATATTTTGAAATTAAAATTGCCTGGAGTGAATATAAAAATTCAAAATGGAGTCAAAAACAAGTGAGTAAGTATGCTGTTTCCGATGTGCCGCCTTCAAGCTTATACTGGAAATATTTTGATGAAAATAACATAGCCCAATCCAAAGTAGAAGTAGCTAGAAAGGAGTTTACAACTAGGGAAAAGGATTATGAGGATGAAAAAAAATGTTATGAACAAAAATTTAAGGGAATTGATCTTAAGGTGACAGGGGTTAATTTAAGTGATGACTCGGTATTGAATTCTTATACAGCCTTAGGTAACCCTATAAATAATATTTGGCCAATGGATGAAAATAACCGTTCATTGATTGTCGCATTTAGAAAAAAGGACATAGCTCAAACAGCTTTAGGAACAGCAGAGTCTTATGCTTCGCATACCTACAGCCAGCTTATGAATCCACCTGTACTACGTCCTGTACCCTCCAATATTTCCAAATATCAATTTGTTCCTATACTTGCAGCAGGTAGTTCATTAAGTATTCAAGTTTACTATGAGAACAATGAACGTGGCTCCTTTGAATTCAGCAGTTCAAATATTATAGCAAAGGAAAAAGATTCGCAACATCAAAACTTTACTACTGCAGATAGCTTTCACCATAATTCATCGGTAATTCGCTCATTACAAAAAAGCAATGTTACAGGCAATTATTCTTTTAATGATAAGACATTAACAACTTATAATACTATTGCTTTTTACCACAGTGATTCCCTAAAGTTAGTAGGTTTAATAAACTCACAACTACTAGAAGCATTTTTTAAATATCCGCTTGATGGCATTAACCACAATCTTGATATTGACGAGGCTTTCGGAAACCCTTTAGACAATCAAGGTAATAAAATTTATAATGAACTAAAACGCCCCTATTCCCTTTACAACTGGGAATTATTTTTTCATACACCGATAATGATTGCAACTGCTTTAAGCAAAGCGCAACAATTCGAAGAAGCGATGAAATGGTTTCATTATGTATTTAATCCAATAATAGAAGGAACTGATGATAAACGCTTTTGGCAGTTTGCTCCATTCAAGGAAATAAACAGCAAAAATATTTTAGAACAAATTTTCGGAAAATTAAAAGCAAATACAAAAGATGATGCCATCAGTGCATGGCGCAACAACCCTTTTAAACCACACTTAGTAGCCCGTGACCGCCCTGTAGCCTATAAGAAATGGGTGGTAATGAAATATATTGATAATATAGTGGAGTGGGGAGATTACCTGTACCGGCAGGATACAATTGAAAGCATTAACCAGGCCACACAAATGTATGTGCTGGCCGGCCATATACTTGGCCGCAGGCCAATGATGATACTCAAACGGGGAGAATTTAAACCGCAAACTTATATGTCACTTTTAGATAAATGGGATGCTAACAGCGATGCCATGGGCGAAATGGAGGTAGCTGCTGTAATCAACATTCGGCAAGAAACAAATACTGGAAAAGAAGATAAAGAAACGGCGACCACCGATATGTTTGGCAACATCAGCGCTTTATATTTCTGCATACCCAACAATCCTAAACTGCTGGGCTATTGGGATACCATCGCCGACCGCCTGTTTAAAATAAGGCATTGCCAGAATATTGAAGGGGTATTCCGCAAGCTGCCATTATTTGAGCCCCCAATTGACCCTACATTATTGGTAAAAGCTGCTGCACAGGGTTTGAGTATTTCCAGTGTAGTAAATGATTTGAATACCGCCATGCCTAATTACCGCTTTTATTATTTGTTGCAAAAAGCACTGGAGCTGTGCAACGAATTAAAATCATTAGGTGGAGCTATGCTCTCTGCCATTGAGAAAAAAGACAATGAAACCATTGCTGTTATCCGTGCAAGGCACGAAGGCACTATGAATAACCTGGTAATGGAAATAAAGAAACTGCAATTAGATGAAACACAAAAATCATTGGATTCTCTTAAACAAAACCGAAAAGCGCCGGAAGCAAGGATGGAATATTATTTAAAGCTGGCCGGAGAGGATGTAAGCAAAATACCAACTACAGAAAATGACTTTACTGAATTTGCCAATAGTATTGAAAAGCCGTTTGATGAAACTGGGTTAAGGTTGAGCAAGTATGAAAAGGAAGAGTACGATAAATCACACGAGGCACATAAATGGCAAATGGGTGCCAGTGGTGTGGAGGCTTTATCTGCAATCTTTCATGCTCTTCCCGATGGTGTTATAACAGCTGCACCTTTTGGCGTTGGGACACAAGCAAAACATGGTGGTACTCATTTCGGAAATGCTTCAACAGCCATATCAAAAGTGCTACAGATAGTTTCCTCTCAACTTTCTTTTGAGTCTTCAAATGCAGCAAAAAAAGGCGGTTATCAAAGAGCATTACAAGAACGCATACAACAAGCCAACGCAGCCGGTTATGAATTAAAACAAATAGACAAACAAATAACAGCACAGCAAATCCGTATTGATATTGCCAATAAAGAAATCAATAATCACCAAAAACAAATCGACAATGCTAATGAAGTGGAAGAGTTTTTAAAGAATAAATATACCAACGAAGAACTATACATCTGGATGAAGGGAAGTTTAAAAACACTGTACAGGCAGGTATATAACTTAGCTTACGACCTGGCAAAAAAAGCAGAGAAAACCTATTGCTTTGAACGCGGTGTAAGTAATGCCAATTTTATACAATCCGGTTATTTTGATGCAGGCAGGGAAGGCTTGCTTGCAGGTGAACAATTGTATGTTGGGCTAAAACAATTGGAAGCAGCCTACCAGGATAAGCGTGGCTATGATTATGAAATTACTAAACATGTTTCTTTGAGGCAGTTAGACCCATTTGCCTTGCTGCAACTGAAGGCTAGCAATAAATGCAATTTTGATATCCCCGAAGTGCTGTTTGATATGGATCTTCCAGGCCATTACAAACGCCGGATAAAATCTGTATCGATTTCTATTCCGTGTATAGCAGGCCCCTACACCAGTGTGAATGCCACCTTGCGTTTGATGAATAATAAATTCAGGAATAGTGCCATTGCTGCAAACTATCCTGAAAAAACAGATGAAACAGATGAGCGGTTCGTTACCTACAATATTCCTATCACTGCTATTGCCACGAGTTCTGCACAAAACGACTCTGGTATGTTCGAACTGAATTTTAAAGATGAACGGTATTTACCATTTGAAGGAGCAGGGGTAATCAGCGGCTGGAATTTGGAATTGCCTGGAACAAAGCAGTTTGATTACGATACTATTTCGGATGTGGTGTTGCATGTAAAATATGTTGCTTCGGAAGGGGGTGAGAATCTAAAGAGTGCGGCAAGAAATACGGTAGTTAATCAATTAAATAATATTAGACAACAATTTAATGAAACCGGCTTGCACATCCCCTTCAGCCTAAAGCATGATATGCCTAATGAATGGAATTTACTTGTAAAAAATGGCATTGCGGAAATTACTATTTGCAAATCCAGGTCGCCGTACATGGCACAAGCAATTAGTAACCTGTCTACCAGCTTAATACTTATTTCAAAAAATGAAAACTTAAAGGTCAGATGTGGCCTTGACCAAAGCGCTCCTATAAAATTTGATCGAATGATAAACGAAGTAGATTTATTTAAATCCGGAGAAATAAACATCTTATTAAATTCGCCTTTTTACGTTAAGGGTTATAAACAAGTACAAGACCCTAGCTCAACGGCAAAGCAAGGTGAGTTGATAGATGTTGTAGATAATTCAGCATTACAATCACTTGATGATTTAATAATTGTGGTTAAATATGTATTGTAGCAAAACTGTTCCGATTATTGGTCTTGTTCAATCTTATATCCCAAAATGATCGATGAATCTCCGGCAATTTCTTTGTTTAACTCTATCATAAAACTGATAGGGTCTTTTCTTAAAGGAATAGCAATTTTTCCGTTATTATCTGGTGAGGCGTTAAACAAAAAATAGTTGCCAATTGATTGCGATTTGTCCGGAGATAATTTAAAAGCTGTTGCATTGATGGTCACATTCTTGTCTTTTAGATCATCCAATGTCATTATAGAAATTGGGTATTCGTAATATTTTTATTTTGTGCCAGGTAAGGAAACTTTGAAACATCAATGTTAAACGAGAAGTTAGTTGAGTTCGTGGATTTGAGTTTATATAATTCGTTAGAAAGATCTCTTCTAATGTCAATAAATAACATCAGGGCTGCCCGGTTAATTGTGCAAATAAAGACTTAAGATAATTTTTAACTCCGCTTCTATTCTATATGACGGTCAATTTATTCAAATTTTATTTGAATCCAAGGTGTGAACAATTTGTCACCCGTGTAACACAGGAGTAACAAAAATTGAGAAAACAAGGGTAAAACAAAGGAAAGCAAAAGAAAATAGCATCTTTTGAAATGCACGCCAGTATTGAGTTATAGGCGTAAAAAAGCCTCCTTAAAAAAGGAGGCTGGTGTCCCCGCCAAAAAACATGAGCAGGAGATTCAGTATTTAAAAAGAAAGGGTGAGGGGGGTATTCTATTGCCTGAACATGGTTCTTCGTTATGGCCTCTATAATGTCTTTAATTAAAGATTGCGGCACTTCCGCATCAATATCGGCTAGACTATTTACGTAAAGGCAGGAGCCACTGCTGTCTTGTGTTTGCCCGCCATTTTTAAAATGGTGGGGGCAGCAGTTTATCCGCAGACGCAGGAATGACGCCAGGCGATATGAGATTGCCCTCCTCCGCCCGGACTTAAAGGATTGTTCTGGGAAAAGTCTACCAAGAAAAAATGAGTAGATAACCCTGTAGAAACACCTTGGTAATTCCACTTTTACTTGTTTGTATAATCGTAATTTATAAAAGAAAGGTAAAAAATATTTATTTAACCAAAAAGAAATGTTTTAAAAGAAAATAATTTTCTTTTACCTTCGATTTATAAAAAATGAATATGATGAGAATTGCTGATAATATGGATAAAAACTATTTTTATGAATATTTTTTCCTTATAGTAGCTTTTTTCCTCAGCAATCTGTTTGAAACACACGCCCAGCAAACTACTTTGTTTCAAAATGGAATCGCTATTATCCCTTATCCAAAAGAAGTGAAATTGAACGAAAGCAATTTCATCCTGGATAACAATACAACTATTGTAATTGATAAAAATGCTACTCAACGTGATCAGTTTGCAGCTACTGAACTTTCAAAATACTTAACGGAACAGTTGGGTGTAAAATTAAAGATCGCTCAGCGTTCACCAGGAAAAGCCATCGTTTTAAGCAGAAAAGGTGCTGGTAAAAACTTAGGTGATGAAGGGTATTCATTAACTGCAAACGAGAATCGGTTGATTGTAAAAGCAGGAGGTGAAGCAGGGCTTTTTTATGCGGTGCAAACGATTAAACAACTGGTTCAAAAGCAGGGAGCATCCCTATTTATAAAGGGGATGGAGATAGAGGATTGGCCCGATACAAAAGTAAGAGCAGCGCATTATGACACCAAGCACCACCAGGATAACAGGGCATTTGTAGAAAGCTTTATACGTGATCTTTCCAGGTATAAAGTCAATATGCTTATTTGGGAGTGGGAGGATAAATTTGACTATCCGAGCCATCCTGAAATTGGTGCTCCCGGCGCCTTTACTATGAAGGAAATGCAGGAGCTTACATTGTATGCAAAGCAGTTTCATATCCAGATAGTGCCGCTGGTGCAGGGTTTGGGGCATGTTAGTTTTATATTGAAATGGCCACAATTTGCTCACCTGCGTGAAGTGCCGGCTTCCAATTTTGAGTTTTGCCCATTGAAAGAGGAATCCTATAAATTGTTGTATGATCTTTGGCAGGATGCCATCGAGGCAACTCCTGGTTCTGAATATATTCACATCGGTTCAGATGAAACCTATGAGTTGGGTAAATGCCCTGATTGTAAAAAGAAGGAAGCAGAGATAGGAAGAAGCGGATTATACCATTTGTTTGTTGGTAAGGCCGCAGCATTTGTTCAAAATAAAGGCCGTAAAGCGATGGCATGGGAAGCTCCGATGGGCTGGGCTAAAGGCAGGCTGCAAGTGTACGGCAATGATATGAAACAGGAGCAACCGGTAGTACCTCAAAAAGGACTTGTTCTTACTGAGTCCTATGATTATGAAACGCCCGATTTAAAGTATGCCAAACAAGCAAAGTCTTTAGGCTATCCGGTATTTGCCTATGATCCCAATCCCGGAATTGAACAATTGTTCCTTCCTTATTTTTTTAGCAAGGGCGGAAAGGGCGATACGTTGAAAGGCAGTTTAGAAAACTCCTATGATTTTCTCCAGTTAACCATGGGGAAAAATGTATTTGACGGCGTTATAAGGACTTCATGGGACGATTCTGGTCTTCCAATGCAGGCATGGATGCTGAGCTTTGCGACCACGGCAGCTTTTTCCTGGAATGCTTCGGCCCCTTCATTACCTGAGTTTACAGCCACTTTTTTTAAGAACCGTTATGGAAACAACGCCCAGCAAATTGATACACTTTACAGGCTGCTGAACGAAGGCGCCTATTTTTATATGGAAAGTTTTGAAAGAAGGGTATGGGCGTGGGGAGAAATTGGCAAGACGCACCTGCCTGATTTGCCCAGGGGAGATGCATTGGAATATGATCCCTTCTGGAACGCTCAATACGCTGACAGAGTTAAAGCTGCTAATGAATTTCTTAAAAAAATGGACGGAGCAATTGCGATCTGTCAACAAAACCTGGATGATAAAATAAATAACAGCTACGATATCGAAGTATTCATGAGCCTGGCAAATTTGATAAGGCACACCGCTCTAACATACCTCGATCTGTCGCAACTTGAAAACTCAATTAAGCAGGCGCACGAAAATCGTTTTACAGATTTGGATGAATCTTATAGAAGCCTCCAAAACGCAGCACAAATTGTAAAAGATCAACTGGCAAGAAGAGAGAAAGTGTTTAACAGTTTGGTAGCGGTATGGAATAGAACAAGACTGGAAAAGGGGATGTCAACACAGGACAAGCAGTATTTTTTTGAGCAGGACCGTACCCGGCATTTTGCCAGCCGTGTAGCTGATATGTCTTATTTAATTGTTGATGAACAGCTATTGGATTTAGAAAATTATTTAGTGAAACTTCAACAATACATACAATATTTCGGGCAACGATTTTTGCCTGCCAAAGTCAATCATTGAATCCATCATTAATAAAAAAAACGTCATGCCATCAAGAAGAAATTTTGTAAAGAACGTAGCTATTACAGCAGCCGGGTTAAGTATGATTAATCCGTTGCATAGTTTTGGAAGATCTGGCGAAGCAAAAGTAAAAATAGGATTTATCGGTACCGGTCTTAGGGGACAGGCGCACCTGAGTACTGTGCTTAAAAGAAACGATGTTGAAATTGTGGGCATTTGTGATATTGAGCCCCGGATGTTACAAATGAGTAAAGACATCATTCAGAAATCGGGCAAAACAATGCCGGTAATTTATACTGGTGACGATTATGCTTACCGGAAATTGTTGGAAGTAAAGGGCATTGATGCAATCATCATTTCAACACCATGGGAATGGCATAAGCCAATGATAATGGATGCGCTTTCTGCAGGTATTAAATATATCGGCACAGAGGTTATTTTGGGCATTACGCTGGAAGATCACTGGGAGGTAGTAAGAGGGGCGGAAAAAAACAATGCACATGTAATGATGCTGGAAAATGCCTGTTACAGAAGGGATACACTGGCCATTATGAATATGGTACGGGAAGGGTTGTTTGGAGAAATGATTCATCTCCAGGGAGGATACCAGCATGATCTTCGGGGCGTAAAATTTAATGATGGCATTACGCCTTATAACAGTGGTGTGGAGTTTGGTGAAAAAGGATTTTCAGAAGCAAAATGGCGAACCAATCATTCGGTGCATCGCAATGCAGATCTATATCCTACACATGGTGTGGGGCCCATTGCCATGATGATTGACATCAACCGTGGAAACAGGTTTGAATCCCTTTGTTCTTTTTCTACTAAGTCCAGGGGGCTTCATAATTATATTGTAAAAAAAGGAGGCGCCGATCATCCCAACGCAAAGGCATTGTTCAAATTGGGCGATGTAGTAACAACGCAGATAAAGTGTGCAAACGGAGAGACCATTTTGTTACAACACGATACCAATTTACCAAGGCCGTACTCACTCGGTTTCAGGGTACAGGGAACCAATGGCATCTGGATGAATCTTAACAATGGTATTTTTATTGAAGGGCAATCCAAATACGATCATGAACATTGGGATGATGCAAAATCATGGTTGGATAAATACGATCATCCGCTTTGGAAAAAATGGAGTGAGCAGGCATATCTTACAGGCCATGATGGCATTGATTTTTTTGTGATGCATGGATTTATTGAATCAGTAAAAAGAAAAAAGCCTACCCCAATGGATGTGTATGATGCGGCTGCATGGAGTGCTATTGCACCATTGAGTGAAACAAGTATTGACCTTGGCAACCAGACAGTGGACTTTCCTGATTTTACCGGTGGTAAGTGGATGAGCCGTAAAAATGATTTTGCTTTAACCGGTGAGTATTGATTTTTTATAACCGATGAACCAGTTAACTTAGTTATTGATGCAAAAAGCAATTATAAATTGTACGATACATACGGGGGAAGAAATCATTAAGGATGGTGTTATTATTATTGAAAATGGCATCATACAATCTTTGCAAAAAGATGTACCTGAAAGCTGCGAACTGGTTGACCTGGATGGAGCCAATATTGCGGCGGGATTTATTGATATCCAATTGAATGGTGGCGGGCAGTTTCATTTTAGTAAAACGCCAACTGAAGAAGCGATACAGGATATGTATGAAAGCAGTTTGAAATATGGTACTACGCATATCCTTCCCTGTTTAATTTCTTCTTCCCATGAAAATATCCTGCAGGGCATTGAAGCCGTTAAAAATTACCAATCCAAATACAACAATGGTGTACTGGGGATGCACCTGGAAGGGCCGTTTATCAATCCGGTAAAACGGGGAGCACACCTTGCTGAGTACGTGCGTACCCCCACCAATGCTGAACTGGAAGAGATCATACATTATGGTAAGGGTATTATAAAATTAATCACCATTGCGCCGGAATGTTTTACGGATGAGCAAATTGAAATGCTGGTATCAAGTGGTATTGTTGTTTCTGCCGGCCATTCTAACAGCACTTATAAACAGGCGCAACATTCTTTTTCAAAAGGGATACATTTAGTGACACATTTGTTTAATGCCATGACGCAGTTTGGTCACAGGGAACCCGGTTTGGTAGGTGCTGCTTTAGAAAATGAATGCGTGTATACCCCCATTATTTTAGATGGCAGTCATTGCGATTATGCAGCGGCAAAGCTGGCATATAAATTAAAGAAAGATAAATTAGTACTGATAAGTGATGCACTTTTTTTGGGAAGGAAGGTGAAGCATTTTAAATGGGATGGCTTCCAGGCTGACCTCGTAGATGGCTTTTATAGAAATGAAGAAGGAAATTTGGCGGGGGCTGCTATTTCAATGGCAGATGCCGTTCGCAATGTGGTTCGTTATCTTGATGTTCCGGTGAGTGAAGCTATTAAAATGGCTACCTGCAGGGTGGCAGCCTGCATTAAAATGGATGATAAAGTTGGCAAAATTAAAGCTGGATTCCCTGCCGGTTTTGTTAAGTTTAGTAACGGTCTCGAAGTGGTAGAATCATTGGTTTTTTAAAATGCAGCGTCTTTACAAATCTGCTTCATTTAACCGGCCCTTTAAAGTAAGGAGGTCTTTTTTTATCTGTTGAATCTTGAAAGGCAGTTCGTCTTTCTCCGTTAGATATTCGCAATGAATGGAAAAAATGCCGGACAGTTTATTTTCTTTTAGTAGTGCGAAAAACTGTTTAAAATCTACCATGCCCTCTCCCAATAAAGTAAGTTCCTGGCCCCATGTTGCATTTTCTTTTTTCCAGTAAAAATCTTTTATATCAATTGTGCCAATGTATGGGGCTAATAAATTAAATCCTAAGGGCCATGAATTGGCACCTTCAACCACTGCATGAAACAGGTCGTACTGAACGCCGATATATTGATGGTCCATATTTTTCAGCACTTCCCACAGATCCCAAACGGGTGCGCCAAAGCCACCACCTGAATGGTTTTGATATTCGCCCCGGACATTATATTTCCTGTTAAGTATAGCGAGTTTTTTAAACTTCAGTTTAAAGTCTGATAAGTTTTGAACAATGCTTTTCTTACCATCATAAAACCCCCGGCCCATCCGGTAATGTTTAATGCCTAATGAAGCAGCTGTCTTTAAAATGTCAGCTGTATACTGGTCATCTGCATCTAAAATATCTGTCGCCAACATGTAAATTTTTATACCAGAATTATTTGCTGCAGCTACAGCAAGTGGTAAATCCCGTTGCACATTTTCTGGTAATACATGGCCGTTGGCCCTTACGGTCAGGTCTATTCCATCAAAGCCCATTGCTGCAACAAGTGGAATCATTTCATTGTAACTAAGCTCCTGCAAAGCCTTGGAGAAAAAGCAGATTTTGGATGGGATATTATTTGCTGCAGCATTGTGAAAAAAATGCCCGCAAGGATTTATCGCTGGTGCCTTGTAACCATGTGCCATGGCAGCTAAGGCCAGTGTTGATTTGACTACAAAATCTCTTCTTGAGGCTTTCATTTTTGTTGGTTTACTAGCTTAATAAACTTTTGCGGATTTAAGTTTATACACTTTCCCATCTGCCTTGGTTAATATGTACAACTCACCTTCAGCATCTTTTCCAAAGTGCAGATCCACCCGGTCGCTTCCGCAAGCTTTCAGAAGTGTAGTGGCGCTATCATTTATAGCAATTTTCCATTCTTTAATCAAGGCTTTTGTTCCTTGTTTTATTTCACCCATATTAATGTAAAACAATCTGCCCGAAGGGATATCGCCAAACAGGTATTTTCCTTTTAATGCTGGTATGGCTACACCCGAGTATTCAAAACCTCCTGATATTGCAATTCCCTCATCGTGGTCGTAGTTTGCAACAGGGTAAGTAATTTTATAAATGCTGTCATTTGCAGGAAGCGGATACAGTTTATTCAGGTCTCCGGAAGGATCCAAACTAAAATTACCTTCCCTGGTTGGCCAGCCAAAATCCTGTCCTGGCTTAACAAGGTCAATTGACTCAATATTACCTTGTCCAATATTACCGACCAGTATATCACCGGTTTTGCTCCAGCTAATGCGATGCGGATTTCTAAAACCATACGCATAGATTTCTCCCAATATCTTTTTGTCCTGGTTTAAAGCAAATGGATTGATTTTGGGGATACCATATTTCCCATTGGCACTGTTACTACCTGCGGGGTCTATACGAAGAACGGTGCCCCACACTTTCTCTTTGTTATGTGCAAGGAATGGATAGCCTTCTTCCGCACTTGCTCCATCGCCGATGCATATATACAACAGGCCGTAGTCTTTATCTCCGGCTTTGGCGTATGGATTGAAAGCGATTTCCTGTACCCCATGCATACCTGTTACCATATTTACTCTCAACAGTTCCCTGCCTGTTCCGGAAAAAGTGGCCGCAGCCGGATTGTTTGTTTTCCATTCGGTAACTACCCATTGCAGGGCTACCTTAATAGAATCCGGGTAACTAAAATCTGCTTTTCCTGCACCGGCGCTTTCTGTGTGTGTGGTGTAGAGCAAACCGTTTTTCATAAAATCAGGGTGAAACGAAAAACTGCCGGCACCTGTCGCTACCCTGGGTTCAGGAATAAATTTAGGCCTCAATTTAGCGATGTCCATGTACACTGTAGCTGCATGGTTTTGTAGTTTGTACAATTTGCCCCGGTGGTCCAGGACAAATAAGTTATGGGAATGTCTTTCGAAATCTAACTTGATGATTCTTGCCATTGGCGATTCGCCACGTTTACCGGAGGCAGGAATTTGGGTAACTAATTCCAGGTTGATCTGCAGGTTTGAAAGCCCGATCGCTGCTGGTATTGGATTGGAAAATTTGCTGCTATCACTGTTTACCGGGATGTGATCTGATTTTTGATGTGTAGTCAGAAAGGCAATGATGCTATTTATTTCCTCCTCCTCAAGGTTTGCAAATGATGGCATCACTACTTTATATCTTTTGGATAATTCCTGTGCCCTTTGATCATTTGATTCAATCATCTTTCTAGGATTTCTGACGAAATGCTGAATCCAGTCGCCTGTTACTAAAGTGGTGATACCGGCTAAATTCGGACCGATGCCATCCTGCCGGAAATTGTGACAACCACCACAATGCTGGTTGAAAAGGATTCCGCCCTTGGCAATGGTTGTGGAATCAATATTGGCATCTTCAATGTGAGCTGATGAGCGGTTGTTGCAGGAACTACAGTATAAAAGAAATATTATAGGAATGAAGATAGCCAGGGTTCTTTTTTTCATGATTGATATAATTTATACTTCTTAGCTTGTGTAGGTTCATCATACATTGCCAAGCATTTTAAAAGTCTTTTGGCAAATCTGGATGCAAACACCATTTTCCAAGCGCTCTCAAGAATAATTACCAAATAAAAGTAAAATTATCTTATTTTTCCTTTTCATTTAAAATAAATTTTTATTTAAGGTAAAATATTGACCCATTATTAAAAACGATTAAAAATTTTATTATAGTGAAATGTAAGGCCTGGCAATGTATTTATTTGCTATTATTGCAAAATGGTTTAAATTAAGATTTGCTTTCTTTTATTATAATAAATAATTTCAGTTATTATTCTTTTAATTGATTACACAAAAACGAACATATGAAAAGCGGTGAAGGTAAATCCACAGTTAGCAGGCGAATAAAAATTTTGGAGTCACTTAAAACGCATGGGCAGGTGAATGTAAATGAATTGAGTGAAATGCTCGGTGTAACAGGTGTGACTATCCGGAACGACCTGGCACAACTTGAGAAAAAAAGAGTTTTGATAAGGGCAAGGGGCGGAGCCATTAAAATGGAACAAAATTTTTCGGATGAGGATTATCCATTATCAGACAAGCAAAAGAAACATCTTTCTGAGAAAAGAGAAATTGGTGCAAGGGCAGCCGAATTGATCGATGAAAACAATACCATAATAATCGACTCTGGTTCTACAACTTATGAGCTTGCTAAAAGCCTGAAAAAATTTAATGCTTTAACGGTTATTACCAATGCGCTTAATGTGGCAACTGTATTGGCAGATTATAAAAATATCAATGTAATAGTGCCTGGTGGTATGTTAAAAAAGAATTCGTTGTCGCTTGTTGGAATATTGGCTGAAAGAGGTTTTAAGGATTATTTCTGCGATAAACTTTTCCTGGGTGTAGATGGGTTTGACCTTGATTTTGGCATCTCCACGCCCGATCCCGAAGAAGCGCATTTAAACCAGATAATGATAGAAATATCAAAAGAAGTTATTGTGGTTGCGGATTCAAGCAAATTTCAAAGAAGGGGTTTCGCCTTTATAGCTCCACTCAGCAAAATCAGTACTGTTGTAACAGACAAGGGCATTCTGCCGGAAAGTAAAAGCAGGTTAGAGAAGGCAGGGGTAAAAGTGATCATCGCCTAACCCACCTGCTTGCCAGGCAGCGTTTTCTTCTTTAAGTAAAATCGCTCATGGTTATTGAGAGATCAACATCTATCATTTTATTCTTTGCATACCAGCTTTTTTTTATTCAATCCCCCGGGCATATCCAATGTTCCTTATTCATTAAAAGGAAACAGCTTCCCCATATTAGTTTTAACCGGCTTCGCACCTAGTAACTAACCTGGCAATTTAATGCTTTCCCATCCTTTGCCGGATCTGTACTTCTAACATGTTCCATTTCAACCTGCCGTCCTTTTACACAGTATAAAAGAAAGGAAACGAAATTTTTTTTCACTCTTCCATATTTATTAAAATAGCCATTCAGGCTTCCAGGTAAGTCTATTCTATCGGCAGAAATTTTTTTGTTGAAGCGGTTTATAGCTTTAAAATGTGCGGATTTTAGTTACAATTAAACAAAATGGTGCTTTCTCAATCTGAAGTAATTTATTTAAAAGGAAATGCAACCTTTTTAAATAAAAATAATAAATAAAAATATTTTGTTCTTTCAAAACCTTTTATTACTTTCGATTATTACTAAATAAAAACTAATTGTGATGAAAAGAAAATTAAAATTAAAGCGAATTCTTTTTATTTGCTTACTGCTTATATCTGTAACTACGTTACGGGCACAGGTAAATTCCATTTCCGGCACTGTTACTTCTTCTGAAAATGGAAACCCGATCGCTGGAGTAAGTGTTATCATGCAGGGTTCATCATCAGCTACTGTCACAGATGATAACGGTAAATATCACCTGCAAGTAAAGGATAAGAAAGTAAATATTGTTTTTTCTCACACAGGTTTTCTTGGTCAGACAATCAGTATTAATAATCGGTCAACAGTTAACCTGGTCATGGTTGCAGACTCCAAAATTATGTCGGAGGTAGTCGTTACCGCTTTTGGCATTGAAAAAAATAAAAAGGCATTAACCTATTCAACACAAGTAGTTGCCGGCAGCGAATTAACTGAGGCAAGAGAAACAAATGTTGCCAATTCATTAAAAGGGAAAATTGCAGGACTGCATGTAAATGGGTCCAGCGGCGGTCCCGGTGGTTCCAGCTATGTAATGATTAGGGGCAATAGTTCACTTACCGGAAGCGGACAACCATTATATGTAGTTGATGGTGTGCCGATAGACAACCAGACATTGGATGCTGCACAGGTTTGGGGAGGAAGAGATTATGGTGACGGTATAAATAATATTAATCCCGATGATATTGAAAGTGTAACGGTTTTAAAAGGACCTGGCGGAGCATCTATCTATGGCGCAAGAGGAGCCAACGGTGTAATTCTTATCACTACAAAAAAAGGACGTAAAGGAAAAGGCATTGGTGTAGACTTTAATTCCAATACTACTTTTGAAAAACCCAATGTAATACCCATTCAGCAAAATGTATGGGGCGGCGGCTACGATGACAACTATAATTCATTTGGTACTACCACCGTAAATGGACAAACATATTCAACCTGGCCCAGTTGGTTGGTTGATAATTGGGGTGGTAAAATGGATGGCCGGCTAATCATATTAGATCGCTGGCCTGAAGCCGGACCAATACCCTATACCGCACAACCGGAAGATAATATAAAAGACTTTTTTCAAACCGGAGTAACGGCCACTAATACAGTTGGTGTGTCGGGCGGCAATGAGGCAGCCACATTCAGGCTTTCTGTGTCAGACATGCATAACACGGGTATTATACCTAAAACAAAACTGCAGAGGCAAACAATTAATTTACGTGTTACAGCCAACCTCACTCCAAAATTATCTGTGGATGCGAAAGTGAATTATATCAACCAAAAAGGAACTAACAGGCCACAAAATAACTCCTACTCTCAAAACCCAATGACGGCATTGAATTTACTTCCCCGTTTTGCGAGTTTAGACTTGTTGAAAAATTATATAAAAGATGATGGTACGATGGCCCGGTTCACTGGGGCAAAAAACCCATACTGGATCATAAATGAATTGACCGGTAATGATTCAAGAGATAGGATCATCGGATATGTATCTGCCAAATATAAATTTACAAATTGGTTGAGTTTACAGGCAAGATCGGGTACCGATTTTTATACAGATACACGTTATGAGAAAAAAGGACAGAACACAGACGGTGGTAACGGAAGTGTAAATAACAATCAGTTTTTAGTTAAGGAAACCAATACCGATGTGCTGCTTACTGCCAACGGTAAATTATCTGAGAATTTTGCAGGCACTATTTCGGTTGGTGCCAACCATTTAAAAAGACACCAGGAAGTAACGGGTAATTTCGGCAGCAATTTAAATGTGCCGGGTCTTTATTATATAGGGAATACACAGAATGTAACACCACGCCAGTACGGGTATGGAAAAGAAATGAACTCGGGCTTTTTTTCAGGACAACTGGCCTATAAAAATTATTTGTTCCTGGATGTTACAGGCAGAAATGACTGGTCTTCTACTTTAGGGTTAAATAATCAATCATTTTTTTACCCCTCAACTGGTTTGAGTTTTGTTTTTACAGATGCATTGGAAATGAACAGTAATCTGCTTAAATATGGAAAAATTCGGGCATCTTATGCTAAAGCTGGTAATGACGCAACGCCATTTCAAACAAAGGCCGGGTACGATGTAACCAGCAGTACAACTTTTGATGGTCAGCCATTTGCTTCTATCCGCTCCGACATTCCTTTAACGGATTTGAAAAATGAATTAACCACTTCTTACGAATTTGGTACAGAACTGCGTTTTTTGAATAACAGGCTGGGTATTGATTTTACCTATTATCATTCATCTACCACTAACCAGATATTACCGGTTGAAATTTCAGCTACAACAGGGTATGCCACAAGGTTGATCAATGCCGGTGAAATACAAAATAAAGGGATAGAATTATTCCTTACCGGGACGCCGCTAAAAAGTAAAAACTTTGCCTGGGATATAAGCTTGAATTTGTCTAATAATACATCAAAAGTAGTTTCACTTGCTCCAGGCATATCTACCATTACTTTGATGGACCCCGGATATGGTGCCAGTATTGAAGCCAGGGTAGGAGAAGCTTTTGGAAGTATAGTAGGGTACCGTACCAAGCGAAATGCAAATGGTGACATATTGCTTACGGCTGATGGACAGTACCAGCGTGCAGATGATCGTGAAGTATTGGGTAAAATACAACCCGACTTTCTTGCAGGCCTTACCAATACTTTTTCTTATAAAAATCTTTCCGTTGGATTTTTAGTAGATACCAGGAAAGGTGGCCAAATTCTTTCTTACAGCAAGTTGAACCAAATGGCTAAAGGAACCGGAAAGTTTACTGAAAACAGAACAAATTTAATTGCAGACGGTGTTATTGAAACTTCGCCGGGACATTTTGAAAAAAACACCAAGGTAATACCTGCACAGGCATATTATGCAAGTGCCGGGCCCTGGTCTGATATAGGCGAAACGCAGGTGATTGATGCAGACTACGTAGCATTAAGGGAGGCTACTATCAGTTACAACTTAACGCCAATTTTCAAAAAAAATAATTTATTTAAAACGATCAAGCTTTCTGTTGTTGGTAGAAATTTATTTTATTTCTATAGAGATCCTCAATTTAAAATGATGGGTATAAGTCCGGAAACTGCCTTTAGTTCAAGTACCGCAGCGCAGGGTTACGAATCGGTTAATATGCCCACTACCAGAAGTATCGGCATTAATCTTTCCCTTTCTTTCTAATTAACAAAAAGATTTAAAAACTACGATCATGAAATTAAATGCAAAAACGATAACCGGGGCCCTGCTTGGAGTACTCATATTATCCGGCACGGGCTGTACGAAAAATTTTGAAGAGATCAATACAGACCCAACATTGGTTACAGCGGATATTATTAAGCCTTCCATGTTGTTTACGGCTGTGCTCAAAAACTCTGTATTCGATTCCTACAATACCAGTATTATTTCAGAATATTCCGGTTATTATTCAAACCAGGGGTCAGGCGTTATTTTTCAAAATGCAAACTGGACCAGTCCTTTTAATACTTATTACAGAAGCTACATTATTAATAGTGCAGAAGTGGTAAGGCTTACTGCAGATAAACCGAAGCTGGTAAACGAACATGCCATGGGCAGAATATGGAAGGCACTCCTCTTTGCCCAGTTGACGGATTTGTATGGGGATATACCTTATTTTGAATCGGCAAAAAATGTAGCAGATGTTATCAATCAACCAAAATATGATGCACAGAAAGATATCTATACTGATTTGCTAAAAGAGCTTAAAGAAGCTGCAGCCCAATTAAGTACCGATCCAACTTTGGCATCTTTTGGTAATGCAGATATTTTAATGAAAGGCGATGTGGATCGTTGGAAAAGGTTTGCCAACTCCCTGCGCTTAAGATTTGCAATGAGGGTGAGCTATGCCGATCCCGTACTGGCAAAGCAACACATTACAGAAGTAATTGGACAGCCGATGATAGACGATAATTCATACAATGTATTCTTAACTACAATTAACGGATCCAACCTTAATAACAGGAACCCATTATTTGATGATCCTTTAAATAGTTACCCGCTTTGGACCTCTTTTACAGTGGCTGAAAACTTAAAAAAATTCAATGACCCAAGGTTAACTATTTTTTCTTTGCCTGCAGTAGACGGTACTTCAGGATATAGGGGAAGGCCCATTGCATTGGGAACAAATGAAATAACTTATGGGGAAGACAATACCGCCAGGTTACAAAATTCCTTTCGCTCTGCTGAACATCCGATAATAGTTATGAACGCCGCTGAAGTATCTTTTCTAAGAGCAGAAGCCGCATTAAGAGGGCTTTCCACAGAAAATGCACAAGTATTCTATACCACCGGAATAACACAATCATTCGCACAATATGCCGTGCCTGATGCAGCTAAAAATAATTTCATTGCATCGGCTGCAGGTATTTTAACAGGAACCGTTGAGGAAAAACTGGAACAAATTATTGTACAAAAATTCCTCGCTATCATGTATGAAAGCAACGAAGCCTATGCTGAATTCAGGAGAACCGGTTATCCAAGAATCTGGACAGGAAGTTCCAAAGGAAGTACCAATGGCGAAATTCCACGCAGGCTTACCTATCCTTTGGATGAATATGCTAAAAACGAAGACGGGGTTAAAGGAGCAGTTGCAAAACTGGCAAACGGTGATTCTTATATGAGCAGGATATGGTGGGATGCAAAAGCAGGGCTTCCTTTTCATCATGCAAAACAAGGCATCTTTCCTCCGGAATAGCAGGTGCCTGTAAAAAATCAGGCCGGCCATATTTCCATAGCTTTTAAGCGTGAGATATGACCGGTATAGGATTACTATAAATAAAATGACTTTGCCCATCCAAAGAAATTAAAATAGAACCGGATGAAATTTAGAATGCTGATGCTGGGATTAATAACCTTTGTAAGCGTGAAAACTTTCACTGGTTGCAGTGAAGCCGGAGCCAGGCAACCGGGTACAAATGGAGATAAGGATCATGTTCCTGCAGTTAAAAAAGAAGAAGGCCGCAGTAACTTAACCTCGATCGCCAATTTGTATCCTCACGATGCCGGTATTGAAAAAGATCCCGACGTTTTGTATGTTGAAAAGTTTGATGACGGGATGGCGAATATCCTAAGCCGTTACCATGATATAAAAAATAAGGAGGGCATGTCTTTAGACAAAGATGTACCTGATGGCAGCCAATCGCCCTATGCAATAAAAATTACAAATACCGGTGGTAAGAATGATGGCGGGCATTTACTAAAACAGTTTGCACCCGGTTTTGATGGCACCGTATACCTGCGATACTATGTAAAGTATCCTTTAATTTCTAAAGGCTACATTCATCACGAATCAGTTTGGTTCGGCGGATATAATCCTTCAGTAGATTATCCCGATCCAAGGGCAGGAACTTGCGGACTGGGAGATAAAAGAATTTCGGTTGCCTACGAACCTATAACGGTACCGGCTATGGACACTTACCTTTACTGGGGCGATATGAAAAGCTGGAATGGCGGAAGTAGTTGCTATGGAAATGATATGGTAAATGGAAGTCCTACAGCTCAAAATCTTACCTGGGATAAATGGATGTGTATTGAAGTAATGGTTAAAATGAATGATCCTGCTACTGCATACAATGGCGAATTAAGAATCTGGCAGGATGGGGTAGAAGTAGGTTACTGGGGACCGGGTTTTCCAAACGGGCATTGGGCCACAGATTCCTGGTACAATAGTCCGGCAGATCCGGCTTTTGAAGGCTTTCGCTGGAGGACGGATGAAAAGCTAAACATCAATTATCTCTGGATAGAATTTTATGACGATAAAAGCCCGGCAGGCGAAGATCATTACATTAAATATGCTAACCTGGTAATGGCGAGAAAGTATATCGGGCCAATAAAAAAATAAACGAATCTGCTTTGTTCATCCTAATAAGAAAAGTATGAAAATAACATCGATCATATTCATTGCGTTTACCCTCCTGCTGTTCAGTTGCAATACCAAACAGTTTCATGTGGTAAAAGTTGATAACCCCGTATTTGCAGCAGATACCGCTTTCGTATCTTTTGAAGATCTCTCGTCTCCCAAGTTTGCAGCCTTAAAACAAAAGTACCAGCTTGATACTATTTTTCATGGAGAAAAGGATGAACTGAAAAGAATACTGTTATTAAGAAATTGGATAAGATCAAAGATTTCTATTAATGATCCCGGTCCGCATCCCGGAGATGGTTCTGCAGAAAGTATTATAGACGAAGGACTGAAAGGAAATGGCTTTCATTGCGGTCACTTTATGGTGGTACAAAATGCGGTGATGAATGCATATGGCTATGTTACCAGGTGCCTTGGTGCCGGGCCCGGGATCTCATCTCCCGGATCCGACGGGCATCACGGTATTGATGAAGTATGGCTTAACAGTTACCACAAATGGTTTTTATCAGATGCGAAATATAATTCTCATTTTGAAAAGAATGGCATCCCTCTATCTGCACTGGAAATAAGGGATGAATTTTTAAAAAATAAAGCTGCTGATATTACGCTGGTAAAAGGCCCGGAAAGAACGCCGGTTGCCTTTGATGAACAGTATAAAAAAAGTAAAGAAGATTTTGCACGAACCTATGCGAACGTGGAATGGAATAAACACAATGACCTGTACACAAACTGGCCCAAGGATAGCAGCTACCTGATTATGTACCAGGATGATTATTTTAAGAGTCATACCTGGATATGGGATGGCAAACCACACTGGGCATATAATACTCCGCACATGAAATTGGTGGCAGATAGAAGCGCCATAGAATGGACACCCAATACCATTGAATCAAAAGTAAAAATTGATGGTGATAAAGCGGAAATAGTTTTAAATACTGTAACACCCAACCTGCGTACTTACCAATTAAAAGAATCACCAGATACATCCTGGAAAGACGTTTCAGCTACAGTGGAAACACCTTTAAAAAATGACAAAAACGAATTGACCTTTCGCACAGTTAATACAGCCGGAATAACAGGACCAGAGCATAGGGTAATCATTGAGAAATAATTAGTTCATTAAAGGTGCGTAGAAAGTTTTTTTTGTTAGCCAGCATTTGCATTTTATTGCATCGACATTGGCAGAGTTTACACTGAGGAACGAAGTGCTCCGTTCAGATTCATATTTTAATGGCATCATTTCCATCATGATATTTTTCCAGTATTAAATTTAAAAAGCTTCTTAGAATCACTCTTTTATCCGAATATATTTTATCATCACCGGAAAGTCAATCATCTCCGTAAGTTTATTTAACAAAAAAAAATATTGATTGCTATGTTTTATCTCCCAGGTAAATTGTCTTGCTTATTGATATGCGCCAGCTTGTTTGTGCAAGGCGCTTTTGCTCAAAAAAAAAATGTTATCCGGCCGGTAGAAATGGATGAAGTGTTGATTAACCCCGGTATGGGCTTAACCACTTTTCAAATGTTTAACGGAGATAATATCACACCTTTTCATGATGTGCTGAATGACGCCGATTTAAAAGCGTTTGATAAAAATGACGTACAAACAAATACAAATCATCCGCTCACGTCTATCGCTTATTTCCGTATTCAATGGAGATTTATAGAACCTGAGCCCGGTAAATACCGCTGGGATTTTATTGATGGTTTGCTCAACATTGCACATAAACGAAAGCAAACTTTGATGTTGCGGATTTCTCCCTATCGAAGCGATGGCGATGAAGCAATTCAGGATGTGCCTGCCTGGTACAGGGAAATGGCAGGCCCTAATATGAAATTTCCCACGCCAAAATGGGTGGTAGATCCGGAAGATCCACGTTATGCCAAATATTTCGGTGCCATGATCAGGGCGCTTGGTGAACGTTATGATGGGCATCCTGATTTGGAAAGTATTGATGCATCTATACTTGGCTCTGCAGGCGAAGGCGGTGGCACAGAATTGCTGACCGAACAAACCATGAAAAACCTGATGGACCCCTATATTGAAACATTTAAAAAAACACCGCTTATTTCTTTACTGCACGGTAAAAAGCACATTGAGTATTTAAAGCAAAATGTGGCGGCAATTGGCTGGCGGCAGGATTGCCTGGGCGACCTTGGTTATTGGGCGGCGGAACAAAACGGATGGACGCACATGTATGATTATTACCCCCAAACAATTGTGGAATATAACATGCAGGATGCCTGGAAAAAAGCACCCGTATCTTTTGAGATATGCGGCTTCTTTGATACCTGGGATACAGAAGAAAAGTATTCAGATGAACAGGTAAAATACATTATGGACCAGTCATTGAAATGGCACATGTCTTCCTTTAACGGCAAGTCATCTGCCTTACCAAAAAGATGGAACCCCATGATGGAAGACTGGTTAAAGAAAATGGGTTACAGGTTTGTACTCAGGCGATTTAGCTATCCTGCAAGCATCAATCAAAATGGCAAACTAAGTTTTGAAACCTGGTGGGAAAATAAAGGTGTAGCACCTTGTTACAAAGATTATAAACTGGCCATCCGTTTAAAAAATAATAAAAGCAGCCAGGTTTTTATTACCGAAGCAAAAATAAAAGAATGGTTACCGGGAGATAATATGTTTAATGATGCCATCTTTCCGGGGCCACTGCCGCAGGGAGAATATGATCTTCAAATTTCGATTGTGGAAGAATCATCTCTTGATCCCAAAATTAACCTAGCCATCAAGGGAAAGCTGGCTGATGGCTGGTACAGCATGGGTAAAATATCTATAACAGGTAATGCAACTAATCCGGTAAGATGAAAAAAGGAAGCCTTCTTTTATCGATACTAATTTTAGTTTCAATTTGTTTGGAGTGTTGCCATAATGCAAAAATAACGGCTGATAAAATTGATGCAAAAGACGCTTTGCCTGTAATGGGCATTGCTGCCAAGTATCCAAATGATGTTAATATTTCGAAAGACAGGGAAGTGATTTTTAGTTCATCCTTTGAAAATGATTTTGAAGGATGGTCATCATTTTGTGATGTGTGTGATATTGTAAATGGAGATTCGGTGCAGGATCAATCCAGGGTTTTACGCATCATTGCAACCAAACATGTCAATACCGGCGGCGATGTGATTTTCAGGTTTCCAAAAGGTGAAGATGAAGTGTACCTGCGCTTTTATGCTTACTTCCCTGCATCAAATGTAACACCGCATCATTTTGTAAAAATTATCTCTTATCCCGTTCCTTATTTTGGCGGACAGGCAGGAAAAAAGCCGGGCGAAAACAAATATTTTGTGTTGGGCATTGAACCTACAAAAGAAAATGAATGGCATTTTTATAATTACTGGCAACGCATGCATAGCTGGCAAACTTACCGCGGCGATCCTGATGCTGAAAGGGGCCCCAATGCTTATTATGGCAATACTTTTAAGGCAGATAACCAGCAGCCATTCAAAAGAGACCAATGGGTATGTGTGGAAACAAGGGTGAAGCTAAATGATCCCGGCGACAGCAACGGTGAAATGGCCATTTGGATTAATGGTATAAAAAAAGGGGAGTGGAAAAAAGGCCAGCCGAGTGGTACCTGGCGGGGTGACCGTTACTTAACTTCCGGCCCGGAAAATATTGATCCGAAACCCTTTGAAGGCTTTAATTTCAGAACCATCGATACCTTGAAAATAAACCAGGTTAGCCTGCAATGGTATGTATCAGAAGAGCATGCTATTGAAGGCACAGCCGATAAAAATATTGTTTATTTTGATGACATTGTTTTGGCAAGAAAATACATCGGGTTGAAGAAATAAGGGAGATTGAAATATGTTTTTACAAACAGATAAATATTTACCTGCTCAGTAAATCACCCAACAATTTTCCGGTACGAACAAGGTTATCATAAGTACAATTGATAGCAGTTTGTATATCCATTGCCTGGTGACTGATGGGCAACAATACATCAAAATATTTTTCCAACTGCTCTTCATGATGCAACGGCACTTTTCCTGCAATGCCAATTACCCGAATTGATTTTTCTTTGGCTCTTTTTGCTACACCAAACGGTGCCTTACCCTGCAAGGTTTGAATATCAATACTGCCTTCTCCGGTTATTACCAGGTCAGCGTTTTCAAGTGCAGCATCAAACCCGGTGATGTCTAAAAAATGTTCAATTCCATTTACCAGTTTTGCCCGTAAAAATGTGTGTAAGCCGGCAGCTACCCCGCCTGATGCACCGCCATGTTTTATTGCTGCCATGTCTTTGCCTGTATCGGCCAATACAATATTGCGTAATTGTGTAAGCGAATTTTCTAATTGTTGCACCTCTTTTTCGGAAGCGCCTTTCTGTGGGCCAAAAATGGTGGCTGCACCCGCTGCTCCCAATAAAATATTGGCTACATCACACAGCACAACGATCTCTGTATGTGCCAATCTTTCATCCATTTCTGTGGTATCTATTTTACTCAGGTTGATTAAAGAGGCTGGCAATTGCAGCAATTCATCTCCTGCGGCATCATAAAATTTTACACCCAGTGCCTGTAATAAACCAACGCCTCCATCAACCGTTGCGCTGCCGCCAATACCAATAATTACCTTTTTCACTTTTTTATCAAGTGCCTGTTTTATCAGTTCGCCGGTACCGTAAGTGGTGGCGTGTAACGGAGCATATTCAACAGGTTGCAACAATCTTAATCCTGATGCATCGGCCAATTCTATAACAGCAGTTGTGGCATCATCTATCAAACCATAAGAGGTATTTATTTTTCTTCCCAGAGGATCATGTACAGTTGCGGTTATCATGTGGCCATTGAAATGATGTACCAATAAAGAAGCAGTTCCATCGCCACCATCACCAACCGGAAAACATACAGCGCTGCAGGAAAGCTTACTCTGCTGCAAACCCCTGCTGATGGCTTCAGCAACCTTATCAGCATCAAGACTGTTTTTAAATGCATTTGGTGCAATGAGAATACGCATAAAATTTATGATAGTATGAACGATAACAAATAAACCATCAGTAAAGTGGTAAGCCCCATAAAAATAGTTGCTACTGAATATACTTTCAACGTTGTTTTTATATCCAGTCCCGAGAATTTGGTGATCACCCAAAAATAAGCATCGTTGGCGTGAGAGATCATCATAGAGCCAGCGCCCATTGATAGCACAACCAGTAACTTACCGTTTGCTGTATCAAGGCCCAATGCCGGTAACAAAGGCTGCACAATGGAGGCGGCTGTTATGATGGCAACGGTGGATGAACCCTGTGCTGTTTTTAAAAGGAAGGTTACCAAAAAAGGAAATAAAATGCCCAGGCTGTTCAATGCAAATACTTCACTAAAATGAACACCCATTTTAGTAGCTGCAAGTACTGCACCAAATGCACCGCCTGCACCAATGATCACCAATATGCCGCCTGCTTTTTCAATGGAGTCCTGCAGCAAATGGCTGACTGTTTTTTTCTTCCAGGTTGTTTTTGCAGCGAATGCCAGCAACACACCAACAGACAAAGCAATCACCGGTTCCCCCAATGAAAGCAAATTATTCAGCCAGCTATTTGTTACGGCTTCATCATTTATAAAAAAGGATCGTGTTGCAATTAAAAGGATAGGGACAATTACCGGGAGAAAAGCTTTAAATACAGATGGATGAGCGCTTGTATCTTCAGTAACTTCTTCTTCTTCCACTTCAATAATGGTAATTTTTTTTCCTGCATATACTGCCCACCAATGCCCCACCAGCATTGCAGGTATTGCTATAATAATACCATATAAAATAAGTCGTCCATAATCTGCGCCAATGGTTCCGGCAGCAGCGGCAGCACCGGGGTGAGGTGGTATCAAACAGTGCACGGAGTATAAACCCGTAGCCAGCGAAACACTCATGATGGCAATGGAGATGCCGGTCTTTTTTGATAGTGATTTGTTCAATCCATTCAGCACAATAAAACCTGAATCACAAAACACGGGTAGCCCAACAATAAATCCTGTAAGGCTCAATGCAAATGCTGAGTTTTTTTCGCCTACTTTTTTAAGGATATAATTTGCCATTACCCTGGTGCTGCCTGTATGTTCCAGCAATACGCCCAGTGTTGTGCCCAATGCAATAATTAGCCCCAACGATTTCATGATATTACCAAACCCATCTTTAATAATGGCAAGCAAATTACCAGGCGCAAACTGAACACCTAAACCGGTTACAAAACAAGCTATGAACAAGGCAAAAAAAGCATGTATATGGTATTTTGCAGTTAGTAAAATAATGATAGCAATACCAGCTAACAACGCAATCAACTCCTGTAGAAAAGACATATTCATAAAAAAAATTGCAGTTAATATTTAATAATGTTGTGAACAAACAGAGAATGTATTAAACCCAACGAATTGTTATTATTATAGGTTCGAAATGTAAGATTCAATAAAATTCCAAAAGAGTAATATTGAAAACATCTTATCATATCGTCCGTTCCGGATTTGCATTGATTAGTTGCTTTATCATTTATAATAAAGTCATTTCAGAATTTTAATAACACAGCACCATACTTTTAACATCATTGATATTGCTTCTTATATTCAATGATACAGTTGGCTAAAAAATCAATGTCCTCAGGCTGATGACTGCTATTTATAACCACCCTTGTGACCAGGTCGTCTTCCGGTAATGGATAAGCAAAGCTTGAAATCAGTATGTTTTTATCCATTAAAAAATGATATAAATTATTTTGATGGGTATAGAAAACAGGATAGTTTTCAAAATACTGGAAAAGCCCGGAATGTTCAATCAAAGAGCGAAAATGATGAATATTATCTGATAATAATTTTCTTCTTTGCTGATAGAGTTTATCAGATTTCAGATAGGTAAAAAGATAGGCAGGTGCAACAGGAGAGGATGTGTTGAAGTAAGGGCTTTTCTTTAACAGTTCAATTGTTTTGCTGTCTGAAAGAATGATGCCGCCTGGAATTCCCATTGCTTTTCCAAAGGAGCTTACCACTATCAAATTAATGTTTGCTGATTTTTTTAACTGGCTATAAATTCCTGATCCATTTACGCCGGTGATTCCAAGGCCATGAGAATCATCCACGATAATGGTGATTTTTCTTTCTTCGGGTAGCAATGCTATCCAGTCGAAACTATATTGTATTGCCAGCAGTGGGTCAAGCGAATTGGTAATGATAAATATTTCTGATGATGTGGTTTCTTTTATTTTATCGGGCAGCGTTGTAACCCAATCTTCAAAATCAGCATAAAAAAAATCAGTTGGTTTGGTCCACAATGCAGGATGGGCATTGGGCGCAAATATAAAATCGCCTTTTCCTTCCAATGCCCTTATTGTAAGTTGCCCGGCCATATAACCTGATGAAACGGTTAGTGCTGCTTCGGCACCGGTATGTGCCGCAATATGTTGTTCAGCTTCTTCATAAACCTTCAAACGAAAGTTGGAGTTTCTTGAACTTGAATAGTTGGTGCCGTAACTGCCCATTCCTTCAACCAGGTAATTTAAAAATTCGGGACTGCTGTTCATTGCCAGGTAGGACGTACCACTGAAGAAGAGGTATTCTTTTCCATCGCATTCCGCTGTTCTGTCCGGGATTTTATTTGCTATCAGCATGTAGTGGTTATTAATTTATTTAAACTGCCCAAACCACATCGTGAAAATGCACATGGATGACCGCTAAAAATTGATTCTATGGCAATATATCGATACATTTCAAAAATACAATCAAATATGAATAATAAGGAAATAAAAATATTTTTACAATGAATAGTAAATTAAATATCTTTATTTTGTAAATAAAGAAAGATTTAATTAAAAATTAGATGTTTTATACAGTTCATTAATAAGTAAACTGCATCAATGGTAATATAAACAATAGGTACACTTCAATATTTATAAATCGCACCAGGAAATTCAAATCAATAACGCATTTTGGAAAATATAACAACAACAGCAACAGTCCAAAAGTATAGCCTAAGGAACAGGCTTCAGTCACTGGCCCCGGGCATTATTACCGCCGCATTGGTTTTTGGCCCCAGCAAAATTACCATTTCATCCAAGTTGGGTGCCCTGTATGGTTTTGATGTGCTTTGGGTGGTAGTGATCACTGTCTTTTTTATGGTGGTATTTACATCAATGGCTGCACGCATTGGTATAGCAACCGACCAGTCGTTGCTGACTACCATGAAACAAAAATGGGGAGGCAAGGTTGCCATAGGAGTTGGCTTTGGCGTTTTTTTGGTAACCGCTTCTTTCCAGGCGGGCAACTCAATTGGTATTGGCATTGCGCTGGCAGAATTAACACATACTTCTCCGGTACAATGGATCATTATTTTTAATTGCATATCAATCGGATTGCTTTTTTTCAGAAGCTTTTATAAAGTGCTCGAAAAATTAATGCTGGGTTTAATTTGCCTGATGTTGCTGGCTTTTTTTACCACCTTGGTTTTATCAAAACCCGACATTACCCAAGTAGCTGCGGGTTTTATTCCCTCCATTCCTTCCGGTTCACTGGTATTGGTGACCGCATTTATTGCATCCGGTTTTTCTATCGTAGCGGCATTCTATCAATGCTACCTGGTGCAGGAAAGAAAACGGTTACAGGCAAAGGGCGCCGTTATAAAAGACAAAAGTTTTACGGGAATTTTTATTCTCGGTTTAATGACCGCGATGGTAATGATTTGTGCTTCGGTAGTATTGCATCCGCAAGGCATTAAGGTGAACAATGCAACGGATATGGCCAAAGCCATTGAACCACTTTTTGGCAAGTATGCCTCCACACT
Organism: Ferruginibacter sp.; assembly: GCA_046590675.1. Classification (GTDB taxonomy): domain Bacteria; phylum Bacteroidota; class Bacteroidia; order Chitinophagales; family Chitinophagaceae; genus Ferruginibacter. The sequence goes on along the minus strand of JBKJUP010000027.1, from coordinate 17,274 downwards.
TTTTCTCTTCGGATTGTTCGGCGCTTCTTTCTCCTCCCTGGTTGGTAATTCATCATTGGGAGGAACAGTTTTAGGCGATGCATTGGGTTATGGCAGTGCGTTGCATGCAAAAGCCAACAGGGTAATCATTGCGATAATAATGATCATCGGTGCAACCATTGCCATTGCCTTTGGAAAGCTGCCGCTTGAGCTAATTGTGTTTGCCCAGGGTATCACCATTTTAATTGTACCATTTATTGGTATTGCGATGTATGCTATTGCCAATGATGAAAAGATAATGGGGGTAAATAAAAATTCAATGATAGCAAAAATAGGGGGAGCTGCCGGATTGTTAATGATCATTGCACTGGCCGTGGAAAGCGTAAGAACCATGTTTTTTTAAGAATTAAAAAACCATTTATCCCTAATAATAAAATAAACAAGCATGAAAGATATTGAACAGGTTTACCGGGATTTATTACAACCCTCCGATGCATTAGTTGCTGATGTTGCAAAATTAGATGGCGATATTATTATCCTTGGTGCCGGTGGTAAAATGGGGCCGGCACTTGCCAGGCTCACAAAGCAGGCAATTGATAAGGCTGGTATAGATAAAAAAGTAATTGCTGTTTCCAGGTTTTCAGAAGCTGGCTTGCAGTCAGCATTGAATGAAGAAGGGATTGAAACCATCAGCGCAGATTTGCTGAACAATGCACAGTTACAGGCATTGCCAGATGTGAAGAATGTACTCTACCTGGCCGGAACAAAATTTGGCACCACAGGTAAAGAGTCGTTTACCTGGGCCATGAATGCTTATTTGCCCGGCCGTGTAGCAGAGAAATATCAACAGTCTAACATTGTTGTTTTTTCAACCGGTAATGTCTATCCCTTAACGCCTGTTACAATGGGCGGCGCAGCAGAAAACTATCCACCGGAGCCACTGGGCGAATATGCACAATCCTGCCTTGGAAGAGAACGTATTTTTCAATACAGTTCTTCAAAATTTAACACGCCCATATTAATCTATAGGTTGAATTATGCAAACGATGTTACATACGGAGTGCTGCTTGAAATAGCCAAGTCTGTAAAAGAAAGTAAACCGATTAATTTAAAGATGGGCAATGTAAATGTGATCTGGCAGGGTGATGCCAATGAAGTTGCCATTCGTTCTTTACTTCATTGTGCGGTGCCTTCAAAAATATTAAATGTAACAGGGCCGGAAATTTTGTCTGTAAGATGGATTGCTGACGAGTTTGGAAAATTATTTGACAAAGCGCCTTGCTTTATGAATGAAGAACAGCCAACTGCGTTGCTCAGTAATGCTGCCGAATGTGCCCGTCTTTTTGGTTATCCTAAAACATCCCCAAAGCAAATAATTGAATTATTAGCGGACTGGCTAAACCAGGGAGGGAAAACAATTAATAAAGAAACCCATTTCCAGGAAAGAACCGGAAAGTATTAATGATATGTCTATTCAATTAAACACAGCTATAACAGCATTATTGCAGCAAGGTACAGTGATACCGGCACATCCACTGGCATTGAACCAGGATATGTCCCTTAATGAAACCAGGCAAAGACTGCTAACAAAATATTATTTGGCAAGCGGTGCAGGTGGTGTGGCAGTAGGGGTGCATACCACGCAGTTTGAAATAAGAAAGCCCGAAATAAATTTGCTTGAAACCGTATTAAGCATGGCAGCAGAAGAAATTAAAACGGCACAATTATCAAGGCCATTTATAAAAGTGGCAGGCATTTGCGGGCCAACAGAACAAGCGGTAAGTGAGGCAAAACTTGCAGTAAAACATGGCTATCATTTTGGCCTTGTGAGTATGGGTGGACTTGAACATTACACAGAAGCGGCATTAATTAAAAGAGCCATCCGCATTGCAGAAATTATTCCGGTGTTTGGTTTTTATTTGCAACCTGCTGTAGGTGGTCGTGTATTGAGTTATGAATTTTGGCGGTCTTTTGCGGAGATAGCTAATGTGCAGGCAATAAAAGTAGCTGCATTTAACAGGTATCAAACACTCGATGTGGTGAGAGCCGTTTGTGATTCTTCACGGAGAGATGAAATTGCTTTATATACAGGAAACGATGATAATATTGTTGCTGATTTATTAACGCCTTACCGGTTTAATGTAAATGGACAGCAGGTAGAGAAAAGATTTGTTGGCGGCCTGCTGGGGCATTGGGCTGTATGGACTACAAAAGCTGTGGACCTTTTTGCAGAGATAAAAAACTGTGTGGCCAATGATTATGCAGGCGCAGAAAACTTATTATCAAAAGGAGTGGAAGTAACGGATATGAATGCCGTAATTTTTGATGTTCAACATGCTTTTAAAGGATGCATCGCCGGTATTCATGAAGTGTTGCGGAGACAAGGTTTGCTGGAAGGGATTTGGTGTTTAAACCCGGAGGAAAAACTTTCATTAGGCCAGGCAGAAGAAATTGAAAGGTTGTATAAAATGTATCCCTCATTTACCGATGATGAATTTGTGAAAAATTTTTTGAACGAAAAACATTCAATCAAAATGGGTCAATAATAAAGATAAAATTGGCTGGTATATATTCGTGATACTGATCAAACAAAAAAGATTTTATGTTACAGGAAGAGATAAAAAAACTGGCGAATGATATTCATGCAGGCGTAGTTGAAAACCGCAGGCATTTGCACCGCTATCCCGAATTGTCGTTCCAGGAATATGAAACTGCAGCATTTGTAAAAGCAAGGCTCGATGAAATGGGCATTGCATGGCAGCCGATGGCAACAACGGGTGTAATGGCAATTATAAAAGGAGATCAACCATCCGGAGAAGTGATTGCATTGCGGGCTGATATGGACGCTTTAAGAATTACTGAGTTAAACAGTGTGGAGTATGCTTCCACAAAAAATGGATTTATGCATGCCTGCGGACATGATGTACACACTTCTTCTTTATTAGGAACAGCAAGAATTTTACAATCATTAAAAAGCAGGTTTGGCGGCACTGTAAAATTAATATTCCAACCCGGTGAGGAAGAACTGCCCGGCGGTGCCAGCCTGATGATCAAAGACGGTGCTTTAGAAAACCCTCAACCTGCTGCTGTAATTGGACAACATGTAATGCCAAAATTAGCCGCAGGTAAAATTGGTATCCGGAAAGGAAAGTATATGGCATCAAAAGATGACCTGTATATTACTGTTTATGGCAGAGGTGGCCATGGCGCACAGCCACAGGAAAATATTGATCCGGTACTCATAACCGCTCATATTATTATTGCACTGCAACAGGTGGTAAGCCGCATGGCAAACCCTGCAACAGCAAGCGTTTTATCGTTTGGTAAATTAGTAGCCGATGGAGCCACCAATATCATTCCCGATAAAGTTTGTATGGAAGGTACCTTTCGTACTTTAGATGAAAGCTGGCGAAATAAAGCACATGTGCAGATGAAAAAAATGGCACAGGGTATTGCAGAAAGTATGGGTGGAAACTGCGATTTTGAAATTGTACCCGGTTATCCTTTTTTAATAAACGAAGAAAAGCTCACTGAGCAGGTGCATTTGTATGCGCAGAAATATGTTGGTAAAGAAAATGTAGTTGACCTGGATATATGGATGGCATCCGAAGACTTTGCCTATTATTCACAGGTTACCGATGCCTGTTTTTATATGCTGGGTGTTGGTAATAAAGAAAAAGGAATTACTTCTTCTTTACATACCCCCACCTTTAATATTGATGAAGATGTGCTGGCGTTAAGCACCGGGCTGATGGCATATATCGCGGTAAAGCGGTTGGGGAATTAATTGGATTTCCTGGTATGGAAATATTTTCAATCACTAAAATTGAAACGCTGTCGAAATTGATTTCATCGAAGAGATGGCGATTCCTTAAATAATAATTTGTTCAAGCCCCTTTAAAAATTCATCATCAGCATCTGCACCAATACCAGGCGTATCCGGAACTTCGGGAATAAAACCATTGTATTGCAAACCGCCTTTTACGGGATCTATTTTGTGGCCTATCAGGCAGGTGTCCATATCATAAAATAGGATGTTGGCGTGTGCCAGTACAAAATGGCCTGCCGCTGATAAGGCAATGCGGCTTTCCAGCATGCCACCCATCATACAGGGAATTGAATGTGCTTCGCAAACGGCATTTATTTTTGCAGCTTCCAGCAGGCCGCCCGATTTTGAAAATTTGATATTGACATAATCACAAGCACCGGCATTTACCAAACGTTGGGCATCGTGATGGTCAAATACACTTTCATCTGCCATTATCTTTACAGGAGATAATTTTCTCAAAGCAGGCAATTTTTCGTCTTCCCAATGGCGCATCGGCTGTTCACAAAACTGGATATTGTATTGTTCAAGTTCCTGCAGTACCTGTACAGCAGTTTCAAAACTCCATCCCTGGTTGGCATCCAGGCGCAACAGCAGCTCGTTCCCAACTGCTAACCGGATTTGTTTTACCCGTTCAATATCTTCAGCTCCCTTTTTACCCAGTTTTATTTTAATGATCCTTACACCTTTCGCTTTGTAAGCCATTGCGGTTTCAGCCATTGCCTCAGGACTGTCAATACCAATGGTAAGATCTGTTTCAATTTCTTTTTTACTGCCACCTAAAAATTGATACAAGGGTTGGTTGGCATGCTTTGCCGCAATATCGTAGAGTGCCATATCAAAGGCACTTTTAATGGTGGCATTAAAGGCGGTAAAAGCATGTAGCTCATTCATCCTTTCTTCAATCGACAGCGGATCTTTATTTTTCCAGATGGCTGCAAAATCTTTTGCCATTTCAAAACAGGTAGCCTGGGTTTCACCCACAATCATCGGGAAAGCAGAACATTCACCCACTCCATAAAAACCTTCATCTGTATAAATACGGATAAAAATATTTTGCGCAAAGTTCATCGTTCCCGTTGCAATGGTAAATGGTTGCATGGGTATGCTGAATTTGTAAATTTCAGTTTTAGTAATCTTCATAAAAAAATGTATAAGGTTGCTTTATCCGGTTGTTAAGTAAGTTGGGTGGATAGTACTTCAAATTATTGTAAGCAAATTTATGCGGTAAGGTTCAATACATACAATGGCTATTACAGCAAGGCGTTTTAATGAATGTCAAAAATAACTTTTAATCGTTAAATATTCTTTCATTTTATTTTATTTACATATTTTTATTCTTTCAAAACCTATAATTATCATATTTTACCTTTCTATTATGAAACTAAAACCCTGGCTTGCTTTTGCGTTGATTACTACTATTTCATGGGGAGTTTGGGGTGCTTTGATTGAGATTCCCGAAAAAGCCGGATTTCCCGCTACACTGGGCTATGTGGTTTGGGCCATCACAATGATTGTTCCTGCAGTGTTTGCTTTAAAAAGAATCAACTGGAAACTTGATACAGGTAAAACCTCCATTCGCTATGGTTTGCTGATTGGCCTCTCAGGTTCCGCCGGCCAGTTAATACTATTCCAGGCACTCCGCACAGGGCCGGCCTATCTTGTTTTTCCGATTGTGTCACTGTCACCAATCGTTACCATTTTATTATCAATATTAATTTTAAAAGAAAAGGCTTCCATGAAATCGTGGATCGGGATAATCATCGCACTGATAGCCATTCCTTTACTTTCCTATCAGCCTGCGGGGAATGGCCAGAAGTTTGGCATACTATGGATATTTCTGGCATTGGTAGTCTTTTTAATTTGGGGTATCCAGGCATATTTTATGAAAGTTGCCAACAACTATATGCAGGCTGAAAGTATCTTCTTTTATATGACGGTATCAGGGCTGGCATTAATTCCGGTAGCCTTTTTTATGACCGATTTCAGTCAGCCAATTAATTGGGGATTGAAAGGCCCCTATTTGGCCGCAGGTATACAAATACTAAATTCTATCGGTGCGTTGTTCATTGTTTACGCCTTCCGGTATGGCCGGGCCATTATAGTAAGTCCCCTGACAAATGCCGGTGCACCGGTTATAACAATTGTATTGTCGCTTTTAATATATGGCGTTTTCCCACATTCCATTATTTTGTCAGGCATGGTGCTGGCTGTTATTGCAATTTTCTTTTTAGCTGATTAAGCGGCTGTTAATTATTGATGGGTAGCAAATTTCAGGCAAAAAAGGTGGAAAGGATTTTAAATATGAAAGAAAAATGCATCAAAATGAAAGATTGTTCATTAAAAAAAGGTAATAAAAGAAAATAAATTTACGAAACATAAAATATATCATTAACTTTGTAAAGAAAAGAAAATAAAAATCTGTTAATTACAAAGAACTAAATTGATTTTATGACGGGGACGAGTTATATGGTTAAGGAAATTTCCAGCCAGCCTAAACTGTGGATGGAGACTTTTCAGTCTATTGTTGATAAGAAGGAGCAAATAGCTGCTTTTGTAAATAAGGTCTGCAAAATCGACAATATACAAGTGATACTCACAGGCGCAGGCTCCTCTGCATTTATCGGCGAAATACTTCAATATGCTTTTCATAAAAATACCGGCGTAGCTGTAAAGGCCATTTCTACTACCGACCTGGTGACGCATCCACGAAATTTTTTCGAAAAAAAATCGCCTACTTTACTGGTGTCCTTTGCAAGGTCAGGCGACAGTCCGGAAAGTGTGGCTGTGTTTGAACTGGCTGAAAATTTAACTGATGAAGTTTATCATTTGGTAATTACCTGCAGCAAAGAAGGTAAATTGGCTAAAATGGCTGCAAATACGAAGAATGCCTTCGTTTTTTTATTGCCGGAAGAGACCAATGACCAGGCCCTTGCAATGACAAGCTCATTTACTTCTATGACCCTTGCCGGGTTATTAATTTCTGATATTAATAACATTGATAAAAATGAGGGCAATGTAAAAAAACTGTCCGCATTCGGCGAGCTTATCCTTGATAAATTTTCTAAAGCATTGGACCAGGTTGCCGACCTGGATTTTAAGCGGATCGTATTTATCGGCTCCGGTCCGCTAAAAGGAACGGCAAGGGAATCTCACTTAAAAGTGGTAGAACTTACTGACGGACAAATTGCTTGTCAATATGATTCCTTCCTGGGATTTCGGCATGGGCCTAAAGCAATTATTGATAAATCTACACTCCTTATTTACATATTCTCAAGCGATCCTTATGTATATAAATATGAAGCCGATTTAGTAAGATCAATCAATGAAACGGAGGAATTTATATACAGTATAGGAATTGGTCAAAGCTCAAATGACCTCAACGACCTGCAGCTAAATTTAAATATACCGCTTGCTTTAGATGATGATAAAATGGAAGATGATTTTTTTTCGATCTGCAGCGTACTACCTGCACAAATCCTTGGTTTTTACAAATCCCAATCATTGGGGTTAATTCCCGACTCGCCTTCTCAGAATGGAGGTATTCACCGGATTGTGCAGGGCGTAAATATATACCCTTACATCAATCAATAACCAGGCAGCTATGATTTTATGCGTATGCCCCAATCCATCTCTTGATAAATTTATCTGGTTGAATGACATTCATCCGGGTAAAGTTAACAGGATTAGCCGCCAGCAATGGTATGCCGGTGGCAAAGGGGTGCATGTGGCATTGGGCATTGCTGAATTGGGAGAAGAATGTGTGGTATTAGGTTTTTGGGGTGGTGAAGCCGGTAAGCATGTAAAACAGCTTTGTGAAGCAAAAGGGATCGGTTGTTATGGGCCTGAGTTGCAGGAACCTACCCGAACCTGCATCAGTGTGCGTTCGGATGGTGATTGGGATGGAACAGAATTATTAGAACCAGGCCCATTTGTTAGTGAAGAAAACATGGAACTCTTTTGGCTGGATTTTATGGCTCTTATAGAAAAGGCATCTGTTGTTTGCATGAGCGGGTCATGGCCCCGGTCTGATAACGGTGCAGACTATGCCCCGTTTATCGTTGCAGCAAAAGAAATAGCTGTGCCGGCTTTTGTTGATTGTTCGGGACAGCTCTTGTTAAATGCACTTGCTGCCAATCCTTATTGCATTCATATTAACCAGCATGAAGGATGGGAACTTTTTAAAGAACGGTCCCCTGAAAAAATTGCAGCGGCACTTATAAAAAACTGTTCGCTGGCGGCTGTTACCAGCGGGGCCAAAGGTCTTTACTTATCCAATAAAAATAAATTGGTTCATACAGTTTGCAAACTCGAAAAAATTATCAGTGCAACAGGTTGCGGTGATTCGCTGATGGCAGGGCTTATTAAAGCACACATGAGCAGGTTGCGTCTTACGGAAACCGCACAGTTAGCTACCGCATGCGGCTCTGCCAATTGTTTAAGAGAGGAGCTGGGTATGTTTTATAAAAAAGACGTAGATGAACTGCTAAAGCAGGTTCAAATATCCCGAATCAACTATGACGCAGAAGTATAGTCTTTAACCTAAATAACAGGAAGAGTGAAAAAAAAATTTGATGTAATTGTCGTAGGAGAGTTGAATGTAGATTTAATTCTGAACCAACTCGAATCTTTCCCTGAAACGGGTAAAGAAAAGCTGGCAGAAACAATGTCGCTAACATTGGGAAGTTCTTCCGCAATTTTTGCAGGTAATTTAAGTTCACTGGGCAGTAAAGTAACTTTTGTTGGAAAAATTGGGAACGATATATTTGGCCATTTGTGCAAAACGCAATTGAACGAAAAGGGAGTAGATACATCTATGCTGATACAGGCAGATGCCCTGCAAACAGGTGCTACTGTAATACTGAATTTTGGTGAAGACAGGGCGATGGTGACCTACCAGGGAGCCATGAAAAATTTAGGGATTGCAGACATTACAACAGAAATGCTGAGTACCGCCAGGCATCTTCATTTTTCCTCTTATTTCCTGCAACCGGGGTTTAAATATAACCTGCACATTTTATTCGAAATGGCGAAGAAAGCAGGATTAACGACATCACTGGATGTGCAATGGGACCCCGCTGAAGAGTGGGATTTTGATTATAAAAAAGTATTGCCTCACGTAGATATATTTCTCCCCAATGAGACCGAACTGATGCATTTAACAGGTGCCGGTTCAATAGAAGACGGGCTTAAAATAATAGCCCCCTACGGAAAGCTGATAATTGTAAAACAAGGTAAGCAGGGATCAAGCTTGTGGTATGACGGAAAAATTGTAACAGGCAGGTCTTTTTTGAACAGTGAAGTTGTTGATGCAATTGGGGCAGGGGATAGTTTTAATGCGGGCTTTATTTTCAAATTCATCCAGGGATTTTTTGCTGATGATTGCCAGGTATTTGGCAATTTGATTGGTGCAATTTCTACCACGGCATCGGGTGGCACCAGCGCATTTACCAATTATGAAGCAATCATGAAAATTGCAAAAGAAAAATTTGATTATGAAGACTAGTATCTCCCTGCAGGAAAAATTCAAGCAACTTCAGTTGCAACAGGAAGCTTTGCTTGCCACCAATTTTTACAATTTTGAAACCCTGAAAGGAGTGGTTGAAGCAGCCAGCGCCGTAAAAAAACCGATCATCCTTCAACTTACGAGAAGTTCAATAGACTATATGGGATTACCCGTTGCAGTGGCACTTGCCAAATCAATGCTGAATTATTATGAGGTGCAAGGGTGGATACATCTTGATCATGGAGACTCTTACGAACTCGTAGCCCGTTGCCTGGATGCAGGTTTTAATTCTGTGATGATTGATGCCAGTGAAAAGCCTTTTGAAGAAAATGTAAAACTTACAAAAAGCGTGGTGAAACTGGCAGAACAATATGGTGCCAATGTAGAAGCTGAATTGGGTTATATTGCAAAATTGGGACAAGAGACAGGTAAGATTGGTTTTACAGAACCTTCCGATGCAAAACGATTTGTAGAAGAAACGGGAGTGGATGCTCTGGCAGTTGCCATTGGCTCCGCACATGGTTTTTATAAAGAAGAGCCAAAGCTTGACCTGGATCGTCTTTCGGAAATAAAAAAAATCACCAGTGTTGCCCTTGTGCTCCATGGTGGTTCCGGCATTCCGCATGATGTATTGCAGGAAGCGATTAAGAGAGGCATCTGTAAAATAAATTTAGCGACGGAGATCAAAAATATTTTCATGAAAGCATTGAAGGATAAATTGACCAATGAAGATGAAATTGATCTGCGTAAAGTATTTCCTGTTGCCACTACTGCCGTAACTGAATTGGTAAGTGATAAATTGCAGGCCATTCAAATTGAAAGTCACAACACACTGGTTCAATAAATAAAATTGTATATGAAATCATCTTTTACTGTGAAAAACCCATTCGTTCATTTATTGTTTTTGCTGGTAATTGTGTTTATCAGCGAGGGATGTAATTCCAATACAGACAAAGATTATTACACTGCAGAGGATTTTGTAAAAATTAAAAAAATAGACGTTCATGCGCACCAGCTTACTTCCCGTCCGGATTTTGTTGAGCAAGCCATTGCTGATAATTTTATCCTCATTAGTCTTAATAGTGAAGTGCCGGACTATCCACCGATAGATAGCCAGCAAAATTTTATTTTACAACTCCGCCGGCATTATCCAAAGGATCTTTATTATGTGTCTGCATTTGAAACTGAAACCATCAACCAGCCAGGGTGGAGCGATCGGCAATTAACCTACTTAAAAAAATCTTTCGACAGCGGAGCACTTGGTATTAAGGTTTGGAAGAATATAGGAATGACCATAAAGGATAAGGACAGTAATTTTATTATGATTGACAATCCTGTATTTGATCCGATATTTAATTATTTGGAAAAAAATAACATCCCGGTTATTGGCCATATTGGCGAGCCAAAAAATTGCTGGCTCCCATTGGATCAGATGACTACCAATAATGACAGGTCATATTTTACTGCCCACCCCGAATACCACATGTACCTTCATCCGGAGTATCCTTCTTATGATGCCATCATTCAATCACGGGACAGGCTACTTGAAAAGCATCCGGGTTTGAAGTTTATTGGAGCACATTTGGGCAGTATGGAATGGGATGTAGATGAAATTGCCAAACGGCTTGATAAGTTTCCTAACATGTATGTCGAGCCAGCCGAGCGTTTTGGACAATTGCAATACCAGTCCCTACAAAACTGGCAGAAAGTGCATGATTTTTTTATAAAATACCAGGACAGGATCATGTATGGAACAGACCTGGAAGACAATGTAGAAATGGCACCGGGAGAAATAAAAAAACATGCTCACGAACTCTGGTTGAGAGACTGGCGATACCTTACCACAGGAGATAGTTTACAATCGGCTTTTGTTAACCCAAAATTTAAAGGTTTACAACTACCCAGGACAGTGATTGATAAAATATATTACAGCAATCCGGAGAAATGTTATTTTAGTAAAAAGAGGTAATTTTTTTTGGTCAACTTGTATGGATAGCACTAACAAGTATCCACTTGATCAAGCTCATAAAAATAAAAAAGCTGAAGTATCACTTCAGCTTTTTTATTAAAAGATTACGGATTGCTTTTTTATTTTAAAAAAGTTGTCTTGTTCATTTAAAGCATTTATGCATTCCTGTTAATACAATTCAAATCATCAAAAGCTGTAGTCAGGCGTTTAATAAAAGTTTCCTGCCCTTTACGTAACCATACCCTTGGATCGTAATGTTTTTTATTTGGCCTGTCAGCCCCATCTGGATTTCCCAATTGTCCCTGCAGGTAACCTTCCTGTATTTTATAATTCTCTAAAATGCCTTCCCAAAATGCCCATTGAAGATCTGTATCAATATTCATTTTGATAGCGCCATAACCAATAGCTTCACGTATTTGATTTTGTGGAGAACCGCTACCACCGTGGAATACAAAATAAACTGGTTTTGGTCCAGTTCCAAGTTCTTTTTCAATATAAACCTGGCTATTATGTAAGATTTCAGGACGAAGTTCCACATTACCCGGCTTGTAAACACCATGCACATTTCCAAAGGCGGCTGCTACAGTAAATAAATTACCCACCTTGCTTAATTCGGTATAAGAGTAAGCCACGTGTTGGGGTTGCGTATACATTTTATCATTTTCAACGTCACTGTTATCAACGCCATCTTCTTCACCACCTGTTACACCTAATTCAATTTCAAGACTCATTCCTAATGGCGCCATGCGTTTAAAAAATTCTACTGAAGTATGAATATTGTCTTCAATAGGTTCTTCACTTAAATCCAGCATATGAGAGCTAAAAAGAGGCTGGCCCTTTTCTTTATAAAATTGTTCGCCGGCATCAATCAAACCACTAACCCATGGAAGCCATTTTTTTGCAGCGTGATCTGTATGCAAGACTACTGGTACTCCATAATATTTAGCAATATTGTGAACATGCAACGAACCGGAAATTCCGCCAGCAATATTTGCCTGTAAGTTATCATTTGGCATTCCCTTGCCCGCAATAAACTGTGCGCCGCCATTACTAAACTGTATAATTACCGGGGAATTTACTTTTGCTGCAGCTTCCAGTGTAGCGTTAATAGTATCTGTGCCAATGCAGTTAACAGCAGGTAGTGCAAACTGATTATCCTTAGCATCATTATAAAGTGCTTCAAGCTCAGCGCCTGATAATACTCCAGCCTTGTATTTACTCATTTTTTTACTTTTTAGCAAAAGTAGGTAATTAACTTTTTTATTTAAACTGTAATCAAAATAATTTAAAATGTGATGTAACAAACCAAGTACTATGGGTTGGAAACCCATAGATTAAACACATTGGCTAAAGTCATTGGACAGTTGGCTGAGGCATATTGAAACTTTGAATTAAAGTTCTGTTGGATTCCAGAATAAAGTTTCGATTACTTTTTGAGCCGTCTTTGTGATGCTCTAAAATGTTTCCGTATTATTTCGTCTGTTATGTTTCCTGTACTCCAACCCTATACACGATGCTCCATAACTGACCGACCTCAATAGCGTTTCTTTAATTCTGAATATTCTTCAAGCAATAATCTGGCGCTTCAGCTTTTAAACTTTTTAACCTATCATTTATACTCAACCTGGGAGGATGCTAACATGCGAGTGTACATGATTTTTAGTTACAACATTCTTTAAATTTGGATGTCAGTAGCGTCGCATCTCTAACGTATTAACTCCCCAAAATGTATTTGAATATTACCCCCGCAGCACCTCATATGTATGTTTAGTGCTCCATACAATATAAACATGCAATTGATGCACACAATGGCTGCTTTTCCTTAAATTTTGCATGCCTTTAATTTATGTTAGATTTGTAGAAGCTAAAACCTGGCCCTGAAAGGCATACCTTAAACTCACTTCTTGAGACCATTTAGTATGTATTTTATAATTTGATTTTCGTGACCTCATGTAAATACAATTGTATTTACCATAATTGAAGAAAGTAATTTGCGAGCATTCAAGTGAAATATTTTGGACGAAAAATAGGTCCTGTGAATTCCCGTTAGTGATGGAAATAATGTGAAAATAAACAGGAATTTTATGTGGATCCTACTCATCAAAGGCATTTGAGAAATTTCAATCCCTCCCCTCTGTAAATTCTCATGCTTTAAATATCTCCCATTGTTTGGAATTCTACCGAAGAAACACCAGAAAAATGTCTTTTGAATAACTGTGCTGATGCAAGGAACCTGACCAAACTCATAAACTTCAATGCAGTGACGAATTCCAGGTGATTATTCATTCAATCATATAACAACAGGGTAACAAATTTTGAGAAAAAATTCGTCCTGATTTGACAAACGGCTATACAGGAATAAAATATTACGAGAAATGGATTGACTTGGGCGGGATAAATATTTGGCGATTTTTTTAGTATGGCATAATTTCATGCCATAAACAATGGAATTACGATGCCACCAAAGTTTGACCCAAATGCGCAATTCTTAAAGTATTTCGCTCCATCACATGGAAAACTGTTGACTGATCTGGAAAAATTTCATTCCAAATTTAGATGGGCCGAAAGTATGCGACATCTGCAAAAGTTGCATTCCTCTGGGGATTATTTAGATGGGCTTCACGAAATAATCACAAAAATCAAAGATTACAGAATTACCAAAGGCTTTAACGGGAATGGTGAATTGAAGGCATTGAAGAACTTTCCAACGGATCTTGAGGAGTTGGATTTATGTAAAAAAAGTCTTGAAGTCTATTATAAAAAAATATGTTTTTTATATAGTTCCCGGAGCCTTGGTCCTAAAATCGTCAACGATAAAGCCTTATTCAATGAAAAGTTTCAAAAGGTATCCGAACAGTTATTGTATCAAAGTTCTTATGACTTAACAACATTTGAAGACGTGGCCCTTTTTTATGCGTATACATTGATTCAAATTTTGGAAAAACTCGGAGTAAATATGTTTGAAGAGAAAGTCGAGGACGATATAGTGAGTGCGGTGAATTTTGAATTAGAGAATGATTTATCAACCAGGCTTACTTATAATATTTTAAAGGAAAATAAATTCATTGGTGAATCGAACGACTTCAAAACGTTTGATCTGATATTTAGGAAGGGCCGCCTTGTCAATAAGATTAATTGGATTGGCAAGGCCAATGAACTAGCCAGGTTTGTTTACTTTCTACATACAAATATCACTGATAAAAATCATATGGCTGTTTGCAAAGATACGGAACAGAAATTCCAAAAGGCAGCGGATTGCTTTACGATAAACGGTTACCCGGTTGAATCAGATAAACTCAGTAATAATAACCGTTCGCTCAAAAATAAGGAACGAGAGCAATTTCTTTTGACCGCTATTTTTCACCTTTATTCACCTCCCAAAAATACATTGAAGTAAAAACTTCAATTCTTTTTTATTTGTTCGAATGTTTCACTATCCAGTCCTGTTAAGACTCTCCAACCTTTACAATACATAGGTAATACACGTAGAATACATGGCCTTTCCAGCCTCTTCTCATTCTAAGATATTTATCCAAAATTGTGTTTGAAATTTCATAAACGATGACCGGTCATCCATTTTTTTATTTTAAATAACTTAAAATGGATTTTTCAAAAAACAAAGTATTGACCTTTAAACAAGGTTGTCAATACCTGGGCTTTTCAAAGAGTACAGTCTATAAAATGACGAGTGCTGGTATATTGCCATTTAGTAAGCCGAATGGGAAAACCATCTTTTTTTCAAGAGATCTTCTGGAAAATTGGATGCTGTCGAATGCAAATACTACACAGGCAGAAAAGGAAATTAAAGCGTCAACTTATGTTAGTATAACTAAGTGATGACAAATGAAACAGGCAACGATGTATTTAGAAATAATTTAAATACATCGTTCATTCAATTAATCAAATAAAGTAATTACTATGCAAACCGTTAATAGAAGAATTTCCAAAAGAGTTTACCCACCTAAAGAATGCTTACAATGTAAGTTATCTTTCAAGCCGTCTGATGCCCGGCAAATATTTTGCAGTGCACAACATCGCATTGATTACAACAATGACCAACGGAAAATCAAAACAGCCCCGTTGGATTTACTTAATAAAGTGCTCGTGAAAAATGAACGGATTCTAACAAAGGCCTTTGATTCATTGGCACTGCTTCAAGAGCAATCTTTAGGCATTGATATACTGAAATACGAAGGATTCGATTTTTATGTATACAGTTCGATGGAAATACTAAAAAGTAATCAAAAGCGAATTTATTGGAACCTGGGATACGGGATAACTAGTGATGATGATGTCAAAAAAACTTTCAACATTTTAAAAAAGTAACTAATGATCAAGAATCAATCAAGGCCGTTGACATTTGAAGAGCTGTTTGGTAAACTATCTTTAAATACGACTCAACAAACAACCACCAATGTTACAGTTGCAGATCCGGTTATTAAACCTAAGACACTGAAAACTAAACCGGATTTAACCGGAAAACAATTGCATTCACCGGATTTAAAAACAAAGACGAGCAATTTTGTGAATGATCATCTTTGGGCGATAATAGTCATAGTACTTGCTGGCGGTGGAGCAGTATGGATTTATAAAAGTAAAAGAAATCAAGCTTCACGGGATTCAGAAGCGGTGAAATCAGCCAATCAAAAAGCAGATGAGCAAGCTGCGAAATCTCTAGCCCAAACCAGACCAGCTAGTGAGGTGGGAGAGCAGCTTTACCGGCATCCGCCAACAAGTGAATCCATCGACAAGCAAATTAATCGGGAATGGAGGCAGAACTATCAGCCGCCTATTTGATCCATGATTAGGCAAATGATTTGGTAGCTGACCTGGTGTTTAATCTTAAATATTACTTCGTTCTCCGTGCCAATTTTACGGAGTGTGCGTAAATGTGTGTCACTTTACCTTTCTTGCAAATCTCTGCACGAAAATTTAAACGTAATAGGACTTTCTTATTGCGTTTTTTTTATGCTTTCATTATTTTACTTTACACCTGATTTTTAAATGGTTGATATTTTTTTCCACAAACCATGATTTGTTGATATGTATTAGATTGGGACTCAAGCGCCCAAATTAGTGGTTGTAAATTCAACCTGGTTAATTATAGGGTAATGTCTGGGTATAGTATAGTTTACTGCAGTGACGATCCAATCGCTGAATTTCCAGGTCTCTGGTATGAGTATTCTGCTTGATAAAATTTTTTATTCTTAAAATGTTATAAATATTACTGTCATAATTCAGGTGATTGCCTTAATATGTTTAGCTAACAACACAAATCTTTTGGCAATGCGAATCGGTTTTTTAGTGTGATATAATTTAATGATAGCAAACTACGGATCATCAGTTACTGCAGAAAAGAACAAAGTTTTTCAAAGCCTATATTGTATTTCAATCCCTTTATAATTAATAAGCATTTCTTTTAATTTTTTATGGCAAATGTTTTGAGTGCTTTTTTTACTTGCTTGCCTGTCTAAATTTCACTTCAAAATAATTATGCAAAAAATAGAATTTCTAACCTCGATTTTTAGTTTTTGAAAATCTATTTTTTTGCGTATCAATACATATCAATGCAGATAAATACATGTCAATGTATGTCAATCACTATCAAAATACATCCATTCATTTCAAAGGGTATTGAATGGGAGTATAAAACATGCTGTAATTCAACGTAGTTATTGATTAATTGAGTGGAATGCAAAATACATAACATCTCCATATTAACTTGATTGGTTTTTTATTGCATTTAATTGAATTTGATTGGTGTTAATTTGTAGTTGATGTATTGGCTGTACCCTATAAATCTACTATATCTTCTGAATTAAAAATCCCTTGCAATTCATCGGTAAGTTGTTTAGTCGTTGTCCTAAATTAATTTCTTTTAATCGATAAGAATTCCCGGGGGCTTGCCCCTGGGCCCACTTGGAGTCGATATAAATTAAGATATTTGAGGCATGGCAGAGAATATCTCAAAATCTCATAATGTTAGCGTACTGT
>JBKJUP010000077.1:0-157787 GCA_046590675.1 Ferruginibacter sp. | reverse complement strand
CCAGTTACCCGCCAGGGCTTTAATGCACAAACAGGTAAGCTGGGTGCTTTACTGGTTGGTGGTGCGGAAGAGATTGCTGAAAAAATATTGCGTCACAGTGAAGCATTGGGTGGCATTTCGAGGCTTACTTTTCAAATGGATAATGCTGGCCTGTCGCATGAACAATTATTGAACGCCATCAATTTAATTGGCTCAAAAGTAAAGCCATTGATCAATGCCTGAGTAATTGGAATATTTTACCTGGCTAATTGTGCCTGTTAAGCATAGTTATTAGAAAGACAATTAAAATTTAATTGATCACCTGGCGGGTACCAGGTAGATCTTTTGCGTATTTATTTGCAGTACTACTCCAGCTTTCTGCTGTTTATTTTCTATCGGGAAAAGAGCGCCTCATTGAGTAGGTTGGTGGAGTAAATAAAAATAAGCTAATTGTCAGCTAATAAGCAATGTCCCAAATTGTGCAATGCGCAAAGGCTGCAAAGTTTCCACAATATGCAGTCACCTCCTTACTTTCCAGGTGGCTAATACGTTAAATCAGCGCTACTTAATCAGTCTAAGGTTATAGGCGCCATTTAGCATGATCTTTTTCACTTTTCACTTTTTACTTTTTACCTGAGTTGTTTTCAATAGACTGCATTTCGGGTTCAAATTGTTTAAACTATGTGCCTTTTTTATTTTAACAAGTTGTAAGTAAACTTAGCAGGCCTTATATCATCTCAATGTCAAAATCATTTATCATAAAAAAAACTTACTCATGAAAAAGATATTTACCTGGTCAATTGCAGCAGTGTTGCTGGCGTTTTTATTTACAAGTTGTGCTAAAGAAAGAGTGCACGATGACAATTCATACTGGCTTTCGCAGGAGAGAGGCGATGTGATCTACAGCAGCAACTCCTGTGGGTTTTATGTAGTAGAAACAACTTATGGATATACCATTATTCAAAACCTTGATGGATTAAGAACTTATGAAGGGGATGTGATGTATGGAAACTTTGGCGGCTATGGTAACGGTAGTTTTTATAATTATACTGCAGATATAGTTACCGGGGGAAGCGTGGTGGAATATGACCTGTCTTACAATAAAGCGTTGAATGCAATGGATTATTATTGTCCTTTAGGCAAGGCAAGTGGCTTTAAGCTTAAGCAAAGTGCAACTGCTCAAAATAAAATGTCGAGGACGGGTACGGCGGTGAAGCAGTAAGTTCATTCCTGCCCGCAGTGTTTGCATCAATGCTCCCCGGTTGTTTAAAAAAATACGACCGGGGAAGCTTGCATGTTGCAACTGGTGTTAAAATTTGTAATACCGTCAAAGCCAGTATTTATCATCGTACAAGCATGGTGGTTCCTTTTTTCTGTATGGTAATGCCATTGGAAATATAATCGCAGGTATAGATGTATGCGCCACCGGGCTGTGCTTCTCCTTTATAAATTCCGTTCCAGCCTTCTCCTTGTTTGGTTGTGTAAAAAACCAGCTTCCCATATCGGTCATAAATCCTGAAGTTGATCGACTCTATACTACATCCATTTGCCAAAGGGATCAGCTTATCATTCTTTCCGTCGAGGTTGGGGGTAAAGGCTGCCGGTATTGCCATGCAGTTTGCAGGTGTATTACAGGCTTTTACCCTGATGATACCGGAGGCTGTAGTTACACAATCATTGCTGTCGGTGATGGTTACTAATACATGCTTTTCATCCGTTGCTTTTATAAGCGCTGCAGATCCTTGTGCAGGTACATTCCATGTGGTACCTTTTAACAGGTTCACATCGCCCTGCAGGGTTACCTGAACCGTTTCGTTATAACATACGGTGGTGTCGGCAGGCGATAAATTAAATCTCGCCGCGTATTTATATTGAATGTTTACAGGCTGTTTTATTATACACCCAAAGGCATCCTTTACAAACAGGGTATGGCTGCCCGGTTTGATGTTGGCGAAGTTCAACATGGAATTGTAGGAGACACTGTCGAGGGAGTATTGATAAGGTGCAGAACCTCCGTTTACAGATTGAATAACAATGTTTCCGGTAGATTTGCCGCAATACGCATTGGTGGTAATAAAATTCGTTGTAACGGGTCCGGCTTCATTTGCCACAGTAACAGGTGATTTTTTCAGTACGCAGCCATTGGCATCACGCAGGTAAAAATTGTAACTGCCTTTGTGCAGGTTATTAATGGCACCGGTAACAAATGAAATGCTGTCTAATGAAAAAGCATAGGGTGAAAGCCCACCTGTTACGTTCCCAACTGCTATTTTACCAATGCCCTGGTTACAATGGTCATTACTGGTTGTGAGTGCAACATCTGTAGCGGGCATTGCTTTCTGGACAACGATCATTTTTGTAAAACTACAGCCTGCTGTATCAGCGACGGTGAGTTGATAAGTGGCCGAGTCAAGACCTTTAAATAACCCGGTGGTATTTGTACCCACGCCGGTTAAAGTATATTGGTAAGGCGCTATGCCACCCGTAACCGAAGTAATTATTATTTGCCCGTCACCTGCTATACAGGAACTTGGTTGTACGGTATTCGTTACTACTGAGGGGCCGGCAATTTTTGATACTGCCAGGCTATCCTGGTAAATACAGCCGTTGGCATCTTTGACAGATAGTATATGGGTGCCGGATTGGATGCCGGTAAATTGCGGGGCAGGGTTGTAACTGGTTCCGTCTATAGCATAAGTGTAAGGTGCTGTGCCACCCTGCACAGATTGTATGTTGATTTGCCCGTTTTTGCGACTGCAGTTTTCAGGTACCATCGTGGCACTTGCCGCCGTAATACCTCCCGGTGGTTTGGTAATGGTGATATTAACCGTTTGGGAAAGATTATTAGCATCTGTAACCTTTACTGAGTAATTGCCCGGGCACAATGCGGATGCGGTGGAAGTAGTATCGCCTGTACTCCATAAATAGCTGAACGGCGCCTGGCCACATTGCGCCGTTACTGTAGCAACGCCGGTGCATTGACAACCCGCCGGTGAAACCACTTGGGTTACCAGCGACAGATCTGAAGACCTTAGTTTTAATATTAGTGCGGAACTGTTGCTATTGGCAAGATAACAACAACTGGGATCAAAATAAGCGCCATTACCCGGGTTGGTTAATTGAGGATTGGGGTCAGTATATCCATCTTGCTGATAACAAAATAGATAAACAGGATCTCCCTTACTATCAATCGCCATTTCATTTCGGTCATAATATTCATACACCCAATCAGTTAAAGAAAGATAGCTGAATACACCCCCGGTGGTCATTGTTGCAAAAATGGGCCCTGTACCATTGTTATACCTGCGGGGATAGGTGCCATCATGAAAAAAACTGCCGTTACAGGCTGTATTGATCGTAGGAAAACCTGTGTAGTCATCATTCATAACACCCAATACCTGCAGTTGGTCATGGATATGATCGTAGTTGATCTTGTTGAGGAAATACATTTGTGTGGTAGCAACAGATTTTTCAAAAACTAAATTGGTACTGCTGTCAAATTTAACAATGCGCCTGTCTGCCACCACATAAAGGTTGCAGCTATCGTCACAGGTTAAGTCTTCCAAAGAAAAGGGCGAGGGATAGTAAGTGGACCAGGTCATTTTTCTTGCCGGGTTAAACCGGGTGATGACTGCTCCCCAGTCTGTAGCACTAAAATATCCACCGGCATCAACCAATGGATAATTACCAGATCTTACTTGTCCGCCAAGGTAAATATTCCCGGCTTTATCTGTACATACTCTTGCCTGCGGGTCATAATTGTTTCCTTCTATACGGGTAGACCAGGTAAGCTGGTTACCTGCATTAAACTGGGAAATAAATAATACCTGGGCATAACCAAATTGAGCGTTGTTAACAATGTAGGCTCCTCCACCGGGATCCACAACAGGAAAATCGTACACTTCAGACCAGCCCACAACATATATATTTCCATTTATATCATAACTCATGTCGGTAGGGTAACTGCTGAAGTTGAGGTAGTACGAACTCCACAGTAATACCCCTGCATTGGAAAATTTGGCGATGAAATAGTTTTTTATTTTTCCATCGTAATACCCGCCACTATTGAGTAATGGTATAGAAGAATGCTGATCAAGCACTGTTGAAGTGGGCTGCAGCAGTATGCCTACAGCGGTAATATTACCAGTCTTATCAATCGTCATACATCTTCCGGCAACACCATTCCCAAAATATGTGGACCATAATAATTGCCCGCCGGCAGCAAATTTCAACATGATCATTCCGCCGTTTGGCGATGCAGTAATGTCCTGATAATAAGCGCCGCCTCCGGGGTTTTTTACGGGGAACGGGCAGTTGGCCTCTCCGGATAACTGAACAAAAATATTGCCCGCAGCATCTGTCTCCACATCATTGCCAACAATGGCCCGGTAGGCAAGTGCTTGCACGGTAGAAGTAAGATAGGTCATCCAGAAAATGGAGGGATCTATCACAAGGGTGCTTGTTTTACTATATGAACCTGTAGTAAAATGGATGGTATTATTTTTTAAGAGATAGGCTACCGGTACTGCTGACTGATCTTCCTGCAGATAGGAATATGGTTGCTCCTCCTTCACGATGCCCATTTTTGTTTTGGCCTTAATTTTATTACCGTCTAATTCCAGCTTTGCATTGTCGGAATACCGGAGTTGTATCAGCGAAGGGTCTGCACCCGGATGAACGATGAAATCATATTTCAGCGAAGCAGGCTGACCTTTTTCTTTCCTTATATATACCTTCCAGTCGATGCCGGGATATACGTTTTTAATAAGTATTTCATTGAGTAACTGCTGCACTTTGGCGTAGGGGTCATTGATATAAAAATTGAATTGTGGCGAAAGTTCGTTTGCAACTGTTACAATGTTCGCAGTTTGAATGGATGCATTTTTAAGTACAATATCTATGCGCTCCATTTCATAATTTACAATGAGGGATGAATCCGCAGGAGCAGGTGTATGTTTCAGTTGATGATCGTTAGCGATCCTGCCTGCTACCCGGGTAATTTTCTTCTCCCTTGCCAGCAAAATCGAGAGCCCATATTTGGTAATAAACACCTGCTGTCCGCCAAAATTGGCCTGGTAATAAACAAAGTCAACCGGGTTGTTTTTAATGTCGGTAACCTGGCCTACGTTTTTTAGAAATCCGGTTGCTGGCGGCGCAGTATTTAACGAAGATAAAATGGGCTGCGGTAGCTGGGCACACAGTTTTCCAAAAATTAATAAACTAAATAAGACGGATAAAAGGGGTTTCATATAAAAGTGAAAGTAAGTAATATTTTAATAATTTGTGTGGTTGTGAAATATTACGTACCGGGATTTGCGCCGGACCGGAAGTAGAAAAAGATTTGGAGGTAGCTGCTTTTCCTGGAAAGAGTATCAATTAACACCTGTTACAAAAGCGGTATTTTCTTCCCAGCAAATTCTCGCAACGAGCAATGAGCCAGGCCGGGGACCTTGCATCAGTTCATAAAGTTTTGAATTAATATCCTCTTTCTCGTTGGTATGTATCAAAAAACTATAAGCTAATCAGCACCGCCTTCGTTGCGGGTTTTTCACCAACGAACGAAGTGTTAACTATATTACTATACAGATTACAAAAAACTACTTGCAGTATTTAAATGCATGCTTCGCCGGTTGGTCAAAAAGACATAACCGGGGCGTTCGGTATAGCAAGTATTTTATAAATTCGTAACACCAGCAAGGGCAGAGGCAAAAAAATATTATTTCATGCAACCTTGCAATCGCACAAAACCTGGGAAAGGAAACCTTGCCGGGAAGATTGAACCTGCAACTACATCGTAAAAATATAATACATATAAAGCAGCATTCACCCGGAAAGGCAAGTCTTTGTATTTAAACTACTGCGATATGAAAACTGTCCTGCTCCTTATTGCTGTAATAGCATTGTCATCCTGCTGGAAACCTTATGGCCGTCACGGCGGCGAAACTCCGTACACGCAGCAAAAAGTTTGGGGTAGCAAGCCGGTCTATGCTGCCATATCCGCCGCAAAAAAAGTTATATATACCCCGCAAAAAGAGCCCTTGCTTAAAGCAGGAAACATCTACGCTTATGGCAAGTATATTTTCCAGGTAGATCATGGCCGGGGCATTCACGTTATTGATAACAGTGATCCTGCAACCGCCGACCGTATTGGGTTTATCACAGTGAAAGGTTGTGAACAGATTTCCATAAAAGGTGGTTACATATACACCAACAGTTATGCAGACCTGGTAACACTGGATATCAGCGATCCAAAAAATATGAGGGAGGTAAGCCGGGTATCCAATGCATTTCCCGAACTCGGTTTTAGTTACTACCTGGCCCAGCCTGAAGAGAGCGGTTATTATCTATGTCCTGCTTACGACAGTGTAGTGGTAGCATGGGTAAAAGATTCTATTATTAACGCCTGCTATAAAAATTAACCAATACTGCTCAACTATACTGATATGAAAAATACATTGAAAACCCTGACTTTTTTATTGGCTGTAATGGCGGTAGTGAATTTGTATTCCTGCAGCAAAGAGAGTGTTGGTGCTGCCAGCGCTGATACAGGCAAAGGCGGTTCGCTTACCCGTTTTACCATAGCGGGCAATTACCTGTATGCGGTAGAAAATCATTTCCTGCATGCCTATAGCCTGGTTGATCCTGCAAAGCCGGTAAAGGTTTATACCTCGCCACTCAATTATGATATTGAAACTATTTATCCCTACAATAATTATCTCTTCCTCGGCACCAGGACAGGCCTTTACATTTATTCGCTGGATAAGCCTGCAGCGCCAACCCTGGTTGGGCAGGCTGCTCATGCCCGTGCCTGCGACCCTGTGGTAGCCAACGATTCGGTTGCTTATGTAACGCTTAAAAGCACCAGTGGCTGCGGCCCCGCGGTAGCAGGGCTTTATATTCATGATATAAAAAACATACAATTGCCGGTATTAAAAAATACAATTCCGCTGCCTGATCCTGTTGGTCTTGGTTTGCAGGACAGTGTACTCTATGTAAGTTGTGGCCTAGCGGGCCTCAAAGTTTTTAATGTAAAAAGTCCGTACGATCCGGTGTTGCTATCTACCGCAACGGATGGCGATTTTGTTGATGTGATACCTTATAACGGCATATTAATTTGTTTTGTAAAGGATGGAATTATCCTATACAATATTGCCGATCCTGCCAGGCCGGTAATGGTCAAAAAGATTGTAGAGTAAAAAGGAATTTGTTACCATCAATGGTGTGTCAGGAATGGAAGGGATGAATAGCTCTTCTTCACATCAATTTCTCCCAACGGACAATAAGCAAAGCCGGGTACGTGGTGCCAACGCATAATGTTTTCGTTAAATTAGCTGTCTTTATTTATGCCCGTTTAAATAGCCCAATTCATTTAAATAACATATTGATTTTATGGAAATGGAAGATTGGGCTTTTAACAAACCGGTAATGTAAGTGCGTAACGTCCTTGCCACCGCATGGAACCTGGGAGGGGAGGCGTTGCCGGGAAGAGAGAGTTTCCATTAATTTGACATCTTCTTTGGCATTTTTTAATGCTACTTTGTTTTACAATTTGCATTTTGGTTTGTTAAAAGACGAACCGCGGCGAAAGAATCAATTTCCTCACTTTAATTTAAAAGAAAACCAAAGCGAAAACCAGCAGTAAATGCAAAATTGACAGAAGGATTATCTTTTGCCACGACCAAAACAAACGGATGTCCATATAAAGCATCTCCGTCCTTTACATTGTCAATTTCTGCCCCTCCACCAATATATAATTCAAGAACTATTTTACGCTTTAGTGCCCATTGACGTCCTACATTCAGCATTAAGGCACCAAAGCTTTGATGTTTTCTAATAGTAGTTGTCGTGGAATCATCCCCGAATTGATTTAAGCTGTAAGCGCCCACGATGAAAGAAGGCTTTATATATAACCCTTTCAAGGAATTACCTGCACTATAATTATTTTGAGATATTTCATGAGCATTGTTTCGTATTATAAATTTATACCCCAACTCAAAAAAGCCACCGAATTGATTTTTATGGCCAGGCCGGTAGTTATTGGAACCAAAACGATCAAGGCTGAAACCTAAAGAATGTGGTTGTATGTTTAAATTCTTTCCTGCTCCTATAATACCAAGGCCAAATTCAATGGTTCTTAAGTGGCCAATAGATTTTTCCAAAGAAAATTGCGAATAGCCAAGTAAAGGGGCAAGAACATTCACCTTTAATACAGTTGCTGACCTGAAGGTTGCATGTGAAGTTTCAATAGCTGTACCTGTAGCTATTCTTTCTTTAGCAGCTATCTTTTGAGCAACAATTTGGCCAAAGAAAAAAACAAATAACATTGAAAATAGAATTCCTTTCATACAACGGTTTAGAGTATGACCCTTTTTAACAAAAAACGCTGCCTTGCCAGTTGATACTTAAACTTTATTTCAGCCTACACAGGTGTTCCCGTTCTTTCCGCCCTTGTGATACGGCATTAAAATCTATAGTTAATCAGCACCCACCTTTGTTGTGTATTTTTTACCAACGAACGAAGTGTTATAAATTACAACAAAACACTTGCCCTGTTTAACTACCTCCGCCGCTTGGGCAAAAAGACAGAACCGTGGCGTTCGGTACAGCAAGTAGTTTTTAATTGCTATCATCAACAAGTGCAAAAATCCGTCTTAAAATTTACTGGCACTTAAACTGTATATTCGTCTTCTAAATGGCTTACCACCAACTTAAATAACCACAAAATGAATTATAAATCAGGAGCAGTATTTATACTGGCGTTTGTATTATTTGCATGCACCAATGCAAAAAAAGAGGACCGGAAAGTGAGCAAGCGTAACTATGCCATCACTAAAAAGAATTCCTATAGTGATCTTTTCCTCGACAGTTTAAACCTGGTTGCTTACCTGGCAGAACATAAAGTACCTGATTCAATTGGTAACCGCATCACCAGTTTTTACAATAACCGCAATTACCAGTTTGCCTGGTTTGCTTCCGGCGGGCCTACCGAACAGGCTACGAGCTTCTGGAATATGTACACCTATTATTTAAGCAACGAAAAGGACAAAGCAGTTGAAGATAAAAGTCTCCGTAAGCAGATGGATATAATCATGAGTGCTGATGAAGACGAAGGACAACGTGCAGACATTAAAAAGCTTCGTATTACAGAAATGAAACTCACGGAACATTTTCTCCGGTTTTTTATTGACAATACAAGCTTTGATTTTCTGAAAAGAAAAGAACTGGAAAAATTTGTGCCTGTTGTAAAAGTGGATGCACTGCACTTTGCAGATTCGCTGGTAAACAAAGCCAGTAAAGGCGACCGCTATTTTGAAGAAGTAAATAAGCATTATAAATTGTTGAAGCAATACCTGCAACAGTATGTTACCGTTCAAAAAAATGGGGGATGGCCTGCTGTAACGGCAACAGCTAAGGCATTGAATAAACATACACCGTTGCCGCAGGTAACGGTATTGAAAAAACGCTTACAGCTAAGTAATGACTATAATATCCCCGACAGTACACAGTTATGGAACGACAGCCTTACCGGCGCCATCAAAAGATTCCAGCAAACGCATGGCTACACAGCGGATGGAAAACTCAATGATGACCAGTTAAAGCAACTGAATATTCCGGTTAGCTACCGGATAAAACAATTGCTGATTAATTTAAGTCGCATGCGTTTAATGGTGCAGGAGCCTGAAGGAAAATTTATTTATGTAAACATACCGGAATACCAGCTTCACGTAACCGAACAAGGCGAAAAAGTATTTGATATGCCGGTTGTAGTGGGCAAGCAGGGCCATAATACCAGGAGTTTTGCCGGTAATATGAACCAGGTTGTATTTGCCCCTCATTGGAATATTCCTGAAAATATTATTAAAGATGAAATTGCACCACAGATAGAAAACAACCCCAACTACCTGGAGGAGCATAATATGGAACAGAATGGAAATTTGCCGGATGGTTCACCTGCCATACGTCAAAAACCGGGACCAGATAATGCTTTGGGCCGGGTTAAATTCTTATTTCCAAACAGTTTTGATATTTATTTTCATGATACCCCTGCCAAATCATTTTTTGAAAAAGACAAACGTGCCTACAGTCATGGTTGCATCAGGCTAAGTGACCCCGTAAAGCTCGCCAGGTACGTATTAAAGGATGACAAGAAATGGACAGAGCAAGCTATCACTACTGCACTAAATGATACCGTTGAAAAATTTGTACCATTAAAAAGTCCGATACCTGTGTTAATTACATACTACACAGCATGGATAGATGAAAGCGGTAAACTTTACTTTGCAGAAGATATTTATGGACATGACAAGGTGCTGGCTTCAAAAATGTTTTTGAAATAATTGCTACCTGCCGTAGGTTGTTCGCTCACAAAATATTAATAGCCGGTTTCACGGATGAGTGTTTCGCTTTTGTAGGTATCATATAAAAAATCTACAGGCTACTGGCACTTACCCTCGTTCTGTGTTTTCACCAACGAACGAACTGTTGGCCAATAAACTGCATAAATTATAACGAGCACAAGCAGTATTTAATTACTTGCTTCGCCGGTTGATCAAAACGGTAGAACCGGGGCGTTCGGCATAGCAATTGGGGTTTAAATTCGTGACACAAATAATGGTGGAAATTCAGTTGTGGCATTTAACCATATAAAACAACAAGTGCTATCGGTGCTACGTACTTTCAGTAAAACAAAATCCCGAAGAAAAGAAGTTGCCCGCAAAGACATAACTCATCACTTTAATCCCTTGCTGAAGTGCCCCTGTATTATGAGGTAGTTCATGCCTCCGGGCTTACCCGTGTAGCATTGTCAGACTCCTCCTTAATTTCAAAAACCTTTATCGCCCATGATTACCTGGGAAATAATGCCCCCTTGTTGTTATAATGTTCCGGGAGGAAAATTGAAGAATACCGGCTTTGCAACTGCATAAAACCTTGGTCAGAAAAATTGCTTCGCTACTTACGCCGTGCACCTGGGCCGTCACATACAGGCCACCTGGTAAAATAAAAAGGGGTGTATTTACAATCCGAGCCATCGGATTGCAAATACACCCCATCCATCTGCGGGGAACATGCAATTGCTAAAATCTTTTATCATGCCTATTTTGGTCCCACTACCTGCACCCTGGCAATCTCATTGCCTAACGCTATATTTATTAAGATGGAGGCATCTTGTGTAAACCGGTAATGAATACCTGCATACACTCTCGATACTGCTGCTTCTGCCAGCAACTGGCTGAGTGAATTAAAATGCCTTGCAGGCACAGCTCTCCATGCATAAACATCGTCGGTTGCAGGGATATTGCCGAACGTTTTTATTAATACCTGCACAACAGGGCCATAAAGGCCTACAAGCCCTGAAGGATATTCAGGATATGGAGGATTAATTAAATGAGGCAGCCAGCTTACCTCAATGTGTCGCCGGATATAGGTAGCGGGCCGAAGCAAAGTGTATTGATATTTTGCCCGGAATGTATTGATGGGGCCATCCTTAAGTGCTATACCCGTTTTAGCATACACTTCGGCAGCTTTCCACAAGCCTGCATGCTGGCTTTCCAATACGCTTGTTACAACAGAAAGGATATGGTAAGGTGCCGGAACGCCTTTACCAGGTCCACCGGCATCAGCCCACCAGTTAGCAGTAGCCTTATTGTCTGGTGTAGCTGTTGTAGCTCCCCCAATATTATATACTTCCATTGCCGCTTTATAAAATGCTGAATTAGGATCTTCTGAATAGGGAACGGGTGGTGCTTCTATCCTGGGTTTCAGCGTGTATTTCAGTAGTGGCCTTGAGTATTGTAAGTTGTCGCCAACCGCGTTGGGAAAGTTCGGCGGTGTGGGAATCCAGGCCCATGGTTGATTGAGTGGGGTATATGTTCCACTCGATACACTAAATTTGTCGGTGGTGGACCAGTTGTAGATAGCATCGGCAATAGATCTTCCAAAACTTTCCGAACGTTTTAAAACATCTTCAGATGTTGTTTGCTTTAACTGGTTGTAGATATCGGCTTCCCTTGCATCGATGGCTGCCTTTTCGGTTGCAGATAAGATCGGTAAAAACAATTTGAACATCCTTGACATGGCGGCATTTGCAGAAGCAGTCCACAAATAACGTTTCGATTTATCTGGTTGGGGCATAGCAGGCATCTCGTTAAGTTTGGAAGCAAAACTTGATCCGCCCTCGATGCCAGGTTGTACAGATTCGAACAAGCCAATGCCGATGTAAGCAAAGGCCCGGGCCTGAGGAAATACTGAAGGTTGAGGAGTTATAGGCAATTGAATGTTGGCTATAAACTTGTACCATTGGTACACCACGTCGGCACTTTCTGCAGCAGGCTTCAGTGAAGAAAGTTGTGTCTTTAATGATTTTTCCGCGTCAGATGTCAATTTCTCTGAATTGATGTCGGTCTTTTTACAGCTATGGAGCACAACAAAGAACAGCAATATCATCAATGGACGTAAACTGAAAGGGTGTTTGTTTGATCGTTTCATAATGATCGTTTTAAAGTTTTTAAAAATTCGTGAATAAAAGAGTGGTTATTCAGATAGCAGCAATTGAGCCGGCAACCTGGTATTTACCGGTACAACCTGATTGACTGTTAGACAATCATGCAGTTTTAATTTAAATTGTAAATAAATGAAGAAGGAAACCATCTTCATGAGTGCAGATTAAGTGTTGGTATTTTCCACAGAATTTAAGATCAGCTTATTTTCGTGACAGGTGCCTTCTTATGATGTTGAGGAAAGTAAAATATAACGGGTAAGTTTTCCGCAGTATGAAAAAGCCTTTTAGACTTTTCATAAAACCCTAGTCTTGTATAATCTTTAAGTTACAAAGCCAATAGAACCGTAAAGCCGTTTGTAAATGCACGTTTCAAGCGAAGTATGTAAAAAATATTATTTGATAATAAAGGTAAAATATATTTAATGGTAATTATAACAAATTTGCTCAATAATTTTTTGCCCGAACGGTTCATGCATTGACAGCAATTGATTCATGAATAATGAAAATTAGCAAGGAATTGTACAGCCAAAATCATAAGGTGCCGTACTTATTAAAGACTATTTGTAGAAATTGATTGGAGTTATTTAATTTTCTTTTTTATATTTTATCGCAAAAATTGCCAGCAATAAATTTATAATAAAAGAAAATGCATTTGAAATAATAATGATCAGGTCTTTTTTTAAGATGCCGTAATATACCCATAATCCAAGTCCTATAAATAAAACAAGTAACATCCATAAAGAAACATTCTCAGCTTTTTTTTCTTTGATAACTTTTGTTAATTGCGGAATAAGAGATGCTCCGGTGAAGGCACTTGCGGCAAGGCCTGCAATCGTTTCATTGTCCATTCGGTTTTGATTACAACTATGCAGCCAAATTTTAAATATAGTCAATTGGTAAAAGATGAAAGATTGTAAAATCGGGTGTAGCATAGTTTTGGTTAAATGTGGAAATAAAGCCACAGGAATATTTTCCATTGGTTGCGGGGGAATGTTAACGTTACCGGATTTTAAATGAACCCCATTACTGCTGCCTGAAATTTTACATAGCATTTGTGTATGCTTTCCATAACCGGTATTCTCATATCATCATTCACCACTAAATTTTATAACCATGGCAAAGTATTCTAAAAAAGCTGTCAATAAAGTTGAAAAGGCCATGCATGAAAAGAAGGCCGGCACCTTTAAAAGTGGCCGCTAAGGAAAAAAAATAGCCAGTAAAAAACAGGCAATCGCCATCGGCTTGTCGGAAGCCACGAAAGCAGGTGCCAGGGTTCTTAAAAAGTCTTCTGCCACCAAGAAATCAATAAAAGAAAAGGCGTCACAATAAAATCCTTTGCAGCATTGTGCCCCTTGCTGATATTATCCCCGTTCACATACACCTGCTTTTCCCGTACTTTTGTTTTAAACAATACAGGCAGGCAACATGAATTCTACAGCATTAGCATTAACAGCATTATTCGACAGGATACCGAGAAGGCATACCCTGGAAAATGTACAGGAAATCAATAGCATTGTGGCGGAATATGAAGATGTGCTGATAGCCATTGAAGCTGTGAATGCTTATTATGAAAAAGCAATGCCTGTTTATTTTGATGAACTGGATGCAGTAAGAGTGGGTATCAAAAAATCTACCGACAACAAAGCTTCAAAAAAAAATAAAGATCATTATTTTGATGAAGCCTCCGGCGCCCTTAAGGATACAATACAGTCGTTGATTGCATTGTATGCCGATGGCAATACGACTGCTTGATATAAATGTTGTACAAACGCCCAGAGGGGTGATTCAATAAAATCAACTTCTTGCAGATTGGCTATGTTACCTCTTTAGGGTTGTGATATTAAATTAATATGTATGCTCCAATCTGTAGTTAACAAGTACCCCCTTCTTTTTTCAATGTAATTGAATCTGAATTTTTACGCAGGTGCTTGTTTAACAATTCTACCAGCAGCGAAAAGGCGGTCATCGTATAAATGTAGTTTTTGCTGATTTTCTGGTGAAAACCTTCTGCTACCACCACAAACCAATGGCTATTAAAAACGACAGAGCCAGCATTAATAATGTAGGATTTATTAATAAATTTACTGATAACACATGCAAACGGCAATCATAATCACTATTGAAATAACCACCGCAATAACCATGATGACTACTTCATCTACCAAGCCGATAGCAGTAAGGATACAATCAAAAGAGAATACTGCATCAATTAAAACGATCTGCAGAATTACGGAACGAGGTCTGGCATGTCCTTTTTTAGCATGGTTGTCACCATCTGCCGGTTTTTCCAGTTTGGAACCAATTTCAAGAGTGCTTTTGAAAATGAGAAAGATACCGCCGGCCATTAAAATAGGGTCTTTATTGCTAATGCCTACCGGCCTCTCCGTCTACTCTAATAAATGAAATGGTGAAGACGGCATCCTGCAAACGCATAATCGAGGTAATAAATGGTTAACAAAAGCCTAATCCGGAGAAGCACGGCCAGTGCTTTTTTGCTGGGACGCTTCCAGCATATCGGATATAATGGAAATAAAAATAATATTATCAACTCTCAGTACAATTTCAAGAAAAGTAAGTAAACTTAACCATTACAGCAGGGTCTGAGAAATCGAGAAATATCATATGTTGTTTTTAATGTGGGGCTTCAAATTTAAACCCATGGTTTTAACTTCAACAATTTTATAGAAAAAATAAAGCCAATTCGCCAATAAAACTCAGTTGGTGCATCCATAGTCAGCAGTATATTACAAGCTGGTATTTCCCAGGACTTTGTTGGTAATGAAGTAAGAGTGCTATTTCGCCAGAAAAAATATGCTTTATTCTACCTTAGTTATAGAATTAAATATGTATATTTCTACTATGTAATATGAATGTAATTTAATTTTTAATTTTTTTTAACCTTAACCTTATGGCCGATCATAAAATTTCGATACTAGATAGTAATGCATCAAACGATCGTTTGGTATTATCTGATGATAACCTCGAAGTCAATAATATTTTAAGCCGTCCGGTAATGTGGGACATTGCCGACCCCAAAGTAGAATCTTTTAAAATTGTAGCGAAAATGCCCGGTGATCCATTGGGGAAAATTACTCCAAAGGATTATTCACAAACCGCAAAATTGCATATGAAGCTTATAGTGCCTCTTGGTGATTGGAAATATTCAATATATTGGAAAGATAGAGCAACACATCAGGAGCATATATATGATCCAAAAATTGCTGTGAAAACAGGCCTTGGATTAGATTTTTTTAAATTAGGTTGCATCCTCGCCGGATTGACAGTGGCTGCATTTACATTATCCAGTTTGAAAAAAATGAAGCACTAAAAGAAAGCCAATATTATAGAAAGATGTTTTCATCCTGATAAGAATATAAGAACATTTACAAATGACTTTTCAAATCTTGATGCATCGTTTATGTAATCAAATATTTCCTGTAAGTTTTTTTAAAAAAAAAGCTTCTTTCCTCATTTGTTTTTCTTGCCTGGTAATATCCGGCGCATCTGCCCAGGAACAAAAGATAGC
The DNA here is from genome assembly GCA_046590675.1 of Ferruginibacter sp. GTDB lineage: Bacteria > Bacteroidota > Bacteroidia > Chitinophagales > Chitinophagaceae > Ferruginibacter. Next base: position 141,783 of record JBKJUP010000077.1, on the reverse strand, counting down.
AGACAGTCTTACTTTGATCTACCGGCAAAATAACACTGCTGACACGGATAAATTAGCATTGTTGTATAATCTATCTTTTAATGAAATCAGGGATTTAAAAAAAGCAATACAATACGGAGAAGAATTAATCAGTCTTGCCCTAAAAACCGGCAATAAAAAATACCTGCGTCCCGGCTATTATGTATTGGGCACAAAAAAAAGATTGCTTTCCCAAACGGACGAGGCACTGGCGGCTTTCTTTAAAAGTGCTGAAATGGCCAGGGAAATGAATAACCTGTCTGGTGAAGGAGATTCTTATATTGCCATTGCCGATATTTATTCCAATGCCGGCAATCACAGAACTTCTACAAACTATTACAACAAGGCCGTTAGTTGTCTTCAACAAACTAAAGATTCTATTAACCTGGCTTCGGCATTTTTAAATGCCGGCGACGAATTTCTGAAGGCAAAGAAATATGATACAGCTTATTTATATGCAATAAAAGCAAAAGCAATTTTTGATACACTCAACTACCCGGTTGGTAAAGCCTACAGCCTTGGCAATATAGGGATGATATATGCCAGCACCGGTAAAAATGAACTGGCTGAAACAAACCTGAATGAAGCCATTATATTACTGGAAGCAAATGAAGACTTTAATGCCATTTGTGATTACCTGCTTTCTATAGCGGATGTTTACCTCAACAAAGCGGATAACAGCGCAGCATTAAATCATGCAAAAAGAAGCCTTACCATGGCGCAGCAGTACGGATTAAAACAACAGGTGATCGATGCAGATCTTAAATTATCGCAGATCTATGAAAGCATAGGGAATACTGCTGCGGCATTGACATTTTATAAAGCGCATATTGCAGCAAGAGACAGCGTTAATAATCTGCAGACAGTACAGCAAATGGCCGACATCCGTACAAACTACGAGGTGTCTCAAAAACAAATAGAAGTTAATTTGCTGAATCAACAAAAGCGAAATCAGAAAATCATCATGTTTTCTTTGGTGATTATATTGTTGCTGGCTCTTTTCATAGCAGCGCTTTTATTAATGAACAACCGGCACAGGAAAAAAGCTTATGAGGTATTAAGGCTGCAGGAGCAAGCGACAGAGGAACAAAAACTTAAAGCTGAAAATGCGCTGTTGGAATTACAGTCTGCACAAAAGCAACTAATTTATTCAGCCAAGATGGTATCGCTGGGAGAGGTTACAGCGGGCATAGCACATGAAATACAGAATCCGTTAAACTTCGTGAATAATTTTTCTGAAGTAAATATTGAAATGCTGGATGAGTTAAAGGAAATAATGCTCAATAAATTGTCAGCTCCCGATCAGGAGCTGGTCGATGAACTCATAAATAATATTGGGGAAAATCTTAAGAAAGTAAACGTACATGGCAAACGGGCCGATGCTATTGTAAAAGGAATGCTACAACATTCCAGGGGTAGCACGGGAGTAAAAGAGTTAACAGATATCAACAGATTGGCAGACGAAGCATTATATTTAAGCTATCACGGATTAAAGGCCCGCAACAAAGCATTCGAGGTGAGCTTCCGTACCGATTTTGACAATAGCATTACCAAAATAGAAATTGTTCCACAGGATATATCAAGAGTATTGCTGAATTTATGTAATAATGCTTTTTATTCGGCAGCCTTAAAGAAGCAAACAGCAGATGTTAGTTTTGAGCCATCGGTTTTAGTAACAACTACTAAAACAGGGAACAAAATAAAGATATCAGTAAAAGATAACGGTGACGGTATCCCTCAGCAAATAATAGATAAAATCTTTCAGCCCTTTTATACGACGAAACCGACGGGAGAAGGCACCGGGCTTGGCTTATCACTCAGCTATGATATCATAAAAGTTCACGAAGGAGAACTAAAGGTAGAATCGGAAGAGGGAAGGTTTGCCGATTTTATAATTGAGTTGCCTGTTGGCGAATAGATTTTTTGTTAGTAACTGTTCCCTGGAGGTGAAGAGTAAAGCCAGGCATTATTTAACGAACATATAAAATGCCGCTAACCCTTTTATTGAAATTGAAGATTTGGCATATAAAGGTATGAAATTGGAATACAAGCCCATTGTTCCTTACACCACACGACACATGTAACAATTTCGGGGAAAAATCATAATGTCCGGTACCGGCCTAACCTAATTTTTGGGAAGCAAATAAAACTTCTTTCATTTTGTCCACATGTACCTGGATGTTGTCTACTTTTTCTTTATAGCTTTTTGCAAATTTTGTAAATCCTCTTTTGGTATTATCATCTTCCATTTTTTGCAATAATGTTTTGCGCTCTTCCATTATTCGTAAAGCAGTCCATAACGTAGATTCAAATATCTCCCCCTGTTTAATCACTAAATCTTTCTCTGAATAGGAATGTCCTATGTGGCAACGATAACGGTCAACCCTGTCTATTCCATCATCGCTCTTATTCATTTTCCATAAACCTCCTCCGCAATCAGGACAGGCGTAAATACTCTTCTCACCCAATTGCTTTACGTTATCATAATCTACCACCACTCTTTCTGCAATCTGTGATTCAATGACCACGTCTTCCGGTGCTGGTCTTTCTTCGGGTGTAGTTTGTGTGATACCTGTAATTACCTGGCCCATCTCAGCAAGAGAAATACTATAATCGACTTCCATATTATTGAGTACTGACAGGGGCATATCAGGAAATTCCGCTTCATTAGGATCCTGAACAATACATGAACCACCACTTCTTTTAATGGCCAGCATACCAGTGGTTCCATCATCGAGCAGGCCAGTTAATATCACGCCGATTGCTCTGGTACTGTAGGCGGCTGCTGCAGAACGAAATAATACATCTATTGACGGCCTCCACCGGTTTTCTTCCGGTCCACGGCCAAGAATAATGCTTCCTTTTTTAACGAGCAAATGAGTATTGGGTGGGCCGATATAAACTTGTCCTGCTTTAATCGCAGCACCGTCAACTGCAACCTGGCATGGCAATTTTGTAAACTTTTGGACCTGGAGCATCAAAAAATCACTGATACCGGTTCTTGATAAATGCATCACAATAAATACTGCCGCATCCATCCCCGCCTCCAACTGACCAACAAATTCGGATAATGCCTTTAGTCCACCCGCTGATGCGCCAACAACAATTACAAATTTTGGTTGAGCCATTTTATAGATTTAAACTATAATCTATCAAAACGCGTACTAACTATTTGTGGCTACTATATTCCCCAACCCCTATACTTATACTGCGCAAGGGATAAATGAGTGATGTTTTATTTTGTTCTGTAAACAAATAAAACAGGCGTCCTTTAATTTAAAACGCAATTGAAGTTGCCCATTGATAATAAGTAGAAGAGGGCGATGCAACGGTGATGCCCATTGCTTTACTGCCCGGACAAAAATTCTCATTCACGTTTTTGCCCCTTGCGAAGTATAACAAACCATTTCATTTAGGAGCACAATTTTACGGATCAAGAGATTTCTTTGGTGGAACTTATATCCAGCAGGATTTGAAGGGTTTTAATAATACTTCAGGTACAGGAAGGTCTCGTTGCCCTCCAATACAACCTTCCTGTATCCGCTTTAAAACTTATTTTCCTGCTGCTGCAATCACCTCTTTATTCAACCGGATGTATTCATCGCTTTTAGCAGTTGTTGCTGCTTTAATACCTTCCTGGGCGGTGGCAATAGCTGCGGCCTTATCTCCTTTTTTCAGTTGTACCCTTGCCAGCCAAAGCTTGCCTACCATTGGTGGCATACCCGGAATCTTTTCTATTTCTTTTGCCCACTCCACCGCCCTGGTCATATCTTTATTATTCGTCCAATAATAGATAACGGCTTCGTAATAGGGTTTTTTATCGGTCTGCATGGCTGAATCAATGCTGGCCATTACCCGTGCATCTATATCGGTGGTAAGGTGTATCACCAGGGATGTATGCTCCCACAGCAAATGCAATTCGCCACTGGTAGGATATACATTTTCAAATGCCAGTGTAAATGTTTCCTGTAACTGCTGTAATTTTTCCGGCTTCACCATAAACCGAAGAAAGTCGTCTTTAACACTATACGTGTAAGCACCCCACTGCTCCGGTTTGTTACTCAAAATGATGGTCCATTGTTTTTCTCCCGGTATGCTGAACAGGCCATATTCACCTGCCGGTACTTTATGTCCTTCAATAGTTACATCATCACTGAACTTGATCACTGTGGCTGAATTTGCACCTGTACGCCATACCGCATTGTATGGCTCAGTGTAACCAAACATTTTACGGCCTTTTATATTTGGCCTGGAGTAGGTGAGGGTGATATTCCCCAGGCCAAAACCCTGCACAATGGTTTGGCTGGAACTGGGCGCAGGAGTGATCTGCGAATGGCTTTGAAAAGAAAATAAAGCAACAGCAGTTAACAAAAGAAAATAATATTTCATGTTGTATGATTTTGATGCAATGTAAGAAAATAACACTTGTTGCCACATACACAATTGTGATTAAATGTAACAAATTTGGCTTTCGGCTTTGTTCACAAAAAAGGGGCTGTATGTTGTGTACTGTTTAGCGGGCAGATTTCATTGTGCATCTGTCGTAAAACAAAATTTACCACTGTTAATGGTAAATTTTATTGAACCAGGTTTAATAAAAAACTTTACTGTTTATTTTTCAGCTTAGATATTTATAGAAATGCTTATCAATATAAAGCTGCGGGTATGATTGCTTCCTTATTTCAAATATTCCCTACTGATCTCATCATACAATTTGATATAGTCATTCGATTTGCCTTGCCAGTCAAAGATGGCTTCCCATGTGCTGAGTGGTTCCCAAATGCAGGCGCCTTTTCCTCTGCCATTGGGTAAATCAAATACCAGTTGATTTACTGTTTCCTTTTTTGCGCTGTACTCAACTACTATAATATCCTTATCGTAACGGCGTATCAAATCATACATATTATCCCGAAGATCTTCTGGTGTGCCATGCCATTTTGGATAGTACGACAAACCAATTACATCAAACGATAAATTGCGTTTTAGCATATTGTCGAAAAAGAAAACGGTTTCATCATTTTGTCCACCAAGGGCCACGTGCAGCATAATTATTGTAGCCGGTGCCACTGCTTTTACTGCGGCTGTGCCTGCCTGTATTAATTGCGCCAGCGAGTCAATACTTTTTATATCGCCTTCGGGCCAAACCATACCGTGATTAATCTCATTGCCCACCTGCACCATGTCGGGCAAAGTTCCTTGTTGTTTTAATTCAGTCATCACCATAAAAGTATAATCATACAATGCTTTCTTTAATTCAGGAAAGCTAAGGCCCTTCCATGCAGCCGGTTTGTTTTGATGACCGGGATCGGCCCAGTAATCACTGTAGTGAAAATCCAGCAGAAATTTCATGCCGGCATCTTTTACTCTCTTTGCCATTGCCTTTGTATGTTGCAGGTCACAAAAGCCTTTGTTAGGGGAGTAGCCGCTATCCTGCGCCGGATCATTAAAAATCCGAAGGCGCACATAATTAAAGCCATGATCTTTTAATATTTCAAGGGCGTCTTTAGTTACATTGTTGTCGCTGAATTTCATGCCACGATTTTCCAGTTCAGGTAAAAAAGATATATCTGCCCCAATCATTTTGGTGGCATGAAGTTGTTTGGCAGCCGCTCCTTTTATTTCGTAAGTTTTGTCTTGCGATACTGTATTGACAGATGCTTCAGCAATTGTGGTGATGCCTGTGCCACCTGTTTCAAGACCGGGCGCTACCGCTTCAAATTGTATATTACCAACATTGCCATCGCTCTGAATAATAACCTGGCATTTGCCATTAAAAGCACTGCGCTGCCAGAGGCCATCCATGCACTTATCCGGCTCGTGACAGCTTGGATCACCATTGCCTACGCCAATAATTTTTCCGGGTCCGCTGATGTGAAAACGTAGCTTATTATTTGCATCCGGAATTTCTCTTCCTTCTTTATCAATGATGCTTATGTTGAGCACTACAGCATCTTTACCATTTGCAAGCATCACCGTTTTTGTAGGTGACACAACGATCTCTGCAGCAGGTCCGGTTGTTTCTACTTTGGTTGTTAATCTTCTTCCTTTTTTGTAAGCAACCGCTTCCAGTTTGCCTGGCTTGTAAGCAACCGTCCATTGCAGGTGTTCATTGCGGGGCATATCTTTTTTACCAAGACTTTTACCGTTTAAAAACAACTCTACATTGTCTGCATTACTGTTAACCCATACATCCACCTGCTTTGCAGGCTCACCCCATTTTACGGGCCAGTTCCAATGTGGTGAAAGGTTCAGCACATCTTTATCCGTCCACCAGCTTTGATAATAGTAGTATAGGTTTTTTGGAAATCCACACACATCCATCACACCAAAATGCGAACTGATATTGGGCCATGTAAAAGGCGTTGGTTCACCACGATAATCAAAACCGGTCCATATAAAACCACCCAGCCAGTACCTGTTTGTTGCTGCCAGTGTCCACCATGTTTGTGCCTTGCTTGCCCACCAGGGTGCGGTTAAATCATGGTCGGGTAAATAGCCCATGATGGAGTCAGTTTCATACTGTCCACGGGTTGTAACCGTGCTGCCCATTTCCGTTCCCATCAATGGCTGATCCGGATGGTCTTTGTGGTAAGCTTCCGCAGCATACTGGCGGTAATTAAAACCACGTACCGGAATAACTTCATTAACGCCTTTGAATGTATTGGCAAGATCAGCCGCATACGTACAGGTTCTTGTAGGATCAAGCTGTTGCTGGTAAGCGATCATTGTTTGTGCAATGCGCCTGCCGTTTGCATTGGTTTGAATGTAGCCTTCTTCATTGCCAATGCTCCACATAAATACTGATGGATGATTGCGATCCCTGAGAATAACTCTTTTAAACTGGTCCATGTATTCTGCACCGCTGTTCAGCAGGCGTTGTTCATCCAATACCAACATACCAAGACTATCGCAGGCCTCCAGCAGTTCGGGAGTAGGGGCGTTATGACTGGTGCGGTAAGCATTACAACCCATCCGCTTTAGCAACTCAATTCTATAATATTGAAGATAATCAGGCATAGCGGAACCCACACCGGCATGATCCTGGTGATTGTTGGTGCCTTTAATTTTAAGATATTGTCCGTTCAGGTAAACGCCGTCTGTTTTTATTTCAATGGTGCGGAAACCAAAGCGGATTTTATTTACATCCACAATGCCCGAACTGTTTCTTAATTCAGTTACAATGTGGTACAGGTATGGATTATCCAACGACCATAAAGTGGGATTGTTGACATTGATAACCTGTTTAATTTTTTGTTGTTGATCGTCTTTAAATGAAATGGTTTGCCCTTTTGAAACAGCGATTACTTTGCCATTCCTATCCAGTAAACTTGTAATTAATTGTAAGGGCTCATTGATTTTGCCATAATCATTGCGAACGGTTGTTTCAACAGATAAGACTGACTTGTTTCCGGTAATGGTTGCGTAAGCAAATACGCCATCATTTTCTACATGTGCGGGTGAAAATTGATTCAGCCATACATGGCGATAAATACCGGCGCCTTCATAAAACCAACCTTCATATTGCGTAGCATCTACCCGTACTACCACTACGTTTTCTTTATCAAAGTTGATGAAGTCTGTGATGTCGTAGTTTGCGCCAACGTATCCACTTTTATTATTGCCCAGGTAAAAACCATTTATCCAAAATTGGGCATCCCTGAACACGCCATCAAACTGTAATTGAAACCGCTTGCCTGAATCTGTTGGTGTCAGCATAAAATGCTTGCGGTACCAGCCAATACTGGTGGCAGGAAACAGGCCGCCAACAGGTTTGTAGCCATGGCTTTCTACTGCTCTGTCATCCACGTTGGCAAAAGGCAATTCAACGGCCCAGTCGTGCGGCAAGTTCAATTTGCGCCAACTGCTGTCTGCAAAGCCTTGGTCAATAGCAGTGCCTGTTTTGCCGCCCGATTTTGAAAAAGCAGTGTTTAAACTGTAGCTAAAATCTTTTTCAGGGTTGGCCGCATGGCCAAATGAGAACTTCCAGTTATCGTCAAAATTTACGTGTTGCCGCTGGGCATACATAAATGAAAAACTAAAACAACAAAGAAGAACCAGGAGAATTTTATTTTGTATTCGCATGCTTATTGAACGGATGTATTATCCTTTATTTTATAAAACTTAAAAAATATTTGCAATGTATTAGTTACTGTTTAGAAATTATTTTTTTGTTCACCGGCATTCATATTTCATGGCGTCTTCGGTGGCAGAGTTTACACTGAGAAACGAAGTGCTCCATTCAAATGGATATTTTCATGGCATCATTTTCCACCATCATTTTTTACAGCCCTCAATTTAAACCAATTGATTTAAATGAATAGGAACTGTTGCGTAATGAGTACATTTAAAATTGTCGCCGGTTGGTGGGGACACCAACCGGGGCAGTCAGCCGTGGGCGGTGTCTCCACCGCCCACAAAGCAGCAAAGCAATGCGACAAATAAATGTGTCAGCTGGCGTTTTGCTATACCGAACAACTGGTCTTTCAATTGCAGTTAAGTAAACTATAGCAATTTTGATAAAATACCTTATTCCGGTTGCTCAGTAAACTAAATTTTTATTTTTAAAGAAGGAAACAGCTTGTTTCATCTTATTTCAAATGGTTAACTTAACCGTGTTTGCATGAAAAATATACTTCTGGAGGAAGACGGTGCGGAAATTATCAGCTTACTTAAGGTTAATCCTACTGCAAAATTTGGGTTAAAGTAATATGCTGCAATACTTAGGGGCTAAAACCCAAAGTTAAACAAGAAGGCTTTTTTAACTTCTCCTTTAATTGCAACAAATAGGACAGGCTTTGCAACAAATAGGACAGGCTTTGTTAAGAAATTTATCTTATTTTCATTTCATCAAGGTCGAATGTAAGTAAACTCATTAATTAAATTTACTTAGACAGTAACCGACCTTTGCAGCGTTATAAATAATTGCTTTGATATGAATATATACAGCCACCTCTTACGAATTACTATAGCAATTTTTTTTCTCATAATCTTTCAGCACATTCTGTTTGCACAAACAGTTTCTACAAACGGTTATAAACCACTTTATCTGGACACAAAAGAACCAACTGAAAAAAGGGTGCTTGATCTAATCTCACGACTTACTTTAGAAGAAAAAGCAATCTTATTAAATCATAGAGGACCTATGCTTGAACGTTTCAAAATAAGATCAGATGGCTGGAACCAATGCTTACATGGTGTATGGTGGGACAGGCCAACCACAATGTTCCCTGTGTCTATAGCTATGGCGGCAACATGGGATACTAAACTTATTCATGAAGTTGCCACCGCTATTTCTGATGAAGCCCGGGGCATTTACAATGGATGGCACCAGGACTCAAGTTTTAAGGGAGAGAAAAAAGGTTTGATATATAGAGCGCCTGTTATAAATGTCAGTCGTAATCCTTATTGGGGCCGCATTAACGAATGTTATGGTGAAGATCCTTTTTTAACCGGCCGCATTGGAGTGGCCTATATAAAAGGATTGCAGGGAGATGATCCAAAGTATTTAAAACTTGTATCTACCCTAAAACACTTTGCAGTAAATAATGTTGAAAGAAACCGGCAGGCTCTTTCCGCAACTGTTAGCGAACGCATGTTGCACGAATTTTGGCTTCCACATTTTAAAGATTGTATTGTTGAGGGAGGAGCACAATCTATCATGGCTTCGTATAATGCAATTAATGGTGTGCCGAACAACATTAATAAAATGTTGCTTACCGATATTTTAAAAAATCAATGGGGCTTTAAGGGATTTGTAGTTTCAGATCTTGGAGGCGTGAACAGCATGGTAAATGGTCATGAAAAAGGACAGATGACATACGAAGATGCAGTGGCTCAATCTTTAAATGCAGGGTGCGATTTCTCTGATAAAGAATTCATGGATTATATTCCTGCTGCTGTTAAAAAAGGATTGCTTTCTGAGAAAAGATTGAACGATGCGTTGTATCGTGTTATGTATAATCGTTTTCATTTAGGAGAATTTGATCCACCTTCTATGGTTCCTTACAGCAAAATTTCTCCTGATGTAATTGGCAGCGCTGAGCACAGGCAACTGGCGTTAAAAACAGCACAGGAGTCTATAGTTCTTCTCACAAACAAAAATAAAATTTTACCCTTAGATAAAAACAAAATAAAAACAATTGCAATAATAGGTCCTCATGCCGATCTGTTTACTGATGGAGGGTATAGCGGAAAAGTTACCAATCCTGTGACTCCCTTGCAGGGAATAAAAAACCGCATTCTTACCGGTACAGAAGTACTTTATGTAAAAGGTTCTAATATTCTTGCAAGAAAAGACACTACTGAAGCCCTTGTTTTAAACACTAAAGAAGAGTTGCAAAAAGCCGCAGATGCAGCAAAGAAAGCTGATGTAGCAATTGTATTTGTAGGCACCACTCTTGCAGTTGAAGCTGAAGGCCGCGACCGCACTTCATTAAACTTACCGGGCAAGCAGGAAGAATTAATTAAAACAGTACTTGCAGCAAATCCACGAACCATCGTTGTTGAACTTAATGCAGGCCCTTTAACCATCCCTGAAATAAAAGAAAATGCGCCGGCAATTATTGAGGCATGGTGGGCAGGAGAAGAAGGTGGGAATGCTATAGCTGATGTAATTTTTGGTAATGTAAATCCTGGCGGCAAACTTCCGCTTACTGTATATGCTTCTGCTGAACAGGTCCCATCTGTTGATGAATACGATGTAAGCAAAGGTTTTACTTATATGTATATTAATGGTAAGCCTCTCTTTCCTTTTGGGCATGGATTAAGTTATACAGATTTCAAGTACAGCAACTTCAAAATAGTTTCCAAAAAAATCATGTCACGTGGACAGGTTACTGTAAATGTAACTGTTGAAAACATAGGTAAACTAAAGGGTGATGAAGTGGTTCAGCTTTATGTGCATGATGTTGTATCAAGTGTAAAGCGTCCTGCTAAAGAGTTAAGAGGTTTTCAGAGGATCAGTTTAAATTCCGGGGAAAAACAAAATCTAATCTTCATAGTTCCTGCTGACAAGCTTGCTTTTTACGATGAAAAAACACATGCTTTTATTGTTGAGCCTGGAGTGTTTGATATTATGATTGGCAGCTCATCAGAAGATATTAGAGCAAGCGGACAAATTGAAGTGATTAAATAATTAATTACAATGAAAAAAAATATTCTGCTTCTTCTTTGTATTTCTTTGCTATTGTTTTTGCATACACAATCGGTTGCGCAGGTCAGCGAATCCGGTAATAAAACAAAACTTGTCAGTACAGGAAATGACACGGCAACAGGTATAAGAAAAACCGGGGACCCATTTGCAAATCTGCCATCCAACATTGAGAGACTAACTTATTTTGGTGAACGTGCAGATATTTCGCCTGACAATAAACGGGTGGCATTTATGTCTAAAAGTTTTGGTGATGCTATGGTGATAGACTTAAAAAGCCGGAATATTAATTGTTTAACCTGTGGCATTCCGGCCGCTGCATTTCTTAGGGTGATGCATCTTTCCAATGGAGATTATATTCTCATTGGCGCTGATCATTTTGAAAATATAAACACCAGTCGTAGCCGTGATAATGAACTATGGTATTTAAGTAAAGTGCCAGGTTCAAAACCAATTAAGCTTTTACAAAAAATGAGTGAAGGTGCAGCTATCTCAAAAAAAGCAATGAAGATTTCTTTTGCAGAACTGCACGATCAGGTACCTGATGTAGCTCCCGGCGCATCAAGAATAGTAGTGGCTGACCTTGATCTTTCCGGCGATATTCCCAAACTCATCAATAGAAAAATTGTGTTTGAAAGCCCTGACAGAAGTTGCACTGTAGAACCGGGAGATTTTTATGACAACGATTCCAAACTAACCTTCACATGTTACGAACCGGGTAACAACGCATCTGTAATGGGCATTGATTTAAAAACAAATCAGGTCACCAACTTCTCTATGGCACCGGGCACATACAACGAAGTAGAAGGAATTTTTTCTGATGGTAAATATGTTTGTGTTGAAGGCGACCGACAGTGTGCATGGCTCGGCGGCCATGGTTCCGGTAATGCTGATATATGGAAGTTAAAACTGGATGGAACAGGAAAAGATTTTGTACGGTTAACTACTTTCAATGATTACAAGGGAGGAAAAGTTTCAAACCCGGTAGTGGCTACTAATGGGCAGTTTATGGCATTCCAAATGGCACGGTCGCATGAAGTGGCAGGGGTTGGTTATGGCATATTGTTGTATAAGTTTAAGAACTAAAATATTTGAAATGCTCATTATAATGTCTCACATGTTGTATAAAAAATTCACTTTTCTTCTCATTATAATTATTACTGCAGTGTCTCCATTTGTCTATAGCCAGCAGGCAAATGATAGCAAATCAAAAGGATATTATAAAATGCAAATGATACAATTGCAACAGACCATTGAAAATTAATTTATAAAACATGTAACGAAGAATTTTTATTCAAAAGGAAATATTAACAGCATCGGCAATTGCTGTTTCCAAATATTCATTTCCTATGGATAGTAAAAGTGATTTTCCTGTTGTAAGAATTGCAGAGGCCCAACGAAAATTTAAAAGTAAAGTTGTTGAAAAATTAATTGTGGATGTAAAAAAGAACCTAAGTAATAAAGAGCTTGTATGGGTTTTTGAAAATGCATTTCCTAATACATTAGATACAACAGTGGATTTTGAAATGATAAATGGAAAGCCTGATACGAATGTTATTACAGAACAGGGTATTTTTTTAAGCCCTCATGCTAAGAGTGGTAAAATTGAAAACAAAGACATTCAAAGAGCTTACTGCCTATGCGGCTTAAATTAATTATTCTATAATTTAAAATTCTCTTTCTAATTTAATAACATTAAGCAATGAATATCAGAAAACTTCAATCAGCGGCTTTTGCAAAATTGAAAGATGATTTTACAGGGTTTATTCCTTATAATGATGGGACTACTTTTAAAGAGATTACACCTAAAGGTTATACAGAAGGCCCCTTCATGTTTATCAGAAATGGCAAATATTATTTTATGTGGTCAGAAGGCGGCTGGACTGGTCCAAATTATTCTGTTGCCTATCCGATTGCAGACTCGCCTTTCGGACCTTTTGAACGGGTTGGTAGAATATTACAGCAGGATTCAGCCATTGCTACTGGTGCCGGTCATCATTCAGTTATTCACGCAGAAAAAGAAAATAAATGGTTTATTGTTTATCATAGTCGCCCTTAGGCGAAACTGATGGCAACCATCGGGTAACCTGCATAGACGAAATTTTCTTTGATGAAAGGGGTTTTATTAAACCAGTTAAAATGACCAATGAAGGTGTAAAAAAGCTTTCTTTAAAATAGGGTTCATGATATCTGCTCAATGGTTAGATGATCTTATTAATAACGTTATAGAAATATCAACTTTAAATCTTAATCTTTTATTTATTTTTCAATGAAACTAAATAAGCTTGCGAAATTAAAAATGACAGCCATAAGCTTAACCGTTATAAGTTGTATCGTTTTAACGCATGTTACTTACGCACAAAGTACAGCTACAAAAAAACACAGTAACGGGTCTTCATCTCAAACCATATTTTTTGATGATTTTTCCGGATCAGCATTAGACCGTTCTAAATGGAACGTAAGAATTACAGGAGAAACAGTTAATAACGAACAGCAGGCTTATGTAGATTCTTCCGCAACTATATTTATTGCAAAAGGTAATAAAGCAGCAGGTGCAAAGAACGGCGCACTGGTTATACAACCGCGTTTTTCGCCGGGGTTTACTACTAAAGAAGGCAAAAAGTTTGATATTATCTCCGGAAGAATTGATACCCGTGGCAAGGTAGAGTTTACTTATGGTACTGTTGCTGCAAGAATAAAAATGTCAGAAGGCACGGGCTTTTGGCCTGCATGGTGGATACTTGGCACCGGCCGCTGGCCCGAAACGGGAGAGATCGACATCATGGAATTTATAGGACAAAAAGAATGGACAAATGCGGCTATGCATGGTCCTGGTTATTCAGGAAATACACCCTTTGCCAAAAGGGATTCTTTTGCAGCAAAAGACCCCGTAACCAACTGGCATATTTATTCTGTAGACTGGAGGCCCGATAGCCTCATGTTTAAAGTAGATGGAAATGAATTTTACCGGGTCACCCGGTCCATGGTAGAAAAGTATGGTAAGTGGTCTTATGATAATCCCAAGTTTCTTATTTTGAACTTTGCTCTTGGAGGAGGTTATCCCGGTGGAGTGAATAAAGTAAAAGAACCTTATTTTGGTCTTCCGGCCTTGAGCGTTGATTTAATTAAACAGGGTAAAAGTAAAATATGGGTAGATTGGGTAAGAGTAACTCAGAATAATAGATAGCAGCATACTTTCAATATTTGATGGATGTTTTTTTTAATTTTATTCTACTCATAATCATTCTATCAAATGAACCGGATTCAACAATGAAAGCGATGAACAAACAGAAATCCCGATTATTGAAAACCTGTTGCATGCTCCTGATGCTTGTGGCAGGTAATGCTTCGAATGCACAGGAGTGGTCGTTGAAGAAAGCTCCTTTAATGACAAAATGGGTGGCAGACTTAAATACAAAAAATCCTTTACCGGAATACCCAAGGCCACAATTGGTACGAAAAGAATGGATTAACCTGAATGGTTTATGGGAGTTTGAAAGTGGCAGTAAAGGCGACGTCGCTCCTGTTGGTAAAATATTGAAACGAAAAATTCTCGTTCCCTTTCCAGTCGAGTCTGCACTCTCAGGTGTTATGGAACACGACGACAGGCTTTGGTATCGCCGTACTTTCTCAATTCCGAAAAAATGGAATGGTCGGCATATCATAATGCATTTTGGAGCTATTGACTGGGAGTCGGAAATATTTATAAATGGAAAAAGCCTTGGTATTCATCAGGGCGGCTATGATGAAATAAGCCATGACATTACTCCATACCTTTTGGGTAATAGAGAACAGGAAGTAATTGTAAGGGTTTTTGATCCTACAGAATCATACGGTCAGCCTCGTGGCAAACAGGAAAATCCTCCACACAGAAATCTTATTATGTACACACCAGTTACCGGTATCTGGCAAACGGTGTGGCTTGAGCCGGTAAATAATTGTAGTATTAAAAAATTAATGATCATTCCTGATGTGGATGGCAATCGTTTAAGAATACAGGTTGATACGTCCGGAATAGCGGCTAATGCTAAAATATCGGTGGTTATTAAAGACGGGAAAAATATTGTAAATACATTCTCCGGAAACGCTGCTGTTGAGTTATCCATTCCAATAAAAAAACCAAAACTATGGTCGCCGGCATCGCCTTTTCTTTACAACCTTACTATTGAATTAAAGAGCGGCACAGCCACTATCGATGCCGTTGAAAGTTATTTTGGAATGAGAAAAATTAGTGTTGAGCAGGTGGGCGATCACAAAAAAATATTCCTGAATAATAAACCAATCTACAACCTGGGCTTTTTAGATCAGGGTTTTTGGCCAGATGGAATTTATACTGCTCCAACGGATGAAGCACTAAAATCTGATGTTCAGATTCAGAAAGATTTTGGTTACAATATGGTGAGAAAACACATCAAAGTTGAACCCCAACGCTGGTATTATTGGGCAGATAAATTAGGAATCATGGTTTGGCAGGATATGCCTTCAGCTAATTCTTACAAGCATAATCCGCCCCCGTTAGATACACTTCAATGCAGGATAGAACTGGAACGAATGGTTGAAGGCAGGTTTAATAGTCCCTCCATTATTTGTTGGATACTTTATAACGAAACCCAGGGACAGAAGGCTGCTGATGGCACAAACCTTACACAAAGAATGGTTGATGTGGTTAGGGCAAAAGACCCAACCCGGTTAATTAATGCGGCAAGTGACAATATTTACAAAGATTACATTGGCGATATCCTGGATTATCACTCTTATCCGGCACCGAAAATTATTGAAAGTAAAACGATGGCAACCGCTTGCGGAGAATTCGGCAGTGTTGGGTTAGCTGTAAAAGATCATGAATGGGTACCTGGTAAAGGTGTGAGTGGGATCATGGTGAAAACTCCGAAGGAGCTGGAAGAGACTTATGAAAAATATATCAGTATGCTATCTGAATATAAAGCAGCAAATGGTATGAGTGGTGCTGTGTTTACGCAGCTTACAGATGTGGAGCAGGAAATAAATGGTTTCCTGACGTATGACAGGGTATCAAAGGTTGATATAAAAAAAATAAAGGCTATAAACGAACGGCTCATCAATCAAACAATTATCAGAAAATAACATCTAGATTTCGCCGCAGTATCACCTGATTTTTTATATAATACTTACCGATTTTTTAGTCTATATAAATAAAATAACATAAAAATGAAAGCACTGATTTGCCTCTCCTTACTGCTCTCCTTTGCAGGCAGTAACATCACTAATGCACAAACAAAAACAAAGAACGGGGTATTTTTATTTGATGGTAAAACCCTGAACGGCTGGAGAAATTCACAACATGATACCTTACCCGATAAAGGGTGGTATGTGGAAAATAGTGAGCTCATTTTTGATCCTGCCAAAGGCCATGGCAGTGATATTATTACTACCCATTCTTTTAAAAACTTTGATCTTTCTCTTCAATTTAAAATTTCAGAAGGTGGCAACAGCGGTATCAAATATTTTTTATTGCCCAATACTTCTTTAGGTTGTGAGTACCAGGTAATAGATGACAGCAGGCACGCCGATGCAAAGTTAGGCATCAACGGAAATCGAAAAACCGGAGCCTTATATGACATCATGCCTGCAGATCTGAACAAACATTATAAACCTGCAGGGGAGTGGAATACAGCCCGGATAGTTGTAAAAGGCAATCACGCAGAACATTGGTTAAATGGTGTAAAAATATTGGAATATGAAAGAGGTAGTGAAACCTTTAAACAAGCCATTACAAAAAGCAAATTCAATACTACAAAAGGATTTGCAGAAGCTGCTTCTTCACCAATTTTATTACAGGCACATGGCGACAAAGTTTCGTACAGAAATATAAAAATCAAAGAACTTTAAATTGAATTAATTATGAAAAACTCAAGACGGAAATTCATTAAGAAAATTGCAGCCGGTTCCGCTGGCGTTGCGTTTGGTGGTATAGGTTTAGGGTTCACCTCAAAAAGCTATAACAATATTATTGGTGCTAACGATCGCATACGGATAGCAGCAATAGGCACCAATGGAAGAGGACCAGGTATGGCTGCAATCTTTGCAAAGCAAGCCAACACAGAAGTGATGTATGTTTGTGACGTTGAAGAAAAAGCGAGACAAAAAGGAATTGATGCAGTAGTTAAAGCAGGCAAAGATGCGCCAAAAGGAGCAAATGATTTTCGTGCCGTATTAGCTGATAAAAACCTGGATGCGGTATATATAGCAACACCCGATCATTGGCATGCACCGGCTACCATTATATGCTGTGCCGCAGGTAAGCATGTATATGTTGAAAAGCCTTTATCTCATAATCCGCATGAAGGAGAAATGGCCATAGCAGCGGCTCGTAAATATAACAAGGTGGTTCAAATGGGCGCTCAGCGCCGGTCGTGGAAGCTGCTTACAGAAGGGATTAACGAACTAAAGGGTGGTGTTATTGGCAAAGTACACATGGCCAAATGCTGGTACACCAATTCCCGCAAGTCTATAGGAATAGGTAAAGAAACGGCTGTAATGCCGGGGCTTGATTATGAACTCTGGCAAGGTCCTGCACCAAGAAGACCCTACAAAGATAATTTGATCCATTACAACTGGCACTGGTTCTGGCACTGGGGAACAGGCGAGGCACTCAACAATGGTACCCATGAAATTGATGTGGCAAGATGGGGGCTCGGCATTGATTATCCACTTCGGGTAAATTCTACCGGTGGCAGATATTTTTTTCAGGATGACTGGCAAACCCCGGATACCCAACTGATTACTTACGACTGTCCTGATGCTACTGTAATTTGGGAAAGCCGAAGCTGTAATCCATTTAAGGTAGAAGGGTTGGACAGAGGCGTATTATTTTACGGTGAAAAAGGCGTGATGCTTACGGGACATGACGGATATAACATTTATGACGAGAAGGGGAACATCCTAAAAGAAATCAAATCTGATGCAGTGATTGACGGACGGAACACCTCCAGTCCCAACGAAGGGCTGGATAGTGTACACATTGCAAATTTTTTGGAGAGTATCCGCTTATCGAAAAGACCAAATGCAGATGTGGAAATTGGTTTTAAAAGCACGCTTTGGGTGCAGTTGGGCAATATTGCGCACAGGGTAGGGCACACCTTAAATATTGATAAAGTTAATGGACACATTGTTGGAGATAAAGAGGCGATGGCGCTGTGGAGCCGCCAATATCAACCAGGATGGGAACCTAAAATATAAAACTTTAGAATTGAATTTTTATTTACAGTTTGTTTGGTCATCATCACCGTTTTTCCCGTCTTGGCAGATTCTCTTCTGCCTCTAAAATACGCACAATCGTTAGGTTAGTTTGCAGTGAGTAAAGCCCGTTACCCGGGGTTTTATTTTCCCTCTTATCACATCGGCGAAGTAAGCAAACGGGTCTTCATAAACGGCAAGATCTTTTGCGGGATACAAATTAAAATCGCCTGTATAGCTATTGGGAAAAAAATTAAATAGTCAACCATGTTAGGAAGCAGGTAGCCGTTCATCGTAGCTTTTGGATAAGTCTGTTCTATCATGATTTTTTTAAACAGCTATTTAAATTGGACTACCTTAAGCTGGTATTTTTAATAAAACGATTATGAAGAATAGATTTATTTATTGCGCTGGCCTGGTTTGTTTTATGTTAATTGGTTTGGCATCATGGCGAACTAAAAGTATGGCCACCAATGAAAAGAACGCTGCAACGCCAAATGTGGTGATCATATTTATGGACGATATGGGATACGGTGATCCTGTGTGCTATGGTGGTGGCCCTTATCAAACGCCCAATATAGATGCACTGGCGGCAAAGGGTATACGCTTTACTGAATTTTATGCGGCCCAGGCCGTGTGTACAGCATCACGCAGCGCATTGCTTACCGGCTGTTATCCCACACGTATAAGTATGCATGGGGCCATTGATCACAATGCAAAATTTGCCTTGAATCCGGCAGAGGAAACCATTGCTGAATTGTTGAAAGATAAAGGATATAAAACAAGCATGGTCGGTAAATGGCACCTTGGCCACAAAATGCCGTTTCTTCCTTTGCAACAAGGCTTTGATGAATTTTACGGCCTTCCGTATTCCAACGATATGTGGCCGGTTGATTACAATGGGCAACCTTGGCAGGATACTTCTTTCTGGCGTGCAAAATATCCGCCTTTGCCATTAATTGAAGGCAATAAAACTATCAAAACAATTACAAATTTTGATGGCCAGGATCAACTGACAACCGACTACACAACAAGGGCCGTTGACTTCATCAACCGGAATAAAAAAAACCCATTCTTTTTGTACCTGGCGCATTCGATGGTGCATGTGCCGTTGGGTGTTTCGGATAAGTTTAAAGGTAAAAGCGGTGCAGGTTTGTTTGGTGATGTGATGGAAGAAGTAGATTGGTCGGTGGGTGAAGTAATGAATGCGTTGAAGCGCAACAGCCTGATTGAAAATACCATTGTAATTTTTACCAGCGATAACGGGCCCTGGCTAACTTTCGGAAACAATGCAGGAAACACGGCAGGTTTACGTGAAGGAAAAGGTACAGCCTGGGATGGCGGACTTAAAGTGCCCTGCATCATTAGCTGGCCTGGTAAAACACAGCCGGGAACTGTTTGCAACAAACTACTAACTACTATGGATATACTGCCTACACTGGTTGATATATGCAGCGCAAAAATGCCGGTAAAGAAAATAGACGGGATCGATTTTAAAAAAGTATTGTTGGGTGATAACCATGTGAATCCACGTGATGAATTTGCCTATTACTATGATGAAAATAACCTGAAGGCAATCCGCAAGGGAAATTGGAAACTGGTATTTGCAGCCACTTCACAAACTTATGGCCCGCCTGCCACTATTGGGGGCGACCGGTATCCCGGAAAGTATGCCAATATGGAAGTTTCCATGGGACTATATAACCTCAGTAATGACCCGGGAGAAGACAGAAATGTAATGGATCAATACCCGGAAAAACTAACTGAGTTAAAGCTGGTTGCTGATAAATACAGACAGCAATTAGGTGATGGACTTACAAAAACAACAGGTAATGAAGTAAGGCCTGCTGCATCAATTAACTAAAATTTTTTAAAAAATATCAGGTCCGGGAAAGGGCATTCTGTTTGTTATAGTTAAAAGGCAGGCTAAGGGATAAAATGCGGAGCAGGTGTTTTGTTCATTAATTACTCGTCTATGCTGCGCACAGTTTTACAAACCTTGTATCACAATCATCTTTGTTTTGGCAGCTCTTTGCCGGATCAGTTTAGCAGTGGTGTATAGGTCTGAATTCCACCATTCTTTTGCACGATCAACAGAGGGGAATTCTAACACCACAATACGTTCCGGGTTCCAATCGCCTTCCAACGTTTCTGCCTCCGCACCCCGAACAATAAATTTACCGTCGTAGGCTGCAATAGCTGCAGGCGTTAACTTTTTGTATTCCTCATATTCTTTAGGATCAGTTATTGAAACTTCTACAATAATGTATGCTGACATATTTTAGGGATTTTTTGTGTTTGTATTTCGGTTAATTAAACTGGTAGCAGGTTGCCTTATTATAAACTACTTTTCCATTTCGAAGGTACGCAATTGAAAAGCGTTTAAGTATTTACCTGGAGCGCTTCTTTTACAATTTAATTTTAGCAGCTAACCCAAAGTATGTGGAAATTCTGTTTAATTAATTTGCTTATTTTGGAAGCTAGGCCAATTTTTTATACTGAAAATTTATCCAAAATTTCCATAGCCTTTGTCACATCTTTTTTGTCAACAAAAATATGATCATGATAAAAAGCTGCCACCACATTACAACTGATGCCTTCATTTGCAAGTGCAGTAGAAAATGCTGCAGTTAAACCAACTGCTTCCAGTGATGAATGAACCGTTAACCTAATCCATCCTGCAACAAATGAATAAACGAGCCCTAATTTATCTGCCAGCTCTTTCTTAATGATGATGGTAGTTCCTTCCTGTTCTTTAAATATTAAAATGATTTCTTCCGCAAGGATGCTTTCGAGATTATCTACCACACAAAAAACATAGTCGCCAATATTATGTACTGGTTTCATTGTTTTTAAAAGTTTATCCAGGTCTTTTTCGCCGTTCATTGCGTATTTGTTTATTGAATTTTTTGGCGGCCTTCATAACGTTTGCTTAAAAAGAAATCCTAATCCGTGTAGTTCAGTCTAACGCTACGCACCAAACCTTTTATCGGGTACAAACCAAATGACGGCTATCAATACATAAATTAAGCAACCGAACAAGGGATGCACAAATGTGAGTGCAATGCCTGTGGTGTATAGTATTATTGAGAGTCTTTCCTTACGATAATTGCCCAGCGATTTTGTAAATGCGGAATTATCTCCATGTACTTTCTTTAAACTCATGGCCAATAGGAAATATGCGAAACCCGCCATCCACATCACGAAACCATACGACGCTACAGGCACTGTTGTAAAATGATTTTCTCCCATCCAGGCAGTTACAAACGGAACAAGCGAAAGCCAGAAAAGCAAATGGGCATTTGCCCATAACACCCGCCCGTTAATTTTCTGCGTAGCCTGAAGCATCTGGTGGTGATTGTTCCAGTAAATACCTATGTAAATAAAGCTTAGAATATAACTCAAAAATATTGGCCACAATGTTTGTAAGGCATGAAAGCTGTCTTCGTGTGGCGGTTTCAGTTCCAATACCATTATGGTAATGATAATAGCTAAAACCCCATCGCTAAATGCTTCCAGTCTTCCTTTAGTCATGACAAAATTTTTAAACAAACTAATGTAAAAAAGCCTTTTTAAAAAAATAAAATATGTGCCGATGAATCCTGCATGTTGGTAGTAAAATAAAGTGAGTGCAGAAAGTATATGGAATACATCAACTGCCTGATTATAAAACCATCATTAGTACTGTGTGCTTAAAACAATTCAACTATCAAAATGATTTGATCAGCAACTCACGTATTCCATTACCCGCAATTTGCCGATGTTTAAACTCACTTAACCGGTCCCTCATCTGTACGAAACGGAACCATGGGCAATCCTTCTTTATTAAACACATTGCCGATCAAAGTATTGCTGAAGCCATAGCGAACATACACGGGATTTCGAAGTGATTTATTCCATACAATGATCTGATCGTTATCAATTTTTGCATCGGCAGGCAGCCAGTCTTTTTGATCGCCGGAAATATAGAACCCGGTAATTTTTTTACCCGTGTACATCAACCCGGTTGGTGCGTGGGAAAAGCTTAACACCAGCTTGTTCTTATTGGTTGCTACATCGCTAAGCATTGGGCTCCTGTATTCGGGAATTTCCTTTTTGTAGGTGTCGCCCAGGGCCAGGTTAGCCAGTCGTTTACCCACTTCTCTTTTATCGGATGGATGGATATTGGTTACAGAATCAATCTGGTCTGTAATCACTACCATGCCGGTTTTAGGATGATTTAATACCTTGGTTTGTTGCTCCTGTAATAAGGCGCCATTGTAATTATTTCCGTAATTGAAGGGGGCAATCTGTACATAATAAAATGGAAAATCCCTGTGCCATTTATTTCGCCAGGCATCAATCATAGTTGTTAGTAATGTTGCATAAGTACCATCGCTCCCTACATTGGCCTCTCCCTGGTACCAAAGGGCGCCGGCTATCGCAAACCGGGTAAGTGGCGCAATCATTCCATTGAAATTGAGTCCGGGTTTTACAGGGCCCCAGGGCACTTCTTTTAATTGCGCCGCAGCAGTTTTTAAAACTTTATTTTCATCAATACTTTCCGCAGGCGTCCATGTTTCTGCCGGGGTGCCACCCCAACTTGCATTGATCAGGCCGATGGGTATGTTTAAATCCTGTTGTAGTTTTTTACCAAAATAATAACCCACAGCACTAAAGTTTTTCAGTGAATTTGAATCACATACCAACCACTGTGCTTTTAAATCGTCCTGCGGATAATCGGAAGCGGTACGTGGCACCTGGAAGAAGCGAATATTTTTATTGTAGCAGGTTGGTAATTCGGCTTTAATAAAACGGTCGCCATTTCCATATCCCCATTCCATATTCGATTGGCCCGAACATAGCCAGACTTCACCCACCAACACGTCATCTAAAGCAATTGTGCTTCCGCCGCTACTGATTGTTAAAACATAAGGTCCGCCTGCTGCCGGCGTTTTTATTTTTGTTGTCCATTTACCGAGGTTAGTGATAGTGGTTGTTGTAGGTTCGTTGTTCCAGCTTCCGTTAATAGTTACTTTTTGCCCATTGTATCCCCAACCCCAGATTGTTACAGAATCGGTTTGCTGCAGCACCATCCCCGGCGCAATAACGGCGGGTAAACGCAGTTGAGTATAAGCCACCGAAACAACAAACAAGTTTACGATTATAATGCAAAACGATTTTATCATGATAATAAATTTAAGAGTATAAAAATAGGGGATTCTGTTTTTAAAAGATGATCAGCCTATTATAGCAAATCCAATGGTTTAGTATCATAATCAGATAAAATAGTGTTTGGTAATATAGATTCACTGCAGTCGTGCCTTTTCGACCGGTGGGAACAGCTGCCTGCCATATTTTATTAATGCATTGTACGCTTGTATTTCCCGTAATTTTATAGCCATACTTCATCAAATATCAACAATTAAAAGATTGCCATGTATAAATGTTTCCTGTCATTGCTATTTAGTTTTATTCTTGTTCCAATGATTGGATTTTCCAACACCGGAGACCCATATCAAAAAATGAAAGACGGCGTTATCATTTATCCAACCAGTATGGTTGCAGGTAATGTTAAAGCAGTTCGGTTGCAGGTAATCAGCGATCATATTATCCGCGTTATATCCACCCCGGAAAAAACATTTACAGATGTAAAAAGCCTGGTGACTGTTTATAAAAATGAACCATACAGCAACTGGGAAATTGTTGACAGCAGCGATATGGGTAAAGTAAGTATTCGAACAAAAAGCACAACCGCTGTTGCCGATCTTAATTCCGGTACTGTTGTTTTTTACGATGCAAACGGCAATCAATTATTAGCTGAAAAAACCACACCTGCTAAATTCGATAAAGTTGTTTTTAAAGGTGAACGCAGTTACCAGGTAAACCAGGAATTTGAAACTACTGCCGGTGATGCATGGTATGGACTGGGGCAGCACCAGGATGGACTTGTAAACTACAAAGGCAAACAGGTTTTTCTTTTTCAGAACAACACTGAAGTGGCCATTCCATTTTTGATCTCACTTAAAAATTATGGTATTTTATGGGATAATAACTCACTGACAAAAGCAGGCGATACAAGGAGTTATCATGAGCTAAAAGACCTCAAACTTTTTTCAAAAGAGGGTGATGCAGGCTGGTTAACAGCTTCTTATTGCAATGATAAAAATAAGCCCGATGATGTGTTGTTTCAAAAAGCAGAGTCGGTTATTAATTATGAATTTTTGAATGATACGAAACTGTTGTTGCCAGCCGATTTTAAGCCTGCAACAGGTAGCATAACATGGGAGGGGAACATTGCATCAGGCATTAATGGTAGCCATGCTTTTCGGTTTACCTATGCCGGTTATCTTAAAGTGTGGGTTGATGGAAAAATGATATTGGATCGTTGGCGGCAGGCATGGAACCCCGGTTCTGCCATTGTAGATTTACCATTGGAAGAAAATAAAAAAGTTGCCATTAAAATACTTTGGGAACCAGATGGCGGAGAATCTTATGTGTCCTGCAAGTGGATGGAACCTGTAGCTGCAGCCAACGAAAATTCATTTGGCTTTGCATCCGAAGCGGGCCAGCACGGAGATTATTATTTTATTACCGGTAACAATATGGACGAAGTGATCAGCGGATACCGCACACTAACGGGTAAGGCTACCATGTTACCACTATGGGCCTACGGATTCTGGCAAAGCAGGGAGCGGTATAAAACGCAGGAAGATGTATTGGGCGTAGTGCAGGAATTCAGGAAAAGAAAAATACCATTGGACAATATTGTGTTGGACTGGAATTATTGGAAGCAGGCGGAGTGGGGCAGCCAGGAATTTGATCCTGCCCGTTTCAGTAACCCCGACAGCATGATAAAACTGGTGCATGATAAATACAATGCCCACTTCATGATTTCTGCATGGCCCAAATTTTATGAGGGTATTAAAGCCTATAACGAGTTTGATAAAAAAGGTTGGCTGTATAAAAGAAACATTGCCGACCGGCAACGTGACTGGATTGCACAAGGATATGTTTCTACTTTTTATGATGCTTTTAATGAAGATGCACAGAAAGGATTCTGGAAACTATTGCACGAAAAATTATATAAAAAAGGAGTGGATGCCTGGTGGATGGATGCCAGCGAACCGGACATACTTTCAAACGTAAGTTCATTAAAAAGAAAGGAACAAATGTACCCGCTTGCAGCAGGCAATACTGCTGAATATTTAAATGCTTATCCTTTGGAAAATGCAAAAGGTATTTATGAAGGCCAGCGTTCGGTTGATCCAAATAAAAGGGTATTCATTCTTACACGTTCGGGCTTTTCGGGTATGCAACGCTATGCGGCTGCCACCTGGAGCGGGGATATCGCCAGCCGCTGGCACGACATGAAATCGCAGATTGCTGCAGGCATTGGTTTTTCTATGTCGGGCATGCCTTACTGGACAATGGATATTGGGGGCTTTGCGGTAGAAAAAAGATATGAAGATAAGGATCCGAAGTCGATGGAGGAATGGCGGGAACTCAATACACGCTGGTATCAGTTTGGAGCCTTCGTTCCTCTGTTCCGGGTACATGGCCAGTTTCCATTTCGTGAAATATATAACATCGCCGATGCAGGTAGTCCGAGTTATGAAAGCATGCTCTACTATAATAAGCTTCGGTACAGGATGATGCCGTATATCTATTCACTGGCCGGGCAAACCTACCAGGATGACTATACGATTATGCGTGGGTTAACAATGGATTTTGCAAAAGATACGGCTGTAAAAAACATCGCCGATCAATACATGTTTGGCCCATCTTTATTAATCAATCCAGTGTACCAGTTTAATGAACGCAGCCGCCCGGTGTATTTGCCGGCAGGACAGGGTTGGTACGATTTATATTCCGGTAAATATACAGCAGGTGGACAAACCATCGAGGCAACAGCAACCTACGAAAGGATGCCTGTTTTTGTTAAGGCAGGCGCCATCATTCCTTATGGCCCGGCATTGCAATATACCGATGAAAAAAAGGCAGATACCATCACCTTATATGTATATGCTGGTAAGGATGGTAGCTTTAAATTGTATGAAGATGAGGGCCTTAATTATAACTATGAAAAAGGGCAATTCTCCACCATTCAGTTAAGCTACAATGATGCCCGTAAATCAATCACCATTGCCGACAGGGCGGGACAATTTAACGGTATGCTTACCAAACGTTTTTTCAAAATAAAATACGTAACAAAAAATACCCCGGCTGATTTAAACTTTGAATCAAAGGCTGGTAAACTGGTTGTGTATAACGGAAAAGAACAAACGGTTGGTTTAAAATAAATGTTGGAGTTGCTGCGCCTGGAAATTTAATCAATGAGTTTTAATGAATGGTTGAAACCCGGGGTGCTGTAACTTTTTTTTTGTTGCAGAATTGAAGCCGGTATAAAATTTACTGCATTACGGGTATGTTAATTTTATAGTAATCTACCGGGTATTTAAATACTCTTCTGCTTGCACGCATTGCTGCTATTTTACGCTAAAAACAAACCCAACACCATACACGTTATTGATGCTGATGTGATCTGATTTGCTCAGGTGTTTTCTTAGGCGTGAAATAAATACGTCTAGGCTCCTGCCAAGAAAATAGTCGTCTTCGCCCCACAACTGGTTTAATATTTCTTCCCGTTTAAGAATCAGGTTTTCATTTTTAAAAAGATAATCCAGCAGTTCCGATTCTCTTGGAGTGAGTGAAATTTCCTTTTGGTCCTTAATGAATAGTTGAAGGGAATCTTTAAGAAAGCGGACATCGCCCCGTTTTATAATTGCCCTGTCGGGTATTTCTGCTTTGCTGTTTCTACGCATAATGTTTTTAATACGCAGTACCAGTTCATCAATATCAAATGGCTTTATGATATAGTCATCAGCACCAATCTTTAATCCACGCAGGCGGTCCGATTTTTCGTTGCGGGCCGTTAAAAAAAGAAAGGGCATTTCCTTGTTTATTTTTACAATGTGATTGGCAAGATCAAAGCCATCCATTTCAGGCATCGATACATCAATCAATAAAATATCAATGCTATGTTTGTTTACTTTAAAATACTCCAGGGCTGATTTTCCGTTGTGCATCCATGCTACACTAAAATCCATTATCTCCAGGTATTGTTTTACAACATTACCCAGATCTTTTTCATCTTCCACCAGTAAAATCCTTGTCTTCATAAATACTTATTTACTATTCATACAAATCCTGAATACACTTCCTTCTCCAGGTTTGCTTTCAATCTCTATTGTCCAGTTATGTGCATCAATTGCTTGTTTTACATAAAACAAACCAAGCCCAAGGCCTTTGATAAGATTTACATTTTTGTTATCACGATAAAATTTTTCAAAAATATGTTTTTGTATTTCAGGAGTCATACCATTGCCATTGTCGGCAATATTGATTAATACAGTTTTTTTATCATTGTATGTAGTTACTGTAATGCGTTTAAACTCTTTGTCATTGTACTTTATCGCATTATCAAAAATATTCAGCAGCACGGTGGTAAACCAAAACTGATCCAGTTCCACAATTCCTTTTGCTGCATTTTTTTGGAGTACAAACTGAATATTTGTGTCCATAAGTTTCAACCGGTAATCCAGTAGTATTTCATCCAGCAGGTGATCCAACTGGTATTCTTTTTTATTTAATGTAACCTGGTTCATGGTTGTAATATCCAGTACCTGGCTTATTAGTATTTTCAATCTTTCAGCCTGCCTCTTTACAACTTCTGTCAGTGGCAACAGGCTTTCTTTATCAGCAATTATTTTTTCATTCTGCATGGTTTTATTGGCCACGATAATTGCAGCCAATGGCGTGTGAAATTCATGGGTGATGCTGTTAATGAAATCCGATTTCATCTCCGAAAGCTTTTTTTGCTTTAACCAATTCCTAAAGGTGATAAAGTATAAACAAACCACTACCACTACCGAAAAAAGAGACAATAAAAAAGTAGGGAACATTAATCTTAATATGTCCAGTTGCCGGTTGGCCGGTTCGCCGTGTAAACTGAATGTAATTCTGTAAGTATAGTCACCACTGCTGCTTACAGTAATCGATGCTATTTTGTTTTGTTCATTGCTGAATGGCAAATTGCCTGCTATTAAAATGCCATCTCTTTTTTGAATAGAAGAATCAATAAGTGGATAAAATTTATCCTTGTTGTAAAGTGAAACATACTGGTTGTTACGAAATGCAACATCAATTAATTGTATGGTAGATCTGTATTTGAAATGCTTGTTGATTTTGCTTCGGGTAAAAATATATTCCATCACACTGTCAATATTATTCTTAGCCCGTAATTCTGTAAAAATGCTATCGCATAGTTTTTGTTTGTAGATATTAAAGACCGCATCTGTTTTGGACAAGTGTTCCATAACGGCCATATTGGTATTGATATAATGATCAATAATTAAACTGCCTCCCGGAAATACCTTATCGTTTCTTATGCTATTGCCGTATAAATAATTAATGGAATTTTTTTCTGCAAAATAATAATGCTCATTTTCAAGCTTGTAGGTATTGAAGACCAGGAAGAATTGTACAATTAACAATACAAGGAAACTCGCCACAGCAACGGCTTTGTATGTATTGATAGAGAATTTCAATTGTGGTTGGTTATTGTAGTTAGTTAAAGTAAGGCTTAAAGATAAGCGCTTTTAAATTGTTGCAATTCACGTTTAAATTCCGTTAACAATTCATTTGAAGTCTATTGACAACTATTTATTTAACGAATAATTAATTTGCAAGTAATACAAAAGCTAACTGCATCTAATTTTAAAAGATTACTGAATGTTGAATAAATAGTTTAGTTGTTTTTACAAAATGGGCATCAAAAAAAACGGAGCTATTTTATAGTTCGTTGTAGTTGCTGATATTTTTCTTCTTGTCATCTGAATAAAAAACATAGAAGTATTAATGGTGTGATTTAAAGCAGGCACTTTAAACGCCGGCTTTAAGAAGATCATTCATAGCTGCGTATATGCGGTAACGACATCGTTATGTCCGGAAAATAAATTGCCGGATAAAGGAATTAAACCGTGGGTATAAATGCATACGGCAACCCGAATAGAATAAAGCAATAGTTTAAATAATAGTTAATCCCAACACTGAAAACTAACTGGCCCAGGGTTAATGCCGGATCAACAAAAATATTCAACTCTTTACTCAACCAAAATTTAACTACTTATGAACATGTACTACCATGTATTCAAAAAACTCCGGCTCATTATACTGTTTTGTGTATCGCTTGGGGCTTCCACTATTTTGCATGCCCAAAACACAGACATTGTTGTTAAGGGTAATGTACGCTCGGACTCTGCTGTATTAAGTGGCGCCAGTGTAACCCTGAAAGGAAATGAGCGTAAAGCGGTTGTAACAGATGCAAAGGGAAATTTTACAATCAGCGTGCCTGCAAACGGAACCTTGTTAATTTCTTATGTAGGTTTAAAACCGGAAGAGATTGAAATCAAAGGCGAGCCCGTTATCAATGTACGGCTTCAACGGGTTGCTGCTGCAATGGAAGACGTGGTGGTAGTGGCCTTTGGTCGCCAGAAAAAGATAAGCCTGGTAGGAGCACAATCTTCTGTAGATATGGAAGAGCTAAAGCAACCGGTAGCCAATTTGAGTGCTGCACTTGCAGGCCGTATTGCCGGTCTTGTTGGTGTACAGCGTACAGGGTTGCCTGGCAGTAATGGCGCTGATGTATGGATTAGAGGCATCTCTACTTTTAACGGCAGTGGCAATGATGCCAGTGCATTGATAGTTGTAGATGGTGTACAGGGACGTGACCTGAATGCATTTGATCCGGAAGATATTGCATCATTTACTATCTTAAAAGATGCGGCAGCCACAGCCGTTTACGGAGTTGCAGGTGCCAACGGTGTTATATTGATTCAAACTAAAAAAGGAAGAGTTGGTAAACCAAATTTGATGTTCAATTTTAACGAAGGCATCAGCTCATTTACGAAAACACCTGAATTATCTGACGGTGTAACATACATGGCGTTAAAAAATGAAGCGCAGCTGGCATCCGGCTTTCAGCCTGATTATTCACAAGCTTATATAGATAGTACAGCAGCGGGAAACCAACCTTACCTGTATCCAAATATAAACTGGATGGATGCGCTTTTCAACAAAACATCTGTTAGCAGAAGAGCCAACTTTAGCGCAAGAGGTGGTAGCGAAAATGCAACCTATTATGTTTCACTTGCCTATTATGATGAGAAGAGTTTGTTGAAAACAGACGGCCTTCAAAAATATAATTCTGACACCCGTTTCAAGCGTTACAATTTTACTTCTAATGTAAATATGAACTGGACTAAAACCACCAGGTTTGAATTAGGTATCCAGGGATATGTTACCAACAGCAACTTGCCGGGAGTTAATCCACAGGATGCCTTTGGGGATGTAATGCAAACAAATCCCGTTTTATATCCAACTATTTACCCGGGAAATATTGTACCTGGTGTAAGTTCTGCAGGTGCACAGCCCAATCCTTATGCAAGATTGACGCAAAGTGGCTACCAGAATACTGCAGGTAACCAGATTTATAGCAATGCAAAAATTACCCAGGATCTTAAAGCACTTGTACCAGGCTTATCAGCCTATGTCTTGTATTCATTCGATGTGTACAATTCACAAACAATACAGCGTACCCGAAACAGGAGTACTTACCTGATTAATAAAAACAATCCTTATGATGCTGATGGTAATTTAAATCTGGACCTGATATCGACTGGTTCTGATAATCTTGGTTTTGGAAATTTTACTTTTTCTGACAGGCAGAGTTATGTAGAAACAGCTTTGAATTATGATCATGATTTAGGAGATAAAGGACATGTTACTGCGCTGGCTTTATACAATCAAAAATCTTATGTAGCAGCTAATCCTTCTGATCTTACTTCATCATTACCTTATAAGAGCCAGGGTTTGGCAGGTCGGCTTACTTATTCATGGAGTGAGAAATATTTTGCTGAAGCAAACTTTGGATATAACGGTTCTGAAAACTTTGCACCCTCTAAAAGGTATGGTTTCTTTCCTTCCTTTGGAGTAGGTTGGGTTGCTTCAAACGAAAAATTTTTCGAACCATTGAAAAATGCCATCCAGTTTTTTAAAGTGAGGTATTCAGATGGTAAGGTAGGTGCATCAGGCGGTGGCCGCAGGTTTGGTTACTTAACACTTGTATCAGATAATCCTAATAATATCAGTGGTTATTCTTTTGGTAACGGTAATACCAATTCAGGTTACAATGGTGTAGCTATTACAGATTACGGTACTGATGTAAGATGGGCCGAATCACGCAAACAGGATTTGGGTATTGAAATAAAAACGTTCAATAATAAAGTGTCTTTAATCGTGGATGCATTCCATGAAAACAGAACAGGTGTGTTTTTACAAAGAGGAAGTTTACCAGCATACATCGGTTTGGCAAACAGCCCTTGGGGTAATATCGGTATTCTTGATAACAAGGGTTTTGACGGAACATTGGATATAGCTCCTTTTAAGGTTGGTCCAACTGCAGTTTCATTAAGAGGAACCTTCTCGTATAATAAAGATAAAGTGATAGAAAATGATAACCCGGTTCAGCCGTACGGTTACATGGAAAGAAGAGGTGTCAACTATCTGTCCATCTTTGGATATGAAGCAATTGGTTTATTTCAGAGCCAGAAGGAAATTGATAATGCAGCAAGCCAGGCACCTATTGGTAATCCAAGGGTAGGAGATATACGTTACAAAGATTTGAATGGTGATGGTAAAATTGATGCCAATGACAGAACCCGTATTGGTAACGGAGATGTACCTAACCTCACATTTGGTTTTGGTTTTAATGTAACCTGGAAACAATTTTACCTGGGAGCATTCTTCCAGGGTGTTAGTGGCGCAGACAGGCAAATTGGTGGCGATGGTATCATTCCATTTAATAACAGCACCGGTGCAGAACGAAGCAATTTATTTGCGGTAGCAACTGATAGATGGACAGAAGACAATCCAAATCCTACGGCTATGTACCCACGCCTTGCATATGGCAACACTGCCAACAAAAACAATTCCGTAGCAAGTACCTGGTGGCAGAGAGATATGTCTTTTATCAGGTTAAAAACTATGGACCTTGGTTACAACCTGCCTAAAGGAACATTGAAAAATATAGGGATGAAAAATGCAAGATTCTATGTACAGGGCCTTAACCTTCTTTACTGGAGCAAGTTTAAATTATGGGATCCGGAGTTAAATACCGGCAATGGTTCCCGCTACCCAAATACCAGGAACATAACCTTTGGGTTCCAGGCAAATTTTTAAGACCATCATTGAATCATCAAAAAATAATTATAATGAAAAGACTAACATATATACTACTGGCAGGTAGCCTGCTTTTAATAACTTCCTGTAAAAAATACCTGGATACAGTTCCGGATGATGTGTTGACGATTGATGACATCTTTAGTTCTAAAGCAAATACTGATAAATACCTGGCCAATATCTATTCTGATATACCCAACGAAATGCAGCAACGTTTTGCAGGGTCCGGCAATTCAGGCCCATGGGAAGCTTCTTCAGACGATGCGAAATATACCTGGGATTTTAATTACAGTAATAACATGAACAGCAGCGTATGGGCCAATACAGATGGTACCGTAAACTCCTACTGGACTAATTACTACCAGGCTATCCGAAATGCTACAGATTTTATGTTGAGAATAAATACCGCCAATGCTGCGGAAGTATCTCCGGCAATGAAAACAACTTATAAAGCAGAAGCAAGAGGGTTAAGAGCTTTGTACTATTTGTTTTTATTAAAAACTTATGGCCCGGTGGTGTTGATAGGCGATAACCTGATTGCAGCAGATGCCCCTACGGAATCAACAAGATTGCCAAGATCAAATTTTGATGAATGCATAAAATTTGTTGTCAATCAGTTGGACACAGCCTATATTGATTTACCTGTTGTACCCAATGGCGATGAGTATGGCCGTCTTACAAAAGGTGTTGTAAAAGCCTATAAAGCAGAAGCACTTTTACTGGCAGCAAGTCCGTTGTACAATGGCAATACAGATTATGCAGCGTTGAAAAATACGGACGGTACACAACTTATCAGCCAGGCTTATGATGTTAATAAATGGAAGGCTGCCGCAGATGCAGCAAAGGCGTTCATTACCGAATTTGTTCCTTCTGCCTACAAGCTTTATACCGTGGCAGATGCCGATCCTTTTATTGCTGCCTATAAGGCATGCAAAAATGTAATTACAGACGAATGGAATCCCGAATGGATTTTTGCGAGATCCAAATCGGGTAGCTATATGCGTTATGACAGAACACCTAAGCATGTGGGTTCCATATCTGCACAGCAGGGAGCAGGCGCCATGGGTGTAACACAAACAATGGTGGATGCTTATTACATGGAAAACGGCTTGCCAATATCTGATCCGCAATCTGGTTATATGGCAACAGGATTTTCTGATTTTAAAGCGCCTTTTGATACAGGCAATCGCAGCACCTACAATCAATGGGTACACAGGGAACCTCGTTTTTACGTAGGCGTTACGTACAATAATAGTTACTGGTTGTATCAAACTAATGGCGCAACACCCATCATTACCAATATGGAGTACAACGGTAATTCAGGGCGTTCTCAAAGTACTTCGGATGTATCGCCTACAGGATATGTAGTGCGCAAAAATGTTGCTACAAATGATGGTAGAAGAGGTGCATTGATGCTAAGGGTAGCCAACATCTATCTCGATTATGCTGAAGCATTGAATGAATATGATCCAACAAATGCAGACATTGTTACTTACCTGAATTTGATCAGGCAAAGAGCGAATGTTCCACTATACGGTAGCGGTGCAGGTGAAATAGCAGTACCATCCGGCCAGGCAGCAATGCGTACAGCCATCCGCCAGGAACGCAGGATAGAACTGGCTTTTGAGAATGTACGGTACTTCGATACACGCAGGTGGAAAATTGCAGAGCAAACGGATGCAGGCCCTTTCTACGGCATGAATATGTATGTGAACGGAACTGCTTTTTACGCAAAAACGTTGATTGAAACAAGAGTTTTTCAAAAAAGAGATTACCTTTTTCCAATACCAAATAATGAAGTGTTGAAAAATAATTTACTGGTTCAAAATCCGGGTTGGTAATATCATTTTCAAAACGATCAAATCTTAAAACAGATTATATGCAAATAAATAATAAATTTTTGTGGACAGTTGCCGGCATCATCAGCTTCGGGCTTATAACATCATCCTGCAACAAACCAGATAAGATAATTTTAGCAGGTGAGGGTAATATTTACATGCCACAGGCGGCAGGTACCAGAGGTACACTGGCACTAAGGTTGGCAGATACCGCACAAACTGTAATTTTTGGAGCAGCCTATGGCGGTCTTCAATATTCAGGGCAGGATATCAATGTATCTTTTAAAATAGATACAGCACTTGTTGCAACTTACAATGCATCGCATGGCACCACCTTTAAAGTGCTGCCAACAGCAAGCTATACTATAGCCGGCCTTACAGACATAATTAAAGCAGGCAAAACAAGTTCTGATGGTTTGGGCCTTTCCATCATGACCAATGCCATTGTATTTGGTACTCATTATATGCTACCTGTCAGCATTGAAAATACTTCTGCGGGTAATGTGGACAGCGCATTGCGTACCACTTATTTTGCCATTGATACCATCACAAGATTATCTGTTGATATTACATCACAAGGTGTTCTTAGCGTTAATAACGAAAACGGTGGCGGTAGCGGTGCAGGTGAGGGATCGCCTAAAGTGGTTGACGGCGATTTTACCACAAAGTACCTTAATAATTATGCAAATACGATGTGGATCCAGTTACAATTCCCAACACCGGTTGCGGTTGGTGCTTACACACTTACATCAGCAAACGACGCATCTGGCCGTGACCCTAAAGTTTGGGATATTTCAGGATCAAATGATGGCATCACCTGGACAATTGTAGACAGCAGAACCGATTACTTTTTTGCAAACCGTTTACAAACGGTACGTTTTGAAACAAGTGCGCCGGCACCATATAATTATTACCGGATGAATATTACTGCCAACAATGGAAGCTCGCTTTTTCAAATGAGCGAACTAAGATTTTTTCAGTACAAATAATGCAGGTTTTGGTAAATGGTCAATCGTTAGATGACTCATATAATCGAACCGCTGTACCAACTGGTATGGCGGGCAGATTATTAAAAAGTATTTAAATCCGGTTGCGGTTTTTACTAAACAGCGTGACTGTTTTCTTATTGTATAAACAACTAAACTTTGATACAGGTATTCAATATTTCAATTGCATTAGTTTTTACTTTTACCCTGTTAACCGGGTGTTCTAAAAAAGGGGGAAATACAACTACTCCTGTAACGCCAACTCCGGTAGATTCAACTGCTATCCTTGGGCCTGCCCCACCTGCTACATGGCGGGAGCATTGGTTTGAACACAATCAATTATTAAACCGTGTTTTCTATGATACAAGTACAGTGGTTTATTTTGATGATGATGTGAGCCGTTCCATTGTGTGGCCCAGGCAATATTTTGCACAGGTTTGGAACTATACCAAAAAAACCTATGGTGCATTTGGTACCGATTCAAGGCTATTTGGAATTTTGCATACAGGGAAATATAGCGGCGGGCATCCGTCAACTTATATGGACCAGGGGCACGATTACAGGAATGTAATTGACGTTGGTTCATCCAACCTTAATGCATGGCTTTCCGGAACAGGAAACGACATCGATCTTGTAACGCACGAAGTGGGACATATTGTGGAAGGTGCTGCAAAAGGCGTACACAATTCGCCTGCCTTTGGTATATGGCACGATAGTAAGTGGATGGAAATTTATCAGTACGATGTGTACCTGGGGCTTAATCGGAATGATGATGCGGTACGTTGGTATAATTCAAAAATTACGCAGGTTGATGATTTTCCGAGAGCAGGCACTCAATGGTTCAAGAATTGGTTTTACCCGATTTATTCTTTACATGGAAAGACGGAAGTTTTAAATAATTTTTTCATTTTATTGTCGAAAAATTTTCCAAAGACTTCCTTTTATAATGGCTCAACAAATTACCCGGAATATACAAAGGGAATGAACTTTGGTGAGTTTGTACATTTCTGGAGTGGGGCAGCAGGGACTGATTTGAAAGCGCTTGCATTAACTGCATTTGGCAGCAGAGACGAACAAGGCAACGACTGGACTTTGCAACTTGAAACAGCGAAGGCTAATTTTCCGGGAGTTACTTATTAATATGAGTTAAGATTTTTAATTAATTAGGGCAGTATTTTTTACTTAACCGTATTTTTTTAAATGGTTAAAAGGCTAAACATTCACGATCTTATATTTTATTGAAAAACCTATTTTTATTTTGGTGCGCTCTGTGCCTTGTATGTTTTAAACAAACAATTTTCTGATGAAAACAACATTCATTTTTTACTTAAGTATGCTTACATTGTTGTTACTTTCTGCAACTTCAAAAGCACAGGTTGCCAGCAACACAACTTCATCCTTGCACCAAATGCAGCAGTCGTTTGTAGATCTACGTTTTGGTATGTTCATACACTTCAATATTCCCACCTACATGAACCAGGACTGGCCCGATCCGGAAGCTTCTCCTGCTATCTTTAATCCAACCAAACTGGATTGTAATCAATGGGCCGCTGCAGCCAAATCTGCGAATATGAGTTACGGTTGTTTAACTACCAAACATCATAGTGGATTTTGTATCTGGGATACCAAAACAACGGATTACAATGTAATGAACAGCCCGCTTAAAAGAGATGTTGTAAAGGAATATACCGATGCTTTTCGTGCTGCTGGTTTACATGTAATGTTGTATTATTCCATACTGGATACACACCACAAACTGCGCCCCAATTCAATTACGCCTGCAGATATAAAAATGATCAAGGACCAGGTTATCGAACTGTTAACAAATTATGGTAAAATTGAAGCGCTCATTATTGACGGCTGGGATGCGCCCTGGAGCCGGATCAGTTATGATGATGTGCCTTTTGAAGAAATTTATAAACTGGTAAAAAAACTGCAACCTGGATGCTTGTTGATGGATCTGAACGGAGCAAAATATCCATCGGAAGGAATGTTTTATACAGATATCAAAACATACGAAATGGGAGCCGGGCAACGCATTTCGAAAGAAAAAAACAAGATGCCTGCGCTGGCTTGTTTGCCCATTAATAGTAGTTGGTTTTGGAAAACAGATTTTCCGGTAACGCCCATAAAAGACATCAGCAAACTGGTAAATGAAACATTGATACCCTTGAATAATGCCAACTGCAATTTCATTTTAAATGTTGCGCCCAATAGGGATGGCCTGATCGATGACAACGCACTGGCAGGGCTTAAACAGATTGGCAAAATATGGAAGAACGAAGGTTCCGTTGGAACGCTTCCATTAACAGATGCTCCTATTATTTCCCACAATCTTGCATTAAAGCAGGCCAGCAATTCAAGCTGGAGCGAAGACATGAACATTATGGATTTTGCCAATGATGATGATTTTAGTAGTTCGTGGCAAAGCAATCATACCATTAAAAATAGTGGTGCCTGGTATGAGCTGGATTTTAAAAAAGCGGCAACTTTTAATGCAATTGCATTGACTGAACAGACACCTAATATAAAAAAATACAGGGTACAGTATTTTGCTGATGGCGCCTGGAAATCATTGCTGTCAGGCGATATTGCGAGCCCTGTTAAAATACATCGTTTTGGAAAAGTAAAGCCAAACAAGATCCGGGTTTTAATTGATGATGCGGATCACCAGGTTTCCATTGCGGAGCTGGGCGTGTATAATGAAAAGCCTTAATGGAAGAGGAATGGTCGTTCCGTGTTTAGCCTAAAAATAGGTTCGTTTAAAGAGATTTCACTCTAAGGAAATTCAGCAATTCTTTAATTCGTGATAATCTTCGTGATTTTTTGCAAATGCCTGAATTTGAATTACCCATTAAGTATATAAAGACGCCGAATTCCGCTTAATGTATCAACCTGAACAATTGTACCAAAAAGATATAATGCTGAAGGGAGTGACACAACGATGATGACTAAAGCTATGTCTTTGTTCGGGCAAAAGAAATTATAAAAATTAAACAATCATATTACCTGATTGAAACCAATTTAAATATTGAATGATGAAGAGACCAATTATTGCGATGTTATTTTTTATTTCCATGGGGGCATCGGCGCAAAATGTAGATAAGGTGACCGACCTTGTAGAGTGGATCAACCCATTGATGGGAACCCAATCTACTGGCGGCCTGAGCAATGGAAATACGTATCCATCTATTTCTTTGCCATGGGGCATGAATTGCTGGACGCCACAAACCGGCAAGATGGGGGATGGCTGGCAATATACCTACACCGCCGAAAAAATAAGGGGCTTTAAACAAACCCATCAGCCTTCGCCATGGATGAATGATTACGGCCAGTTTTCTATTATGCCGGTAACGGGTAAGGGCAGCGTTAACCAGGATGAAAGGGCCAGTTGGTTTTCTCATAAAGCTGAAATTGTGAAGCCTTACTATTACAGTGTTTACCTGGCAGATCACAATGTAACTACTGAAATTGCACCTACTGAAAGAGCCGCTTCTTTTAGATTTACATTTCCAAAAACAGATAGTGCTTTTGTAGTGATTGATGCATTTGACCGTGGCTCCTACATTAAGATAATTCCATCACAAAATAAAATTGTAGGATGGAGTTCAAGAAACAGCGGTGGTGTGGCACGCAACTTTAAAAATTATTTTGTAGTCATTTTTGATAAACCATTCAGCAGTGCTGTGGCCAGTTTAAATGATACTTTGCAAACTGGTATGCTGGAGTTGAAAGGCAACCATACAAGTGCATTGGTTGGATTTAGCATTACCACCACCGGTGAAAAAATACATGCCCGTGTTTCATCGTCTTTTATTAGCGAAGAGCAGGCAGAAATTAATTTGCGTGAAATTGGCCAGGATAATTTTGAAACGGTAAAACAAAAGGCGAAAGCCACCTGGAACAAAACATTGAGCCGCATACAGGTGGAAGGCGGTACCATTGACCAGGTGCGTACTTTTTATTCAACCATGTATCGCACACTTTTCTTTCCAATGAAATTGTACGAAAAGGATGCCAGTGGAAACATTGTGCATTACAGTCCTTATACAGGTAAAGTGATGCCGGGCTATATGTTTGGTGGTACAGGATTTTGGGATACTTTTCGTGCCTTGTTTCCATTTTTAAATCTTGTTTATCCTGACATTAACAAAGAAATGCAGGAAGGCCTTGTAAATGATTATAAAGAAGGAGGCTGGTTGCCGGAATGGTCAAGCCCGGGCTATCGCAATATAATGGTAGGTAATAATTCTGCATCGGTTGTTGCAGATGCATACATAAAAGGTGGCCGTGGGTACGATATTAATTTATTGTATGAGGCACTTTCACATGGTGCCAATAATGCTGGCCCGCAAGGTACGGGCCGCACTGGTGTTGATTATTACAACAAGCTGGGCTATGTGCCATATAATGTAAACATCAATGAAAATGCAGCCCGTACATTGGAGTATGCGTACGATGATTTTACCATCGCTCAATTGGGCAAAGCCTTGCATAAGCCGGCAGCAGAAATTGACATGTATGCCAAACGCAGCATGAATTATAAGAACCTTTTTGATCCGGAAACAAAACTGATGCGTGGTAAAAATGAAGATGGTAGTTTTCAAACGCCATTCAATCCGTTTAAATGGGGCGATGCTTTTACGGAAGGAAATAGCTGGCATTATAGCTGGTCTGTTTTTCATGATATGAATGGACTTATTACGCTGATGGGTGGTAAAAAAACATTTGTAAGCATGCTTGATTCTGTGTTTAAAATGCCACCGGTATTTGATGATAGTTATTATGGCGGCGTTATTCACGAAATACGTGAAATGCAGATAGCAGACATGGGGCAATACGCACACGGCAATCAACCCATACAGCACATGATTTACTTATACAACTATGCAGGTGAACCATGGAAAACACAATACTGGATAAGGGAAGCAATGAGGAAATTGTACAAGCCAACTCCAGATGGATATTGTGGTGATGAAGACAACGGACAAACTTCTGCCTGGTATGTTTTTTCAGCACTTGGTTTTTATCCTGTTTGTCCCGCTACCAATCAATATGTGTTGGGTACACCGTTGTTTAAAAAAGTAACACTCAACCTTGCCAATGGTAAAAAGTTTATCATAGCTGCACCCAATAACAGCGAGGCAAATAAATATGTAAAACAAATTCAACTCAATGGTAAAGTTTACCCCAATAACTGGATCAGTCACGAAGCCATCCAGGCCGGTGGCAACTTTAATTATATCATGAGTAATACACCTGTAAAAACAAGAGGTGCCGAAGCATCGGCCTATCCATTTTCAATTTCAACTAATAAATAAATTTAAAATCGTGCAAATAAAAAAATTAATTGCAGCAGGCATATTATTGCTTGCAGCCAAGGGCTTGTCTGCCCAAAAAGACTGGAACAATATTGGAATGGAAGATGTAGTTAGCAAAGATTCTTTTACAAGAAAAGGATACACACTCATCTTCATCAATAAGTCTGAAAAATTTGATAAAGCCATTGAAGATCGCATGGTGGATGCTTTTTACAAAGTATATCCAAAGCAGGCAAAAATGTACAATCCACAAACACTAAAGAAAGTGTTTTTTGTAATTGACCCTGAGTACACTGCCGTAGCGGCTACGGCCGGAAGCATTGTACGCTACAACCCGGAGTGGTTTGTGAAAAATCCCGGTGACATAGATGTTGTTACACATGAAGTGATGCACATCGTTCAGTCGTACTCCGGCGGTGCCGGGCCTGGTTGGTTAACAGAAGGTATTGCAGATTATGTGCGGTACAAATTTGGAGTGGATAATGAAGGCGCCAAATGGGCCTTGCCGGACTATAATTCTAAACAAAGCTATACCAATTCGTATCGGGTAACGGCCAGGTTCCTGGTATGGATTGAAAAAAAATATGATAAAAAGCTGGTGAAGAAAATGAATGCAGCCCTGCATTCCAAAACTTACAACAAAGGATTGTGGGAAAAATATACCGGCAAAAATTTGGATGAATTATGGTCGGTATACAAATCAAATCCGGCAGTAAAACTTAATTATTAATAAACAACTGTCGATTGCAAAAAAGTGATCAGGCTTAATTTATTAAAGAGACTTAAACAATTTATTTCGATATGAAGAAGCTACTTGTTATCGTTGCCGTTATTACAGTATTGCTTTTTATCGGGTTTAAAATGTATTCAAAAAACGATACTTTTTTTGAAAGGAATATAGAAAGATTTTTTGAAGTGCGGGATACGATTATTAAAGCAGGAGATACCCTGGTTTTTCTTTCTGAAAGTGGTTTCAGCGTGGTTACCAAACAGAAAATGATCGATGCCTTTTTTATTGTTTATCCAAATGAGGTAAAACGTTTTAACCCGAATTCATTAAAGAAAGTTACTTTTAGAATTGATCCGGATTATAAGGCGGTTGCCGAAACCAGCTATGATGGAATTGCAACATATAATCCAGAATGGATGAAAAGTTTTCCGGAAGATATCGATGTAGTAACGCATGAAGTCATGCACATTGTTCAGTCTTACAAAATAAATAATCAACCAACCTGGCTATCGGAAGGTATTGCAGATTATGTGCGGTATAAGTACGGGATCAATAATGTAAAGGGCGATTGGAAGATGCCGGATTATGCCGCAGGCCAGAGCTATTTAAACAGTTATCGGATTACAGCCCGTTTTTTAGTTTGGGTGGAGAAAAATGTGAATGCTTCCATTGTAGATGATATGGACAAGGCAATGCGTGACAATACTTATCGCCTGAACTTTGGGTGAAGTTAACCGGTAAAACTGTGGATGTGTTATGGGCCGACTATGGAAAAGATCCGGCACTGGAACTAACGTATCACTAAGTGAACAACGGTTAAAAAATTTGTATTAATAAAACAATATAAGGTTTAGTTAAGGGGGCACCAACCCCGGCGGTCAGCCGTGGCAGATGTCTCCACCCGCCACTTTAAGTCTTCTAATTAAACTGCATTCATTAATAAAACTGAATATAATAAAGTAGTATGCAAAAATTAACGTGGTTAAGCCTGTT
Source organism: Ferruginibacter sp. (assembly GCA_046590675.1). Lineage (GTDB taxonomy): Bacteria > Bacteroidota > Bacteroidia > Chitinophagales > Chitinophagaceae > Ferruginibacter. The sequence continues at coordinate 99,253 of JBKJUP010000077.1, read as the reverse complement.
GTTTATTTCAGGTGTTTCAATGGCGCAGCAAAAGCCTTTGCAAAACCTGGCTCAATACGTAATGCCAATTGTTGGCACCGAAAGAATGGGGCACACTTACCCCGGTGCAACAGTGCCGTTTGGCATGGTGCAACTGAGTCCGGATACAGATACGCTTTCTTACGAAATGAACGGGAAATACAACGGCGATATATACAAATATTGCGCAGGTTACCAGTACGAGGATAAATCAATTGTAGGATTTAGCCATACGCATTTCAGTGGCACCGGCCATTCAGATTTAGGTGATTTTTTAATTATGCCAACTACGGGTGAGCTTCAGTTAAATCCGGGTATAGCCAGCGACACACGCAGTGGTTTTCGTTCTGCCTATTCGCATGCCAATGAAACAGCAACTGCGGGGTACTACAAAGTAAAACTGGATGATGATAACATTACTGCAGAACTAACGGCTACCAACAGGGTAGGGTTTCACCAGTACACGTTTCCCAAATCAGATCAGGCGCATATTATCCTCGATTTAATGAGTGGTATCTATAATTATACCGATAAGAATGTGTGGACTTTTGTACGGGTAGAAAATGACACACTGATTACCGGCTATCGGCAAACCAATGGTTGGGCAAGAACCCGGACTGAATATTTTGCCATGACTTTCTCAAAACCATTTTACCAGTATGGCAATAAAAATTTTTCTACAAATCAGGTTTACAGGGGCTTTTGGGGCAAGTTCAGGCAGGAAAAAAATTTCCCTGAAATAGCAGGAACGCAAATCAGGATGTACTTCGATTTTAAAACGGAAGCCAACGAAAAGATAAAAATTAAAATGGCCCTTTCCCCGGTTAGTACCGAAGGTGCATTATTGAACCTACGTACCGAAACGCCCAACTGGGATTTTGAATCGGTTAAAAAAGCAAGCGAAGATTTGTGGAACAAGGAATTAAACAAAGCTGTGATAGAAGGTGATACAGAACTAAAGCAGAATTTTTATACAGCCATGTATCATGCCTTTATTTCGCCCACTACTTATATGGATGTAGATGGAAAATACAAGGGCCTCGATCAGAATGTACATACTGCAGATGGCTTTACCAATTACACTACATTTTCTTTGTGGGATACTTACAGGGCATTGCATCCATTGTTCAATATGTTGCAACCAACACGCAATGGCGATATGGTGCAATCGATGCTGGCACACTACGATCAGAGTGTACAACACATGTTGCCGGTATGGTCGCACTACGCCAACGAAAACTGGTGTATGTCGGGCTATCACAGTGTTTCTGTAATAGCGGATGCCATCATAAAAGGCAATACACCATTTGATGCAAATAAGGCATTGGATGCCTGCATCACTACATCGCTGCACAGAAATTTTGATGGGCTGGGAGGGTATATAGATAAAGGTTATGTGTCGGTAGAAATGAGTGGTTCATCCGTATCAACAACGCTGGAGTACGCTTATGACGACTGGTGTATTGCACAGGCAGCAAAAAAGCTGGGCCGTATGGATGTGTACGACAGGTATATAAAACGTTCCACCAATTATAAAAATGTATTTGATCCTTCCATTGGTTTTATGCGCCCAAAATTAAATGACGGCACATTTAAACAAAAGTTTGATGTATTAAGTACAGACGGGCAGGGATTTATAGAAGGCAATGCCTGGAATTTTTCTTTGTTTGTACCGCAGGATCCTACAACATTAATTAACATGATGGGCGGTAAAAAGCAGTTTGTAAAACACCTGGATTCGTTGTTTACAATGGAACTGCCCGATAAATATTTTGCTGAAACTGAAGACATCACCCGTGATGGAATCATCGGGAATTATGTACATGGCAACGAACCATCGCACCATGTGGCTTACTTATACAACTGGACAGATGCATCATGGAAAACCGGCGAAAGAATACGAATGGTCATGAAAAAAATGTATGCACCACGTCCTGATGGATTGGGTGGTAATGATGATTGCGGACAAATGAGTGCCTGGTATATCTTTAGTGCAATTGGCTTTTACCCGGTAGCGCCCGGTTCTGATCAATATTCATTGGGAAGCCCATCTGTTACCAACGCAACGCTTAACCTCGAAAACGGTAAAACATTTAACGTGGAAACTGTAGGGCAGGGCGATAAAAATGTGTTTGTAAAAAAAGTATTGCTGAATGGACAACCATTGAACAGATTATATATCACACATAATGAAATTATGCAGGGAGGTACAATTCGTTTTTACATGAGCAGCAAGAAGTAAGAATGCATGTTTAAATGTCAAATGTTGATTGGCAATTGACAATTAACATTTGACATTTGTAGCTTTTACAATGCTAAGCTTTCATGATCAGGTCCAGCATTTCCTGCATGGTATAAAGTGTATGTACGGTCATTGAAGTGCCGCCACTGTTGATGTGAATTTTAACAGAACTGCTTTGTATGGTAAGGTTGGTTATATACCTGGTAAAGATTACATGACTGGCGCCTTTTGCATCCTGGATGCTGATAAAATCATTCATAATTATGATGGTTTAAAATGTTGGTTGCGACGATGCTTTGCCCGTCGCAATTTTTATGTGAACAATTGGTATGATAACAAAATCATGCCGGAATGTAACAAAATCCAGCGACTTAGTGGTAGTAAGATTGTTAATCAATTTTAAGTTGATCAATATTTTGAGTTGCTTTCTTTAAACCCGTAAGGTTGGTATTATTATAGAAAAAAATTTAAATTGTTGTACAAAACCCCGCAGGGGTGATATAGGAATTGCCTTGAAAACCATCCTCCCATCTCCATCTGCTCAAAATATTACTAACCCATTTTTAAAATACAGCAACCGTACCGGTAGTTAACTAAATTTATGGCTATAAAATTTACAATGGCCAATCTTATTTTAAAGCATATTGCAAAACACGTAACCCTTACCGGTGAAGAGGAGGAGTTGATTGCATCTAAGCTGAAATATAAAAAGATTAAAAAGAAACAGTTCTTGTACCAGGAAGGCGATGTACATAAAAATGCGGTGTTCGTAGTGAAAGGTGTTTTACGTAGTTACTCACTCGATAAAAACGGGTTCGAACATATCCTGCAATTTGCACCGCCCGGTTGGTGGATCAATGACATGTACAGTTTTAAAACACAGCAGCCCGGCACCCTGTATATTGATGCCGTGGACGACAGCGAATTTGCATTATTGGCCAAAACCGATATTGATCATTTATTTGAAGCAGTTCCAAAACTGGAACGTTTTTTCAGGATACTTGCCGAAAATGCACTGGCATCTTACCAGCATCGCCTCATTGATAACCTGGCACTTTCTGCTATGGAACGCTACCAGATTTTCTGTGAGCTTTATCCCTCCCTGATTGAATGTTTACCCCAAAAGCAGGTTGCCGCTTATATTGGTGTTACCCCCGAATTTTTGAGTAAGATGCTGCACCAGCCAGCTTTAAAAGGTTAATGCCTGTGTAGTTTGTTTACCAACATTAATATTCCATAGCGTCAACATTGGCAGAGTTTACACTGAGGAACGAAGTGCTCCGTTCACATTCATATTTTCATGGCATCATTTCCCACCATGATATTTTACAGAACTTAATTACCGCCGCATCTTAATCTACATTATTTTTTTTAGCTGTCGGCTATCGTAATTTTGAGTTCTAAAAAAGGAGTTTAAAATGAACAAAACAGCCATATTGTTAATTGGAACAAACCAGGATCAGTTAACCAGGCTTTCAGAATAAATTAATGAGCAATCATTTTGGAATGGTGAGTATGTCATTGGAGATGAAACGGCCATTGAAAGGTTGCTGCAATCATCTTATGATTTGGTAGTATTGACAGATGGAATTACAAATGAAGCAACGGCGAAATTGAAAAAAAATGTTGCGCTTCAACAACCCGGTATAATAATTTTGCAACATAATGGCAATGCAACTGTTTCATTAACCGATGCCATCGAAGCTGTGTTGGAAGAGCAACTCAACACAGGTAAACCAACTTTTTCATTTGTAGATGATGCATTGAAAAATGCTGGTCTCCATATTGTTATTCAATAACAATTGAAGAACTGCCTAACCGGCAACAAACACAACAAACATTTAACAGCAGCAACATTGCTGAAATAAAAAAATTACAAAAGGAACATAATATGAAAAAATCAATAGAAAAAATAACTCCACGCCCTGCCCGCCCGGGTATGGTAGGAGATGGCTTCAGGGTATTTAACTTTATACCAGGGGCAAATATTTCACAACCCAGGATCAGTCCCTTCCTGATGCTTGACTTTGGTGCAGCATTCGATTTTGGCCCATCTGATAAAGTTCGTGGGGTTGACGTTCATCCGCATAAAGGATTTGAAACGGTCACCATTGCATACAAAGGAAGCGTGGCGCACCACGATAGTACCGGTAACAGCGGTATCATCAATCCGGGTGATGTACAATGGATGACAGCAGGTGCAGGTATTTTGCATAAAGAATACCACGAAGAAAAGTTTTCAAAAAAAGGTGGACTGTTTGAAATGGTACAGCTTTGGGTTAACCTGCCAAAAAAAGATAAGTTAACCCCGGCACACTACCAGCCAATTACCGCCGCACAGATGGGTAAGGTTATTTTGTCGGACAATGCAGGGCAGGTAAATATTATCGCCGGGGAATTCAACGGTGTTAAAGGGCCTGCCACCACTTACTCACCGGTCAACCTGTTGAATCTTGAATTGAACGAAGGTGGAATGGTAAGTGGCACCATACCGGCAACGCACAACGCTGCAGCCTTAGTTGTAAATGGCCATGTTGAAATAAATGGTGAAAAAGCGCCGGAACACAGCTTTGTATTATTTGCCAATGATGGTGAAGACATTGAAGTAAAAGCAACAACCGATGCAATCGTGTTGCTGTTAAGTGGGGAACCCATCAACGAACCCATCGCAAGCTATGGCCCCTTTGTAATGAATACAGAGGAAGAAATTCATGAAGCTATTATGGAGTTTCAGTCTGGGAAATATGGAGTGCTGGAGTAATTGTGTTGAGTGAAGACTGATTGTGTTGAGTGATGAATGTTAAATGTTGAATGATTGCACACTGGAAGTTAAAAGCAGTCAATCGTCACAAGTAAAACAAACGGGCAGTGATTTAATCGCTGCCCGTTTGTTTTTCATACCGGGTCAAAATTTGCCTGCTTTAGTTAATATTGTGTTGCTGCAGTAGTGCATGAATTTCATTTACTATACTATCTTTGATTGAGTTTTCCATTTGAGAAATATATTGTTTGATATATAAACTTCAGGAAAGTCTGTCAGCGTTCATTGAAAGGTTTTATCTAAAGGAGGTGTGTATTGTCTTAATTACTCATTTACTAACGTACAAAAAATTAAAAAATATGGAAATTTTTAAAGCGGTGTTACTACATTTATTCATAAGCTTCGGTTTAACTCTTTTTGGGGGATTAATTTCCTCGGTAGTGGGTCCGGTTGGAATCGACGGTGGATTAGCCAACTATCGCACATTCGTAAAACCTTTTGATAATTAAAACAGATACTTGGTTCGATTCCAGGATCCACCTCATTAATCGGTTGCAGAAATGCAACCTTTTTTAATGATATTGAAAAAGAAGATTCTTTTAGTTTACAGTAGGCTGATTGCAATACTGTAAACTTCGTCTCTGGGTATCGTTTTGATGCGAAATCAATAAGACTTTTAGTGCATTAATTTTTCAGCAAAAAGTTCCTAATTAAACCTTCCGAATTTTTCAATTTTCCGATATGGCTTGCTGAAGAAATCACCTACTGTTTTATTGAACTCATCTTTGTAAACAACCGGTGTTGAATGGCCAGAATTGGGAAGGATCCATAAATATGATTGTGGAATAGATTCTGCAATTAGCAACGTATGTCTCGGAAGCAAAATATCATGATCTCCACCAATCACCAGGGTAGGGCATTTTATGCCGTTTAATTGTTTGATGCTGATATGTGGCTCAAAAGATAACAGGTGAAATAATTTTAATTGAGCTTTAAGTTCCGGCGTGGGTTTCATTTTTTGCATACTGTCGTTGTACTTCATGGCCCAGTCATGTACAAATGGATCAACAGCGGTGGTATCCGGTACAAGGTTGGCACCTGTTACTGCCAGCTTCTTAACTTTTTCAGGATGACGAATGGCAAGCAATAAGCCATTGATGCCGCCATCGCTCCAGCCAATTACATAACAGGAATCAAGGCCAAGGTGATCCAGCAAAGCACTCAAATCATCCGTCATCATTTCATAACTCAACGAATCGCCTGTATCAACCGATTTGCCCTGCGCCCTGCTATCGGCAAGGATTACCTGGTATTTTTTTGCAAAAAAAGGTATTTGGTAAACGAAGTTGTTAATAGAACCACCGTTGCCATGAATGATGAGCAAAGGTTGTCCGCTACCGTAAGTTTCATAATACATCTTAAATCCCCTGTTATCAAAATATTTCCCCACCTTTTCATTTTTACCATACATGGTTGTATCAAAGGCCGATTGGGTAAATGCCTGCTGGGTAAAGGTAATTGCTGCTATAACGCAGCAGAACATTTTTAAATGTTTCATGTTGTTATCAATTAATTTTTATGAGTGGTGTATGTTTAAAGATAAGTATATGAAAAGCATCGCATCTAAACTTTTTTTACCGATACATAAAAATTAAAACAGGCTGTCTTTTCAACATAAAAAATCACACTCACTTTTATTTATAAGCAGTTCATGAATTTTATCAACAAAAAACTATGCCCGCAATCTCAACACATTCATCGAAAAAGTTTTATTAATATGTTGTGCAGGAAAATTAAATTCCTATATTCAATATTATTCTCTAATCTATCCAACACGATCTACATGAATATTAAACTAAGTCTTTTTTCCATTTTATGTTTGTCAACTTATGGTGTGTTTGCCCAATCAAAAACCATACTTGGCTTTAGCAATACGGCGGCTACTACACAACTGGCAACCGAAAAAAAGTTTGATGCCAATCTTAAAGCAGAAAATGTAGGTAAGCTCATTAAAGACCTGTCCGCAGTTCCGCATCATGTTGGTTCGGCAGGTGATAAAGCCAATGCAGAGTATATTTTGCAGAAGTTTAAAAGCTGGGGTTACGATGCCCAAATCGAAAATTTTTATGTGTTGTTTCCAACACCTAAAACAAGGCTGCTTGAAATGACGGGGAACTCAAATTATAAAGCAGCATTGATGGAACTTACATTAAAAGAAGATGCCACTTCCGGTCAGCATGCTTTACAGTTGCCGGTTTACAATTGTTATAGCGCAGATGGGGATGTTACCGGCGAACTGATCTTTGTTAATTATGGCGTGCCTGCGGATTATGAAATGCTGGCAAGAATGGGTATTGATGTAAAAGGTAAAATTGTAATTGCCAAATATGGCCATAGCTGGAGAGGTATCAAACCAAAAGTGGCACAGGAGCATGGTGCCATCGGATGCATCATTTACAGTGATCCAAAAGAAGATGGGTACTTCCAGGGAGATGTTTATCCAAAAGGCCCGTACAGGCCCGAATTTGGTGCGCAAAGAGGTTCAGTTGAAGATATGCCGGTTTATCCCGGCGATCCGCTTACACCCGGAATGGGTGCCACCAAAGATGCTAAAAGAATCGAGCGGTCCGAGGCTGCCAACTTATTAAAAATTCCGGTTATCCCTATCAGTTATGGTGATGCCAAACCTTTGCTGGAATCGCTGGACGGCCAGGTAGTGCCCGATAGCTGGAAAGGAGCATTGCCAATGACCTATCATGTTGGCCCGGGTAAAAATAAAATACACCTGAAACTTGAATTTAACTGGGATATAAAACCGCTGTATAATGTAATTGCAAAACTTAAGGGAAGTGATTTCCCGGATGAATGGGTGATCCGTGGCAATCATCATGATGCATGGGTGAATGGTGCTGCCGATCCCATAAGCGGGCAGGCCGCCATGATGGAAGAAGCAAGGTCGATTGGTGAGCTGGCAAAAGCTGGTTGGAAGCCAAAACGCACCATTATATTTTGTGCCTGGGATGGGGAAGAGGAAGGATTGCTGGGCTCAACAGAATGGGTTGAAACCCATGAAAAAGAATTGCAGGAAAAAGCAGTGTTGTATATCAACTCAGATGGAAACGGACGTGGATTTTTGGAAGCCGGTGGTTCACAGGCATTGGAGCCTGCTTTCACAGAAATTGTAAAAGAGATCAATGATCCGCAAAAACAAATATCGGTGTATGATAGAAAGCGTGCAGCCGATGTAGTGAATGCTTCCGGGGTTAAAGCAAAAAAAGACCTCATTGCCAACAAAACGTTTACACTTGATCCGCTGGGATCAGGATCAGATTTTTCTTCCTTTTTACAACACAGTGGTATATCATCTCTCAACCTTGGTTTTGGTGGCGAAGATGCCGGTGGAGAATACCATTCTATCTATGATTCTTACGACTTATACAAGCGTTTTAAAGATCCCGATTTTGAATATGGTGTAGTGCTTGCAAAAACTGCCGGGCATACCACGCTGCGTTTTGCAAATGCCGAAACACTTCCTTTTGATTTCCGCAACCTGCAAAAAACAATTGCAACTTATGTAACAGAGGTAATGAAACTGGCCGATGATATGCGGGAAAATACACAGATGGAAAATCAATTGATCAAAGAAAAATACTACAGCCTAGCAGATAAAATAAATGAGCCGTTACTACCGCCCGTTGCAAAGGACGAAGTGCCTTATATTAGTTTTGCAGCGCTGCAAAATGCAAGCGCAGTTTTTGAAAAAAGTTCCAATATATTACAGGCTGCCATTACCGGCAATACGATATCGGATGCAAAGAGAAACGAGCTGAATAAAAAATTGTATCGTGCCGAACAACAGTTGTTGTCAAAAGACGGACTGCCACGCAGGGGCTGGTACAAACATGCCATTTATGCTCCCGGCTTTTACACCGGTTACGGCGTAAAAACGTTGCCTGGAATACGTGAAGCAATTGAAGAAAGAAACTGGCCCGAAGTAAAATCACAGGTTGAAGTTGCGGCCAATGTATTGAGTGATTTTTCTGCCTATCTTGATGCAGCCACCAGTGAGTTGAAATAGTAATGGTCAAAATAATAATTAGCTCCTTTAAGCCATTAAAAGTAGGGTGCATTTAAAATTGTCGCCGGTTGGTGGGACACCAACCGGGGCAGTCAGCCGTGGGCGGTGTCTCCACCGCCCACACGTAGCAAAGCAATGCGACAATTTTAAATGCACCCTAAAAATATTTAGTTAATTTTATAGAAATACAATTACAAAAATTTAAACAAGAAATACCATGGCATACTTCACACATTTTATTTTTAGCCCGGGCGGTGACCCCAGCTCCTCCGGTACTCCGGCAAAAACTGCAGAAGAATTGAAAAAAGAAGCAGATGAGAAACTTGAAGAAACTGAAAAGGCTGAAGACGATAAAACATTAGGAGAAAAAATTCAGGATGAATTACAGGCATGGTCAAATAAAGATCAGGCTGACCAGAATTTTGATGACACCCGTGTGTAGGCGTTAATGAAAATCATCTTTTTAAGGTTAATGATATCAACGATGCTATCATTAACCTTTTTTGTTTTTACCGTAGCAATACAATGCTTCCTTTTCTAACGATCATTTTGCCTGAGGCCGACTTTAGTTCTAAATAATAAACATATACACCTGCATCCTGTTGCTCACCCTTTACACGGCCATCCCAACCGGAAAATTGATCAGTAGCATTAAACACCATGCCGCCAAGGCGATCGAAAATTTTGAAATTAACCAGTTGATAACTATTAACCGGTATGATACGGAACAAGTCGTTCTTACCATCTCCATTTGGTGTAAATGCTTTCGGCACCAAAAATTCTTTGTAAACACTCACGGTAACATCATCTGTAGCACTACCGCAGCCCAGCGTTGAACTTGCATGCAACGTATAAATTGTTTGCGCCAGCGGAAAAGCCGAAGGGGTTACAACTGAACTACTATTTAAAGATCCGATGTTGGAAGAAGACCAATAAAAATCTACGCCAGTACCTTTTACAACACCGTCAAGCCGGACCGTATCACCCGTTAAGATTGTTTTGTTCATACCTGCATCAACAAATGTCTTTTTATACACGTTGATATCTACCAGCGCTGAATCTTTACAACCATAACTATTGGTAAGTAAAATTTTGTATTGGATAGAATCCTGCGGCGTTACAACCGGGTTTGCAATAAATGCATTGGATAAGCCTGTGGATGGCGACCATTCATAGCTACCAACACCAGTGGCTGATAAATGAACGGTTGTTCCCTGGCAAACGTTATACTTATTTACGGTGTTTATGGTGGTGCCGGGAAAAATATTTAATTGAATACTGTCAACAGCAGTGCAACCAAAGTCAGCAGTAAGCAATACCTGGTACAAGCCCTGGTTTATATTTTGGAGATTGCTCAACACAGGTTCTACCATATTGCTTTGAAACCCATTGGGGCCGGTCCATCGATACTTAAGAAAACCAGCAGTTGCTTTAAGGGCAACGTCTTTGGTGAGGCAACCCTGCACCTGTTTAAATGGGGAATGATCGGGCAGAGGATGCACATTGGTCCAGATTCGGTCAGAATAAATGGTGCATTTACTATTGCTGAGATTACCCTGCTCAGCAAGGCCCATTCTATACAGCACCACACTATCGTTACGGTGTGGAACAAAGTAGGTATTGGTGGTTGCCCCGGTAATATTCATCCAGGTTTTGCCTGAATCCCTGCTGGTTTGCCATTGCATTTCAGGCGAATTAAACCCGGCGCTGTACGTACATTCAAGCTTTAGTGGATTTGTGTATCCAAAACAAAGATCGGCTACGGTGCTATCAGGATTTCCATTAATAGAAACTACAATAGAAGGCCCTGCGGCTTTAAGTGTAATATCATCCAATAAAAATGCATCCCCGCAGGTGTCTTTTTTTGCACTGCTAATCCGTATCACAAGGTCGCCTGTGTTGGCCGGTGTGGTGTAGAATGTGCCGTATTGCAGCCACTCTTTGTAACCTAACAAAGGCAGATCTCCGGAGGTATATGAGCTAAGTATTTTACCGGCAATATCTTCAATAGTAAAACTGAGCGATGGAAGTTCCGGAACTCCACCGCAGGCATTGTCCTTCATGGCATTGGTAGCCCAGGCAGAAAACTGGTAAGTGGTATTGTTGCAAAGTCCCCGGATGGTATCCAGGTAAATATTACCCGGTGACCCGGCTGCATTTACCAGCATATAATTGCCATCATAATTACCTGTATGATCGCCGGTCATCACGATCCATGTTTTGTTGGCGCAGCCAAATAAAAAATGCTCGATGGAATAAAAGCCTGTGCCAGGGCAGCCGTGGGCATATTGATAAGAAGTTAGTTTACCCGGCAAAGCAGAGCCATTGCCAGCGCCAAAATCAATATTTACAATGGGAAGGCCAAGGTTACCAGGCCATAACTGGCCGCAAACAACTACAGGAAAAAACAATATGAAAACAAGTACATTCAACCTGAAGCAATTAAATAACATTTCAGGCTTCAGTTTATTTTTCATTAATAGCAGGCAGATTAACCATGATGGAGACAAATGTAGACTTTTTTTCTGCATGTCCTCCAGGCCGCAAACCGCAACAGAAACAGGATGGTAAAATAAGCTTTGGAAAATCCTATCACCCGGCAGGCACACCAATGGAAAATTTTTTACATGATCAGGCCAACTCAATTACGCCAACAAAAACAAGTTATGGAAGCAGTAAATTTAATCAACATCCAATATCGGATAAAGATGCCATGAAATATTAAAGCCGGTGCAAAAGAATTATTTTTAAATGCACCCAATTAGTAAAAAAGGCTTTTAGTTTTTATGATTTTTGTTCGATGAAGGACAGTTCTGAAGGAACACTTACTTCGCTTATCTATCACAATACTTCCCTTGCTTTAATAATTTTTGAGAACCGCCTGTTTAAGAATACAGATGAAAAAGTTAGCCCGCTTAAAAACCCAATCCACATACCGGCAGCGCCCATTTTAAACACCAGCGCCATCAGGCATCCCATGGGAATTCCTACGGCCCAATAGGCAATGGCAATATACATAGTGGGCACTTTTACGTCTTTGATTCCTCTTAATAAACCCACGCCAATGGCCTGTGTAGCATCCGATACCTGGAATAAAGCCGCATACAACATCAGTACCGAAGCCAGCGATATTACAGTAGCGTTATCATTGAATGCTTTGGGTAAAATATTGCGGGTTACTACAAAGAAAACCAGGCCCAGTATTCCATAAATAAGCCCGCTCACAAAGGTGCTTTTACCAATGATACCAATCTCTTTCCAGTTGTTGCGGCCCCATGCATTACTGATTCTTATTGAGCCACCCTGCGATAGTCCCCAGCTAACCATAAATGTAAAAGAGGCACAACTGAGGGCAATCTGGTGTGCTGCCAATTGTACCGCTCCAAGCGTGCCGATGATGATACCAGAAACTGCAAAGGCGCCAGATTCCATGGCTGCCTGCAAACTACTGGGTACGCCTATATGCAGTAGCTCTTTGATGGTGTGAAACTTTAATACCCATTGATTTTTTCTTACAGCTATGTATCGTTTATAAAATGGATTCAACATCAAAATGGCAACAAAAGCCAGCAGTATAAATATGCGTGTAATCAATGTGCCATAACCGGCACCGATTAATTCAAGCCGGGGAAAACCCCAGTTGCCAAAAACCAGTAACCAGTTGATAAATATGTTTAAAGGAAGTGCAAGAAAAGAAAGTATCATAGCCGTCCGGGTTCGCTCAAGCCCATCTGCAAATTGTTTTATCCCGATGAACATCATCATTGGAATAATGGACCACGACATTATCTGCAGGTAAGGTTCGCCTAATAGCGCAACATCAGGATCCTGCCCGAGATGATAGACTGCTTTTCTCCCCGTAATCAATACAATGGCAATAATGATTCCTGCAATCGTACTCAACCAAATTCCGTTGTATAAAAAGTGTGATACCTGCTGGCTATCCCTGCGGCCATGTGCCATTGATACGGTTTGAGAAACGGCCATCGTCATACCCAAACCCAGCACAAATGGAATGTTCATTACACTGTTTACAAGCGAAGCTGCAGCCAGTTGTTTATAGCTAATAGCGCCAACCATCACATTATCAATGATACCCAATGCCATCTGTGTAAGCTCCCCAATAATGATAGGAGCAGATAGCCGCCATGTTTTAACTGCTTCCGATCTGACTGTCATAAGGCTGCAAAGCTAATAAAAGCTACGAGCGTTAAAATTAATTTATTGAGTATTACATGTATCTATGTTGATCCCTGAAAATATGCTTTATTAGTTCCTTTAAATTTGCAGTTCACTAATTTTACGGCATGTACTCAAAACAAATGGTGTCTCAAATAAACCAGGAATTCTGGACCACACTGGGCCAGTACTTGGCGCCTGTTTTATCTGCCGAAGGCGAAAAAATTAACTGGGTCAATTACAAAACAGGGGAGAAGCACATTCGATTTATTATGCAAACCAAAAATAACCTGGCAACAGTTACAATTGAATTATCGCATAAGGATGCAGGTTTGCAAGAATGGTATTTTGATAAATTTCTACAGCTTAAAAAAATACTGGAAAAAGAAACCGGCATTGAATGGCATTGGCAACAAATGCATACCGATCAATATGGAAAAACAACCAACAATATTTCCACGGGCCTGCATGGATTGAATGTGTTAAACAAATCAGACTGGCACCAACTTATTTCGTTCTTTAAGGCAAACATGGTAGCGCTGGATGCATTTTGGTGCCGGCACAAATTTGCCTTTGAGCGATGAGCCTTGCGTATGCCCCACTGTTATCAAAACAGTAGCGCAAACTTATCTATGTTTTATTTTATGGGCGGTAGTTATCCGGGGTAAATTGTTTCAAAAAAATACATACTTTAGTGAATACATGTATTGTACTGCGCTTATCATTTGTTGTGCAATTTGCCGTGTAACGAATCCCCCAAAGATGAGTGATACTTTTATTTTTAACCGTTAATTAGATTTTATGAAGCGACCTGAAAGTTCCTTTCAACTGCTGTTTATTTTATTGGCATTTGTACCAACATGGTTGTTTGGTATAGACACAAAAGATACCAGGATGCTGGCCCAGCCTGCAATCAGCGCTACCCATATTGCATTTATTTATGCAGAAGATCTGTGGGTGGCAAATATAGATGGCAGCGATCCAAAAAGACTAACGATTGATAAAGGTGTGGAATCGAGCCCGGTGTTTTCGCCTGATGGAACGATGATTGCTTTCAGTGCCCAATACGATGGCAATACCGATGTGTTTGTGGTGCCGGTAAATGGTGGTATTCCCAAAAGACTCACCTGGCATCCCGGCCCCGATATGGTAAAAGGATTTACGGTGGATGGTAAAAGCGTTTTATTTATTTCAAAAAGATCGGTATTTACCAGCCGGTATGCACAGTTGTTTACAGTGCCGGTTACAGGTGGCTTTCCTACGCAGATCGGTATCCCAAATGCCTACCATGCATCTTATTCACCCGATGGAAAGATGATGGCATACACGCCGCTGTGGGAAGCTTTTCGTCAATGGAAACATTACCGTGGTGGTACCATTTCCACCATTCAATTATTTTCTTTTCTTGATAATTCCATTGTAAAAATTCCCCAGCCCGCCGGTGGCTGCAATGATACAGAACCCAATTGGATGGGTGATGATGTGTATTTTATAAGTGACCGCAATGGAGAATTCAACCTATACAGTTATTCCGTAACGACCAAACAAACCAAACAATTAACGGATTATAAAGATTTTCCCATTGCAAATATTGCTGCCTCAGCCGGTAAAATAATTCTTGAGCAGGCAGGCTATTTACATCTCTATGAGGTGGCCTCAGGTAAAACCAATAAGTTGAAGGTGGGCATTGCAACTGATTTATTGGAGTTACGTCCCAGGTTTGTAAAGGGTGGCGGCTATATCCGCAGCGCTGCCATTTCACCTTCAGGAACCCGTGCTGTATTTGATTTCAGGGGCGATATTGTTACTGTGCCGGCAGATAAAGGTGATGCCCGCAATTTGACTAACACATCCGGGGCACACGAAAAGTATCCTGGCTGGTCGGCTGATGGTAAATCCATTGCATACTTTTCAGATGCCTCCGGCGAATACCAGTTGGTGATTGAGCAGCAGGATGGAAAGGGTAATACAAAGTCGTTCCCCTTAAACGGTACGGGTTTTTATGCTCACATTAAATGGTCGCCTGATAGTAAGAAAATCAGCTATGTAGATAATGGCAGGAACTTATACATCATGGATGTTGCCACGGGAGCTATTAAAAAAATTGATGGAGATGAGCTGTATGTGCCCGGCCCTTTCCGGGAGCAATTTGGCGATTGGTCATCCGATTCAAAATGGCTGGTATATACAAAAGTAACCGGCACATTTTTTAAAAGGGCTTTTCTTTATTCAGTTGATCAGGATAAAACCTTCCCCGTTACAGATGGATTGAGCGACGTTTCGGAACCCATTTTCGACAGGGGTGGAAAATATCTTTTCTTTTTTGCTTCAACAGATGCAGGGCCGGTTGTAAACTGGTTTGATCAGTCGAACAATGATATGCGGTCCACGCAATCTATCTACCTCTTAACATTACAAAAAGAAACGGTTTCTCCTTTTGCAAAAGAAAGCGATGAGGAAAAAATTAAAACAGATGATGCGCCAAAAAAGGATGCGGACGATAAACCGAAGAAAGATAAAAAAGACGGCAAGGATAAAAAAGATGAACCTGCCGAAACCAAAAAAACCGAGGCAATAAAGATAGACCTGGATGGCATTGAGAATCGTATCATCGATGTGCCGGTAAGAGCTGGCAACTATTATTCACTGGGTATGGGCGATGAAGGGGAGCTGTTGTATATATCCTCAGAGTTTGGTTCTGGTGAAAATTCAATGCTGCATAAATATGATATGAAGAAAAGAAAGGATGATGAATTGATGCCCGTGGATGGATTTGTATTATCGGCTGATGGTAAAAAAATGTTGTATGTAAGGGGTAACAGCTATGGCATTGTTTCCAGCGGTGATAAACCGGACGGTTCTAAACCACTGATCAACACGGCAGATCTGCAGGTAAAGTTTGACCCGGCTGCAGAATGGAAAAACATCTTTGAGGAAGCGTGGAGAATTAACAGGGATTACTTTTACGATCCCGGAATGCACGGTGCCGACTGGCCGGCTATGAAAAAAAAATATGCTGTATTTCTTCCTGATCTTTCCTGCAGGGGAGACCTGAACACCGTTATTCAGTGGATGTGCAGTGAGCTGGCGGTGGGCCATCACAGAATTACAGATGGCGGTGAAAAATTAAACAGTGTGAGTTTTGTAAATGGAGGATTATTGGGTGCAGATTATACGATAGCCAATAACCGGTACCGGCTTAAAAAAATATATGGCGGGCT
This sequence comes from Ferruginibacter sp., assembly GCA_046590675.1. Classification (GTDB taxonomy): domain Bacteria; phylum Bacteroidota; class Bacteroidia; order Chitinophagales; family Chitinophagaceae; genus Ferruginibacter. The sequence continues at coordinate 82,754 of JBKJUP010000077.1, read as the reverse complement.
TAACTGGAACCCCAACTTACGGTCGCCCCTAACCGAACCTGGTATCAATGCAAAAGAAGGTGATTATATTTTGGCTGTAAATGGAAAAGATGTAACTGCTGATGAAAATTTATACCAGTTTTTTGAAGCAACCTCCGGTAAAATTGTGGAGCTTACCATTGGGCCAAATCCCAACTATACCGGGTCAAGAGTTGTAAAAGTAGTACCTGTGGGCAATGAATATGACCTGCGTAACCGTGACTGGGTAGAAGGAAATCTTAAGAAAGTAAATGAGGCCACCAAGGGGCAGGTTGCGTATGTGTATGTACCCAATACCGCCGGGCTGGGCTTTGAATATTTTAAGCGTTATTTTTTCCCTCAGGCAAATAAAAAAGCGGTAATTATTGATGAGCGTTTCAATGGCGGAGGGCAGTTGGCCGATTATTATATTGACATTTTACAACGTCCTTACCAGGCCTATTGGAATATGCGCTATGGCAATGATCTTAAAACACCGAGTGCTTCTATACAAGGCCCTAAGGTAATGATCACGGATGAAAATGCAGGATCAGGAGGCGACATGTTGCCATGGATGTTTCACAAATTTAAAGTAGGAACGATCGTAGGAAAAAGAACCTGGGGCGGCCTTGTTGGCATACTTGGATTCCCAGAATTTATTGATGGGGGAGGTGTAACGGCGCCGAATGTTGCCATCTGGACAAAGGATGGTTTTGTAGTGGAGAATGTTGGCGTGCAGCCCGATATTGAAGTAGAGCAAACGCCATCGGAAGTATTGAAGGGAAATGATCCCCAGTTGGAGAAAGCCATTGAAGTAGCATTAAAAGAACTGGAAAAAAATCCGCAGGAAGCACCCAAAAGGCCTGCTTACCCGGTAAAAGCACTGCGTTAATTTTACTGAAACTATGTATGCATGATCATACTTCACCCCGTAAAAGAACTTTCTTTTTACGGGGTGTTTTTTGACAGCGATTATTTTTTTGTTGTAAAATCAGGATTGTTTTTATTTTTAGTGTATGAATAACAACCCCCTTGCTAAAGAATTGATAGAAAAATTTAAGTTGATACCGCATCCCGAAGGTGGTTACTACCGTGAAACCTATCGGTCACTTGAAACAATTCCGAAGACAGCATTGCCCAAAAGATTTACCGGGGAAAGAAGTTATAGCACAGCCATTTATTTTTTATTGGAGCAAGGTAATTTTTCTGCCTTTCATAAAATTGAGAGTGATGAGTGCTGGCATTTTTATGCCGGCGGCACACTTGTCATTCATGTGATACATTTAAATGGAAGACTCGAAGTAATAAAGCTTGGAGATAAATTTAATGCCGGGGAAGTATTCCAGGCCGTTGTTCCTGCCGGCTGCTGGTTTGCTTCAGAACCTGCCGCTGACACTGACTATGCATTGGTAGGCTGTACAGTAGCACCGGGCTTTACTTTTGGCGATTTTGTAATGGCCAATGTGGATGAGTTGTCAAAGCAATATCCACCGCATACACCACTTATAAAGCGTTTGTGCAGGTAGGTTATGGTACTACCTGATGGCCAGCATTCCCCAGTAAATGCCCATACCGATCATGCCGCCCAATATGCCGGCAATAGCATCCATATTATCTGCATGGCCCTTACCGGTAACAAGGGAAAATAATTCGAATCCATAACATATAAGAGACAGTACAAAAAACGCCAGCAGTGCAGGTATCAGTGTTCCGCTAAAAAAATAACCGGCAACCAGTTGAAGAAAAACGCCCAGCGGGATTCCTACAATAAAATGTTTCTTTTTATCAGGCGCTATTTTATACGACATTGAATACTGTAGTTAATTGGAGAAATTCGGTGTAAAAGTGATCTGCAAATGTAAGGGCGATTGTGGAATATATTTATAAAGCTGATCGCAATTCAATCCGGGGTTGGTTCTTATTAATATCCCAAATTACAAGCGCTCCGATCATTGTAAATACAATAAATGTTTAGTGGAATTCAATGATATTAATTCATCATCCGGCTTAATTTAATTCAGGGTATGAATGGAAGAATTATTTTGATTCAAACTTAAAGTGCCGTTTGTTTCACCATCTACAAAATACATGTCGACGTCACCAACATTTTTTGCATTAATTTTTCCCCGGTGACTACATGTAAATTTATCTTTTATCAATTCGTATGTAGCTTCGGAAATGTTCACCTGGCCCGCAGCGCCATTGCTTTCCATGCGACTGGCAATATTAACTGTACTTCCCCATATATCGTATGCGTATTTTTTCTTACCAACCACACCGGCTACAATTGGTCCTACATGAATGCCTATTCGTAAATCCCATGCTTCCAATCCCTCACTTTCTCTTCTTTTATTATTGGCAATAATGTATTGTTGAATTTCAAGACTTGCTCTTACCATATTGTATGCCTGTTGGTCATCTGGTGTAGGTATGCCACCGGCACACATGTAGGAGTCCCCGATTGTCTTAATTTTTTCTAGTTTATATTTCCCGATGATATTATCAAAAGCGATAAAACAATTATTCAATTCTTCAACCAGTTTTTGCGGCGATAGTTTATCGGCATGTGTGGTAAAGCTTTTAAAATCTGTAAACATCACTGAGGCCGTTTCGTAATTTCTTGGAGTGGCCTTTCCATTTTCCTGTAATTCTTTGGCTACTTCCGATGGTAAAATATTCAGTAACAAATCTTCGATCTGTGCTTTTTGTTGATCCAATATCCTGTTAGTTTTAACTTTTTCACGATAGTTTTTAAAGATCAATACAGCAATCAAACAAACCAAAGCCAACCCACCTGCAAAGGCATTCCTGGCAAATTTTTGCCTTTTTAATTCCAGGTCACTTAACGCCTTATCCTTGGTTAACAGGTTTATCTGGCCCTGCTTTTTCTGAAGATCAAAATCAAACTGAATACTCGCTAATTTTTTATCGTTTTCTATATTATAAAGCGTGTCTTTAATATTTGAAAACAGCGACTGGTATTTAAAAGCGTTACTAAAATCGGCCGTGTTGGCATACGACTTTGACATTGCTTCATAGATATCTTTTAACTCATGGTTGGCACCAATTTCTAAACCTAGTTTCTCTGCCTTATTATAAAATTCCTGTGCCTGCTTATTATCACCTTTTTTTACAGCAGCATCACCCAGTCCGGTCAGTGATTGTACTATCAGTATTTTGGCATTCATCTTTTCAGCCTGTTCCAGTGCTTTGTTGTGATTTTGAAAGGCAAGTGCAAATTTATTTTCACTGGTATACAGCTTGCCAATTGCGTTATAAGCATTTAAACTACCCTCTGAATTGCCGTAAGCTTTTAGCGCCTTATTAAAGTAGAGCATGGCCTTCTGGTTATCTTTTTGATCAAAATAGATGGAACCAATGTTTACACAAATTGCCCCAAGCTCTTCTTTCTCACCCAATTCCTCACAAATAGGTAATGCCAGCAGGTAATATTTCAGCGCCTTATCATGAGTCGGTTTTTTTATGTTATATACCCCGCCTACATTGTTGAGTGCAGATAGCCTGCGAAGTTTATCTCCGGATAGTTCTGCATATTTTAAAGATTGCAGGTAGTTGTCCAATGCTTTTACATCATCGCCCTGGTCATAATAAACCACACCAATATTGTTATACATATTAGAGATGCCGATATTGTCTTTTATCTCTTCAAAAATATTTAATGACAGGTTTAAATATTCCAGGCACTCCAGGTATTTTCCTTGTAAATAGTAGGCAGTACCTATGTTTTTCAGTGCGTACGCCTCACCCGATTTATACTTTATATGCTCTGCAAGTAATTTAGCCTGCATTGATATTGCAATCGACTTGGCAGGTGAGTCGGTAAAATACTGTTTACTTTCCTGTAATAAATTATTTACGATTGTACTATCTCCAATTTGTGCTTTTACGTCTGTGCCTGATTGAGAAAAACCCAAAAAGGACATCGTTACCAGGCATAGACATAAAATAAATTGCTTGCAATTAAGTTCAATCATTATAGAAATTATTGTTTTAAAACTTTGACCGTCTTATAACCAACTTTCACTTTTAATTTTAAATAATACATGCCACTTACTAACCGTGAAATATCAATTTCAACAGCATGTTGAGAAATTTGCCTTACCAGTTTCACCTGCTGAGATTTACCATGAATGTCAAATAAAATTAAGCTTTTGCCATCGATTATTTCATTTGAAAGATAGATAGTAGTTCGTGAACTGGCAGGATTTGGGAAAATGTTCACATCTGCTGCCGGAACAATTTCCGGTGCATCAGTAGTTACTTGTTTTGATGCTCTGCTACTGGTTACATAATTTGAACATTTATTGGAACCAGAACTGGCATTGGAACTTACCGAAGTTTTATGTGTAGATTCATAAGAAGTTACATTCCATGTCAATGCATTTCCGTCAAACGGAACATCGCAGCGGGTTGTGCCGGGCACAAAAACAACGGGCTGTTTTGAATTGTCAAATGTCCCGGACGAGTTTATTAAATTATCAGGCCCGATAGGTATATAGACCATTGACGTATTATCATTGATACAATAGAAATGTGCAATATAAGTTAGTCCGGGTACTGTAGGATTTGCAACTGCCTCCACACAATCAAGATAGACCCTTAATTTTTTTGTTCCCTTACCTGAAGGATTTACATATAGATTACCCGTTGCAACACTGACGGTGTAGTTTATAGAATTTGCAAAACTGCTGAGTGATGGTGTAATTGTATAAATACCCGGATCTATCACAGGGCTGGGACTTACTGCATAAGTTACAGATGGATTGTCACCATTTTTTAGTCCTGTGATGGTAGCTGTAAATTTAGGGAGCTGGCTTCCTGCATAAATTAATTTATCATCAGCCTTCACATTTAAGAGTGCTTTATAGATAGTGAATTTGTTGACGGCTGATAGTGATAAACTATAGTTGTTGCCGGCAGTAAGACTTCCAATAGTATATGCATAGTCACCAAAGTTGCTGCCACCTACACGGCTCAATGCCCCGGTAAAATTGTTGGCAATCAATCCTGCATTGTTTGTGTAGGTAAATACAGGGTCTGTGTCTCCGTAAGTTTTATGTTGCCCTGCATCCGGTGTTATTAAGACCGCCCTTCTGCTGATTGTAAAAACTGGTAATGGAGTAACCGCAGATAGTGTTAAACTATAATTTGCCCCGGCAGATAAAGTGCTTAAATTATAAGTATATGTTCCACTGTTTTCACCTGTTGTTCTGCTTAGTGCTCCGGTAAAGTCAACATCAGTTAAGCCAGCATTATTGGAATAGGTAAATGCAGGGTCTGCAGTGCCAAACACTTTGGTTAATCCTGAAGCCGGCGTAATGATTACCGGCGCTGGAAGTACTTTCAATATACCGGCAATATTGGTAACTTCGAGATTGTTATTTAATAGCGTTCCTGGAATAATAAACTGGTCGCCAACATCAAATCCGGTGATCATGTTCAACGCTTTTAATTGCGTATTTACCTGGCCTATTTCAGTTTCGTCAATAACAACTGCAGTTCTGTTTTGACTACTTACGATTGGTATAGTATCTCCATTAAAAATAGTGACAGCCTTTCCATTGAATATGGTAACTGCTTTACCGTTAAAGATTGTAACCGCCTGTCCATTAAAGATAGTAACTGCCTGTCCATTAAAAATAGTAACTGCCTTTCCGTTTACAAACGATTCTACATCTACCAGGCCTTTGGCATTTACATCAGAAACTGATGTCAGCAATTCCGTTTGTGCAGCATTTACATTGTAACCCAAAATTGACTCTTGTGTTATGTCCACAATTTTTGTGCTACCTGGCACATAGCTGCCGTTAACCAGTGTTTTGTTGGTTATCTGCCGTGCATTTTGTAAGGATGTTTCAGTAGTTAAGAAACTGAGGTTATTAATTTCGGTGTTCGTTAGTTTAGCACCGATTGTATCTGTTACAATACCGTTTGTTATGGTAAGAGCCTGGGCGTTTACTATTGGTAACGTTACTCCATTGAAAATGGTCACCGCTTTACCGTTAAAAATAGTCACTGCTTTACCATTAAAAATGGTCACCGCTTTGCCATTAAAAATGGTTACTGCTTTACCATTCACCAATCCCAATACATCATGACCATCTGCATCTTTAGCCAATTGGCTTTGATGAGCTGACTTGATGGAATTAAGTAATGCAGTTGGGTCAGTTATGCCGGTGCCATCAAACTGATAGGTAAATTGTATATCAGGAATTTTTTGTCCATAAGTAATGGTGGCATTGTTTGACGTGACGGTTATTGGTAGTTTTTCAACCGTTAATGTGCCCTGAGTAAATGTGTAATTATATAATTCAAGGAATCCAATGTCTGTTGCGTTTGACGGATCAAATACTCTGGTAGCATTAATACTGTAAGTGCCTATGTCACTGCCGACTGTAGCCAGCGAAGTAATGGTCATATTAGCAAGTCCCAGGTTTGCCAGGGTTAACTGGGTGTTTTGTAATGGTACACCATCTACCAATATGGTAGTTGTAAAAGCCGGAACTTGTTGGGCAAAATTTTTGATTTTATTATCTACTGTTATTGAAATACTCTTTTTAGGTAAAGTAAAGAATTTTAAGGTGTCGCTGCTTCCTCCATCCAACCCACTTACACTTACCGGTGGTGTATATACGCTGATAGAAGGGTTGCCTACAAACATGGGTACAGTTGCTGTTGCGGTAGTGGAGTTTACAAATGTAGTTGTAAGCGTGGAGTCCCTGTATTTAATCACTGAACTTGGACTTATATTTTCTCCGGTTACGGTGAGTGTAAAGGAGGCGGTACCAGGTGTAATGGCGGCAGGTACTACCAATTTAATAAGGGAGGGATCAGGTTTTGCAAATGTACGCATAGCCGAATCTGCATTAATAAAACCAAAGCCTGAAACAAAATCAAACCCCGGCGTATTCATATCTGTAGCTGTGCCTTGTAACAATGATCGTATTTCTGCAGGACTGGTGACAAGTTGATTCGAGAATTTTTTCTTTCCTTCCATAATCAATGCAGCAACAGCAGCGGCATGTGGTGCAGCGGCGGAGGTTCCAAAGAAGTTTGAGTAAGAATCATTGTCATAATCAATACCCAGGTTTACAGTTGTATTAACGCCATCAGGCCCCATAAGATCTGGTTTATTACGCTGAACATTATTGACAAAGGTACCACCTGTTGAAGTGAAAGATTCTGCAACCAGCGGCCCTGCGAAAGGAGGGGCTTTGTCAAACCGGGCCGCACCTACTGCAATAGCTCCTGCTGAATTGGCCTGGCCTACAAGCGTAGATGTACCGGTAGCATATTCATTAAATTTAATGTCGCCTCTGAAAACAACATATTTGAATCTTGCAGGTGTGCTGCCAACAGTATTATTTACGATTAATATATTTGTGTTCACTGTTCCACTTACTGTAAACGGTAATATTTCAATGGGGTCGCCATTGGTATTATTCCGGTTAAATCCAAATAGTCCGGTACCGTCTGTATTAGGTGTTAAATAAATATCCAGGTCATTTTTTGTTCCTCCACCTGCAGTTTGCCCCAATGAATAAATATCATCCAGCCATTGCAATACAATTGTGTAATTTCCCGGGCTAAGTGTTACACTTTGAAATATATCATTTCCACCAAAGCTGTGTGCAGTACCGGTTAATCCTGCCGGTGCCGGCACCGGGGTGAATGTATTTTCATAAGATTTGTTTGCAAAGTTACCGGCTGCTGAAAAATAAGTTGTTCCGGCTGCTGTAGCAGCATCTACGGCGTTTGCAACCACACCATCTTTTAGAAATGGTTCTGTAATAAATGTAACGTCATCTACTATCACATTACAACCGGCCTGCCTTAACTGATCGATACCAATTGCAAAATCGCCGCCACTTATAAATCCGGTACGGAAATACAATTCGGCCTTGGGAGCAACATCATGTACAATCTGTAACATGGCACGCCCCTCATCTGAGCTTTTAAACGGATAGTCCTGAACAACATGAACCGGAGTAATGTAGCCGTCCGGGTTGCCGGGCCCTGGTAAATCACCATTTGCTATGTCCTGTAAAGCAGTGTTAGTAATAGGACTTGTTGCAGCCGAAGTGATAGAACCATAACTGTCTGAAATAACGCCCACTTTTATGCCATCTCCTGCCAACTGGTATCCCTGGCGAACCAGGTTGCTACGCATGGAAACATCACCCGCAGAAGTTACAATACCACTGTTACTAAATGGTCCGTAGTAAGGTCTTACATAAACTATATAAGACGTTAGCAAGTTGAGTAATGGTAATTTGCTGATCGGGTATAATCCTGTAATAATGAAATTGCTGGTACCATTGCTCAAAATATTGGTCAAGCCATAAGTTGGGCTGGTCAGCAACGAAAGGGTGGCTGTATATTGACCCTGTATTGTTATTACATCAATCATAATGCTATCATGCCGTATAAAAAAGAAGGGCGATGGAGGATCACTGGGTTTAAAATTGTCATAAACCGATTGTAATTCTGAACCAATGAGGCTGCTTACTTTACCGGTAACAATTGCCGTATCAGAAGCTGAACAACCGGTGGTAGATGTTGCAGTAAGAATATAGGTGCCCGCAGCAGAAATATTTATTGTTGCAGCATTGGTAGCGGATGTTATTATACCACCATTAATAGCTGTCCATTTAAGGGATGCCCCGGGAGTAGGGGAACTTCCCGTAAGGGTTGTTGCATTTGCAAAATCTAAAGGTTTATCCGGGCCTGCGTTTACAGTTGGGGTTACACAATCGATAAATGGATTATATACCATGCTTACGCCCGATTGCAGGCTTAACTGTGTGCCACTCCAAAGGGCACCTTCAATAGTTGAATTACCTGTACCCGATCCAATGCTAATACCACCGTAAGGTACCCACACGGTGCCGAGCCATGTAGTAGCTGTTTTTGCAGAAGATCCATTGGCCATACTAAAAGCATTTGTACCACCAGTGGTTGAACCGTTTCCATGAATTTCTGTAAATATTTTATCTGCGCCACCACCATTCTTTGCACTTGAGCTTATTTTACCAAGGTCAGCATCGCCGTAAACATAAATTTTTATTGTGCCAGTTGCATCATTTTTAAAATCAAAAACGAAGTTATTGGTAGTTCCCGAATTGGATATTGCTTTAAAAGTGTAAGTGCCGGTTCCTGATAGTATAACGGTCTTATTCCCTGTCAAAGAGACATTACCGTAGGCTCCGGGTGTAATTGTTGTATTACTGTTAATATCAGTAGCGCCGGCAGCAGGAAAGCTGGTTATTGGTCGCAGGGCAGGTAATCCTGCGAGTGTGGGAGTACCGGTTATATTTCCTGCGGAAGGTACCGGTCCGTTATAGATAGTTCCTACAGGGTGGGTTACAGATCCGGTAACAGAACCTCCCTGTATATAAGTGTTGCCATTTACATTTAAATTGCCAACGATGGTAGCATTTGAGCCGATTAATAATACATTGCCTGTGAGGCTGCTGGCATTGGCTACGCTAACATTACCGGTAATGCCGTTGCCGTTAGACAATTGAATAGAGTTTCCTGAATATAGATTTGCATTTATTTGGGAATTGCCGGTAGATTGTATTAATTGATAACTACCTATGGAACCACCGTTCACACTGGAAGCAGACCCTAACTGAACATACCCGCTGCCCCCAAATAAAACATAATTCTTCAGGGTGGTTTGTTGCGCAGTTGACAACTGGATGGAAAGGGCCAGATACAAAAAGACGAATAATATGACCTTATTACAGATCAAATTAATGAATTGTTTCATAAATAGGTGTTTAGTTATTGGGTATAAAAAATTTAAAATACGGCCTGATTAAATTGAAGAATGGTCAATTAATTCAACTGATTAAATTTGGGAGTTTTGGTGCATTAGTCATTGGATATTGAGTGCAACAAGGTGCTTAGTATTACCAGAATTAATAAGTTAGAGGACTTTAAGATTAGTCATTCGAAGGACAGGAAGGTGTAATATAGTTAATCTTTATATTATTATGAAATTGGCTGAATCCTCGCCGGAGGTTGTAGAATTTAAAAATCTCAATAGTTTTATAATCGTAATGTTTTATTCTTTGTCGTTATTTATTCTTGAAACTCTTTACAGTAATGGGTTGTGTGGTTGTTTGAATGTTGTGAAAATTTGAATATTTCATTTTAACGCAGAGGAAATAGCTATGTATTTTATTTTATAAATATCAAAAAAACAGGAAAAACATCCTATGGTTTTTTGTTTTTTCGCGGCTTGAAGTGACGGGATATTTGCAGAATAGTTTTTTATTTATAATCAATTTTACTTTCAACTTCATAAATAATTTAGTTATAATTGTGTGATAATTACCGCTCATGAAAATACTGGAAGAAATACGATCTAATATCTTGCTGAAACTGGAAAGGAATTTGGCGAAGGATTTATATTACCATTGCGTTGAACATACCATTGATGTGGCTACCCAGGCAAAAAGAATTGCGCTTGAAGAGGGGATAACGGATGCAGAAAGTTTGTTCCTGTTGGAAATTGCCTGTCTCTATCACGACAGTGGATTTTTAACTACATATAAAGATCATGAAGATGAAAGCTGTAGCATTTTACTAAATGATTTAAGCAAGTATGATATAAGCCCCGATCGGATTCAAATAATCTATGGATTAATAGTAGCCACTAAAATACCGCAAACTCCACTTTCAAAGCTTGAACAGGTTATTTGCGATGCTGACCTTGATTACCTGGGCAGGGATGATTTTAATCCCATCAGTAATAGTCTATACCGTGAAATGAAGGCAAGAAATTTTGTTGCCAATGAAAATGACTGGAACTTAATACAGGTAAAGTTTTTTAAACAGCATCACTATTTTACAGCTACCAACAAAAAATTAAGAACAGCAATAAAACAGCAGCATCTTGAACTGATAGAGGCGGCGATTGTATAAAATACGGATTAGTTTTAAACTTTAGCACATCTGCAAACTACATCTAACAATACCTTTAATTAAATACCTGCTTTAGCAGTTTTTTCATTGATTTGCCTAAGCCTGTTACATAGAATTTTTATAAATCCCCTTGCTACTTCAGGTCTTGTGTCAATAAGCTCATAAAATGGTTCCTGGTCTATTTTAAAAAGCAGGCAATCAGTATGAGCAGTAGCACTAGCGCTTCTCGTTTCTGCGTCTAAAAGTGATAGTTCACCAAATACTTCTTTTTCATGTAAAATGGCCAGGGTGGTGTTCCCTTTGTGTATTTGAATATCACCGGAAAATATGATGTACATGCAATCGCCGGGGTCATTTTCATTAAAAATAGTAGTTCCTTGTTCCACTTCTTCCTCCTGCATTAAAGGGGCAAGTTCGGCCAGTGTTGTTTCGGGGGTTTCCTTAAAAATACTAAGGGATTTTAGTAGCAGCACTTTTTCAAGCAACAATAGTTGATTATTAGATTTCACAGTAATTTTATTATAAAGTTAGAAGATTTGTTATTGAAAAAACAAATTTTGAGTTATTTCGTAGCCTATGAACTACAATGCAAAGTACGCAGTTTCCCTTACCATCAGATTTTCTGCGGAGGTATATTTTTTTATGACAGAATTGTCAACTATATGATGTTGTTTTTTAGACGTGTACAGGCAACAAGCCATCGTCCAGTTATTGTAATTATTTACTTCGTCACTGAGTATGCGCATCAAAATCCTGGATACATTTTCAAAAAATTCACCCGGATAAATTTTCTTTAATCCATCCATTCTTTCTGAAATATTACCAGGTTCAAAAATAATGTTGAACTGGTTTGCAAGATCTTTGCGTACAGCAATATCAATGATCTCCATTGCATTGATTATATTTTCCTTTTTACCGGTTGCATACGCAGTGCGTACTTTATTGATATGCTCCCTGTCGTATAATAATGCAAATAAATAAAGCAGGCCATCTCTAAATGCAATCAATTCCAGCGAAAATGATTGTATCAGCAATTCATTCTTTTTATGCTGGGTTTCCAGGCTTGCCTGCATATAGATAAATGCCGCACTTCTTGCCAACATTGTTTTAGCTACTTCAATAAAGATAGGGCGGTCGGCCAGTGTTGGTTTGTAATTGCTGCGGTACATGGCCTTAATAATTGTTAAGTATTCCTCCGGCAAACTGTGTAACATCTTTAGCAATACCGCCTGGGCTTTATGCCCTTCAATTCTGCCACATAATAAAATCAGTTTTTCTTTTTGTAGTTGTTTTGCATCCGGCGCTTTTACATAATCAAATATAAATGGTAAAGCATGTTCGCCGGCAATAAGCAAGGGATAAATAATACCGGAATCAGCGCTATCTATACGATTCATCAATTGCTGCAATAATATTTTATTGCCGGATTTTCCTGCTGCTAAAAATGCAGCTTTTCTTACAGAGGCGTCTTCATCATTCATCAACTGAAGCGTCATTTCAACCTGGGTGGCACCTTCCTGCGTGCCCAATATTTCGGCAACAGATTTTCTTTCATTCAAATCCCCGGATGCCATCATTTCCTTTAAATGCCCGGTAACTTCAAGTTTGCTCGATGCTGATCCGTAAAATAGTAAACCGGCTAATGCAGCTTGCCGGATGGCCATTTCCTTATCCTTTGTAAATTGAATAATGAGCGAATTATTCACCCCGTTTTTGCAAAGGATTTTGATGCATTCAGCAACAATTGATGGGTTGTTATCATGTTGTAGAAAAGGTAATAAAATTTGCGATGCAGAAGGGAAGTCGTTCAGCGAAATTAATTTTAATGCAGTTGTTTTTACTTTCTCTGACGGATGGGCAAGTGCAGCAACCACTAACTCATCGGAAAGTGCATCGCCGTTATTAAATACCATGTTTAATATATTGGACGCTTCCGTTTCACTGCCGGTTTTTACTTTTTCTTTTAACCATTCCAGCGTACCGGAATCGTGGATAGAAAAATTCTCCTGGTTAAAATAACGGCTGCTGATTGTTTTAATAACTGTTTTAAGATACTGGCTGTTTACCCGGAAAATGCCTACTATCCAAAGCACAGCGATCAACATCATCAAATAAGAGAGTATCAGTAAATCTACCTTGTGCTCATAATGTATCAGCAACAATAACAGCCCACCCGCAATGATGGATGCAAACGGATCCATAATGCCTTTTACAATGGTGTGTGCTCTCAACCGCTCATGAAACGACAGCGGTTGCATGATGGTTAAAAAAACAGGCGAATTGATAGAAGATCTTAAAATATCAACCACGATGGAAGTGGCACCGAATAAATAGATGATAATGGTTTGGTATCCCGGCATGTTTTGAGTTAGTATAATGATGGCGACAAACAGCAGCATTACAACAGGCGTTATCAAAAGCGATCGGATGATGCCCAGGTTATTGATAAGACGCCCGGTAAAAATCATCTTTATTATCAGCGCAATAATCCTTACAATTGCCAGGAAGAACGCTATAAATTTTGCCAGCGACACGTCATCTTTAAATGCTTCTTTTACACCTGCATAAAATGCAAAGTTGATAATGATGAAACTGCCGGTAATGATGATACTCAATGTAGCAAGCCGCCTGATCAATATATTTTCAGCAACATTTTTTACTACTTTACCAAGTTGATTGGATGGATGCTTTTTAGTGTGATTGGTATGGTGATCCACTTCATGAATTAAGCCCGATTTTTTTAACCTGACAATATAGATGATGGACACCAGCATACACACTACCCCGGCCAGTAAAAGATTGATGGTGCCAATGTATTGTACCGTTAACAAGGCAAGTGTGTATCCAATAAATTTCGCAGGTATATCTCCGGCACTGATAACACTAAAAAGTCGTTTGCTTTGCCGGGCATCAAACAGCAAGGATGCAAGGCCCCAGAATTCGAGGTTGTTGAGCAGGTACAGCACATTAAACCATGCCAGCATGATATAGAGGAACCAGTTGGCATGCACATACATGAAAGCAATGCGAAAGAACAGCATACTAACAATGATAAAAACGGTAATGATGATTGCCAGGTTACTGATTTTGAACTTATGTTCAATTTGGCTATAAACAAATCCTGTTATCCATTGTAGCAAGGCTGAATAAATAAATACGTAGGGAAGTTCAGTAATGGGAAAGTGCGCAAGGAACAACGCAAAAGATGCCGTGAAAAAAAAAGCAATTCCTGCACCTTGAAAAAACTCAAGTAGAAAAAGGGATTTTACAAGCGCCCCCTCATTTGACCTGACATTTAATGTTCTCAGCCAGAAGTTTCTATATTTCATTTAAGGAATTCAAATAATTGGCTATTTCAATATTTTATGCGCTAACAATTTTCTTAATAATTCCATTTTAACAGGTGTACGTTTTTTCCTGGAGCTCTCTGTAAAATATTCATGCGATTGTAAAAAGGTTAACTGTCTTTCTTCAAACGCATTTGTATCAGCAATAAAGTTATAAGCTATTAATTCCCGGCGTAGTTTGTCACTGTTTTCAAAAAAATCCGGGCGGCCAAAATAATCAAGGTCGGCGTCGCAAATGATTTTTTGCAGGTGAGTCTTTGGCTGTTGAGGAACTTTTGTGGCCATGATCAAGGCACAGATATTTTCAATGTTTTCCGGTGTTAGTCCAAAACCAGGTAATTGTTCTCTTGCAATTTCGCAGCCCTTTTCTTCATGATTGTTATAAACATGCATAAAGCCGATATCATGATAAAGGCAGGCGATTTCCAGTTCTTCCAACACTGCCGGACTGTGTATTTGTTCCAGCCTGGCAATTTCCATGCATTGAGCAGTTACATCCAGCGTATGCTGTAAGTCGTGGTACGAAAGGTCCTTAGCCAGTCCTTCAGTTAACAAAATAATTATGTGATTGCGAATTGCCTTAAGATTTGCCATAATTCTGATATATAAATATATGGATATGCATTGAATCTATTACATGCAATTGAAAAAACTATGTTAGTGGTTGTTTAAATTGAATGCTGTAAATAAATTATGGTGAGAAAGGATGCCATGAAAATATGAACTTGAACGGAGCGACGCCCATGCCGATGCCATGAAATACCAACGCCGGTAAACAAAAAAATAATTACTAAAACAGTTTGATGTAATGGTTTAAATTTTACCCGGAATTTTAGCGTCCGATCTTTTCTTAATAAAATAATATACCAGCGCAATTGCCACCGCGGCCAGTATAAGTTTACCCTGCCATCCAAAAGCTTTTACTTCATAAACGGAGTAAGCTTCTATCAGTAATGCAGGTATTTTCCCCAGTGAGCTCGCAACAATAAATACAACGAAACTCACTTTGCCAATAGCTGCTGCAAAGGTGATTAACCCTGATGGAATAAAAGGAACCAGCCTCAACGAAAATATAATTGAAAATGCTTCTTTACCTTCAGCAGCCATCAATCGCTGTACCCGGGGATATTTTTGTATGCCATGTTCTACTGTTTTCTTAAAACCTTTTCTGTATAATAAAAAAGCTACACCTGCGCCCAATGCTTCGCCAAGAAATGAGATAAAAGTGCCTTCCCAAAAGCCAAAAAAAATAATATTGGCTGCGGTTATAAATACACTGGGCAAAACTCCTGCAACCGCAATGGCAATACTAACGGCAAGGCTTATCAGCAATGCAAGCTGTGGATGTTCTTTAAAAATATTTAATATACTGTTCTCCAAAATAGTTTACTATGAGCGTTTTAAGCAGGCAATTTAGTTGATCAATTCAACTTTTTACTGCTACCTGGTAATATTGTTATTGTTATGCTATATATCAACGCTGATAAAGGTTGAATATTACCAAAAACTTTATCTTTAGTTACAATTAGTTCTATGCAAAAACAATTACTCATACTCTTATTTAGCCTGCTATTGCAAAAAGTTCATGCACAATTCCCGATTCAGCAATACCCCTTGTACAATGGACATGACCTGGGTTTGACTTATACCCCGCAGGCATCTACGTTTAAAATCTGGAGCCCCACCGCCACCGAAGCGGAAATATTATTATTTAAAGATGGGGTAACCGGCCAGGCGTATCAATCCATTCCGCTGCAAAAAGGGGAGAGCGGTACATGGTTTACTAAACTGGTTGGAAACCTAAAGGGTATTTTTTATGCGTTCCGGGTAAATATTAAGGGCAACTGGAGCGATCAGGTAATAGATCCCTACGCAAAGGCGGCCGGCACCAATGGCAAACGTGCTGTGGTGGCCGATCTTACCACTACCAATCCCGCAGGATGGGCAATGGACGAAAGCCCTGCATTTTCTGTACATAACCTGCCAACAGATGCCGTTATTTATGAGTTGCACATCAGGGATGCAAGTATCAGCAACAATTCGGGCATTGTTCACAAAGGTAAATATGCCGGCCTTACAGAAACGGGTACCAGCTACAATGGTGTAAGTACCGGACTTTCGCATTTAAAGGAATTGGGTGTTACCCATATTCACCTGCTACCTTTTTTTGATTATAATTCAGTCGATGAATCCAAACCGGATATGCCACAATACAACTGGGGATACGATCCATTAAACTATAACATTCCCGAAGGGTCATATAGCAGCAACCCCGCCGATGGTGTTACCAGGATAAAAGAATTAAAATCGCTGGTAGCAGGTTTTCATAAAAATGGGTTGCGCATAGTGATGGATGTTGTTTATAATCATACGGGGCAATCTCAAAATTCTAACTTCAACCAACTGGTGCCGGGCTACTATTACAGGCATAAAAAAGATGGCAGCTTTTCTGATGCAACAGCCTGCGGTAATGAAACCGCCAGTGAAATGCCGATGATGCGGAAGTTTATGTTGGAGAGCCTGGTGTATTGGGTAAAGGAATACCATGTAGATGGATTTCGTTTCGACCTGATGGGAGTGCATGATATTGAAACCATGAATTTGATCTCAAAAGAATTGCATAAAATAAAACCCGATATCCTCTTGTACGGTGAAGGCTGGACAGCAGGAAGTTCACCTTTGGATGATTCATTAAGAGCGCTGAAAAAAAATGCTGCGGCCCTGGATAAAATCGCCGTGTTTAGCGATGATGTTCGGGATGGACTAAAGGGCAGTGTGTTTGAAGAAAAAGACAATGGGTTTGTTAGTGGTAAAATTGCCAATACCGAATCGGTAAAGTTTGGAATTGTGGCAGCCTGTCAACATCCGCAAATCGATTATTCAAAAGTAAATTATTCAAAAGCTCCTTATGCTGCTGCACCGGGCAATGTGATTACCTATGTTGAATGTCACGACAACAATACACTTTGGGATAAACTTGCTTTATCAAATCCAACCGCCACCATAGCAGACCGGGAGAAGATGCAGAAGCTGGCGCTCACCATTGTGCTCACATCGCAGGGCATACCTTTTTTGCAT
This sequence comes from Ferruginibacter sp., assembly GCA_046590675.1. Classification (GTDB taxonomy): domain Bacteria; phylum Bacteroidota; class Bacteroidia; order Chitinophagales; family Chitinophagaceae; genus Ferruginibacter. The sequence continues at coordinate 65,376 of JBKJUP010000077.1, read as the reverse complement.
GCCGGTACCGAATTTTTCCGCAGTAAAAAAGGAGTAGAGAATTCTTATAACAGGCCGGATAGTATCAATGCCATTGACTGGAGCCAGAAAAAGAAAGAAGCAGTTTTTGTAAAATACATTGAGCACCTTATCCAAATCAGGAAGGCCCATCCTGCATTTAGAATGACCACATCAAAGCAGCTTGCAGCCAATATCCGCTTTGAAGAAAATGTTCCCGAAGGAATGATCGTATATACCATCAATGGCACAGCAGCGGGTGATAGCTGGCATAAAATATACATTGCGTTTAACGGTACAGGTAATCAGCAGTCATTAAAATTACCTCCAGGCAACTGGAAAGATGCAATGGATGCTACCGGAATTACCCGTCATCAATCTACGGTTACATTGGGCAAATATGCAGCCCTTATTCTTTATCAAAATAAATGATGCATACCGTAAATTTCAAGAGCCATCCATCCATTTTAAGCTTACAATTCTGAACATGAAAATCACCGGGTTTATATTATTGCTTTGTTCCATTTGCACCATTCAATCATTTGGTCAGGATATTTATATCAGCAAAGACACCACCATCAACAATACCTGGAACATTCCCGCAGGAATCATTTTAAAGTTTGGCAGCAAAGGACATATCAGCGGCCATGGAACCATCAAGGGCGGCATTATTGACGCAGCACTTACGCAATGGATATTTGATCCCGCCATTGAGCTGCAACCAGAAGGAACTTATGGGCAAGATTTTAGCGCCCGTTGGTTTGGTGCAGGCCGTGTAAAAGACAATGCTGATGTTTTGCAAAAAGGCATCAATACGGTATTGGCAAACGGTGGCAGGCTTCGCAACTTTTTTATACCTAAAGGTCTTTATGAATTTAGTAAGCCATTAACAGTTGCTAATTTATATAAGGGGCAGTACACAGGAGTAGCCATTCATATATATGGCGAGTCATCTTTTTGGGATGGTAATGGAGGAACAATATTAAGATTTACTGCAAGCGATGGCTTTGCCCTTGGCCTGCAGCTCAATAAAGGCACAGAGATCAATAACCTTTCTATTGATGGAAAGTTCAAAGCGCCCAATGTAACTGATATGGAGTATTACAATATTCCATTCGAAAAATACAAAGATGCCAACGGTCGCTGCGGCGATAATTATTCAGGTATTGTAATAGACTATGATGGCTCAAAAAACAATGGTGGCTCAACCGGTGTAAAAATTCATGATGTATCTGTAAGTAATTTTAGCATTGATTATTCGATTAGCCCCAATGGCAAAACATTTAATGCCGATATACTCATTTTCGAAAACATTAAATGTGGCGATGCAAGGGTAGGCTTTGCATCGGGACAGGCGCAGGAGAAAGGAAATGTAATTCGGGGCATCTATTCATGGGGAAGTATTCACACCCTCATTTCCATTGGTAAATTTGGCAAGGCGCAGGCCGGAAATTATAGTATTGATGGCGGTAATGTTGCCGGCCGTTGTATTCGTTTATTCGATATCAGCCAGTCGGGTTGGTACTCTTCTTCCGTATCAAATCTTTTTGCAGAAAGCCTTGGCTCTATTGGTAACGTCATGTCGGTGATTCCTTTTGCTGTTAATAACTGCACTTTTCATTTTAGGTTTTCAGAGCATGTTGGTAAGCAAACATTGTTTTATTCCAATACAGATAAAACAAAATTTACCAACTGTATTTTCAGGTATTATGGGTCTAAAGAACCAATGAAAATGCCGGGCTACGCAACTTACGATAACTGTGTTTTTAGCGGAGCTGTTGAAAAGTAAATGTTGTGAATGGTATTTAAAACCTGTTTAGTTTATTTAAATACCAACGTTAGTTTTTCATGGCATTCACTGTTGCGTCGCAATCCGTTCATCTGTATATTTTCATAGCAGCGAAAAGCATTGCTGATAGATATTTCCCGGCTTCTTTTTTTCTGTAAAAATCCTTGCCGTTTAATAGTTGTAAAAAAATGATTTCGTGATAGCATCTGAAAACTTTATTACATTGCTTCAGTTTCTGTAAATAAGTAACATTTAACTTAACGATATTATGCTAAAAGTATTCATCTTCTCTGCTGTTACAGCAATGGTTTTTTATGGCCGGTTTCCTTTCAAAACAATTAGTTTATTTAATGGTAAAAATCTAAACGGCTGGCATGCAGATATTCCTGAAATGGACAGCAATTCGGCTGCCCGAAATCCCTTTATAGTTCGTAATGGAATGCTGGTAAGCCTTGGTACTCCCGGTGGACATTTAATTACGGATGCAGTGTACAATGATTATAGGCTGGAAGTAGAATACCGTTTTGCTGGTAAGCCGGGCAACTGTGGTGTGCTTGTGCATGCATCTGCACCAAGGGTGTTGTACAAAATGTTTCCAAAGTCCATTGAAGTACAATTGGAGTATGGCAACGGCGGCGATTTCTGGTGTATTGGTGAAGATATTATAACGCCTGATATGGAAGCAAGGCGTGGCCCGAAAGCGGAATGGGGTGGTACAGAAGGCAAGCGCAGAAACATTAAAAACCTTACAGATAATTCTGAAAAGCCAGTTGGCGAATGGAACAGCATGATCATTGAATGTCTGCATGATTCCATCAAAGTTTGGGAAAATGGCGACCTGGTGAATTTTGGTTACAACTGCACCAAACAAAAAGGCCAGATAGCTTTACAGGCAGAAGGCTCCGAAGTGGAATTTAGAAAATTGAATTTAACCCATATCAAGAAATTGAGTAATTAATTTATTCCGCCATTCTTCTTCACATAAGGATTTGTTGAAATAAGTGATTTTAATTTTCTACATTCGGCCCTTCAACCAACAACCTTATGGCTACAACTGCTACATTTAAATTTGGCGAAGGAAAAATCAGCGGGTACAGTGCTATTTTCCTTGGGCTCCTTTCTCTCTTTGGTGTAATATGTTTTAAATATCCTGAGTGGCTCACAACCCCCGAATTCAGGGAAGTATATACCGGTGAATCTATGAAGTTGCTGCTGACTGCTGTCATCATTGCGTCCTTCTTTTTTGCCGTGTTGAGTTTTTTACTGAGCCGTCAAAAAAAATGGGCCACCATTGGCATTTTGCTTTGCACAGCTTCCATCATTCTCGGCGGATTTAATGTAGAAGCAAGAGCCGTCGATAAAACCGCCTGGCATCTTGGCCTCGACTGGTTGTTGCTCGACCTGTTATTGATGGCAGTAATTTTTATTCCCATTGAAATGGCGATGCCAAAAAATAAAGAGCAACCAAGGTTTCATGCAGAGTGGCGAACGGACCTTGTTTACTTTGTCATCAGCCATTTATTTGTGCAGTTCTTTGGTGTAATTACACAAAAGCCCGCCACGCTTTTTTTTGGATGGATGGGCTTGTCCGGTTTGCATACTTGGGTACAATCATTGCCTTACCTGGTTGAATTATTGTTCGCCTTTTTGGTCACCGATCTTTTTCAATATTGGGCACATAGGTTTTTTCACAGCCATCATTATTTATGGCGCTTTCATTCAGTACATCATTCCACTAAAAACATGGACTGGCTGGCAGGATCAAGAACGCATTTTGTAGATATTTTCGTAACCCGTTCCATGACATTTATACCCTTGTATGTGTTTGGATTTTCTGAAATTACATTCAATACCTACATCATTTTTATGGCCATACATGCAGTATTGATTCATGCCAATACCCGTATTAATTTTGGTTTTCTAAAATACATCATTGCCACGCCACAATATCATCACTGGCACCATTGCGAGGATCCGAAGTACTATGGTAAAAACTTTGCCACCATCTTTCCATTCATCGATAAAATATTTGGCACCTATTACCTGCCCGGCAAAACCTGGCCGGAAGGCACAGGGCTGCACGAAGCTAATTTTCCAAAAGGTTATGTAAAGCAATTGGTTTATCCCTTTACAAAAAGCCCTTTTGATAAGGACCTGAATATGGATGATAGCACCAAACGGTAGGCAAATGCAGAAAGCGGACCGATTAAGAATTGTGAACGGTCCCAACGATTATTTGCCATTCAATATTTTCAAAATCCACTTAACCCCACACTACATTATGGTGGCTAATAATTTAATCGTTGGTGATAATACAAAACGATGGGATATGTGCATTAACATGAAACTTATAATTGCATACCAATGAATGCAAAATGAAAAAAGGTCTTTGTCATTACAACAAAGACCTGTACCATGCTATATAAACGATATGGTGTGGAAATGTAAAAAAAGTACTATAGTGCTTTGCGTCCGGTAAGCAGATTATAAAGTATTGCGATAACTGCTATTACTAATAAAATATGGATAATACCTCCGGTGAAAAAACCGCCTAAAAAGGATATAGCCCAAATAATAATTAAGATTACTGCAACAGTGTATAAGATGTTTGACATGGTGAAAAAATTTTAAAAGTTAAAATGTTGTTTAATTATTCATGATAATTATATATATAATCATGCCAGCCAGATTGAACGTTAACATGGATATTCAAGGGTGCTCTTTGTACGTTTTTTTTTTAAATTTTTTCTTAATTGGGGAATTAGTTACTCAAAATATCCAAAGCTACCGCATTAAATTCTTATCTTTTTTTCAATTTGACCGACATTTTCGGGTAATTGCGATTTACCGGAAATACGTCACTTACTAAAAATGGAAGAATATACAACTATCACTCTAGTTGTTTTGCACTAAACTATAATGGCCCATGCTTAAAAAACAAATGTGAAAATAATGTAGCTAAAAGTGATGATGCATCTTGTATGGGAAGTATTCAGCGATGAAGCCGGCTAACAGAACTCTTCCTCGGCAAGGGTTTAAGTGGTGGTTAATAATATTTTTTCTGGCTAATCCATTCGTGGGTGAGCTGCGCAGGTAAAAAGCCTGGCAACCGGGTAAAGTGTGGTAGGCTGTTAGGCCCGTAAGTTATTAAAGCACCTGGTAACATCAATATTTTCAGGAACTCAACATGACTGTTCTAAAAAAGTTCGGATAGGAGTGGCAGAATAATTCATTAAAAGAGGCTTGAGAAAAAAAATTGATTTTTAATGAATTAATGAACCAAAGCAGGCAACGGCAAAAAGGGGATAGATATCGCCAACGTACAAACACGGTTGAAACTGCTTTACCCCGGCAGTCATGAGCTTACCATTACCAACGAACCCGAATTATTTATTGTAAACCTGGTGCTGCAGCTCGAAAGAAAACCTGCTCAGAAAGCAATTCCCATCCAAATTAAAAATGAAGTTGCTTATGCATAACATAGCTACCATACGATGTGCCATTATTGACGATGAACCACCGGCCCGGGAAATCATCCGTCGCTATGTGGAAGATATGCCCTTGCTGCAACTGGTAGGCGAATGTTCAAATGCTATACAGGCCATCACTTTATTGCAACAAATAAAGGTGGACCTGCTCTTTCTCGACATTCGTATGCCGCAACTGAATGGCAACGATTTTTTGAAGACGATTAAAAATCCACCGAAGGTAATTTTTACAACTGCCCATAGCGACTATGCGCTGGAAGGCTATGAGTTGGATGCACTGGATTACCTGCTGAAACCGATTCACTTCGATCGTTTTGTAAAAGCCGTTAATAAAACATTTCAACCTGCAACCCTTGCTACCACTGATGTTGCAACAGCGCCGGTAGAAGATAGCCAGGAAATGTTTGTGTATTTCAGGGCAGATCGGAAAACAGTACAATTATTTAGTTGAAAGATTTGTTTTTCTTCTTTCTTCAAAATATTTTTTAATCTCTTCAAATGTCATGTCTTTTATGTCAATGCTAATTCTGTCTCTTACCTCACGCATAAATTTGACGGCTTTGAAATCTTTAATTATGTTTTCATTATTCTTCATTTGTAATAATTTCTTTTGGTGAGCGAATGTCGATTTGCGAATATCCCAATTTTAGATTAACTGCATTATAACCACGAATTCTAAAAATGTTTACAATATGTTTAAAGTTCCAACTTACTAAAATATCAGCTTTATTAATTGTTGCCAAAGCAATATGAAAGCAATCTCCCCGGCTTGTTGCGCCAACCACTCCTTCTAAAATATATGTGTCTGCGAGCTTAACAGCTTCCTCTGTGAGGCTGACTCTTTTAATAAGTAAATTTGGAATAGTTCCTGGCAAATTTTTTACCTATTCAGAAGCATTTAAAAGTTCATCTTCGGTAACTGATGAATACATAATATCATATTTCTTGCTCTCTATATTATCAAAGAGTATTCTCGTTTCTTTTTCAAATTCTATATCAAAATATCCTCCAATTACAGACGTGTCAACATATAAAGTCAGTCTTTTACTTTCCATATAACGAATTTACAAAAAACTTCTCTCTCGTTGAAGTTTTAAGTAGTAGAGAGCTTGAATTCATATTGATAAGAACACAGAAATGGAGGCCAAAACGGCAGGGTATTTAAACTGTATAAATTTCTTTTTGATAAAATTGCGAAGCCTGTTTTAATTAGATAAACAGAAACAGTTGAATTGATTAAACTGCAGGTTGACACAAACTTTTCAAGTCAAAAAGATTACATTTAATAAAGCAACTGAAGATCGAAATAGAAGATCAGCAGCCGGAAAAATTATAACTAAATTGAGCAATCAAAACATTTCATTATGAAGTTTATTCCCCTGTTATTATTTCAATTAATTGTTGCTAACAGCTTTGCTCAATTAAAACCTGTACCATCGGGTGTCATCCATTGGGCAGACCTTGCGGTAAAAAAAGGTGAACAACGGGAATCACGCAAATTGGCCGAGGGTACTACTCCTGAATTTGAGTATTTTGAGATACATGCTACTACGCAGGAAAATAGAGCAGTAGCAAGACCGGCGCATACGCAAAAGGATATTGAAGAATTGATCATAATCAAAGACGGAACTTTAAAATGTACCATTGGTGATAAAACCGCCGTGCTTGGCCGGGGGAGTGTATTGCTTGTGCCGCCGCTGCAGGCACAAACGTTTGAGAACGTTGGGGACGGCCCGCTTACTTATTATGTTTTCCAGTTTCGGTCAAAAAAAATAAATATGGACAGAAGTGCCGCTGCCGGTGGTGCCCTGTTGTTAAACGCAGATTCCTTAACATACAAGGAAGGAAATAATGGAAAAGGCTCAAAAAAATATTTTGACCGGCCAACTGCTATGTGCGAAAATTATGAAATGCACATCACTTACCTGTCGCAAAAAGGCCTGAGTCATGCTCCCCATCAACATATAGATACAGAGGTTATTTTAATGATTGACGGCAATACTGAAATGATGATTGCCGGAAAAACGTACACTGCTGGTCCGGGTGATCTGTATATTGCTGAAAGCGGCATACTGCATGGCATCAGCAATGCAGATGACAAGCCCTGTAGCTATTTTGCATTTAAATGGAGGTGAGTGAAAGAGTAGGCAAAAAACTGCTGTTTTTTTGACCCGGCAACTATCCGGCAAACGTTCAATATTCAAAAGTTGGACGTTTTTAATTTTGGAGGTATCCTTCGCTAAAAGGACGGTGACGGGGTCTGAGGGAGTTGAGAAATGAAATGATAGAGAAAAGCTATGAATTATATAACAAATTAAAATGATTGTACAATTTTTAGCAAAATAAAGCAGGTAATTTGCAGTGACTCATAAATGTTTATCTCCAAAATAACTCCATTACTAACTACATGAACTGTAAATAAAACTTATTTATTTTTCTTACGAAATAAAACCCCGGGCACTAACCAGGCATATTATCTTCTCTTTTTCCTGACGACATTTTCAACTTTATCATCGATTTTATTTTGGTATAATAAATAGCATTATTGATTTTGGAGAAAGAAGAAAGTGTTTTATTGCAAACCGAAGCCTGCCATTAAAATCCAGTTAAAAGCTACACAGCCAATGTATAAAATTTCAACCTATAAAAATGACTAGCCGGCAAAAACTTTTACTATTTTGTTCAGTTATCCTGGTAGGGAATGCGTTGATCGGTTATGCTATTTATGAAACCAATCGTCAGCAAAAAGGCTCTGAGCAACGGGTTGAGCATACCCGGCAGGTGATTGCCCAATCCGGAAAAATACTTCTGTTAAGTAAAGACATTGTAATTGCCTCCTGTGATTTTATCAATACGGATGATAGTGCATTGCTTAAGCCATTGTATCATTCGAAGCAAATGATTCCCGGTTATATAGCTCAGCTAACGCAGCTTACCATCGACAATCCCCGGCAGCAAAGCCGTATTGAACTACTCAGTTTTCATTTATCAAGGTTACTTTTTTACTCGTTTCAAACGCTGGAATTAAGAAGCAATACCGGTGTTAAAGCAGGAACACTCGCCGGATTTACAAGGGCGGGCATTTATGAAATGAGACAGGTACAAAAAATAATTGATGAGATGAATGCAGCAGAAGGGAATTTGCCGGAACAAAGAAAGCTGGTAAACAACCGGAGGGAAACAGCATTTAACTGGTTTCTTGCATTGGTTTTTATTTTAACATGCATCCTAACTTTTACATTACTGATGGTGATGGATAAGCGCCGGGTGCAAAATGAAGAAAAAGAAAAACGTGCAGCAGAATTGGTTGCCGCCAACAAAGAACTTGCTTATCAAAGTAAAGAGAAGGAAAAGCGTGCAGAGGAATTAATCATTGCAAACAAGGAACTCATTTTTCAAAACGAAGAAAAAGAAAAGCGTGCAGCAGAATTGGTTGTCGCCAATAAAGAACTTGCCTACCAAAGTAAAGAGAAAGAAAAGCGTGCCGATGAACTAATCATTGCAAACAAGGAACTGGTTTTTCAAAACGAAGAAAAGGAAAAGCGTGCAGCAGAATTGGTTGTCGCCAATAAAGAACTTGCCTATCAAAGTAAAGAGAAGGAAAAGCGTGCCGATGAACTAATCATTGCAAACAAGGAACTCATTTTTCAAAATGAAGATAAAGAAAAGCGTGCAGCAGAACTAGTTGTTGCCAACGTAGAATTGATATTTCAAAATGGGGAAAAGGAAAAACGTGCGGCAGAATTTTTGATCGCAAACCGTGAGCTCACCTTCCAAAATGGAGAGAAAGAAAAACGTGCGGCAGAATTGATGGTTGCCAACCAGGAACTTGCCTGGCAAAATGATGAGAAAGAAAAACGCAGGGTGGCACTAAAGTTTGCCAACGAAGCGCTGAAAAAAACTGAAGTTGAACTTCAGCAATCATTAAAAAGTGTGAAGAAAATAATGGATTCGTCAAACGACGTTATATGTTGCATTGATGAACACGGGAAATTTACAGAAGTAAGTGCAGCATCGGAATGGGTATGGGGGTACAAGCCAGCAGCGCTAACAGGCAATTACGTAAGGGATGTAGTTTTTTCCGAAGATTTGGAAAAGACAGGAATTGCGGCGTTGGAAGTTATGTCAGGATTACCTGCTACAATTTTTGAAAACAGGCTGGTGCATAAAAATGGCAATATAGTATTTATGCTATGGTCAGCAAAATGGGATGATATTGACAGACTTAACTATTGCATTGGGAAGGATATAAGCGCTAGAAAACTGGCAGAAAAAGAGCGGGCCGAAATGCTGGCCGACCTGGTTTTTAGAAATAAAGATCTTGAACAATTTACCTATATCGTATCTCATAACCTGCGGGCACCGGTTGCCAATATCATCGGTGCATCCAATGTTTTGAATACCCCGGGACTACCCGTTGAAAAAAGAAATATACTTGGCCGGTTGCTAAGCGATTCTGTTGCAAAATTGGATGATGTGATTAAAGATCTGCACGATATTTTACAGGTTAAAAGTACACTGAACGAAAAAAAGGAGAAAGTCGTTTTTTCCAAATTAGTAGAAAATATAAAAAGCAGTATCAGTAATTTAATTGATAAAGACAGCATTGTAATAGAATATAATTTTACTGCCATTGATGAGTTGGTTACTTTAAAAAGCTACCTGTACAGTATTTTTTACAATCTAATTTCAAACAGTATCAAATACAGGCAGGCAGTTCCATGTCATATTGTTATAAAAAGTACAAGCTGCAATGGTGAAGTTGAACTGACCTTTACAGATAACGGAATGGGGATTGACCTTATTAAAAACAGTGAACTTGTATTTGGCTTGTACAAGCGTTTCAATACCAGTAAAGAGGGTAAAGGGATGGGACTGTTTATGGTAAAAACGCAGGTAGAAACCCTGGGAGGAAAAATAGAAATTAAGAGTGCCATCAATAAAGGCACCACGTTTATGATAAAATTCAGCTTATGAGTACGGTTAAAAATTTTATAGTTGTAGATGATGATGATATAAATAATGTACTTAGCAGCATTATAATTGAAACTGTTTACACAGATGCGGTTATCACCAGTTTTACGCGGCCCAACGAGGCATTATCCTATATTGAGCAGGCATACAAGGCCGAGGACGAGGACGCAATACTTTTCCTGGATATTAATATGCCATTGATGAACGGATGGGAATTTATGGAGGCATTTGAAGGCTTCAGCGATTTAATTAAAAATCATATCAGGGTCTATATTGTTTCATCGTCGGTAGATCAACGGGATAAAGACAAAGCAGATGCAAATCCTTTAATTAAAGGATTTTTTTCTAAACCACTCGACCAGGAAGTTATCGCATCTGTTACTGAAGTTGCATAGTAACAGTGATGAGCAATTTGGGCAATTAATATTGAATAGGAACTGCACAGGAAGCGGTTTGAATTGAATGCTGCAAAAAAATAACGGTGGAAAATGATTCTATGAAAATATGAATTTGACTGGAGCACTTCGTTCCTCAGTGTAAACTCTGCCACCGAAGATGCCATGAAATACCAACGCTGGTAAACAAAAAAATCATTTCTAAACAGTATCAAAAAGCTCATTAGAAACCGGCTTTGTCACAAAAAAAAATGGAGCATAACCATCGCATTAGATTGAACGATGATATGCTCCAGTTCCGGAAATATTAATTTGGTGAATGGCTTATTTGTTCAGCTTATTGAATAGCAATTCTGCTACCAGTTCTGATGAAGCAGGGTTCTGGCCTGTTATAAGCAAACCATCTTCCAGCGCATAGGGTGCCCAGTCCTCAGTTTTTGAATAAATGCCGCCTTCAGCTTTCAACATATCTTCCACCAAAAAAGGCACTACATCTGTTAATTGTACAGCAGCTTCTTCACTGTTTGTAAACCCGGTAACTTTTTTTCCTTTTACCAACGGCGTGCCATCTGTATGTTTGGTATGTTTAAAAATGGCGGGTGCATGGCATACCGCACTAACCGGCTTATTGTTATTGTAGAATGATTCAATTAAAGCAATTGAATTTTTATCTTCTGCCAGATCCCACAATGGACCATGACCACCGGGGTAAAATACCGCATCATAATCTGCCTGGTTAACAGTGTCTAATTTTACTGTTTTAGATAAGATGTCCTGGGTTGCTTTGTCGGCATTGAATCTAATGGTAGCGGGTGTTTGAGCATCCGGAGATTCACTTTTAGGATCAATGGGAGGTTGTCCTCCTTTTGGAGAAGCAATGGTAATGTCAACGCCTTTGTCTTTTAATAAATAATAAGGCGCAGCAAATTCTTCAATCCAAAAACCGGTCTTCTTTCCGGTGTTACCCAATTCATCGTGACTCGTTAATACAAATAATATTTTTTTCATAATGTTTTTTTCTTTTATAGTGTTTAATAAATGTTACTACCTGTTGACGTATTTACATTGGTAAAATTAAGCATTAGCCCGCAGTATAAAGTTGATCCATGATAAGAAAGGCTTATTGAGCAATTTCTTTTCTGATTCTGCTGAGGGTTTCTGTTGTAATGCCTAAGTAGGACGCAATGTGGTAGTTCTTTACATGCTGCTCTATGGTTGAGTAAGTACTTATAAAAGACAGGTATCTTTCTTTTGCTGATTGAGATAAGTTAGCAAGGATGCGCATTTGAAAAGCTGCAAAACCTTTTTCCATTTTTCTTCTAAAAAAAGTTTCAAGTTGAGGGACTTCGAGATATAAATGCTCCATATTTTCACGGGATATTTTATACACCGATGCATCCTGGATACATTCAATGGTCATCAGTGCCCGGGTTGTAGAAAAGAAGGCTGTATAATCGCTGATCCACCAATCTTTAATTGCAAATTGTAAAGTGTGTTCTTTGCCGGAGTCGTCTATAAAATAAGTTCTTAAGCAACCTTCATAAACATAGTATTGATGATAAACCAACTCATCGGGGTGTAAAATGGTATCTCCTTTTGTTAGGTTGATCTGCTCAAATTTTGCCGCAATCAAATTACTCTCTTCAAAAGAGAAGGAGACATCTTTAAAAATTTCTAACAATATCGTGCTGTCGATGTTCATTTAAATGATTGATGACTTATTATTGGTAAGTTTCCAACAAAAATAATGTTTAGCGGCGGGTTGATATAATTGCTTATGTTGGCTTGCAGCATTTCCCGTAATTCAGTGTAAGACCTTCAGCAAGCATAAACTCTACGAAATAAGATGTATACAATTCGCTTTAAAATGTGTTGATGAATGCTTTAATTCCAAAGTGCGAAGTTTGGTAATTTGATACGGATAAAGCAGTTTTGTTAACCTACACCATTAACAGATAATCCAGATAGTTTTTTAGTAGTCAAATTAACGTTCACATTCCAATAGCGACTACCACCATCCAGCACTATTGAAAAATCAGATGTATAATTAAGTCTGTCATCCCAATTACCTTTTAATCTGTCAAAGATTGAAAATCTGTTCCAATGAAAATTAATATGAATAACATGGTCACCTTGTTCGTTGATAAAGCCAATGTATTGTCGGAAATATTTGTTTAAATGCTTATCGATGTATCCCTGTTTTCCGAACTGATTGATACGGTGGCTGTTTATGCTTTCAATTTGAGTTTTCAAAATTGCTTCTGCTAATTGAATGTCTTCTCTTGTTGGGGTAAATTTGTCTAAACTAACAAAAGGTTGAATAAAATGCAGATTACCTGAGTCGATGGCTTTAAAAACTGTACCGCAGAATTTATTTGATTTCACTCCAATCTTATTAGCATCATCTGTCTGAAAAGTTTCAACCGTTGTCTTGCAACTAAACAGAAGGATGGCAATTAGTAAGAGTCCGAAAAATTTCGTCTTCATTTTACTTTCAATTTTTTGTTTTCATAAAATCAAAATACATTCTCATGAAGATGATATTTAAAACACTCAATAAGCCATCACCTGCACCCCAAATAAAACCAGCTTCATTTCATCGTAGTTGTTAACGGGTGCACGTTTACCGATAGACGCTGAAACGCCAACATATTTATAATCTGCATTCAGCATATTTTCTTTGTGTCCTTTCGAGCGGTCCCACTGTTCGTACACCATGCGGTGTGCAATTTCTTTGGCCTCGTTATTTAGTTTTTTCTTGTTAGTAAATTCGTCCGGCAGCAGGTCGGGCATTGTAAAATACAGGGCATTTTCTCCGCATAGTTTTTCGCAGCCGGCTTTCTTTGCTCTATCCGTTGGTCCCTTGCCGGTAAACCATTTCGACTCCGCTTCTTCCTCATGCACCAGTTTTATTTTGCGGCTGTCGTTGGATTCGTTGAACAAATATTCGCTGTGATACCCGGCAGCTTTTAACAGGCAGGCATCATATTTCAGGCTGTCTATTCCATGCTCTTTCCGGTAAAGATTGGTGTAATATAATATCCACGGAATCACCATTTTTTCCAGTTGCCTGGTGTTGTCGTCTTTATAAATGTATGATCCTGCATCCTGGGTTGAATGAACGGGTGTATTCATTTGAACGGTGGTATCAACGAACAGGGTACTGAACGAAAAAAGAATGGCAGGTAATAAATTTACGATTGATAACATAATAGATTATACGTTGGTGTTGGGTAACGGGTACATAAATGAAAAGTATAAATCAGTATAATATGATATGTTTAGAAATAAATAATATTTCTAAATTATATATTAATAACTGGCTGGTAAAACAATGAACTGTTAAAATAAATGATGGCTTAAAAACTGCGGGTGAAATACGTATTTGAGCATGCGCTGGTTAACAGGTTTGGTTGAATGAAAACCTTGCCTGCGTTGCCTTTAGTTACACAAATGCATACTGCTGATTTTTAATATAGATTTGCAGGTAATTCGGGGCCAAACCCAACCAGTTTTATATGATGAAAAATTGTAACTATTAATGAGCGGTTCTGCTACAATTCAGGAAAGTTTTGATGCGTTGAAGGTCTGTGTTATCATTCCAACTTATAACAATGCTACTACGCTGGAGGCTGTAATAAATGACGTGGCTCAATTTACCCAAAACATTATTGTTGTAAACGATGGTTCTACAGATGAAACCTTAACTGTTGTTGAAAAATTTCCTTTTATCAATTTGGTAACTTATTTAAAAAACGTTGGAAAAGGTTGGGCATTGCGACAGGCTTTCACACAAGCTGCATCGCTCAACTACGATTTTGGAATTACCATCGATTCAGACGGACAGCATTTTGCAAAAGACCTGCCTGCATTTATAGAGCGGCTGCAGGCAGAAAGGAACGTCCTCATCATTGGTGCCAGAAATATGGAACAGGCATCAGTGCCGGGCAAAAGTAGTTTTGGTAACCGCTTTTCCAATTTTTGGTTTAAACTCGAAACGGGTATCAGCATGCCCGATACACAATCCGGTTATCGGTTGTATCCCATTTGGAAATTAAAAAACATGCGGTTTTTTACCCGTAAATATGAGTTTGAAATTGAGGTAATTGTTAGGGCTGCATGGAACGGCATTGAAGTATTGTCAGTGCCCGTATCAGTTTATTATCCGCCAAAAGACGAACGTGTTTCTCATTTCAGGCCCTTTAAAGATTTTACCCGAATCAGCATATTGAATACGGTATTGGTGCTGATCACATTTCTATACATCAAGCCAAGAGATTTTTTTAGAACCATTTTTGAAAAAAAAAAGCTGAAGCAATTTTTCCAGGATCACCTGCTCAACTCCCATCATTCGGATGGCATCAAAGCCTTGTCCATTGCATTCGGAATTTTTATGGGGATTGTTCCCATTTGGGGTTTTCAATTAGTAGTTGCAATTTTCCTGGCCATACTTTTCAGGCTAAATAAAATACTGGTAATTATTGCGGCAAACATCAGCATTCCACCAATGATACCTTTGGTCATTTTTGGCAGTTATAAAATGGGTGCATATTGGATGGGTACCAATGCCGGGGAAATCAGGTTCGACAGTTCCATCACACTGGCATCTATTCAACAAAACCTGCAGCAATACATTTACGGAAGCATCACACTTGCAATATTGGCGGCTGCAGTTGCGGGTTTGCTTACTTTAATAATTTTGAAAATATTTAAACGTAAAACTGTCCTTACCGGTTAAGCACAATTTTAATGGCAAAATTCTTCATCAGCATATATCAATTTTTTAAAGCCCGCCAGCCGGTATTCTATGCCTGTTTTGTTGGGTGTTTTTTAATAACGGGTTACTTTGCCACGCAGGTAAAGTTTGAAGAAGATATTTCAAAAGTTCTACCCCACGATAAAAAGATCAGCAAGCTCAACGAGTTGTTCAGCAATTCCAAATTTATGGACAAGCTGGTGGTAACAGTTTCGTTAAAAGATAGTACTGCAGCCAACCCTGAGCGGTTAACAAGTTTCACCGATTCGTTTGTAAACAAAGTACAATCCGATCTGTCTTCTTATATCACTAAAATTACTTACCAGGTAAATGACAGCCTTGCCATGGAACTTTTTGGCAGCATTAGTGAGCATTTACCTGTTTATTTAATCGATGCTGATTACAACAGCATCGATAGCCTGGTTACACCCAATCAAATAAAGGAAACCCTGCAACAGGATTTTCGTACTCTTACGTCTCCTGCAGGCTTTGCATTGAAAAGTATCATCAGTAAAGATCCCGTTGGTATTAGTTTGCTTGGATTAAAAAAATTACAATCGCTTCAGTACGATGAAAATTTTGAGTTGTACGACAGCTATATTGTTACAAAAGACCGCAAACATTTATTGCTCTTTATTCAACCGAAATATGCGCCCAATAACACCGGTAAAAATGCAATCCTTTTAAATGGATTGGATAAAATAATTGAAGAGCAGGCAGCAGACAGAGACGTATCTTATTTTGGTGCCACTGCAGTTTCGGTTGGCAATGCGTTGCAATTAAGAAAAGATACTTTACTAACGCAGGGCATTACAGTGTTGTTTCTAATTGTTTTTTTAGGATTTTATTTCCGCAAGAAAAGGGCACCGCTGGTAATATTAATACCGGTTGTTTTCGGCGCCTTGTTTTCGCTGGCCGCCATCTATTTCATTAAAGGAAGTATCTCTGTAATTGCGTTGGGTACAGGCTCTGTTATTTTGGGCATTGCTGTTAATTATTCGCTCCATGTATTCAATCATTACCGCCATGCAGGTTCGGTAGAGGAAACCATTGCAGACCTTGCCTTTCCATTAACCATCGGAAGTTTTACAACAGTGGGTGGCTTTTTTTGCCTGCAGTTTGTAGAGTCCGAAATGTTGAAAGACCTGGGCTTATTTGCAGGCTTTAGTTTAATTGGCGCCATGCTGAGTTCGTTGATTTTTTTACCACATTTTATTACATCAAAAAAAGAGCAGCTAAGTCATTTAACTGAAGAAGATTCCTGGATCAATAAGCTGGCTTCATTCAGGCCTGAGTATAATAAATACCTTGTATTGCTCATCATTGGGTTAACCATTCTTTTTGCCTTTACGGCAAAATATGCAGGATTTGAATCGGACCTCAACCGAATGAATTTCATGTCGGATAAATTGAAAGCATCGGAAGCAAAACTGAATAAAATAAACGAGTATGCGTTAAAGTCAGTTTACCTGGTTACCGAGGGCAAAACCCTGGATGAGGCCCTGGTAAACAATGAAAAGATGCTGGATACCATCAATCGCCTAAAAGAAAAGGGAGTTGTAAAAAAATACTCCGGCGTTTCATCCCTCATTATTTCAGACAGTTTACAGCAACATAGAATTGATCGTTGGAATAATTACTGGACCCCTGAAAAGAAAACACAGTTGTTTGCGCTGCTCGAAAAAGAAGGGAATGCAATTGGATTCAGTACAACTGCTTTTGATAATTTTAAAGAACTGCTTAACAGGAATTTCGAACGGGTTGATCCATCACAAATGGAAACTATTCGCAAAAATTTCCTGGACGATTATATAACAGAAAAGCCTGGGAAATCAACCGTTGTTACACTGGTAAAAGTAGCTGCAGATGATAAGTCTGAAATATACAATGCATTCGAAAACAGTGAAACCGTTACAGTGGTTGATAAGCAATACCTAACCTCCCGGTTTGTTGAAATCATCAACGCCGATTTTACAAGTATTGCAGTAATGACTTCTCTATTGGTTTTTATTGTACTGCTGATTACTTATGGAAGAATAGAACTGACGTTGGTTTCGTTTATTCCGATGGCCATTTCCTGGATATGGATATTGGGTATCATGGGCATATTTGATATTAAGTTCAACATCATCAACATCATTGTATCTGCGTTGATATTTGGCCTTGGCGATGATTACAGTCTGTTTATTATGGATGGTTTGTTGGGCGAGTACAAAACGGGCCGAAAGAATTTAGCTTCTTTTAAATCATCCATCATACTTTCTGCCATTACTACCATTGCCGGTTTGGGGGTGTTGATATTTGCCCAACATCCTGCATTAAAATCCATTGCATTAATTTCTATCATTGGCATTGCAAGTGTGGTGCTGATGGCGCAGGTGTTGATCCCTTTTTTGTTTGGCATCTTAATAAAAAACCGTGTAGCAAAAAAGCGTTTTCCCTGGACAATGATTGGTTTTTTAAGATCAGTTTTTGCGTTTGTTTATTTTGTGTTGGGGTCATTAATATTAACCGTGACAGGATTGGTTTTTGCCAAACTAAATCCTTTTAATAAAGAAAAAGGAAAACTGGTATTTCACCGCATACTTCAAAAATTTTGCTGGTCGCTGATGTACATCATGGCCAATGTAAAAAAGAAAATTGTTAATCCGTTAAACGAAGACTTCTCAAGGCCCGCAGTTGTCATTTGTAATCACCAGTCGTTCCTCGATATATTATCCATGGTGATGTTGCATCCAAAACTTATTTTATTTACCAATAACTGGGTGTGGAACTCGCCGGTGTTTGGGGCTATTGTTCGGATGGCAGATTATTACCCGGTAGAAATGGGGTTTGAGAGCAGTGTGGATTTACTGGCAGAGCGGGTTGAAAAAGGATATTCGATTGTGATTTTTCCTGAAGGCACCCGTTCTGTTGATGGTGTTATTAAGCGGTTTCACAAAGGCGCATTTTACCTGGCCGAAAAATTAAACATCGACATCTTACCTGTGCTGATCCACGGAACAGGTTACACGATGAGCAAGGGCGATTTTTTATTAAAGAATGGAACCATCACGCTTGAATATTTACCACGTATTCAACCAACAGATCAAAGCTTTGGCGCTGATTATGTTTCAAGATCTAAGGCCGTGGGCCGTTATTTTCGCAAGGAATTTCAACGGGCAAGCAACCGCATTGAGCAGCCTGCTTATTTCCGTGAAAGGTTAATCTACAATTACCTGTACAAGGGCCCCGAACTGGAATGGTACATGAAAATAAAAGTATCGCTTGAAAAAAATTACCAGATCTTTCATGACCTTTTACCAAAGCAGGGCAGGTTGCTGGATATTGGTTGTGGCTATGGCTTTATGTCCTATATGTTATATTTCACTTCTCCACAAAGAAGGGTTACCGGCGTAGATTATGACGAGGAAAAAATTAAGACAGCCAATGGTTGTTTTGATAAAACCGATCAGATTAATTTTTATGCCGCCGATGCATTAACGTTCCCATTTGAAAACTATGATGGCATTGTGATTGCTGATGTGTTGCATTATTTACAACCGGCTGCACAAAAACAATTGGTTGAAAAATGTTTACGCCATCTGAATCCGGATGGTACCATTATCATTCGGGAAGGTAATGCAGATCTTACAAAAAGGCATGTTGGTACAAGAGTAACAGAATATTTTTCTACCCGTTTTTTTAAATTTAACAAAGTAACTGGTGAAGGCTTATCGTTTCTTTCGGGAACTTTGATAAAAGAAATTGCTGCGGAACAGTCGGTGCAATACAGTGAAATAGATCAGTCAAAATTTACATCAAATATTATTTATTGTTTAAAGAAAGATGCAGTTGTTGAAGCAGGAGAACTTTGATATCGTAATTATTGGAACGGGCATGGGCGGCCTCGTTTGCGGAGACATACTCAGCCGTGAAGGGCATCGTGTATGTATGCTCGAAAAGAATAAGCAGATTGGCGGCTGCCTGCAGACTTATGTAAGAGAAAAAGTAATCTTCGATTCAGGTGTGCATTATATTGGTGGATTAGACAAGGGCCAAAGCTTATACCAGGTATTTCAGTACCTCGGTATTATGGAAAAGCTAAAGGTAAAAAAGATGGAGACGGTGTTTGATAAAATTATCATCGGAAACGATGAAAAGGAGTATGAGTATGCACAGGGTTATGAAAATTTTATCAACCATCTGCTGGCAGATTTTCCAGGGGAAGAGCAGGCGCTGCGATTGTATTGTGACCGGATAAAATACGTATGCAATAAATTCCCATTGTACAACCTGCGTACCGGCGGAAGATATAGCGAAAAGGAAGAAGTGCTTAATATTGATACCAAAGGATATATTGAATCCATCACCGCTAATACAACCTTACAGGCAGTGCTGGCAGGCAACAATATGCTGTATGCGGGTCAGCCAGGCAAAACGCCTTTTTACGTGCATGCAATGATATTGAATAGCTACATTGAAAGCTCCTGGAAATGTTTACAGGGTGGTTCTCAAATTGCCAAATACATGGCAAGGAATATACAGGATCGTGGTGGAATGATAGAGCGCAATGCAACTGTTAAAGAAATTGTTGTCGTAGATGACAAGGTAAGTCATGTGTTGCTTGCAGACGATGCAAAAGTATATGGTAATCGTTTTATTTCCAATATTCATCCTTTAAAAACATTGGAAATGACCCATACAACTCTTATAAAAAATGTTTTTCGTAACAGGGTTAAAAGCCTCGAGAATTCTATATCTGTATTTACCATCAACGTTATTTTCAATAAAAATTCATTTAGATACCGCTCTACTAATTACTATTATTTTGATGAAGGACAAGTGTGGACTTCGGGTAATTACACAACAAGCAACTGGCCGCTGTCTTATGTATTGTTTTTTTCCGGCAGTACCCAACAACTGGAGTATGCCGAATCAATGACGATACTTGCTTACATGCGCTATGATGAAGTGAAACAATGGGAAGATAGTTTTAATACAATTGCAGCGCAGGACGATCGGGGAGATGAATATGCCAGCTTCAAAAAAAATAAAGCGGAAGTCTTGCTGAATAAAGTGGAGGAGAAATTCCCTGGTTTGAGGAGTCATATAAAATCGTATTATACAGCCACACCATTATCTTACCGCGATTATATTGGTAATGATGATGGCTCGATGTACGGCATTGTAAAAGATTATAAAGATCCACTTAAAACCTTTATACCTTCCAGCACCAAACTCTCCAATCTTTATTTTACGGGGCAAAATCTTAATTTACATGGTATTTTAGGTGCCACCATGAGCGGCCTGGTTACCTGTATTGATCTTATGGGGAATGATACCATCATTGAAAAAATAAAAAATGCTTAGAAGAAAGAAATTCTTGAGAAGAGTAGGGTATGTGTTTGGAGGATTTTTGCTCCTGGTAATTTCCGTCATCATTTATGTGGTAATTGTTTCCAATATTGCGCCACCTCATATTGATAATGAAAGCAGTTTACAAACAGAACGTACAGAAAAAAGCAAAGGTTTTTACACATTAAAAAATAACTGGTTTAGAAAAAGTAAAAGCGGGCTTTACGAATTATATGTAGAAGGCGATCCGGCAGAACTGGGCGATTTCAATGGTAAGCTAACAAAGGAGCTTGTAATGCGCCAGGAAGATCATTTCAGTGAGCAGATTTTCAAAATGATTCCTTCCCCTACTTATCGTTCTTTCCTGAAATATTTTATTGGCTGGTTCAACCGGAATCTTGATAAAAATGTAACCGAAGAATATAAGCAGGAGATTTATGGTATATCAAAATCAGCTTCTGAAAAATATCAATACCTCGGTACAAACTACGAACGCATCTTAAATTATCATGCTGCTCACGATATAGGACATGCATTGCAAAACCTTGCCCTTGTTGGTTGTACTTCATTCGGCACCTGGGGCAATGAGTCTAAAGACAGCACCATGATCATTGGCAGGAATTTCGATTTTTATGTGGGTGATAAATTTGCAGAAGATAAGATTGTAGCATTCATGCATCCTAAAGCGGGTTACCGGTTTATGACGGTTACCTGGGGTGGCTTTATTGGTGCAGTTTCGGGCATGAACGAACAGGGAGTGGCAGTTACCATCAATGCGGCCAAAACAAAAATCCCTTATGCATCAGCTACGCCGGTATCGCTGGTTACCAGAGAAATATTGCAGTACGCTAAAAACATCGATGAGGCAATGGCCATTGCAAAAAAAAGAAAAATGTTTGTGTCAGAGTCATTTCTTGTTGCATCGGCGGCGGATAATAAAGCGGTGATCATCGAAAAAACACCGGATGCGTTGGATGTATATGATCCGCATAAAAACTTCATTGTTTGCACCAATCATTTCCAGGGAGCCGGCCTGGTGGGTACCAAAGAAAATATACAACAGGTAAAAGAAAGTGCATCTGAATACCGCTACGAAAGGTTGATGGAGCTGCTTAAAGCCAACGGGAAAAACACCGTTCAAAAAACGGTTACAATGCTACGTGACAGGAAGGGGCTTCATGATGCCGATATTGGTATCGGAAATGAAAAAGCCATCAACCAGATGATAGCGCATCATTCCATTGTATTTGAACCAAAGAAATTATTGGTGTGGGTATCCACTTCTCCATGGCAATTGGGCGAATATGTTGCCTACGACCTGCACACAATTTTTGCCATGCAGGGTATGGATACGGATCATGAAATTGCGGTGGATAGTCTTACGATTGCTTCCGATAGTTTCCTGCTTACAAAGGCATATAAAAATTTTGAAAGCTTCCGTGCGTTCAAACAACGCATTGCGGATGGCGAATCGGTTAATACAGATAGTCTCATAAATAGCAATCCTGAATTTTATAACAGTTATGTATTGGCAGGTGATTATCTTGTTAAACACAACGAATATCAAAAGGCATTACATTGGTACAACATTGGCCTTACAAAAGAAATAGCCACCAAACCAGAAGAGGAGCATATCAGGAAACAAATTAAATTGTGTAATAAAAAACTGGGTAAATAAAATGATCGCCGGATTGGGAACAGATATGATAGAGGTAGATAGAATTGCCGGCAAAATTGGCAAGGAATCGGGGTTTAGGGAATTGGTATTTTCAACAAGTGAAATTGAATATTGCGAAAGTAAGGCCAATCCATTTGAACATTATGCTGCCCGTTTTGCTGCAAAGGAAGCCTTCTTTAAAGCGCTCGGCACGGGTTGGTTAAGCGGTACCGCTTTTAATGAAGTGATTGTAACCAACGATGGACAGGGCAAGCCGGTATTAACTTTTACAGGCCAAACGTCCGCAATCATTGAAGCTATGAAATTTAAAAAAATTTTAGTCTCGCTCACGCATTTAAAGTCGATTGCCTCGGCAGTAGTAATTATAGAACAGTAATGAATGTATCAGCAAATTTATACGGGGCAGGTCCTGCAATAAAAAAAATGCAGGAAGAAAAATTGCAGCAATTGTTGCAATACGTAAACAGTCATTCTCCCTTTTACAAAGAAATGTTTAGTGTCAGCAAGATCAACATTGCCGACATCAAAACATTGGAAGACCTTTCAAAAATTCCTACAACTGTAAAGGAAGATTTGCAGTTGCGCAACAATGATTTTTTATGTGTTCCTCAAAATAAAATTATTGAATACAGCAGTACTTCGGGTACGCTTGGCAGCCCGGTTACAGTAGCGCTCACTGAAAATGACCTCGACAGGCTTGCCTGGAATGAGTATAATTCTTTTACATGTGCCGATGGGTCACCAAATGATATTTACCAGTTAATGCTTACACTCGACCGCCAGTTTATGGCAGGTATGGCTTACTACGCAGGCCTGCGTAAAATGGGTGCAGGTATTATACGGTTAGGGCCCGGTGTGCCTTCCCTGCAATGGGAGACCATACAACGCATTCAGCCAACAGCCATCGTGGCCGTGCCCTCATTTATAGTAAAATTGATTCAGTATGCTGACGAGCATCACATCGATGTAAATACCACTTCTGTAAAAAAAGCCATCTGCATCGGCGAAAATATCCGCAACAGCGATTTTTCACTCAATGTATTGGGAAAACGAATTACTGAATCATGGAACATACAACTGTTTTCCACCTACGCTTCTACCGAAATGCAAACCGCCTTTACAGAATGTAGCGCCGGCAAGGGTGGCCATCATCAACCCGAATTATTGATATTGGAATTGCTGGATGAAAACAATATACAGGTGGCACCCGGACAACCCGGAGAAGTAACCATTACTACATTGGGCGTGGAAGCCATGCCGCTGCTTCGTTACAAAACAGGCGACATTTGCCTCTACTATGATGAACCTTGTACCTGTGGACGAAATACAATGCGTTTATCCGCCATCGTTGGCCGTAAAAAGCAAATGATCAAATATAAGGGCACTACATTGTATCCGCCGGCCTTGTTTGATCTGTTGAACGAGATGGAAGATGTAGAAGATTTTGTTGCCGAGGTTTACCTCAATGAAATAGGACTTGATGAAGTGTTGCTGCACCTGGTGCCTGCGGCTTATGGTGAGGAAATCGACCGGAAGATAAGGGCCTACCTGCAGGCAAAGCTTCGGGTTAGTCCGCATGTGCATTATGTAACTGCTGAAGAAATGCAAAAAATGCAATTCCCCGAAGCGGGAAGAAAAGCGATTAAATTTATTGACAGGCGCAGTTAACAAAAAAAACGCTCTCTGGGGGAAAGCGTTTTACTTAAAGTGAGTTTAAAAAGAATTTTTTATTCTCCGGCATTTGTATTCTATGGCATCGACATCGGCAGAGTTTACACTGAGGAATGAAGTGCTCCGTTCAGGTTCATATTTTTATGGCGTCATTTTCCACTATAAACTTTTACGGAATTAAAACCAAACAGCTTTTAATCAGTTCCCTGATTTACTTTTTCACCAACTTACCCAACGCTTTGCCTGCATCTGCGTATGCTTCTGAAATTCTTAAACCTGTATCATAATCATATCCTCCGAAAGTTCTTCCCAGTGCATTGTCTAAACTTAGCGTGGCTATTACATTTGAGCGATTGGCGGTTTCTACTATTTCTACAATGGCATCAATCTGGGCATTTTTACGGCTTATTACAATATTGTATCCGGGTTCGGTACTCGTAGTTTTAAAGATGATGGTGTATTTAGCTTTTTTACTTTCACTCATATCACTGTGTTTGGTAAACAACTCTATAAACTTTGGCTCAAAGCGTTCCTTCCTGTCATTTACCCAGCTTTTGGCCCAGTTATCGCCGCGGCCGTCTTCTTTTTTATTGTACTCAGCCGTTTTCTTATCCACGTAATCCTGTTCATTTTTAAACTTACCTACCGACATATTATCGTACGTAAATTCAAAATTAATAGCCGTTTCATTTTTTAAGGGCGAAAGATCTCCGCTGGTCAACTTAATCCGTTGCGCTGATGCTGTAACTGAAATCATCAACATACAACCTACAAGGGTACTAATACTTAAACGTTTCATTTTAAAGTTTTAAGAGATGAAAAATAAATATATAAAAATATTTAAACAAGAAGAAAAATTTCAATGCACTGAGTACGCTTAATTGAAAACCCTACAATTAAAATAGTGTTGATAAGTAACCTGTATTGGCAATCGAAGTTTTTTTCAGGTATATTCATTCGTGCAAACCGTTCCATTATAACTAATTTTACAATCTTTTGATTGCGTTGAATCAAAAAATATAAATCTGAAATCTTTATTATAATTTTATTCCTTTTGTAACAAATAAATTGATTGAAAAATAACCTGGCTATGATACATGTTGGCGAAAGAACCCTTTCTTTAAATGATTTTTCCGAAATTTTATATAAAGAAAAGAGTGTGGTGTTAGACAAGGCTGCTGTAGAACTTGTAGATGAAAATTATCAATTCCTCAAAAGCTTTTCCTCCAATAAATTGATTTATGGTATCAATACCGGCTTTGGGCCAATGGCTCAATACAAGGTAAGCGAAGAAAATCTGCTGCAATTACAATACAATCTTATACGAAGCCACAGTTCCGGCGGCGGCAAGTTAATGCCACCCGTGTTGGTAAAAGCTGTAATGATAGCCCGTTTAAACAGCCTGATGCAAGCCTACTCAGGCGTTCATATAGAAGTGGTTGAATTATTAAGGGATCTCATCAACAAAAATGTTTCTCCTTGTATTTATGAGCATGGCGGCGTAGGTGCCAGCGGCGATCTTATCCAATTGGCTCACCTTGCATTGGTGCTCATTGGTGAGGGTGAAGTAATATATGAAGGCGCCGTTCAACCAACCATTGATGTTTACAATAAACTCAACATAAAACCTTTAAGCATTCACATCCGGGAAGGGCTGGCCATCTTAAATGGTACTTCAGCCATGACGGGTATTGGAATGGTCAACATAATCCAGGCCCGCAAATTATTGGAATGGTCCGTAATGTTATCGGCTATGATCAATGAAATTGTAAAGGCTTTTGATGATCATTATTCGTACGAATTAAATATTGTTAAGCAACACAAGGGGCAAAATAAAGTGGCAGCAATGCTTCGGGATATTTTAACGGATAGTAAAATGATCCGTGACAGATCGGAGCATTTATACAATCCGGATAATCTTGACCAGGAAGTTTTCCAGGATAAGGTGCAGGAATATTATTCGCTCAGGTGTGTTACCCAGGTGCTGGGCCCAATTTACGATACCATTGCAGGCGCAGAAAAAGTGGTGGTGGATGAGTTAAATTCTGTAAATGATAACCCGGTCATAGATCATAAGAATAAGAATATTTTTCATGGTGGTAATTTTCATGGCGACTATGTTTCCCTGGAAATGGATAAGCTGAAAATAGCCATCACTAAATTATCCATGCTTTCAGAAAGGCAGTTGAACTATTTATTAAATGAAAAACTGAACCAAAAATTTCCTCCCTTCGTTAATTTAGGAGTGCTGGGCTTTAATTTTGGAATGCAGGGTATGCAGTTTACGGCCACATCAACAGTGGCAGAAAATCAAACCATGTCGTTTCCGATGTATGTACACAGTATTCCAAACAACAACGACAACCAGGATATAGTGAGCATGGGTTGCAATGCGGCTTTGATGGCAAAACGTGTGATTGATAATTCATTTGAGGTACTAGCCATTCAAATGATGACGGTGTTGCAGGCAATTGACTACCTGGATTGTGTTGAGAAACTGTCGCCTGTTACCAAATCGATCTATACAATCATCCGGGAGATATTCCCAAAATTTGTGGAAGATCTGCCAAAGTATAAAGATCTTGAAAAAGTGAAATCTTATTTTGAAAATGCTGATCCGGTAATATCTCATAAAGCAGCAATTATTGCGCAGGAGGGTTAAACAAAATAACCAGGTTGATAAGAATCAACCTATCTTTTAATTTATAAGAAATGAAATAAGAAAAATGAAATGTGCGTTAGTTACAGGAGGATCAAGGGGAATTGGAAGAGCTATCTGTTATAAATTGGCTCAGATGGGATATTATGTTATTGTGAATTATAAAAGCAATGAAACAGAAGCCAACAATACGCTTGCACAGGTAAGGGAGAATGGTGGTGATGGAGAAATTTTACAGTTTGACGTAGGCCTGAAAGATGAAATACAAAGCTTACTCGGGGGATGGGTAGAGAGAAATCCTGATAGATTCATTGAAGTATTGGTGAACAACGCCGGTATTAAAGATGATGGATTAATGATGTGGATGAAAGATGAACAATGGGATAATGTACTACAGACAAGCCTTGACGGATTTTTTTATGTAACAAGGACTGTGTTGAATGGCATGTTGCTGAAAAGATATGGCCGCATTATAAATGTAGTGTCCCTATCGGGTTTAAAGGGGATGCCCGGCCAGGTAAACTATTCTGCTGCAAAGGCAGGTGTTATCGGCGCATCAAAGGCATTGGCACAGGAAGTTGCCAAAAGAAATGTAACGGTTAATTGTGTAGCGCCAGGTTTTATAAAAACGGATATGACGGAAGGCCTGGACGAAAACGAATTGAAAGGAATGATACCTGTGAAGCGTTTCGGACTGCCGGAAGAAGTTGCACACGCAGTCGGATTTTTGGCTTCACCCGAAGCAAGTTATATTACGGCGGAAGTGATTTCAGTAAACGGAGGATTATATTCTTAATACGCGGTTTATAAGGTATGTTGAATTGGCAGTTATTTTAAAAATAATTTACTACTTTCAGGTGTAATTTATATCCATATATCCGGCACTTAATCTCCATTTGTATGTCCTTTGTTTACACTAATTGAAACTTAACACACATTATCATACATAGATTTTCAATAAATTTATTTCAATACCTTAATTTAACTCAAACCCCCATTAAGCAGAACGTAGTATTATGAAAAGAGTTGTGATAACTGGTATGGGGATTTATTCTTGCATTGGTAAAAACCTGCAGGAAGTAACCCATTCCCTGTATAATGGCAAATCAGGTATCATGTTAGACGCCGAGCGGAAAGAATATGGTTACCGTTCTGGCTTAACAGGCTTTGTAGAAAGGCCGGACCTGAAAGGAATGCTTGACAGGCGTGCAAGAATTATGCTGCCTGAGGAAGGGGAGTATGCTTATGTATCGGCAATGGAAGCATTAAAAAATGCAGGTCTCGACCAGGATTATATCAATCATCATGATGTAGGCATTTTATATGGTAACGATAGTTCTGCTAAAGCGGTGATCGAGACAAATGACATCATCCGGGAGAAAAAAGATACAACGTTGGTTGGTTCCGGTTCTGTTTTTCAAACGATGAATTCAACCGTAACTATGAACCTGGCGACTATTTTTAAGTTACGGGGCATAAATTTCACCATCAGTGCAGCCTGCGCAAGCGGTTCTCATTCCATAGGATTGGGGTATCATTTTATCAAAACCGGGCTGCAGGATTGTATCATCTGCGGTGGTGCACAGGAAATCAATAAATATTCAATGGGCTCATTCGATGCCTTATCAGCCTTTTCAATATTGGAGTCTTTGCCAACAAAAGCTTCCCGGCCATTTGACCGCGACAGGGACGGCCTTGTTCCCAGTGGTGGAGCGGCTACTGTTATTTTGGAAAGCCTGGAGTCGGCCCTTAAAAGAGGTGCCCCCATCTTAGGCGAAGTGGTTGGATATGGCTTTTCTTCCAATGGAGGACATATTTCCAATCCCACTGTGGACGGCCCGGTAAGATCGTTGCAGATGGCTTTAAAGGATGCCGGAATGGCTGCAAATGAAATTGACTATATCAATGCACACGCAACATCCACGCCGGCAGGCGATTCAAGCGAAGCAAAAGCCATTCACGAAGTGTTTGGCGAAAAAACGCCGCATGTTAGCAGCACCAAATCTATGACTGGCCACGAATGCTGGATGGCCGGAGCAAGTGAGATCGTTTATTCAATTCTGATGATGCAAAACGGGTTTGTGGCACCTAATATTAATTTCGAAAACCCCGATGAAGATTCACAAAAATTGAATATCGTAAAATCCACAATTGAAAAAGATATAGTTGTATTTTTGTCTAACTCTTTCGGTTTTGGAGGAACCAATTCCACGCTGGTGGTAAAAAAACTAATCTAACTTACACTTATGGACAACAATGAAATTATAGGGAAAATCAGAACATTTATGGTGGACGAATTTGAGGTGCCGGAGGACAAGATAACTCCGGATGCAAATCTAAAACACACGCTTGGTCTGGATAGCCTTGATTATATTGACCTGGTGGTAGTAATTGAAAGCAACTTTAAATTCAAAGTTAAACCCGAAGATTTTCTGAACATCGTTACCTATAAGGATTTTTGCGATTATGTAATTTCCCGTGTAAATGTAAATGCGCTTGCATAATGTCATTGTGGCAAGGAAAATCCCGTGGCAATAAACTGGGATACAGGATTTTTGTATGGATATTAAAAAACTTCGGTGTTCAACCAGCTTATTTCCTGCTAAAATTCGTGGTACTGTATTTTTTCCTTTTCTCTTACAAATCTTCCAGGCAATTATACAACCTGTATCACAACAGGCTCAAATTCGGATGGCTTAATACCATCGGGAAACTGTATGAAAATTATTACAAGTTGGGGCAGAGCATCATTGATAAAGTAGTGGTAATGGCCGGTATTCCCAACAAATTCACCTTTAATTTTGACGGAGAAGAAAATTTAAGACATATAGCAGCTTTAAAACAAGGCGGCATGCTGCTGAGCGCTCATGTAGGAAACTGGGACATTGCCGGGCATTTACTAAATCGGCTTGATACAAAAATTAACATTGTAATATTTGACGGGGAATATCAAAAAATAAAGGAATATCTTGATAAAGTTACCGGCAAACAGGCAGTGAGTGTGATTGTGATCCGCAACGATCTTTCACATATTTATGCAATCAATGATGCCTTTAAAAACAATGAATTGGTTTGTATGCATGCAGACAGGTACATTGAAGGCAATAAAACTTTGACCACAAAATTTTGTGGTGACGATGCCAAATTCCCTATGGGCCCTTTTTTACTGGCGGCCCAATTTAAGGTACCGGTATCTTTCGTATTTGCATTAAAGGAAACCAGCACCCACTATCATTTTTTTGCAGGTAAACCGGTTAATTACCATCAGGGGAATAAAAGCGAAATAATGCAGGCTATGTTGGATGACTTTGCCAGAGAGATGGAAAATAAATTGAGGGCCTATCCTGCACAATGGTTTAATTATTATGATTTCTGGAAACAATAAAAAATGCTTTCAACTTTAGATATACAAACATTGATTCCACAGCGGCCACCATTTGTTATGGTTGGCGCATTGATGCATTACGATGAATTGGTTACACGAACCCGCTTTATCATTTTACCCAACAATATTTTTATAGAAAATGGTAAGTTTACAGAGCCTGGCCTTGTGGAAAATATAGCTCAAACAGCGGCTGCAAGGGCTGGCTATGTTGCCCGGTCAGAAAATAAGCCAGTGTTGGTAGGTTATATCGGGGCAATAAAAAATCTTGAAATTTTTAATTTACCCAATACCAATGATGAACTGATAACCGAGGTAACAATTGTGAACCAGATTTTTGATGTCACTGTAGTAAATGGAAAAGTCTGGTGCAACGATGTGTTAATGGCGCAGTGCGAAATGAAAATTTTTATTTCTCAATCAAAATAAATCACTGTTATGAAACGTACAAACAATTTAACTTGGCTGCTGGCCTTATTACTTTTCTCCGGCGTTGCAAATACTGCATCGGCACAAACAGCAAAGGAGGTCTTTAACTCGTCTGAAACACCGATATTATATTTGGGCGTTGATTTTACACTTGCTAGGGTGGAGGATGTATCTGCAACATCAATGGATATCCGCGACAGGCATTATCCATCCATCAACGAACTTATTATAACGGAGACAAAAAAATACGACCTGGCCGCGGCCTTTCACAAAAGCAATATTGATCACGATCTTGGGATTGTTCGCAAGCGCAATGCAAAAATTACTACAGAAGAAATTCAAACTTCCAACTCAGGCGATTATCATCGCTTAACCGAAAATGATCTTATTCGTTTGGTAAATAGCTGGGATTTTGAAGGCAAGAAAGGTGTGGGATTGATGTTTGTGGTAGAAGGATTAAGTAAGCCAAGCAAAGGTGCAGCCGTGTGGGTAACATTGGTCGATATGGCAACAAAAAAAATATTGATGACTGAACGCATGGAAGGTAAAACAGGAATGGCTTTTGGCTTTCGTAATTATTGGGCCAATCCAATCAGGGATATCATCGACAATATTGAGAAAAAGAAATACAAAGAGTGGAAAGCAAAATTCGGCGGATAAATTTTTAATATGTGATGTCTGATGTATGATGTCTGATTTGTGAAGAGTCTTTTAGATTGAAACTTTATTTGAATGTCTGATGTCTGATGTCTGATTTGTGAAGAGTCTTTTAGATTGAAACTTTATTTGAAGATTGGTGTTTGTGATTAATGACTTGAAAAAATATATGTCTCACTCAACAAATTGATTTTTTTCTCAGTTAATTAAATGTATTATCAATCCGAAAAAAATCACACATCAGACATCAGACATCAGACATAAAAGGCTGTGTTGAATTAAATACGCAATCAAATAATTAGATACTTTATCAATCCGAAAAAAATCAGACATCAGACATCATACATCAGACATAAAAAATGAAGGAATTAAGCAATAGAACTGAAGTGCGGGTACGTTTTAATGAAGCAGATCCATTGGGCATTGTGTGGCATGGGCACTATATCCGTTATTTTGAAGATGGACGGGAATCCTTTGGCAAAGATCATGGACTGAGCTACCTCGATGTATTTAAATTGGGCTATGTTACACCGGTGGTAAGTGTAGATTGTTCGTATAAAAAATCACTCAGGTATGGCGATACAGTTATTGTTGAAACGATATTTTTACCCTGCGAAGCAGCCAAAATAAGATTTAATTACAGGTTGTATAATGCGGAAACCAATGAGCTGGTTGCAACAGGTTCTTCAGTACAGGTATTTCTGGATAAAGAAAATTCAATACTGCAATTAAACAATCCACCATTTTTTGAAAACTGGAAAAAGCAACAGGCACTCCTATAATTTACAATGATGAAGAATGTGTTTTTAGTTTCGGATAATATTGTTTCGCCGTTGGGAGTAAATACTGCCGAAAACTTTTCCATGCTAAAAAAAGGAGCTTCCGGTGTAACCGAACAACAGCACCCCGAAATGAGCAGCGTGCCGTTTTATGCATCCTTATTTAGTGGAGATACTGCTTTGTTAAACGATGGAAATAATACCTACACAAAATTTGAGTTATTACTGATTGCATCAATCGAAGATGCTTTAAAACACACGACCGTTTCTGCCTCAGATAAAAGAACTATTCTTATTATTTCATCCACAAAAGGTAATATCAGTTTATTAGAAAACACACCCATGAGTGATGCGCTGAAAAAGCGGATTGCATTGCATACTTCTGCCAAATTAGTAGCCGTACATTTTAATTGTAGCAATAAACCGGTGGTAATTTCCAACGCCTGTATATCCGGTTCGCTGGCATTGATCATGGCGAAACGGCTCATTCAATCTGGTCAGTACGATCATGCAATTGTTGCAGGTGCAGATACCATTTCTAAGTTTGTATTATCCGGCTTTCAATCATTCCAGGCGGTAAGCAATGCTGTTTGTAAACCATTTGATGCCCATAGAACCGGCATCAATTTAGGAGAGGGAGCTTCAACAATTATACTGTCTGCCAACAAGAGTTTTTCAAATGGGTTTAAAATTTCCGGTGGCGCCACCAGCAACGATGCCAACCATATTTCAGGCCCCTCACGTACAGGCGAAGAACTTTGTCTTGCCATTACAAAAGCCATGCAGGAAGCCAACATTGGCCCGGCAGAAATTGACTACATTTCGGCACACGGCACAGCAACCATTTACAATGATGAAATGGAAGCACAAGCCATTACACTGGCCGGTTTACAAGCTGCACCCACCAATAGTTTGAAAGGGTATTATGGTCATACATTGGGTGCAGCCGGGTTAATAGAATCGGTGGTGGCGATTCATTCAATGAAAGAAAATATGGTATTACCAAGTGTTGGTTTTGAAACCATGGGCGTTTCAACACCCATCAATATCAGTACAGGATTGCAAAATAAAATATTGAATAACTGCCTTAAAACAGCATCGGGATTTGGCGGATGCAATGCGGCTGTAATTTTTGGGAAAGCATAATTTAAAAGTAAAAATCACCATAGACAAAATCTTCATGAGCTTTTTTAATAAGGATAAAAGAACGGCCTTTCAGGCAAAAGAGGCAGCGCAGTGGATAGCATTTGGCCCGGTAATATTCCAGGCGGCAAGGGTACTAAGAAACACCGGGATACTCACCGAAATTGAAGACAGTGGTAAAGAAGGGTTGACGTTGGAAGTCATTGCAGCAAAAGTAAAATTGCCCGTTTATGGTGCAAGGGTTTTACTGGAGTCGGGGTTGAGCATGGGGTTGGTATTGATAAATGAAGAAAAATATACGCTGGCAAAAACAGGCCATTTTATTTTGCACGATCCTTTGACCATTACCAATATGAATTTTGTGCATGATGTATGCTATAAAGGTTTGTTTGAACTCGATAATAGTATTGAAACTGGTAAGCCAGCAGGGCTAAAAGAATTTGGTGAATGGCAAACCATTTATGAAGGGCTTTCGCAATTGCCGGAACATGTACAAAAAAGCTGGTTCAGTTTCGATCATTTTTTTTCGGATAATGCCTTTCCGCTGGTATTGCCACAGGTATATAAAAATGGCGTGAAAAAATTATTGGATATTGGTGGCAATACAGGCAAATGGGCTGTATCGTCAGTTAAGTTTTCGCCGGATGTTTCTATTACCATTATGGATTTGCCGGGGCAGTTGAATGTTGCCAAACAACGGATAGCGCAGTTGGGTTTGAATGACAGGATATCTTTTTTACCGGTAAATATTTTAGATGAAAGCATCCAATTCCCCAAAGGATTTGATGTGATCTGGATGAGCCAGTTCCTGGATTGTTTTTCAGAAGATGAAATTGTTTCTATTTTAAAAAGATGCCATGCAGCATTGGATGAAAATGGCATGGTAATTATTTTAGAACCATTTTGGGATAAACAACGGTTTGAAATAGCTGCATTTTGCCTGCATCAAACTTCGTTGTACTTTACAGCCTTGGCCAATGGCACAAGCCAGATGTACAGTGCGGCCACATTTTTTAAATGTATTGATCGTGCGGGGTTTGATATTGTAGAAGAGATAGACAATATTGGTTTGAGCCAGTCCTTGTTGAAATGTAAAAAAAGAAATTAACTTGCTATAATTGATAATTCAAAGCATAATGAATACGCAACAAGTAGATGTATTGGTTATTGGAGCCGGACCCGCTGGTACCGTGGCGGCTGCTATAATAAATAAGGCCGGCTATAAGGTTAAGATTGTGGAAAAGCAACAATTTCCGCGGTTCGTAGTTGGCGAAAGCCTGCTGCCCCGTTGTATGGAAGCATTGGAAGAAGCTGGCTTTTTGGATGCCGTAAAAGCGGCAGGCTTCCAGGAAAAAAATGGGGCCAAATTTGTAAAAAATGGTAAAACCTGCGATTACTTTTTTGCAGACCAGTTTACCCCCGGATGGAACTGGACCTGGCAGGTGCCTCGTGGCCAGTTTGATAAAATACTGGCCGATACAGCCGAACAGCAAGGCGTAGATATTAGTTATGAAACCACGGTTACTGCCATTGAATTTAACGGATCCGATTCCGTTACTGCTGTGCAGGACATCAATGGCGTTGAAAGTAAAATAGCCGCAAGGTTTATTGTAGATGGAAGTGGATATGGCCGGGTAATTCCACGACTTTTTAATCTGGATAAACCTTCCAACTTGCCATCCAGGAAAGCGTTGTTTGTTCATACCGTAGATACAAAACGTTCCATCGCCGACGAGCCAAACCGCATCACCATTATCGTGCATGCTTATGGTATTTGGGTTTGGGTAATTCCCTTTTCAAATGGCATTACATCATTGGGCTTTGTAGGAACATACGAATTTTTTGATAGTGAAACCGGTACAAATGAAGAGCAATTGCGGGCCTTTATTGCAACGGAACCTTATTTGAGTGAACGCTTTGAAAATGTGGAATTTGTTTTTGAACCCAAAGTATTGTCTTCATGGTCGGGCACTACTGAAAAGTTTTATGGCGATGGATTTGTACTTACCGGCAATGTAACCGAATTCCTGGATCCTGTATTTTCTTCAGGTGTAACCCTGGCAACCGTTTCAAGTCAGCTTGCTGCAGGCCTGGTAATTAGAAAATTAAAAGGAGAAGATGTTAACTGGGAACAGGACTATACGGCGCCAATGATGCAAGGGGTTGATACATTTCGTTCGTATGTGATGGCATGGTACGAAGGAACTTTGGATACGATCTTTTTTGCAAATAACCAGGTGGCATCTATTAAAAGTATGATTTGCTCCGTGCTGGCGGGATATGTTTGGGATACCAATAATCCTTATGTAAAGGATCATAAAAATGCATTGCAAAAGCTCGCCCGTTTGATAGAACTAAGGGATACCATCACCGAAAAAAATTAATAAGTAAGATTTGCCCGGACAGATATACATAACAGCAAGCTGTGCAATCAGCCAACATCAGTTTTTTAAAAATGGGCAAGTCCTTTTTGATAATCATGAACCTGGCTTACCCGAATTTTTAACGGCAGCTTATAAACATTTCGAACTAAAATATCCGAAGTTTTATAAGATGGATCACCTGAGCAAATTGGGGTGGCTGGCAACTGAAATTTTATTAAAAGATAATTTTACCACAGAAAATTACCAGGCAGGCGATGTTGGTATTGTGCTGAGTAATGCAAGTTCCAGTCTGGATGCGGATATCCGTTATTTTGATTCGGTGAAAGAAATTGCCAGTCCTGCATTGTTTGTTTACACATTGCCAAATATTGTAATAGGCGAAATCAGTATTAAACATAAGTTCAAAGGAGAGAATGCTTTTTTTATATTTGAAAAGTTTGATACGGAATTCATTCAACAATATGTAAGCAACCTGTTCAGCAATCAAATTTTGCAAGCCTGTATTTGCGGTTGGGTAGAAGTGACAGGAGATGAGTACCTTGCCGTGTTATACTTAATTGAAAAAGAAAAAAACATGGTTGAAAACAATGCAGCGATGTTATTTACAACAGAAAATTTAAATAAAATATACCAGTTACATAATGGATAAATTACTACAGGATCTGAAAGTACAGATCATCGCCCAGTTGAACCTGCAGGATTTGAAACCCGAAGATATCGGTGACGATCAGCCGCTTTTTGTGGAAGGCCTTGGGCTGGATTCGATTGATGCATTGGAGTTGATTGTATTGTTACAGCAACAATACAAAATCAAATTATCAAATGCAGAAGACGGTCCTAATGTGTTCAGATCAGTAAGAACAATTGCTGAGTACATCACCGAACACCAGGCTCAAAATTCGTAACAATGAGCGCTCCTGTTTATATAGTAGGCATCGGAGCAGTTTCAGCCATTGGAAACAATGTGGCTGAATCGCTGGCTTCCTTTCAACAGGGAAAGGAAGGTATGGATACTATGCGTTGGCTTCAGTCAGTACATGCCGGCACATTGCCTGTGGCTGAAGTAAAACTCAGCAATGAGGAATTGGTGCAACAACTTGGACTAACTAAAATGCTTAGCCGCACTGCACTGTTAAGTATGCTGGCAGCAAGCGAAGCGTTGAATAACGCAGCCATACCGGGTATTGAAAGATTGCGAACGGGTTTTGTTTCGGCCAACACAGTTGGTGGTATGGATCGCACTGAAAATTTTTTCAAATCTTTTCTAACCGATAATAGCAAAGGGAAACTTCGTGAAGTGGCGCATCATGAATGTGGTGCAGTTACAGAATTGGCGGCAGATTATCTTGGTATAAAAAATTATATCTCCACCATAAGCACAGCCTGTTCTTCTTCTGCCAATTCAGTTTTTTATGGCACCAGGCTTATTAGAAACGGCATACTTGATGTGGTGGTAGCAGGCGGCACCGATGCACTTACAAAATTTACACTCAATGGTTTTAATACCCTGATGATATTGGATCATGAATTATGTAAACCATTTGATGACAACCGCAAAGGTTTGAATTTAGGAGAAGGTGCCGGTTATGTAGTGTTGGTTTCTGAAAAAGTAGCCGCTACTTTAAAGCAAGATCCCGATTGTACGCTGAGTGGGTATTGCAATGCCAATGATGCTTATCACCAAACGGCTTCATCTCCCGAAGGGCAGGGATCTTTCCTTGCAATGGAAGGTGCATTAAAAAGAAGTGGCCTTCAACCCGGCGATATTGATTATATCAACCTGCATGGTACAGGTACTCAAAATAATGACATAGCAGAAGGAACAGCTATCAAAAGATTATTTGATCCGCTGTATCCAAAAATGAGTTCCACCAAGTCTTTTACCGGGCATACACTGGGAGCAAGTGGTGGGTTAGAAGCAGTGTTTTCTGTGTTGGCAATCAGGGAAAAAATGATTTTTCCAAACCTGCGTTTGCAAACACCCATGAAGGAACTACCCTTTGTGCCTGAAACCATGCTCACAAAAAATGCTCAAGTTAAAAATGTACTTTCCAATTCATTTGGTTTTGGAGGCAATTGTTCATCATTGATATTTTCAAAAACTTAATTGTTGTATGTATATACGGGCCACTGGAAATATTTCACCACAAAATACTTTTGGAAATACTCCCTTCCTTGCGGAACCCGTAACGCATGCAGGTAACCGGTTAGCTTGCGTAGAGCCGGACTATAAAACCATCATAGATCCAAAGCTGATCCGCCGCATGAGCCGCATCATTAAAATGGGCGTGGCCGCTGCCATGGATTGTTTACAGCAATCAGGCGTAAAAGTACCCGATGCAATTGTAACCGGCACAGCTTATGGCTGCCTGGAAGATACAGGCATCTTTTTATCTAAAATGGTAGAGCAGCAGGAAGAGTTACTTGCACCAACTGCATTTATACAATCAACACATAATACTGTTGGCGCACAAATAGCGTTGATGCTGCATTGCAACGGATACAACAATGTGTTTGTACACCGGGCTTTCTCTTTCGAAAATGCATTACTGGATGCAATGATGCTGATAAAAGAAAATGAAGCCGGCAATGTACTGGTAGGTGGAGTGGATGAAATCACCA
Organism: Ferruginibacter sp.; assembly: GCA_046590675.1. Taxonomy (GTDB): domain Bacteria; phylum Bacteroidota; class Bacteroidia; order Chitinophagales; family Chitinophagaceae; genus Ferruginibacter. The sequence continues at coordinate 27,236 of JBKJUP010000077.1, read as the reverse complement.
ACATTAGTCATACAATATTATCAAGGTTTGGATTATATAAAAAAGACCTGCATACTAATTTTGAGCTGTACAGCAAGCAGTCGAAAGGTACTGTAGCCGGGGAAGGTGCTGCCTTTTTTTTACTGACAAATGAACCTTCCGAAACTGGTTGTGTAAAGTTATCTGGCATTACCACTTTTTATAAGCCGGTAAATTTGGAGGAAACTAAGCAGCAAATACTTACTTTTCTTACCAGTCATTCAATTGCTGCTTCGGATATAGATTTGCTTATTTCGGGCCGGAACGGGGATTGTACAACAGATAAAATCTATGACCAGCTTGATGAAACAGTTTTTAACAAGGTGGATAGTGTAAATTATAAGAACTTGTGTGGCGAATACCCAACTTCAACAGCATTTGCGTTGTGGATGGCGGTGCAAATAATGCAACAAGGTAATTTGCCGGCCATATTAAATAGCAAGGTTTCCGAAGATAAGAAAATGAAAAAAATATTGATCTATAACCAATCGCACAACACACACCATTCTTTACTACTGATATCGGCATGTTAAATTTCAGGAACACCAATCTTTTCTTTATTATCCTGCTGCTGTTTGTGGTGTTGGTGCATGTAAATAAAGGCGTTTCTTTTTTCGTTTATCCTGCACTGTTGTTTGTTTATTCACTGGTTGTATTTTACGGATGTTACTTTGTTGATTCCAATTTTTTTTTACCGGTTACCTGTTCCGCTAAAACAACTGATAAAGTAATTGCCATTAGTTTTGATGATGGCCCGGTAAATGATTTTACGCCGCAAATATTGCAGGTATTGGATAATGCCAATGTAAGTGCAGCTTTCTTTTGTATCGGCAATCGCATTGAAGGAAATGAACCCCTATTCAGAAAATTGCATACCAACGGGCATTTGATCGGCAACCATAGCTATTCGCATCATTTTTGGTTTGATTTATTTTCTGCAAAAAAAATGAAGGCCGATCTTAAAATGATGGATGATAAAATGGAATCGGTGATTGGTTTAAAGTCAAAACTTTTTCGTCCTCCTTACGGCGTTACCAATCCCAATGTTAAAAAAGCAATCATTGAAGGAGGTTACACGCCGGTTGGCTGGAGCGTTCGTTCAATGGATACAATAATAAAAAGTGAAGATAAATTAACGGCTAAACTGAAACATGGACTGGCACCGGGTGCAGTGTACCTTTTTCATGATACAGGCAAATTGACGTTATCGGTTTTGCCGGGATTTATCAATTGGGTGAAGGAGAATGGATACGAGATCGTTCGATTAGATAAATTGCTAAATTTGAAAGCTTATGCGTAACATATTTTTCATAATAGTTTTATTGATAGCAGGGCATTCGTTGCAGGCGCAATATGCCGGTTATGCAGCATTGACGGATGTGGCAAAATTTAAAACTGATTTTGCAAATGCAACGCAGAAGACTACAGCTATCAAAAGTAATTTTATACAGGAAAAGGAGCTTAGTATGCTGGCGGAAAAGATCGTTTCCAAAGGAATGTTTTGGTTCAAAAAAAATAATATGGTAAGGATGGAATACACCCAGCCTTTTAAATATTTGATGATTCTTAACAACGACAAAGTGTATGTAAAGGATGCTCAAAAGGAAAGCAAAATATCTGCAGGTTCCAATAAATTGTTCAGGCAAATCAATGATATTATGATTGATTGCATGCAAGGCACTACCTTAAATAATACAGATTTTAAAACCAGGATTTTTGAAAATAAAACGACTTACCTGGTTGAGTTGGTGCCTGTGGTAAAAGGATTGAAGGAGTTATTAAAACACATCAATGTGGTGGTGGATAAAAAAGATTATTCGGTAAATAGCATTGAAATGCTTGAACTATCCGGCGATAATACAGTGATTCGTTTTGTAAATAAAGAATTGAATGCAAATATCCAGGATGCGTTATTTACTATCAAGTAGTTGTTTGATTTTGCTGGTTAGTTGTACAACACTGTACAAAAACCTGCAGCCGGCCAATGGAAATGCAAGCGACCTGGAAAAGTTCAGGCCTCAATTTTCAGTGGCCTTGTACAATACAACCGTAGATGTTCTAGACAATCACCTGAGTGGGTTATTGCTGATAAAAAAAATGCCCGACAGCAGTATCCGAATGGTGTTTTCAAATGAGATAGGTTTTAAGTTTTTTGATTTTGAATTTTCAGCAACAGACGGTTTTAAAGTTTATTCAATCATAAAAAAAATGAATAAAAAAGCCGTGATTAAAACATTGCAGAAAGATTTTGAATTGATACTGATGAATCAATTGGATGCAGCAACGGTTAAAATCCGAAAGGATGAAAACCTGAAGTACTACACTTTTCCTCAACGCAAGGGTTATTATCATTACATAACCAATCTTGCAGGAGATAGTTTGGTGAGGATGGAAAGAGCATCTAACAGAAAGCAGGTGGTGGAAGTGGTGATGAATAATTACATCAATCACATTCCGGATACAATCAGTGTTGAACACAAAAACTTCCATTTTACCATTGGTTTAAAAAGAATAGAACGATGATGTTAGCAGGTAATTTTTTTCATATTAAAACAATACAGTCGCAGGATTGTAAAATAGATGCCCTGTTACAAATAGATGCAACACACAACATATTTGAGGGGCATTTTCCCGGGCAGCCGGTTGTGCCGGGTGTGTGTATGATGCAAATGGTAAAGGAAATACTGGAACATGCGTTGGGTAAAAAAACGCAGTTAACAGTGGCAGATCAATTGAAATTTTTAACGATCATTGATCCATCCAAAACAAACGGTATTCAATCAGAATTAAAATATGCCATTGGCGAAGATGGCCGCATCGGTTTAACAGCGCAGCTTTACAATGATGCGGTTATTTATTTTAAAATGAAAGCGGCTTTTATTGTAATCGATCAAGCGTAACATATACCTTCAGTCCCATTAAATCTGCGGCTGATAATTAAAATGAATTATGGAAAAATTAGTTGTAAAACCATTCTACGATATCGCCATCATTGGTGCAGGCGTGGGCGGTTTAACAGCAGGTGCATTATTGAGTAAGGCAGGTTTTTCAGTTTGTATCCTGGAAAAGGAGCCCCATGTAGGTGGATACCTTGCCGGTTTTCGCAGAAAAGATTTTCGATTTGATACCGCCATTCATTGGTTGAACCAATGCAATGCCGATGGTTTGGTAAGCCGGTTATTTGATGTGCTGGGTTCCGATCATCCAAACGCCATTCAGCAAAAACGGATACGCCGGTACAAGGGTGATACATTCGACTACCTGCTAACAAACAATCCCGATGAATGGCGGGACCAGTTGATACAGGAATTTCCAGGTGATGAGAAAGGAATTATAAAATTTTTTAAGGCTGCAAAAAAGCTGGGAAAATCTTTTAAAAATTACAGTACTGTTTTCCGGACAGAAGAGTCGATGACCCTGTTAGAAAAGCTGGCCAATAAAAAAAGACTCATTGAATTTGTAATTCCGTTCATTCCCTTTATCACCTATAGCGGCGAAAAAGGGCTTAAAAAAGGATTGAATAAATTTTTTAAAGACGAGGCCATTCACCGGATTTTTTCATCTGAAGTCGAATTGCTTTCCTGCCTTGTGCCCATTGGCTGGGCCTACTATGGCGATTTTCAAAGTCCGCCCAAAGGTGGTGGCCAGGTTATTCCTGAATGGCTGGAACATGTCATTCATTTTTACAAAAATGACATCCATTGCAAGAGCACAGTAAAACAAATTCTGCTTGAAAACAATACTGTAAAAGGTGTAAGCTTTGAACATAGAGGCAAGGATTATGAAATCAATTGCACCTATGTAATTGCTGCAAATGATGTAGAAACATTGTACGAAAAAATGTTGCCTGCCAATGCCATCCCCGATAAGATGAAAAATAAATTGCGGAAGGCAGAAATGTACAGTTCATCCGTTACCATTTCCATTGCATTGGATTGCCCAACTGAAGCATTGGGCTTTAATGAAGAGCTGGTTCACATCGCCAATGAGTATGCCAGTTTTGATGAACACCAAAGTGGTGATCCTTTAAAGAGTGAGATCAGTATTTTGGCGCCTTCATTAAGAGATAAATCATTGGCGCCGGAAGGGCAGGGAACACTTACCTTGTTTATGCCGGCTTACATGGATTTTAAAGACAACTGGTTTACAGGTAAAGATGCCGATGGAAATTACCTACGCAATGAACGATACAACCAGCTAAAAAATGAAATTGCCGATATCATCATTTCCAGGGTAGAAGAAAAAGTGGCGCCGGGTTTACGGTCGCATATTTTGTTTTATGATGTGGCCACGCCTGTTACGCATTGGAGGTACACCGGCAACAAAAACGGTACAATGATGGGTGCAAAACCCGGCAAGGAAAATATGCAGAATAAAATTGCACATTATCAAACCCCGGTTAAAAATTTGTTGTTGGGTGGCCATTGGGCCGAGTTAGGCGGCGGCGTGCCCATTGCAGTGAAAGCCGGTGCCAATGCTGCTTTAATGATATTGAAAAAGGAAAATAAAGAAGCCTTTCGGTTACTTGCAAAATACATTGATAATAAAATGCCGTTGGACGATTTATTGAGAGCCGGTTGTTTTAAACCTTATGATAATTCCTGGGTGCAGGAGCTTACACCTGCACAGAAGAAAGCGTTGAGAGATGAAAAGAAAATCATTTCGGAGTAATTATACTGCGCAAGGGATAAATGAGCGATGTTTTATTTTGTTCTGTAAACAAATAAAACAGGCTTCATTTAATTTAAAACGCAATTGAAGTTGCCCATTGATAATAAGTAGAAGAGGGCGATGCAACGGGGATGCCCATTGCTTTACTGCCCGGACAAAAATTCTTATTCACCTTTTTACCCCTTGCGAAGTATAACAGCAGTTATTTTTTACTATAATTGATGGAACGGTTTCGTTCAAAGCACACTGGCATAATTTTTTAATCTTACTTGAAGCGGTATTTTATATTCTTCATTAATCCCCTGCACATGGCTGCTTCAACAATTTTTTTTACATTTAACAAAAGACGGTATTCCTTATTTCTCAGCATCCTTCTATCCATGTTTATACTTAGCTCATGTTTCTATTCCAATAAAGCCGCACAAAAATTATATGATGCGTCTGCAGCTAACAGTTACGACCTGGTGGTGATACCCGGTGTACCTTTTGATGGAGATAAGTGGGACAAAACAATGAAGGGCAGGGTATATTGGTCGAAGTTTTTATACGACAAGGGCATTGCAAAAAATTGTATGTATTCTGGTTCATCTGTTTACTCGCCTTATTATGAGGGAATGATTATGGCCATGTATGCGGTTGAATTGGGCATCCCCGCCGAACATGTTTTTTACGAAATAAAAGCAGAACATAGCACTGAGAATATTTATTATTCCTATCAAAAAGCAAAGCAATTAGGATTTGATAAAATTGCTTTGGCATCAGACAGGTTTCAAACCATGATGCTTAGAAAATTTACCCGTAAAAGAGTAAGTCCGGATATTGCCATGATCCCGATGGTTCCTGACACGATGAAGATGCTGGAGCCTGCTATGATTGACCCGGTGATTGATGCTTCAAACGCATTTAACAAGGACTATATTTCTATCAGGAAAAGAGAAGGTTTTTTTAAAAGGCTTCGTGGAACAATGGGACGCAATATTGAAAAGTAAACAGCATCAACCGGTATAATATTCTTTTTCTATTTGGTAGATGTTCCGGTTATACCTGTCATATACAATTGAAAGGTTTGCCTCAAAGCCGGGAGTAACCATTTCTATTTCCCAGAAATTCGCAATATCGGAAATGTTTTTTTTTGAATGATCTACAAACCTGTACCAACCGGGGGTTTCTTCTGAAACAGTAAAATTTACGCCATTATCACAAAACACATCCATACAAATATCATCACTGGCAAACCGATCCATTTTGTAAGCAATCATCGTTTTTACCTGTCTCCATTCAAGCTGATGAACGTCCTGCGAAATTTTTAATTGGAAGCCTTTATCTGTGTAAGTAAATATGCCATCATCACTCATCAATTCGTTGAGCGATTTTTTTGAATTGCCTTTTGCCCGGCCTTTATCATCTTTAATAAAATACCTGATCAGTATTAAAATTGAAATACCTCCTAAAAATATAACCGCCAGCCAAGCAAATTTCAGGTTCCTTGTAGTTGCCCAAATAGATAGCACACATAACAGCAGTCCTGTTATAATATTTAATATTGATTTGAATTTATTCAATGCTTACAAATTTCAGAACTCCTGACCTGTCCATATAGTTGAAGTTAAGGTTCTCAAAATAAAATATTGTTTATTTTGGAAAAACAATTTGACTATGCAGTTGAAGCTATTGGTGTTTCCCAAAGCGACCGCATTATTGAATGCATTGTATCAAGTATTTAGTGATGATGCTACAGTATATTATTTGCATTGTGGTCAGGCGGTGTAGATGCATCTCCTTAATAATCTACGTTGCGACTTTGCCTGAAAACTTCATAACCAAACATTGGCTATCTTTCCAACACGATTTGTTTACTTAAAATAACCTCCCATGACTTCATTCGAAATCAACCGCCGCAGGTTTATTAAAGGCGCCACTGCTTCGCTGGCGCTTGCCACGCTCGATGTAAAAGGTTTAAATTTTATGATGCCGCCTCAGCCGCTAAAGGTAGCGCTCATTGGTACCGGCTGGTATGGTAAAAGCGATCTCTTCCGGCTGATACAGGTAGAGCCCGTGGAAGTGGTTGCCCTCTGCGACCCGGATCAGCACATGCTTGCCAATGCTGCAAAGATGGTAGCTGAGCGGCAACTGAGCCGTAAAACACCAGAGCTTTACAGTGATTACCGCAAGCTGCTGGCCGAAAAAAAACCAGACATTGTATTGATCGGAACACCCGATCACTGGCATGCGCTTACTGCCATTGCAGCCATTAAATCGGGCGCCCATGTGTATGTGCAAAAACCCATCAGTACCGATGTGCTGGAAGGGGAGGCAATGGTAGCCGCTGCCCGAAAGTATAACAGGGTAGTGCAGGTAGGTACCCAACGCAAAAGCACGCCACATTTAATTGACGCTAAAAAAAATATTGTAGATGCCGGGCTGCTGGGCAAAATAAGCCATGTGGAAATGTGTTGCTACTTTCACATGCGGGCCAATGGTAACCCTGCGGTAATACCCGTGCCTGATTTTTTTGACTATAATATGTGGACCGGACCTGCGCCACTGCGGCCTTACGATGATTTGCCGCACAAGCGCTGGTGGCGCACTTTTATGGAGTATGGAAATGGCATTGTGGGAGATATGTGTGTACACATGTTCGACACCGTCCGCTGGATGCTGCACCTGGGTTGGCCCAAACGCATCAGCTCAACCGGCGGTATTTACGTAGATAAGGGAGGCAAATCAAATATTTCAGATACACAAAATGCCTTGTTTGAATATGATGAGTTGAACTGTATATGGCAGCACCGAAGCTGGGGCACAGCGGCAGACCCCGATTACCCCTGGGCGTTTATTATTTATGGAGATAAGGGTACGCTAAAGGCCAGCACTATGCAATACGATTTTATACCGATGGATAAAAATGAAAAGCCCATTCACCAAGATGTGGTGTATGAAAAAGAAAAATACCCCGAAGACCTTACCGAACCAGACATTGAACTAAATGCTGCACCCGCCACCCGGCTCCACATGCAGGATTTTTTAAAAGCCATCCGACAAGGTACGCTGCCCATAGCAGACATTGAACAGGGACATATTTCCACCGCCAGTTGCATAATTGCCAATATGAGTATGAAGCTGGGCCGGCCGCTGGTGTACGACCCCTTAAAGCGCATCATCGTAAACGATGGTGAAGCCACCGCCTTGTTGCAAAGGCCTTACCGGCAACCGTGGGTGCATCCGGCAGGGGCATTATAGATTATCCGAAAGTGCAGGATGATACCAACCATTTATTACAAACCAAACCCATTCATCAACAGAACAACAATATGAAAGTAGCCACCATCATTTCCCGGGTATTACTCGGGCTTATTTACCTCGTTTTTGGGCTGGATTATTTCCTGCATTTTATTCCCTACCAGCCCAACCATACGGGCAGGGTGGCAGCCTTTAAAGCCGGATTAATGGGGATAGGCTATTTTTACCCGATGCTTAAATCCATACAGGTCGTAGCCGGCCTGTCGCTGCTCCTTAACCGCTATGCAGCCTTTGCAGCCGTAGTAGTATTTCCCATCAGTTTAAATGTATTTCTGTATCACACTATCCTGGTGCCTTCCGGCTGGCTAATGGGCGTGCTGCTGCTGGTACCAAATATTTTCTTAGGCTATGCCTGGTGGCATTATTATAAAAGCATGTTTGTGCCTAAACCTGTTTTGTAAGGATGGTAAAACCTATGTCTATTGTCACTGACAGGTTTCTTTGTGATTTGCTTTCGGTTTATTAAGCAGCTTAGTTCTTTCACATTTGTTAATATTGGTAGTCTTTCAGTTTTTAGGTTTTCTGCGCCAGCTTTAAGTGCCTTTTCCCTTGCAATGTTAATCTTTGCTGTCATCCCGACGCAAGAGGGATCTGCCGGGTGGTGGTATCATTGCCGGGCAGATGCTTCGCTGCGCTCAGCATGACAGCATTTGCTCAGCATGACAGCAGCCAGGCCCACTTTATTAATGCGCCTGCTACTTACAGCTCATCATTTAAAAAATTCCATTCCGGTTTTTTTAGGTTTATCAATGCTTCTTTTTTACTTCTTTGGCAGTCTTTAATTTAACACGGTAGTGTGCATTTGGTTGGTTATATATTCAGTGATGAACCTTGCTGTCATCCCGACGCAAGAGGGATCTGCCGGGTGGTGGTATCATTGCCGGGCAGATGCTTCGCTGCGCTCAGCATGACAGCATTTGCTCAGCATGACAGCCGTTGTTCAGCATAATATCCCGTGCTCAGCATAACAGCAGCCAGGCGTACTTTATTAATTCACCCGATACTTACAGTTCATCATTTAAAAAATTCCATTCCGGTTTTTTTAGGTTTATCAATGCTTCTTTTTTACTTCTTTGGCAGACTTTAATTTAACGCGGTAGTGTGCATTTAGTTGGTCATACATTCAATGACGCCCCTTGCTGTCATCCCGACGGAGGAGGGATCTGCCGGGCAGTGGTACCATTGCCGGGCAGATGCTTCGCTGCGCTCAGCATGACAGCCGTTGTTCAGCATGATAGCATGTGCTCAAGCTAGCATCAGCCCGGCGTACTTTATTAATGCACCCGATACTTATAGCTCATCATTTAAAAAATTCCATTGCGTTTTTTAAGATTTATCAATGCTTCTTTTTACTTCTTCGGCAGACTTTAATTTTACCTGGTAGTTTACTTTTAGTTGGCTATAAATTCAATGACGCCCGTTGCTGTCATCCCGACGGAGGAGGGATCTGCCAGGCAGTGGTACCATTGCCGGTCAGATGCTTCGCTGCGCTCAGCATGACAGCATTCGCTCAGCATGACAGCATTTGCTCAGCATGACAGCCGTTGTTGAGCATGATAGCATGTGCTCAAGCTAACATCAGCCAGGCCTACTTTATTAATTCACCCTCTGCTTGTAGCTCATCATTCAAAAAATTCCATTCCAAGTTTCTTAGGTTTATCAACGTTTCTTTTTTACTTCTTCGCCAACCTTTAATTTAACGCGGTAGTGTGCATTTAGTTTATTATACATTTAATGACGAACCTTGCTGTCATCCCGACGCAGGAGGGATCTGCCCGGCAGTAGTAACATTGCCGGGCAGATGCTTCGCTTCGCTCAGCATGACAGCAGCATTTGCTCAGCATAACATCAACCAGGCCGGGTTTAATTAATGCACCCGCTCCTTATAGCTCATCATTCAAAAAATTCCATCCCGGGTTTTTAAGATTTATCAATGCTTCTTTTTTACTTCTGCGCCAGCCTTTAATTTCTTTTTCCCTGGCAATGGCATCCTGTATATATTGAAAGGCTTCATAATAAACTACCCAATAGGCATTGTACCTTCCGGCAAAAGATTTATGCCGGAAGGGTATTGAATTTTGCAAATGCTCGCCTACCCGCCTGTACAGGTCATTTGTAACGCCTGTGTACAGCACCGTTTTGTTTTTATTGGTCACTATATATACCGTGTAATGATGTGTTTTCATAACAGTATTGTTTATTTTCCAGTCAATGAGATTTATTTTTTCTCCTGTTTCGGGTACATAAACTAAATCTCCGGTACAAAGTATTATATGCTGTATTATGCGGCGCAAATCGCTTTTTTTATTTTGTGGGATATCAAAAGTGTTGGATTAGCTGCGGATTATCATACAATATAATATTGTTTTTAAAAGGAGCAAAATAACATGGTTGTAAAAAAATTAATATCCACTTATTGCAATTATAAAATTCGGATATTATCTTGACGATGTTAATTTTGAATGATTTTGGTTAATTATTTGCAACGCATACAGCAGATCATTTTTGTATATTTATTACCAATGAATTTTATGAGCCTGCAATAGAACACTCCAACAACAAGGACTCACCAATGAACAAAGAAATCGATGCATACAACGAGAGCCAAACTTCCGAAGACAAAGAAATTGTGAACCAGCTTGCTGCAATGATTAACGATGAACTGGGTGAGTCAGAAAGTAAAGTCTGGCATGCTCACCCGGTTTGGTTTTTAGCCGGTAACCCAATTGTTGGGTATAGCAAACAGAAAGCAGGCGTAAGATTGATGTTTTGGAGTGGAGCCGATTTTGAAGAAGATGGCTTAAACGTGAGGGGTAAAAAATTTAAGGATGCATCTGTTTTCTACAACCATGTTTCCGAAATAAAAACCAGTGCACTAAAAGGCTGGCTGAAAAAGTCGGCAGAAATTCAGTGGGACTATAAAAATATTGTAAAAAGAAAGGGCCAATTGGAGCGGTCGAAATAAATTGAGTTGTAAATCTAAAACACAAGCAATGAACACTACAGGCAAACACAATGAGCGTATGGCGCAATTAACATTCGCTTCGGTATATCCGCTTTATTTGGTAAAGGTGGAAAAAAAGGGCAGAACGAAAGCAGAACTGCAGCAGGTAATTGAATGGCTAACGGGTTATGAAAAAAAAAAGCAGGAACAACTGATTAAAGAAAAAGTAACCTTTGAAGAATTTTTTCAGCATGCTTCATTGCACCCCAATGCCCACCTCATTACCGGTATGATTTGTGGCTACCGGATAGAAGAAATTGAGAACCCTTTAACGCAACAGGTAAGGTGGCTTGACAAGCTCGTAGATGAATTAGCAAAGGGACGTAAGATGGAAAAGATTTTACGCGTTGCATAAAGCGGATTGCAGACGCTCACCTATTATGCAAAGGCTTTCCTGCTGCCATATTTAGCCACAAAGCATTTGCTGGTTAGCATGCGTTAGTTGATGCGCTTAAATAAGTGTAATTATTTTTTACCTGCCGAAACGATAATAACCTGCAAGTGTATTCTCTTTGCCTTCCATTAAATCAATGATAATATCCATTGCCTGTATCGAAAATGTAATGCCATTACCTCCATAGCCCAGCACAAATAAAGCATGCTCAAATTCAGGAGATTTTCCGATATAGGGTAAACCATCTTTTGTAGTGCCAAAGGTGCCTCCCCAACTAAAGTCTTCTGTAAAAGTTACACCGGGCAACATCTTTCGTAACTTTTTTAAAAGCCGGGTTGTTTTCTTCTCTTTAATTTTTTGTTGAAAAAAAGAAATATTATTGGATGAGTCTTCACCGCCAATTAATAACCTGCCATCATCCGTTGTACGCATGTACAAGTATGGATCGTTCGTGTCCCATACAAGCGTATCCTTCAGCCGTTCGGGAATTTTTATTTCCTGCTCACTTACACAGGCATAAGTGTAGAATAATTTCGCCAGGTTTTCCTTCAGCATTTGGGTGGTTTCAAATCCTGTACAGAATATTACTTTTTTGCAGCTCACAGTATGTCCGTCTTCGATGGTGATAACCGCTGGTGATTCATCAAGTTTAAAACTTTTAATGGCTGTTTGGTCGTACACTTCCATTCCTCTTTTTACATTGAACTGAATCAGTTCATGGGCAAATTTATACGCATCAATACTGGCTGCTACTTCAGATAAGATTGCACCAAAGCAAATCATTTCATACTGCTCTTTTACCTCATCTGCAGTTAACCAATTTACCCCTAACTGGTGTTTATCCCTTATTTCAAATTCCTTATATAAATCTACGGCAGCCTTTTTGTTGTGTGCAATGTATAAAGACTGCTTGGTTTCAAACCCGCAACTGATGCAGGTTTCCTTAACAAGCTCTTCCAGTTTTTTAATTGCCTTTATGCCGGCTCCATAACATTCCACCGCAGCCGGCTCGCCGATCATATCTGCCAGTTGGTGAAGGGGTACATCAATTTCATATTGCAACATACTGGTAGTGGCCGATGAACTTCCCTGGCCAATATCCCGTTTGTCGAGCATCACTACTTTGTAGCCCTTGCTCATAAGTGCATGGGAAACAAGTGCGCCTGTAATGCCGCCGCCTACCACCACAATTTCTGTGTTGATATTTTTTTTAAGCGATTCATAACTGTGCAGTATTCCATTTTTTACTAACCAGAAAGATTCGAATGTTCTTAAGCGCATGTGGTAAATTTATTTAGATGAATACAGTTGTACAATACCATTCAATAACGAAGCCATTTTTACAGGCTGAAACGTCTGTAGATTTTTTTGGTTACCAGCATCAGTTTTTTATGGCTTCGACATCGGCGACGGCCTGTCCCGCATTTTAATCGGGATCCATTCAAATTCATAATTTTATGGCATCTTTTCCCGCCATATTTTTTACAGGAATATAATGAAAAACCTGCGCTGCCCTGGGTTTGGGAAACACAACGATAAAGTTGGAATTGGAATAATGTTATTCTATCAACGAGCAAGAACCGTTTAGTATACACATCTCAAAGGGCAGGTGCTAATAGTTATTGAAGGCAACGGATTTTACCAGGAAAAAGGGAAACCTGCACAGCAGATAAAACAGGGCGATGTAATTAATGCTCCTGAAAATACAGAACACTGGCATGGATCAACGGCTACAAGTAAAATGGTCGATATTAACATTACCAACTTCAAAGAAGATGTGCAGGTAACCTGGTTACAACCCGTTTCCGCTGACGAATATAACAAGGTGAATAATCACTAGGATACCATTGAGTAATATTAGTTATATCGGTAATTAATTGGTAAGATTATCTCCATCGGAAGGAAATAAATCATCCCTTGTTGTATTAGCCTGGTTTAATCCCTGCGTTTCCAATGCCGCGTTTTTTGCATCATCCGTCATTGCATTTTTTATAGGTAAACCCGTTTTGATGGATTCGCCCTTTTGAACTTTGGCGTCGGCCTTATTTATTTTTATTTGATTATTTTTTTTCATACTTCGATCAGTTTGTCAAATACGTAAAAAAATTATGCCATAAGCACTTTAGCTAATAAAGACATACACATATATTGTCTTTAAAATTGGGGAGAAAAGAAGAAGAACTTTTTACTCTATCTCATTTCGGCCCAATACCACCAACGCATTTAAAAGTTATTGGGTGCAACACAATGTTTCCAATAGTCTATAATTACAGTAACCATTTTTTTCCAATTCATTAACGGAAGCTTGCTTTCGAAGATTATTGATTGAATGATTTTACCCCTGCTATTTTTAGTTACGTTTCTTAGCGCCTTCCCGGAAGCTTTTGGGAAAGGCATGGCTTCAACAATTTAAGCGTTGTTGTGCAGAAAAAATCTCCGGAATATATGCTGTGTTGTAACCAGTGTGTCGGGCCTTTGATTCGATACATAGCAGTTATTTTAAGAAAAAGCCATATCAACTTATTTCGAAACAGCAAAATCTGCAACAGCACTATGTACTTCTGGGCACAATAAATTGAATATTCAAATTGTAGAATTAGTTGCTCATTTATTTACCTACTTTCCTCATTTATTGGCGTCTCAGCAACATGAAATCCGGTGGCACATTTTTAGAATAATTTGGTGTGAGAATATACGTAAATCATATTTATTTCAATAAGTAGTGCATCACATTTATTATAAAATTTGTGTTCATTCTACAATATGATCCAAAAAAGGAAAGCAATGTTCCATCACGTGAAACTGAGTAGCGGTAAAGAAAAATGACATAACAAAATAAAAATGGTAAAAAATAAATTCAAACAAATCTTAAACAAACGAACATGGATAATTCAAAATCAAAATCAGGCAGCAGCTCCAATGGCAGCAGCAAAAGCAAGAGCAGTTCTAATGGAACTCAACAACAAAAATCCAACAGTGGAATGCAATCTTCTCAACTCATGAAATTATTTGAAGAAGAGTTGAAGGATATTTATTGGGCAGAAAAAGCATTGACCAAGGCCATTCCCAAAATGATTAAAAATGCAACATCGGAAGATCTGATAGAAGCACTGGAAAATCATTTAACTGAAACAGAAAACCAGGTAAAAAGGGTGGAGCAGGTTTTTGAACTACTCGGTAAAAAAGCTACTGCAAAAAAATGCGAAGCTATGGCAGGGTTAATTAAAGAAGCCGAGGAAATTATGGAAGATTGTGAAGAAGGGGCTATGTGCGATGCTGGTATTATTTCAGCAGGACAAAAAGTAGAACATTATGAAATTGCTTCTTATGGCACACTTCGCCAGTTTGCAGCAACACTGGGCTTACATGAAGCCGCCGGACTACTGCAGGACACACTCGATGAAGAAAAAGCAGCCGACGAAAAATTAACAGAAGTTGCAGTTTCTGCAGTGAATGTTGAGGCCAGCGAGGAAGCAGAAGTAGCGACAAAATAAATGTAGGGTTCTTGCTTTCCTGAAGCCTGCTCTGACCAAATTGGAGCAGGCTTTATAAATTTTTTATAGATGCAAAATTTACACAACGCTTTATATTATTCCGGGCTGAGTGGCTTGCAATTGGATATTCCAAAATACTTATTTCCTCCCCCTTTTGAAAACGCCAGTAGGTTAACGTATTATTCCACCTTCTTTACCAGCATTGAGATTAATAGTTCGTTTTATAGAATGCCGCAACCTGCTACGGTTGCCAGGTGGGCTGCCTCTGTATCTGATGAATTTAAGTTCACCTTTAAACTGAGTAAAGAAATAACCCATAGCAAAAGCTTGCATTTTAATAAAGAAGATGTAGTTAGTTTTTTTGATTCCATCAATTCTGTACGTAATAAAAAAGGATGTTTACTGATTCAGTTTCCACCGGGTTTAGATAAAATTAATAGTCCTCAATTAGACAAACTGCTAAGTTGCATAAAAGCAGCAAATACATCCCAGGGCTGGAAAATTGCGGTTGAGTTTCGTAATAAATCGTGGTATCAAAAAGTTGTCTATGACTTATTAAATTTTTATGGCGTGGCAATTGTTATACATGATATACCAAGGTCTGCAACACCGTTGATACAGCATATAGCTGATTTTATGTACATCAGGTTTCATGGCCCAACAGGAAACTACCGTGATAGCTATTCTGAAGATTTTTTAAATGAATACGCTACTTATATTAAGGAGTGGATAGAAGAAGGCAAAGAGGTTTATGTGTATTTTAATAATACAATGGGTGACGCATTTAAAAATTTAAAAAGATTGAACAGTTTATACATGGAGAAAATTTGTGTGACTTAAAATTTAATAATTGAAACATGGCGCTAGCAAAATATAAAGCAAAACGAAATTTTAAAGAGAGTCCCGAACCCACGGGCGGCAACCCAGATAATGATAAACTACGCTTTGTAATCCAGAAGCATGATGCTTCACACTTGCATTACGATTTCAGGTTGGAAATGGAGGGTGTGCTTAAAAGTTGGGCCGTGCCTAAAGGCCCTTCAACAGATCCCGCTATTAAGCGCCTTGCAATGATGGTGGAAGACCATCCCTATGATTATAGAAGCTTTGAAGGCATTATACCGAGTGGATACGGCGCCGGTACTGTTATAGTATGGGACGAAGGTTTTTATGAAATGGCTGAAAGTGATGGTAAGGATAAAAAAGTCCAGGATAAGGAATTAAGAAAAGGTATTCATGCTGGCAAGTTGCATATTGTATTGCATGGTAAAAAACTGAAGGGGGAGTTTGCATTTGTAAAAACAAAAGGCAGGGGAGAAAATGCGTGGCTGCTGTTTAAAGTAAAAGATAAATACGTTTCAAAAGAAGATATACTATTGAAAGATAAATCGGTTATCTCCAGAAAAACATTGGCGCAGGTAGAAAAAACCACCACCAATTTTTACGGTGCAAAACGGGTGAAAGCATCTCAATCAAAAAGTAAAAAGGAAACTGCGCTCAACACACGCCGTGATGTGAAAGCTGCTTCAGCAAAAAATAAAAAGGAAAGCGAAAATAAGGTTGCTGCCGATAAGATGGTGACTGCAGGTAAACGCTCCAGGTTTCCTGCAAAGCTAACGCCCATGCTTGCCACAATAGTTGACAAACCCTTTGATGATGAAGGCTGGCAGTATGAAATAAAATGGGATGGATACCGTGCGTTGGCATTCTGTAATAAAAATAAAGTAGCATTAAAATCCAGGAATGATAAATTATTTAATGATAAATTTTATCCCGTACATAAAGCCATTCAGCAATGGAATATACATGTTGTGGTAGATGGAGAAGTGGTAGTGTTGGATGATGACGGCAAGTCGAATTTTGGTGCGTTGCAAAACTGGCGAAGCGAAGCAGATGGCGAAATTTATTTTTATGTATTTGATCTGTTATGGCTGAATGGAAAAGATCTCACTCAAATTCCATTGAGCGAAAGAAGAAAGATTTTAGAACAAATAGTACCTGAAAACAATACCATTCGATTGAGTGAAAATTTTGAAGCAAGTGGTATAGAGTTTTTTGAAACAGTAAAGAAAATGGGTCTTGAAGGAATGATGGCCAAAAAATCCGACAGCTTATATTCTCCCGGTATTCGTACAAAAGAATGGTTAAAAATTAAAGCCAATAAAAGACAGGAAATGGTAATTGGCGGTTATACCAAAAATGATGATTCATCAAAAGCCTTCAGTTCATTATTACTGGGTGTGTACGAAAATGAAAAATTGATTTATACCGGTAAAGTGGGTACTGGCTTTACAGATCAGCAACAGGTAGAGATGCTTAAACAATTTAAGCGGTACATCGTTAAAACTCCACCTTTTGCGCAACTGCCGGATATAAATAAACCTTCTCGGTTTCGGCGTAATCCACCAAATGCTACAGCCATTTGGATGAAACCCGAATTGGTTTGCGAAGTAAGCTTTACTGAAATGACAACTGATGGAATTCTTCGGCATCCATCTTTTGAAGCGATGCGTATTGATAAAGAGGCAAAAGATGTTACTAAAGAAAAACCTGTCAGCACCAATCAAATCGTATTGCAGAAAGAAAAAAGACCGACAAAAATATTAAAACCCGTTGGGAAGAAAGAGCGCAAAACCTTATTAAATCCCACTGATGACACGCAGGTTCGCAAGATTAACGGACACGAAATAAAATTTAATAACCTCAATAAAATATATTGGCCAAAAGAAAAGATCACCAAGCGGGATATGCTAAATTATTACTACCAGGTGGCGCCATATATATTACCCTATCTCAAAAACAGGCCGCAATCAATGAACCGTCATCCAAACGGTATTAATGGAAAAAGTTTTTATTTTAAAGATGTAACGGGAACGGCTCCCGATTGGATTGAAAAATTTGATTATAAAAGTGATGTTGATAAACGGTTAAGAAAATATTTAGTGGCGAAAGATGACGCAAGTTTATTGTATATGGCTACACTGGGCTGCATAGAAATGAATCCCTGGCACAGTAAAGTTGAAACAGAAGATTATCCTGATTGGTGTATCATTGATTTGGATCCTGCGGAGAACACATTTCAGCAAGTAATAGAAGCCGCTAATGTTACTAAAGATATTTTAGCAGGTATGGGCGTAACGGCTTATCCAAAAACAAGCGGATCTACAGGCATACATATTTATATTCCACTTGGCGCAAAATATACCTATGAGCAGTCCAAAGAATTTGCACGGGTGATAGCAACATTGGTGCAAAGAGAAATTCCAACATATACCAGCATAGAACGCATTGTAAAATCAAGAAAAGGAAAAATGTACATTGATTTTTTACAAAACCGTCCACAGGCTACCGTTGCAGCGCCTTACTCCTTACGACCAAAACCGGGTGCTACCGTTTCTATGCCGCTCCATTGGGATGAGGTAAAGAAAGGATTAAAAATGAGTGACTTTACAATATACAATGCCATTGAAAGAATAAAAAGCGTAGGTGATATTTTTAAACCGGTACTTGGCAAAGGAATTAATTTAGAAAAAGTAATTAAAGCTTTTAACAAAGAATAACGCAGTGCATTTTAAAGCAAGCTTAGGAACCAGGAAAAATAGATAAAGAATATGCCGGAAGGACCATCCATAATATTAGTTAAAGAAGCGCTTACCCAATTTGCTGGCAAAAAAATTATTGCCGTTAGCGGCAATGGCAACATTCATTACTCCCTCTTACTTAACAAAAAAATAATTGAGTTTAAAACCTGGGGAAAGCATTTGTTGATTTGCTTTAAAGGACTTACACTACGGGTACATTTTTTAATGTTTGGCAGCTATACCATCAATGAAAAAAAGCCCGATAGAGCAATAAGACTTAATCTCACCTTTAAAACGGGTGAAATAAATTTATACACCTGCTCATTAAAATATCTTGAGGGAGATATCAATACCTATTACGATTGGAGTGCTGATGTGATGAATGACGCATGGAATAAAAAAACGGCGAAGGCCAAATTAAAGCTAATACCAGGTAAACTTATTTGCGATACACTTTTAGAGCAGGACATTTTTGCGGGGGTAGGCAACATCATAAAGAATGAGATTCTTTACAGCGTAAGAATTCATCCCGAATCTATTGTGGGTGAAATACCGACTGCAAAAATTAATAAACTCATGGATGAAGCCCGCAGTTATAGTTTCCGGTTTTTAAATTGGAAAAGAACAGATGAGTTGAAAAAACATTGGCTTGCATACACAAAAAAATTATGTTTAAGATGCAACCTGCCAATCATTAAAAAACATAACGGTTTAAAAAAGCGCTCAAGTTTTTTCTGTACCAACTGCCAGATTTTATATAAATAAAATGGCTTTAATAATTTTATAAATTGCTACTGACTTCTTTGGTTTATACCAGGGTTTTCATCGTTTTGCTTTCGAAATTTTTACGTTTTTTATTACAGTGAAGGTGCCGCTTGTTTCAAATACAACGGCGTCGATTTCTTCTATTGAACTGTAACCATTGTTCCTGATCACAGCATATATTTCATCCTCAACAATTCTTTTTACCTGCATTGTTCATTTGCTACTAATGCAATATTTTGCGCTCAATAAAAACTCCATAGAGTAGGGTGCATTTAAAATTGTCGCCGGTTGGTGGGGACACCATAGCCGTCAACTTCAGCCGCGGGCGGTGTCTCCACCGCCCACAAGCAGCAAAGCGATGCGACAATTTTAAATGCACCCATACAGTACGACATTGATAAAGATCTAAAGTATTAGTATCTTATACCACGAAATGATTTTTATAAATTTATAATTTAAAAAATAATAACATGGCAACAGTAAATGCTTATTTAACTTTTGATGGCAACTGCGAAGCAGCTTTTAATTTTTACAAATCTGCCTTCGGCAAAGAATTTAAAGACTTAAACAGGTTTGGCGAAATGCCTGCGCAGGAAGGGATGCCACCGCTATCTGAAGAAATGAAAAACAGGATTATGCATGTGAGCCTGCCCATCAGTGCAGAAACAATTTTAATGGCGAGCGATACCATGCCCGGCATGAGCCCTGCAATCAATGCCGGTAATAATTTTTCCATTTCCCTGGGCGTAAATTCTAAAGAAGAAGCGGATAAATTGTTTGGTACATTATCGGCCGGAGGAAAAGTAACCATGCCTTTGGAAGTTACTTTTTGGGGTGCCTACTTTGGTATGTGGACAGATCAGTTTGGTATTAACTGGATGATAAATTATGATTTGCCTAAGTAGTGCTTTGGTTAATTGGATGTGGCAATGATGCCAATGTAAACGCTTCCCGGCGCAGGAATATATCCTGCTGCCATTTTAGTAAGTTACACCAACAGGCAGCAATAAAATAGATAATTAATTAAGTAGCAATGTTTTCAATTTCACAAATACAAGAAGCACATTCTAGAGTAAAAGCTGGTTCAGATTTCCCGAAATATATACAAGACCTTATTAAGTTAGGAGTAACAAAGTATGATACCTATGTTGCTGACGGACATGGAATATATTTTGGGACAGACAACTATGAAATAAAGTCGGAAGCTAAATACCAAATGTTGATTGTCGCAGACGAAAGTGATGGCGAAAAATTCAGGCAGTATTTAAAAATACATCAACAAGGAGAAACGGACTATATGACTTTTTGTAGCCATTCTGCTGAATGCGGAATCGAAAAATGGACAGTAAATATGGTTGAAATGACTTGCATATATTTCGACAAACAAGGAACTCAAATATTAGCAGAAACAATACCGGGTTAGGAATAAATGTATGCCGGCCGATAGGATTAAACGAAGCGGAATCGATCTGTATCATTCTGTAACAACCGATAAATGGAAGTGTCTGTAGTGGAACTTCATTATAATTTTGTAAATTTAATTTATGAGAAC
This sequence comes from Ferruginibacter sp., assembly GCA_046590675.1. GTDB lineage: Bacteria > Bacteroidota > Bacteroidia > Chitinophagales > Chitinophagaceae > Ferruginibacter. Next base: position 6,457 of record JBKJUP010000077.1, on the reverse strand, counting down.
GCTAATATTAGAATTTCCAGATACCGTCAACATAAATGAACAAGAGGCAAAATCCTTATTGGCAGCTAAGCTTTTTGAGAATGGCACCTTGTCACTTGGTCAGGCAGCCGATTTAGCAGGTTATTCCAAAAGGACTTTTATGGAACTTCTAAGCAAGTATGAAGTTTCAATTTTTAATTATCCGGCTTCGGATTTAGAAAAAGATGTGTTAAATGCACAAAGCTATAATCTCTGACACAAGTTGTCTTATTCTATTAGAAAAAATCGGTGAACTAAACCTTTTACAAAAAACTGGTTGGTTTAATAATTACTACTCCTGAGGTAGCTGAGGAATATGGGTTGACAATACCTTTCTGGATTGAAATTAAGACTCCATTAAACAAAAAATACCAATCAATCATAGAAGCTTCAATTGATAAAGGGGAAGCTAGTGCAATAGCATTAGCGTTAGAATTTGATGATTGTTTGCTTATTATCGATGATCTAAAGGGACGAACGTTCGCTAATCAACTTGGGTTAACATTTACCGGAACATTAGGAGTAATTGTGGATGCAAAACTTGCTGGTATTATTCCATCTGTGAAGCCAATTATTGAAAAGATAAAACAAACAAATTTTAGGATTTCAGAAAATATTGAATCTATCATTCTTGCAAAAGCCCGGGAGTAAAACCAGCATAAAAAATTGGACATCCCTAAATTTGAGCACTAAGAACAGATGTGGAAACTATTGCTAGTGGAACCGGATCAATAACTATTAATAGCATAGTAGATTTGCAATTAATAGATTTCTTGGGCCTAAAATATTTATCCGCCTCCGCCAACATCCTTTTTTTGGCAATAAGCACCAACAACAAATACATCACAATTTTTTGTTGGTATCTGCACTCCGTTCCATACGAAGAACAATACTGGTGCATTAAAAAATGTCGCAAGCCGTGTTCCCTTTTTTATGGTATTGTAGTCAAGTGCTATTTGTATACAGGTGACACCTCTAATCAAGAGAGAGACATCCGATGGTTATTAGATTTTAAAGGCACTCTTGCCGACGATGAGGTAGTTCATATAACAAAAATTGTTATCTCAGGAAATAAAACAGTTGTAAACAGATAATGTCAGATATATCATTATCTTCATTTTATAAAGTCTTAACCCAACCACTTACAAATTCTGTTGCCGAAATGAAAAAGCTTATTATGTTGGTTGATGACGATGAGGATGACAGATTGTTTTTTGAACTGGCTGTTAAGGAACTTGACACCAGGTATGATTTCATCGGGGTTGAAAGCTGTCAAAAAGCGTTGCGGTTACTTAGTGAAAGTAAACAATTGCCCGACTATATCTTTCTTGATATTAACATGCCTGCAATAAACGGCATTGAGTGTCTGCAGTTATTTAAAAAAGATCCCCAACTCCAACACATTCCGGTAATTATTTGTACAACCTCTATGTCACCCCGCGATATTAATGCCATATATGAACTGGGTGCAGTTCATTACGTTCAAAAACCAATGGATACTTCTCTGCAGGTTTCTAAAATTAAAGAAGCGCTGGATTCAATCAAAATATAACCACTTTTAATGCCTGCATATTAATCAAGTAGGTAAAGTAAAATTAAAGTTACCTTTACTTACTGTTCTTTTACTATAACACGTATGCCATGGCCGAAACTGAATCATCTTTCATAGAACCGATAATTGAATCCGAAAATCAGTTTCCCATTGTTGGGGTTGGGGCATCTGCCGGGGGCCTGGATGCTTTTAAAAGATTTTTAGGTGCCTTGCCGGAGCATACCGATATGGCTTTTGTATTGGTGCAGCACCTGGATCCCAGCCACGAAAGTTTATTACCGGAAATACTTTCAAAATATACTAAGATCCCCGTATTAGAAATAACGGATGAAATCAAATTAAAGCCAGACCATATTTATGTTATTCCTTCTCACAGTACCCTTATTTCTACCGATGGCATTTTGAAACTTACACCAAGAACTAAAATTAATTCAGGCTATATTATAGATGCTTTTTTTGAGTCGTTGGCTGAGGTTCACCAGGGGTTTGCATGCGGCATTGTGTTATCGGGCAATGGCAACGATGGTACACTGGGCCTTAAAGCCCTTAAAGCAAATGGAGGAATAACATTTGCCCAGGATCAACAATCGGCTTTAAACAAAAGCATGCCAGCCAGTGCGGTGGATGCAAGTGTGGTAGATTTTGTATTGTCGCCTGAAGAAATTGCAGGCAAGTTGCTACAATTAAATTTCTCCAATAAATTGTATAAAACCAGCCCTGCAAAACAGCTTACATTAGAAGAGGAGGATTTGGTAAAGCAGATATTATCGATCATTTATTTAAAAAAGGGCCTCGACTTTACTTATTACAAACAAAGCACTATACTACGCCGCCTGGCCCGCCGGATGGCCATTGCAAAAAAAGACACACTTAAAGCCTACCTGGTTTTTTTGAAGAACAACCTGGAAGAAGAATCGCTGCTGTATTACGACCTGTTAATTCCTGTCAGTTCCTTCTTCCGCGACACTGAGGTTTTCCAGGCAATAAGTGATAAGGTATTGCCTGAACTCATTAATTCAAAACCCGTTTCCGGGCCGCTGCGTATATGGTCTGTTGGTTGCTCCACGGGTGAAGAAGCCTACTCACTTGCAATATGCATTCATGAATTTTTTGTTGCTGAATCCATTACAAGACAAATTCAGATATTTGGTTCCGATGTTTCAGAAATTGCCATCACAAAGGCAAGGGCGGCAAATTACTCTGTTGCAGAAGCAGGCAATGTTTCGCCCGATCGCTTAAATAATTATTTTATTCAAACCAGTACAGGTTTCCAGGTAAGAAGGTTTATACGTGATATGTGTGTGTTTGCAACTCAAAACCTTTTTAAAGATCCGCCATTTGCAAAAATGGATATTGTTAGCTGCCGAAATGTGCTCATCTATGTAGATAATTCGCTTCAAAAGAAAGCCTTATCTGCCTTTCATTATTCCCTTAACGAAAATGGTTTTTTATTGCTTGGTAAGTCTGAAACAACCAGTATAGCTACTGATCTCTTTAACGATTTCTCTAAAAAAGATAAAATTTATAAAAGGCAATCAGGTGCAAGCCGTTTTGCATTGTCAAGATCAAGTTTCAGGGGAAGCACTAAATCCGATAATAATATAAGTGGCAAGCAGCCTGCTCATATTCCCGACTATCAAAAAACAGCAGAGGCAATTTTGCTCTCAAAGTACACAAGCCCATCCGTTGTTGTAAACAACCACTTCGATATTGTACATATTATTGGGTCGCTGGGCCAGTTTGTAGAACATGCCGAAGGTAAACCCACCTTCAACCTTATAAAAATGGCCAGGGGCAACCTGGCCTTTGAACTTCGCAGTGCGCTTCAAAAAGCCAAAACAAGCACTACCCCTATTATTAAAGAAGGCATTCCTTATTCAAAAGATTTTAATCATACCATCCGGATTGAAGTAATTCCATTAGAATTAACGGAACCTCATTTTCTTATAATTTTTCAAAAACTTGCTGTGCTGCCCCACCTGGCTGGTGATGTGGCCATTGTTTCGGAATCGGATAAATTAAAAGAAGCTGCCGCTAAAATAAGTGAGCTTCAATTAGAATTAACAGATGTGCGTGAAAGCATGCTTGCCATTACACACGAACAGGAAGGCTCTAATGAAGAGTTGCAAAGCACCAATGAAGAACTGCTGAGCGGCAATGAAGAGCTGCAAAGTTTAAATGAAGAATTTGAAACTACGAAAGAAGAAATACAGGCAACCAACGAAGAATTGATTGTAGTAAACCAGGCGCTTGTTGAAAAACAGGAACAACTAAACAAAAGCCGGGCTTATGCAGAAGCCATCCTTCAAACCTTTCGGGAACCCTTTCTTATACTCGATAAGGAACTTCGGATTAAAACTGCAGGTGCGGCTTTTTATAAAAAATTTAATCTTACAGGTACCAGTGCCGAGGGAAGATTCTTTTATGACATTTCTGAGCAGGTTTGGGACGACGAATACCTGGTTAAGACACTTAGCAATATCATTGTAAAAAAAGCAAAGTTGGATGACTACGAGATCAAACTTAAGTTTCCCGAAATTGGTGAACGCATTATGCTGTTGAATGCAAGGCAGGTAATAAGTGAAAACAACGACGAGTTACTTATCCTGTTATCTATTGAAGATATTACTGAAAGAAAATTAATTGAAAACAGCAAAGTAGCATTTGCTGCCGAGCTGGAATTTAAAGTAAAAGCAAGAACTGTTGACCTGGAAATAGCCAATCTTCACCTGGAACAATTTGCGCATACGGCCAGTCATGAATTCCAGGAACCGCTTAGAAAAATCGCAACCTTTTCTACTTATCTTTCAACCCAGTTCAGCGAAAACCTTCCGGGGGAAGTAAACACCTATCTTAAAAAAATAGAAACAGCGTCAAAAAGAATGAGTAAGCTGGTAAATGATATGCTCAATTTTTCTACGATAGGAAAGAATAGTGAATTATTTCAAAGAACCGATCTTAATAAAGTTGTAAACGATATACTGTTTGATTTTGAATTGCTTATTTCAGAAAAAGCAGCCAGGATTACCTGCGATAGATTGCCGGAAATAGAAGCCATCTCTTTTCAAATGAACCAGCTTTTTTACGACCTTATAGATAATGCTTTAAAATTCTCCAGGCGGGGTATTGCCCCGGTTATTCATATTTCGGTGCGCAAGTTAAATGCTGCCGATACCGTTCTTCGTCCTGAACTTGATCCTAAATTGAACTATTACAAAATTACCATCCAGGACAATGGAATTGGTTTTAACCAAAAATATGCACAACAGATTTTTACCATGTTTCAACGGTTAAATGAAACCACCAATTATCCGGGTACAGGCATTGGGTTGGCATTGTGTAAAAAAATTGTGCAGAGCTATCATGGCGAGATCTTTGCCGATGGTGAAGAAAACAAAGGGGCAAAATTTCATGTTATTCTTCCAGAAACACAGCCGAAAAATAACGGCTAATTACTACGCCTGACAATGTCCGAAAGGTTCAGAAAAAGATTCGGGTTTTTCACAACACCGCCGCTTTTTACTTAGGAAATTGTTCTGGCGAAAACCCCACCACGACAATAAGATATTACATCCGCCGAATAAGGGTTACCTTGCAAACATTAAACACAATAAATTATTTTTTAAAATAAAGAATGAATAAAAATGGTCCTATAGTAGTAATAGAGGATGACAAAGATGACCAGGAAATTCTGGCTGAAATATTTAGGAATTTAAATTTCAAAAAAGCTATAATTTATTTCTCCGATGGTCAGGATGCGCTTGACTATCTCATCGAAACAAAAGACAAACCTTTCCTCATCCTCTCAGATATCAATATGCCTAAGCTTAATGGCTTTGAATTAAGGGAAAAAATTCACACAAATGAAGATCTGAATTTAAAATGCATACCCTATTTGTTTTTTACTACTACTTCTAATCAAAAGTCTGTTATTGATGCATATTCTCAATCTGTACAAGGTTTTTTTGTAAAACCTGATAGTTTTGAAAAGTTGCAGCTTACAATAAAAAAAATAATTGATTACTGGGAGCAATGTGAAGCTCCAAATTTTATTTCTGAATAATTACCTTTTTGTGTCCCGGCGGGGTTTTCACCTAATGCCTTTACAGGTTTAATACAGTAACTGTGAAACCCCGACGTATAAAGCACTTTAATTATTTTGCTGTCATACTTGCTATTTTTAGTTAGCCCTTTTTATAGAAAATAAATTACCTCCATAATAATCCTGGTACCGGTAAGACGATGCTGGCAAAAGACTTTGTGGAGTACTAACACAGTAGCGCCTCCTTTTATGAAATACAATTGGTTCGGCATTTTCAACCTTTCATTGTATGGATTTGCAGCTTTTATTAATTTTGAGAGTGCGTGTATAATTTGCCCGCTGCATGATACGTCGGGGTTTCGCAGCACCGCCCTTTATAACTTTGGAAATTGTTCTGGCGAAAACCCCGGGACACAAGCAAGAAGCAGGTGCATCAATAAGCATGGCGCTGCTGCTGTTATGCTGAAGGTAGTTGTTATGCTGCACTTAGCTGTCATGCTGAGCGTAGCGAAGCATCTGCCGGTCATTGGTGCCACTCCCCGGCAGATCCCTCCTTCGTCGGGATGACAGCGGGGATAAACATTTTTAAGCAGTAGTAATTTTGTCAGGGATATGAGAATAACTAACCACAATGGCATAGCAGGCAACTTTTTTATTATTTAAGAGAACAGCTTTGGCTAAATGTGAATTATGCCCCGGCGGGGTTTTCACCTAATTCAATCATAAGTTTAATACCGCAACTGTGAAACCCCGACGTGTAACACACTTTAAATATTTTACTGTCATACTTGCTATTTTTAGTTAGCCCTTTTTATAGAAAATAAATTACCTCCATAATAATCCTG
>JBKJUP010000007.1:0-19832 GCA_046590675.1 Ferruginibacter sp. | reverse complement strand
TAATAAGTTTAATCGCAAAGGAATCAATCTTGGGTATAGTTATAATTTAACGGACAGGTTAAGTGTTTCAGGAAATATGAATTATACCAATGAAAAAAATACCAATCCTCCAAACATAGCAAACCAGGATAATTCGATACCGACTGCTATAATGGCAATGGCCAACACCATGCCTTTGAGTGTTTTGAATGAGAATAAATATAATCCTGCTACCGGTAATGAATATAATTACTCAAGATTTACGAACAGGACAAATCCTTACTGGATTTTAGCAGAACAATTTCACAATATAAAAAGAGATAGAATTTTTGGAAACATATCCACTAAATACAATATTCTGCCATGGCTTTTTGTACAAGGTCGATTTGGACAAGATTATTGGAGCCGGGATGAAGATGTAAATAACTTCCCTACAGGACAGGCATCCAGGCCACTTGTTGTTGGATTTGCCAATGGTATTTATACACAGGAATCCCGTCGCTTTAGAGAAACAAATCTTGATTTCTTAATATCAGCGAATAGAACATTTGGGAAATTTGATGCTACACTAACAGGTGGTGGAAACCAGATGCGCCGGGTGTTAAATGTTAATAATGTACAGGTGACAGATTTCTTTGTGAGAGGGCTGTATTCTGTACAGAATGGCCGTGCTAAAGATCCGGTTTATACCCTGGTTGAACAGGGAGTTAATTCATTGTACAGTTCCGGCGAATTATCCTGGAACAGAACTTTGTATGTAACTGGAACGGTAAGAAACGATTGGTTCTCTACTTTATCGGCTGCTAACAGGAGCATTATATATCCTTCTGTTTCCGGTGCCTACGTTTTTTCTGAGAACCTGAAAGCACCCTGGTTAAGCTTTGGAAAGGTAAGGGTTGGGTATGCAGAAGTGGGTAGTGATGGAGACGTATCGCCATATTCAGGGCAGCTTTTTTATGCTGTAAATGCTAATTTGATCAATAATCCAGCAGGCGTTTCTGTACCGGTAGCAAACAGCGGAAATTCAATACCCAATCCTAATTTAAAACCAAGCAGGGTTTCAGAAACTGAAATTGGTATGGAGTTAAAACTGTTTAAAAGTAGGGTAAATCTTGATGTAGCTGTTTATAAAAAAATAACGAAAGATCAGATTGTACAGGTACAGGTTTCAGATGCATCTGGTTTTTTGAATACAAGGATCAATAGTGGCGAGAGCAGCAATAAAGGTTTCGAAGCAATGCTGAATCTTGTGCCGGTTCAAAATAAAAATTTCACCTGGCAGTTTACTGCTAACACTTCTTACAACATCACAAAAGTTATCAGCATCATTACCAATAAGCCTGGTGAAAGAATTACCATCGGTACCCACGTATTTAATGGAGAAGTGAGGCATGTAGTAGGACAGGAAATGGGACAGCTTGCAGGATACGGCTATGCAACGGATGCTACCAAGGGAAATCAAAGGATTTTCCAGGCCAACGGTTTGCCATTGAGAACTTCCGGTCTTGTATTGTTTGGCAGTGCCCTGCCGAAATGGACTGGTGGCTTTTTAAATTCGTTTAATTACAAAGGAATCAGCCTGTCTGTTTTCATCGATTATAAACTGGGCAATAAAATTTTATCGGGTACTAACTTCAATGCAACCCGGCATGGCTTGCACAAAAACACCCTGTTAGGAAGAGAAACGGGTGTGGTTGGCGTTGGTGTAAATCAAAGCGGTGCTACCAATACCGTGGTTGCCCCGGTTCAAACATATTGGGAACATTTGCGCTCTCAGCAAATTGTTGAGTCGGTAATTTATAACGGAGGTTATTGGAAACTAAGGCAAATAAGTTTAGGCTACGATTTTACAAAATACCTTCCGGCAAAACTACCCTTCAAGAGCATAAGGCTTGATTTTGTGGCCAACAATGTATTGATCATAAAAAAATGGGTTGATAATATTGATCCCGAAACCTTTGGCTTTGGTTCTGATAACCAGGTTGGACTTGAATCTCCGGGATTACCTACAACAAGAAGCCTTGGTTTGAATTTGAATATTAAATTTTAATACTTACAATTATGAAAAATATAATTAGATATAGCTTATTGGTTATGTTATCGGTGTTCAGTTTTTCCTGCGATAAGGGACTGGAAGATCTAAACATAAATAAAACCAGCCCTACCTCTGTAAATCCTGCATTTTTGTTAAACAATGCCATCATCAATACATCATTTCCTACAAAGACGTTGGTTTTTGAAATTGGTATCGTTCAGCAAATGATTACGCCCAATGGCGGTGTATTGGCCGGGGCCAACTTTAACCAGGATAGCCGGGATGCCACTACCGCTTCGCTTTGGGCCACGTATTATCAAAATGTAATAAAATACACACATGATGTGATACTGACAACAAAGGACAATGCAGCCAGGAGTAACCTGTACAACATGACAAGAATATATCAGTCTTACGTATTTATGATATTGACAGATTCTTATGGAGACATCCCATTTACCGAAGCCGGTACAGGGTATCCGGAACAGTTAGCGTTACCAAAATATGATGCACAGCAGGCTATTTACACAAAAATTTTACAGGACCTGACAGAAGCTTCAGCAGCATTGAATCCTGCAGGTGTCATAGAAAGTTCAGATGTTTTGTACAGTGGCAATATTGCAAAATGGAAAAAGTTCGGGTACTCATTATTGCTAAGAGCAGGAATGAGATTATCTAAAGTAGATGCTGCCAAAGCACAAACTACCGTGCAGGCTGCAATTGCAGGCGGAGTAATTTTGGATAATGCAGATAATGCTTATATCCGGCACGATGCCAACTATACCCAACCAATTGGCGGAACTTTAAATGGTAGTGAAGCGGCAAATTTCTATTTAACGAAACCATTTGTAGATCAGCTAAAAAATACAAGCGATCCCCGTTTATCTGCGATAGCTGTTCGCTATGTAGGTGCTACATCTGGTAACGGACAAACCGCTGCAGTTGCAAACACCAGTGCGGCAGTACAGATTGGAATGCCCATGGGAAAAGATAATGGTACCATTGTAGCACAGGCAACGGCAGATGGCCTTGCTGCATTCTATGATTACAGCCAGGCAGACAGAAAAAGGATTTTAAAAACCACCGCACCTGTTTTCCTGGTAACAGCAGCTCAAACAAATTTATTACTGGCAGAGGCAAGTTTTAGAGGCTGGATAAATACAGGAACCGCAGCCCAATATTTTTCAGATGGTATAAAAGCGCACATGGATCAAATGGCCACTTATGATGCCGGTGCAGCCGTTACCGGATCGGCCAGGGATACTTATGTGGCAGCAAACCCATTGGGTGCAGGTACAGAACTGGAGCAAATAAACACCCAATACTGGATCGCTTCATTTTTAAATGGACCGGAAGCTTTTGCAAATTTCAGAAGAAGCGGATTTCCTTTGTTGACACCTAACCCTTACGGTCAGCCTAACAACCCGGATGTACCTAATGGAACTTTCATCAGAAGGATTACTTATCCCACTTCTGAACTTGCCGTAAATACCGCTAATGTAAATGCAGCCATTGCTTCGCAGGGTGCAGATAAATTAAGTACGAAGGTTTGGTGGGATAAATAAATCCAACAGCACATGTTTTCTTTTTATAGCAAGACCTTGTGTATCTACATGAGGTCTTTTATTGTGAAAAGTTGAATTTATTTTATAATAATAATTGTAAACACCGCGGGTTAATTTTGCAGTCAAATTATCACAGAAAAAAATTACTCACTAATCTTAATATTATCCAATATATACTTACCTGAACATAAAACAAATACCATGAACAATAAACTAAGAAGCCATGACTGGTTTGGAAGAAAAGATAAAGATGGCATTATATACAGAAGCTGGATGAAAAACCAGGGCATGCCGCCAGACCTGTTTGATGGCAGGCCGGTTATAGGCATTTGCAATACCTGGAGCGAATTAACCCCCTGCAATGCACACCTGCGGGATATTGCAGAAATGGTAAAACGTGGTGTATATGAAGCAGGTGGTTTTCCGCTGGAGTTTCCCATTATGAGCCTTGGAGAAACTTTGCTGAAACCCACGGCGATGTTGTTTAGAAACCTGGCCAGTATGGATGCGGAAGAATCCATCAGGGGCAATCCTATGGATGGTGTTGTATTGCTAACAGGTTGTGATAAAACTACGCCGAGCACTGTTATGGGAGCAGCCAGCGTTAACCTGCCAACCATCGTTGTGCCCGGCGGGCCCATGTTAAACGGCAAATATAAAGGTGGAGATATTGGCTCAGGAACTTCTGTATGGAAATTTGATGAAGACATGAAGACGGGCAAAATGACGCAGGAAGAATGCACCATTGCAGAAAGCTGTATGAGCAGAAGCGTAGGCCATTGTATGACGATGGGTACTGCATCAACGATGGCTTGTATGGTAGAGTCGTTAGGACTTACACTACCAGGTGCAGCAGCCATTCCAGCAGCAGATTCAAGACGTAAAGTACTGGCACAATTAAGCGGCAGAAGGATTGTGGAAATGGTGAAAGAAAATTTAACCATCTCAAAAATTTTAACCAGGGAAGCTTTTGAAAATGCCATTAAAACGAATGCAGCCGTCGGTGGCTCTTCTAATTTTATCATTCACCTTACAGCCATTGCAGGCAGAATAGGAGTTGAATTAAACCTGGAAGATTTTGACACATTGGGCAGTAAAATACCGCTGTTGCTAAACCTGATGCCATCGGGAAAATTTTTGATGGAAGACTTCTATTACGCAGGTGGTTTACCTGTAATTTTAAATGAATTAAAAGATCATTTACATAAAAATGTAATTACAGTAACCGGAAAAAATCACACGGAAAATATAAAAGGATTAACGGATTGCTATAATGAAAATGTAATTGCAACTTATGAAAAACCACTGATTGCCGAAGCTGGTTGCGTAGTGGTAAAAGGCAACCTCGCATTAAATGGTGCAGTTATGAAACCATCCGCAGCCACACCTGCATTGATGAAACATAAAGGCCGTGCCGTAGTATTTGAAAGCATTGAAGACTATCACAAAAGAATTGATGATCCGGAACTGGACATTGATGAAACCTGCGTGATGGTATTAAAATATGTAGGGCCGGTTGGTTATCCCGGTATGCCCGAGGTTGGCAATATGGCATTGCCAAAAAAGTTATTAATGAAAGGCGTTACAGATATGGTACGTATTTCGGATGGCAGAATGAGCGGTACAGCATACGGCACCGTAGTACTGCATGTATCACCGGAATCGGCCATTGGCGGTGCGTTGGCATTGGTTCAAAATGGCGACATGATTGAGCTGGACGTATCGCAACGAAAATTGCACCTGGATGTTTCGGACGATGAACTGGATAAAAGAAGAAGCGAGTGGATAGCACCGAAACCTGGTGCAACAAGAGGCTATGTAAACCTGTATGTGAATCATGTAATGCAGGCAGATAAGGGGGCAGACCTTGATTTTTTAAAAGGCAATTCGGGTTCTGCAGTAACAAGGGATTCTCATTAAAGGGTTATACCTTCGGCACCTCACCAAATAAACGATCATATATGAAATGGATGTTTGCAATTTACCTGTTACTATTATTCTCTGCATGTAATAATCACCAGGGCAACAATGAACCGCTAGCACAAAAATATAAAACCATGGGATCTATTGAACGAACCGACAGCGCATTAAATGAATTGATTGATGCAGATGCCAGGGTAGAAATTATTGCCAGCGGATTTGACTGGAGCGAAGGCCCCCTATGGGTTGCATCGCAAAATATGTTATTGTTTTCTGACGTACCCCGTGATACCGTTTTTAAATGGACTGAAGCCAAAGGTGTTGAAACCTACCTCACTCCTTCCGGATACACCGATACCATCAAGCGTGGTGGCGAAAAAGGCAGCAATGGTTTATTGCTGGACAATGATGGCAACCTGGTGCTGTGCCAATGCGGTAACAGGCAGATGGCGAGAATGGATGCTCCGTTAGACAAGCCCATGCCAAATTATATTAAACTGGCTGACAAATACGAGGGCAAACGTTTTAGCAGTCCCAATGATGCGGTGTATAACAGTGAAGGCGAGTTGTTTTTTACTGACCCACCCTACGGCCTCGAAAAACAGGCGGAAGATCCATTGAAAGAAACAAGCTGGAACGGTGTGTATAAAGTAAAAAAAGATGGCACCGTAATACTGCTTGTTGATTCAATTACAAGGCCCAATGGCATTGCATTTTTTCCCGGCCAACAAAAATTACTGATCGCCTGTTCGGATGAAGCCAAACCAAATTGGTACGTGTATGATGTTGCCGGCGACTCCTTAACCAACGGGAAAATATTTTATAGTTATGAAGGCTTCGACCGGTCGCTACAAGGTTTGCCTGATGGAATGAAGATTGATAAAAACGGGAATGTATTTGCAACCGGTCCGGGTGGCGTATCCATTTTTAATAAGGATGGAAAAAAACTGGGGCTGATCACATCAACTATTCCAACCAGTAATTGTGCATTTTCACCCGATGAAAAAACATTGTACATTACCAGCGACATGAATATTTTAAGAATAAAATTGCGTAAATAAAAAAAGGCAGATGAAATTATACAAAAGCACAACCGGCGTAATCATCAACAAAGCAGACAATTACTATTTGGTGCCGTGTGCCACATGGGATTTGTTTATCAATGACGATAACCTGTTCACTAAAATGGAACTGCTAACACAAACGCTGCCCGCAGAAGGTGCTGAATTAATCAGCAGTTTATTGCCCCCGATTGGCGAAAGCCAGGAGCTGTGGGCCTGTGGGGTAACCTATTTAAAAAGTAAGGTAGGCCGGCAGGAAGAAAGTAAGGCAGCCGGTGGCGGTGACTTTTATGCGAAAGTGTATGAAGCAGAAAGACCCGAAGTATTTTTTAAATCCACTGCCCATCGCATTGTGGGGCCCGGTGGCAAAGTAAGAATAAGGAAAGACTCAACCTGGGATGTACCGGAACCGGAACTAACGCTGGTGGTTACCAGCTCGGGGAAAATTATAGGCTATACCATTGGTAATGACATGAGCAGTCGCAGCATTGAAGGAGAAAACCCTTTGTACCTGCCGCAGGCAAAAACCTATGATGCCAGCGCTGCAATTGGGCCATGCGTTTATGTTACTGACCAGCCACTGCCTGCAGACACTATGATTGAGATCCGTATTGTAAGGGATCAGCAAATTGCGTTTGAAGGAACTGTTGCCATCAATCAAATGAAAAGAACTGCCGAAGAGCTGGTATCATTTGTGTATAGGGAATGTAGTTTCCCGGGAGGGGCATTGATTATGACGGGCACCGGTATTGTACCGGGTAATGATTTTACACTGGCAACCGGGGATGAAATAATCATTACCATTGATCATATTGGTGTGCTTGCAAACATCGTTGGATAGCAGTGTCTGCAAACATTTTTAAAGGTGAAAGATTATTGTATGCCTGTATTCAATTTTAATTACGACTGGTAACAAATAAAAATGGTGATAAAAAATATTTTTCTTTTGGCAGGAGGCCTGGCATTCATAAACTTATCTGCCTGCAAGTCTTCTCAAAATGCATCCTCCCAATCCGTCCGTATTGACAGTACCAAAGGGCTAAAAGATTATTACAATAATTATTTTGCCGTGGGTGTTGCGGTTTCGCCGCGAAGTTTAAAAACCGACGAGGCCGGTTTGATCCTTCAGCAATTCAGCAGTATGACACCTGAGAACGCCATGAAGATGGCGCCAATACATCCAAAAGAAAATGAATACAATTGGGCAGGTGCAGATTCAATAGCAGCCTTTGCAAAACGCAATCAGCTTAAGTTACGCGGTCATACTTTGTGCTGGCACAATCAAACGCCAGGCTGGCTTTTTAAAGATGCCGACGGAAAACAGGTTAGCAAAGAAGTATTATTGCAGCGATTGAAAGAACACATTACCACCGTTGTAAGCCGTTACAAGGGCACCATTTATGCCTGGGATGTTGTAAACGAAGTAATCAGTGATAACAAGGATGAGTTTTACCGAAACTCGCCCTGGTACCAGATATGCGGTAAAGATTTTATTGCCAAAGCTTTTGAATATGCCCATGCTGCAGATCCGGATGCCTTGTTATTTTACAATGATTACAATGAAATAAGCCCGGTTAAAAGATCAAAAATAATTGCAATGGTTAAAGAGTTACAAGCTGCTGGAGTGCCGATTAACGGTGTGGGGTTACAAGGACATTGGGCAGTAAATGAACCAACCCGTGGCCAACTGGATAGCACATTGCAAGACTTTACTTCGCTTGGATTAAATGTGCAAATTACTGAATTGGATATTTCTGTATATCCAAAAGAACACCAGGCAAGGGAAGCAAAACCAACAGATGCCAACACAACCTATACAACAGAAAAAGAACAGGCGCAGCAGGCTGTATATAAAATGTGTTTTGAACTATTCAGGAAATACAGCAAGCAAATTTCGGGAGTTACTTTTTGGAACATTTCTGACCGGAATAGCTGGCTGGATAATTTCCCGGTTAGAAATCGAAAAGACTATCCTCTGCTTTTTGATGCGCAACTGAAACCCAAAAAAGCATTTTGGGATGTTGTGACTTTTAAATAATCGTTTATCAGTACAGGCAGGTTCAAAGTTTTAATTACGTTAAGTTAAAACTTTGAATCCGCCTTTTCTATTTGCACAAAGTGTAACTATCTTTTACTATTATAATGGTATAGAATTCCATCTTACAATCTGTGAACGAAGAGAAAACTCAAAATAAATAATACCTCAGAAGCTGTTTAAAATTAATTTTGTAAAAAGATTATGGTGGAAAATGACGCCATGAAAATATGAAGTTGAAAGGAGCGTCGCCACATCAGATGCTATAAAACACCAATGCTGGTTAACAAAAAAAACACTTCCAACCAGTTTCTTCGTAGCCATAAAAGAACAACACTTATATTCGGTAAAAACCTTTACAACATGTCGTCATTCAACAGAAGAAAATTTTTACAGGCATCCGGTCTTGGTTTATTAGCTGCGATTATTCCATAGTGCTTACATTTTTTAATTCGTATAATTCGTGCTATTGTACTACAGCACTTGTTTCATAATAATATTCTCCTGATCCTGTTTCAAAAACAGCATATCCATTTTCATAGCGCAATGGTATGACTGCTTTTCCGCCTTCCTTTACGGAGGCGCTATTTTTTGCAGGCATCCAAATGGCAGCAGTGGTATTTGCAGGGACTATTACATGTAGTAAAAAACCGTTGGATGTTTTTTTCCAATCGCTGGTAATATTTCCCCTGATTGAATTATAATTTCCTTTGGCCCAATCCAGTTGTTGGGGCACCTGCGGTTTTATGATGATTTTTTCAAAACCCGGTGCTGCAGGATTAATGCCCAGCAATGAACGATAAAACCATTCATCTACCGAACCAAACATCGGGTGATTTTGCGATGGGCCTGATTGGGGATATTGCCAGGTTTCCCATAAAGTAGTGGCGCCGTCCTGAAGCATAAACCCCCATCCAGGGTAACTGCGCTGGTCGGCAATTTTATATGCTACATCAACGCTGTCTTTTTCACGCAATACATCAAACATCATTTTTGTACTAAATATACCCGTGGCCAAATGATCATCATGTCTTTTAAATTCATTCATCAGTACATTGAATGAGTTTTCTTTCTCCGGTGTAGCACCATACCACAATGCAAATAACTGGGCAGATTGTGTAGCATTGTCAACCCTGCCGGTGCCCTTTACCAGGTATTTATTTATGATGCTATTTTTTAATTGCGCTGCCTGTTTGGCGAATTTCAAAGAATCACTTTGTTGATGAAGTATGCCCGCAAACTCAGTGGCCAGTAACAGGTGATGATAATAAAAACAACTTGCGGTCAGTGCTTCCGGCTTTGTATCCAGCGCCTCATGATCGCTGATATCCCAATAAAACATACCCTCTTCAGCTTTACTTTCGAGAAAGGATAACTGCTTCTTAAAAGCCTCATAATTGTTTTGTATGATCTGCTCATCACCATAAAAATCATACAATTGTTTTTGTAAAAAAGGGAAAGCCAACTCCCATCCCATGGGCCCGCTGCCATCACCGTAACCACGGTCAGCAATTCCTGTAAACGGTGCTATCTCAGTAATACCACCGAGTGGCCTTTGTTCATTGGCAAAATCTTTTACCGCTTTGGTATAAAAATTGGCCATGTTATAGTTATAAATAAATGAATTGGCTGTAGCAACCATATCGCCACCATAACCCATTTTTTCACGGGCCGGACAATCAGATTGCACACTAAAAACATTGCTCAAAAATGTCCATTGAATGGTGTTGTGCAATTGGTTAAACATGGGGTTGGCACATTCAAAATGTCCGTTTGTTGCCAGGTCGCTGTTCATTCTTAATCCCTCAATATCTGCTGCCGTGGGCCTGCCCGGCCAACCGGTTATCTCCACATACCTGAATCCATGAAAAGTAAAACGGGGACTCCATTCTTCAATTCCTTTTCCTTTTAAAATATAATTGTCCTGTTGCCAGGCTGTTTCCGGTGCACCGGGGCCACCTTTAATTCCACCTTTTTTTATTTGCGTAGCCACACTTGTCATGTAGTTAAGTGAACCGTTGCTGAATAGTGCCTCGCCATAACGCAGGCTTATTTTTTTACCCGCTGCACCTGTTACTTTTATCCGGACAACACCTGCAAAATTCTGTCCCATGTCAACAATAAATGTATCCCTACCCTGCTCCGTTATTTTTACCGGGCTGATAAGTTTTGTAATCTTTATTGCCGGCTGCATTTGAGCCGTTAAACTGCCCGAAGGTCCATCAACTGCTACTGCTGCTTTCCAGTTAGCTGGCGGCGAATCCCAGTCCTGTTCCAACCTTGCATCATAAGTTTCGCCCAGATATATATTGTTGTGAATGATGGGTCCGGGTGCAGACAGCCAGCTTTCGTTGGTGTTTATTTTTTCGGTTGTGCCATCCTTGTATTGTAGTAATAAAACCGCTTTTACACATGGCCTGCCTGTTTGCTGGTAATCCCGCAGATCCCAACGGCCAAAGAATTTAAAAGGCAATGGATTCCACCAACCGTTGCCCAACATTACACCGGCAACGTTCTTTCCCTTACTGACTAAAGTAGTAACATCATACACCACATACTGCACCTGTTTTGTGTAAGTAGTAAATCCGGGATCAAGTACATGATCACCAATTTTTTTCCCATTCAGGTAAGCTTCGTAATAACCCATTCCCGAAATGTACAATCTTGCTGATGCAATTTTTTCCTTTACACCAAATTCTTTTTTTAATAATGGCATCCTGTCTTCTTTATAATAGTCTTCATCTTTTACAGGGTTGCTGCTACCATCACTAATCCATTTACCGGTCCAATCAGCTTGTTCCAGCATGGCAGTTTCAAAGCTTGCCATAATGCTCCATTCAGATGCGATGCCTTGATGATTATAGACTTTTACCCGCCAGTAATATTTTGTAAATGACTTGAGCGCTTTTCCGGCATAGCTAATATGAATGCTATTTACAGATAAAATTTTACCGCTTTCCCAACAATTGCCTTTCCCTTTTTTTGCTTCCTTTTCATTGTCGCTCACAATTATTTCATAACCGGATTGTAATTGATTTTTTTGAGAGGAAGTTAATATCCAGCTTAACCTGGGAAGTTTTACATCAATACAAATTGGATTGCTTACATATTCGCAGGTAAGATTTGCAGGCTTCAAAGGGCTTTCCGCAAATAACATAAATGAACAGCAAACGAATACCAGGGATAGCGTGAAAGTTTTAAAAGCAAGCATAGCTGAATTTAATAGAAGGTTCAAATAAATTAGGAAGGTGCATAAATGATAACCACAATTTCAATTTATCTATTTCAATAACAATGTTGATCGTTTGGTGAAACTAATAAAAATATTGAAACGGCTTTGTATTAATAAACTTGTAAAACATTTGTAAAAAGATTTAAACAATAAACATTCGTAATTTTCTTTTTCTTTGCTTCGAAACGATACCATTTCGCTACCGAAGCCTGTTGCTTAAAAGAACAGTTTGTCTTATTCATTTTTATGACGTATCTTTTTTTATCCGAATGAGTCATATTAAGCGATGCCAATAAGAACCAGGCATACAAAATTTAAACAATCAATTTTTTATATGGAAAGCGTACGAATTTTTATTGCTTCTTCTGCTGAATTAGTTCAGGACAGGAAAGAGTTCCGGGAGTTTTTATCTATTGAAAATGACCGGCTGCATAAAAAAGGAGTTTACCTTGAACTGGTTCAATGGGAAAATTTTTTAGACTCCGTATCGCAGGAAAGCAAACAGTATGATTACAATGTGGAACTCAAAAAATCTGCGATCGTAATCTGTCTTTTTTATACAAAAGCAGGAAAATATACCCAGCAGGAATTTGACACTGCACTTGCACAATTTAAAGATACCGGTGCCCCGATCATTTACACTTATTTTAAAGAACCCGATAATGCGGTTGCAGCAACTCCCGCTACAACCGATACCCCGCCTGCCGATCCTTATGCGGAGCAAATGCGGCTGGACCTGGCCAGTTTCAAAAAACGACTGGGTGAACTCGGGCATTTTTATACCCGTTACAAAAGTATTGAAGACCTGAAATATCAGTTTTTAAAACAGTTGGACATACTGGAAGACAAAGGAATAATAAAGATGCAGGAAGCAATAAAGGAGGAAACCAAAGAGGCTGTAACCGGTTATTTGAATGTTGTTAATACCGCAAACATAGCTGGCAACAACAACATCAATATACAGGCTGGATCGGGTAACCAGACTACAGTAAACACTGGAAATACCACGAATCAAAATGCAGAAAAAATTATTAATATTGATAAGATTGATAACGCTTCATTTTCATAAATAGATATATGGACAATACAACAGGTGAAGCAGCCAACCAGGAAATCGTTATTGAAAATGTACAAACCGACACCATAACGGTGAAGGTGAACGGCGAAATGCAGGAAATAAAAAACGGTTTCGAAGAATTAAAATCTTTGTTAGAAACGCTCAAAGCAGACAGCTTTAAATCGGGCGATAAAATCTATAATATCGGCAGCATTACCAATGCAAGTTTTAGCGCTGAAATAGGCAAGAAAACTTTCAATATGTTTCTTTGCCGTAATCTTACCGAAGCCATCAGGGATTACAGCCCGGATGCACAATCATTTTTAGCCGCCATCAGGGACCAGGATAAAGCAAACTGGGAAACCCAAAGCCGTTACACAAGAAAAGCCAATGGGTATATCATTTCGGCTTATGTAGGTGTGCTGGGTGTTTTGCTACGCAAATTAATTGCCAGCGGGCAGGACGCATCTTCAAGCGGTAATCAAAAAGACTACCTTGAAGTTTGTGTTGCCACTACAAAAAGAACGCTTCAATTATTATGCTATGCATTTATTTCGAGGCTTTGGGATCTGTCAAAAGATAAAGCACCATCACTCGGCAACGACCAGTTCAATGCATTGGATAATTTTTTTAACAGCAATGTTGAACTCAACATTACAGATTACACGTCACTTTTTAAAACCCTTGTTTCCTTGTTTAAAGAGCAAAACCTGGATTATCCTTTCGTAGAAATAAAAGAAATGGAAGATGCGTTGAAAGCCGATAGTGCTTTCTCATCCAATTGTAAAAACCTGCAGGAAATCAGCGATAAACTTGATGCCAACCAATACACTTTATCGACAGCATTTGAGGCAGAAACTGAATTAACTGCATTCCTTGTTACACTTAAGTTTTTGGCCCATTACAAAATGATTTCTGTAAAAGACATTGCTTATGAAGAAATCCGAAATAACACTGCTCAATACCTGCACGCCTACACCTTCCTTGGTGTAGATAATGAAAGTAATATGTACACGGAAAAATATAAGTACGATAACAACCCCATTAGTACGGATGCCATCTTATTGTTTAAGGATAAATACCAGGACGGACTGAATCTTTTTCCTTTTATCATCGACATCAATGCGCTTACCAATGAACTGGAAGTAAAAATTTGTTTTTATACGTATTGCGAAGCAAGTAAAAAAAAGCTAACCTATTCTGACATCAATAAAATTTCATCAGATAAAAACGACAATGAAAACAATATACAGGATCCTTCGGAGGTTTCAGTAACATACAACGAGGAAATTGAAAATGATATCAAATCCAGTGTGGACAGGGATATTACGCGGTTCAAATCAGATGTAAAAAGATTTCATGACATGAAATTAAATGTTGTGTACAAAACCTTGCAACAAGCCAAAGAAGCAATTCTATCGTAACCGGATGCTACTAACCGGTCACTTAACAATGCCAAATAAGCATACATGAAAAAATACCCTTTCAAGTTTTTAGACTCTTATAATCAAAATGATACCGATATATTTTTTGGCAGGGATGAAGAAGTGAATGCATTGTATGAAATGATTTTTCAACATTCGATCCTGCTAGTTTACGGAGGTTCGGGCACGGGCAAAACGAGTTTGATTCAATGCGGGTTGGCGGGCAAATTTAAATCGTACGATTGGCTGGCACTGATGGTAAGAAGGGGAAGCGATATCAATGCATCCCTTGAAAAAATCCTAAAAGAAGCAGGCGGCAATGAGGCTATTGATGAAGATGAAATTGTTGCCGAAAATGAAAAAACATTAACTGGCCTTCCCAAATTAATTAAGAACGTTTACCACACTCACTTTAAACCAGTGTACCTTATTTTTGACCAGTTTGAAGAATTGTATATTTTGGGTACAAAACAGGAAGCCCAACAATTTATTGAGTCGGTAAAACAAATACTGGCCAGTGAACAACCGGTTAAAATGATCTTTTCCATTCGTGAAGAATACCTTGGTTATTTGTTTGAATTTGAAAGAGCCGTTCCACAGTTGTTAAGAAAAAAACTGCGGGTAGAACCCATGAACATCGACAACTTATCTGCCGTATTAACAGGCATTAATAATTTTAAAAAATCCAATGTAAGCATCCAGCCAGATGAACTGGAAACCATTACGGAAGGTATCTTTAATCGCTTAAGAGGAAAGAAAAATACACTCACTATACAACTCCCCTACCTGCAGGTTTTCCTCGACAAATTGTACATGGAAATTACACATGATGAAAGCAGGCAGGCGGATGCAGTCATAACCAACGATACCTTACTAGGCATGGGCGACATTGGTGATGTGCTTCGGGATTTCCTGGAAGACCAGGTTAAAAGCATCAGTATAAAACAAAGTACGGCAGGCAACAATATTTCCGTTGATACAATCTGGAAAATCCTTTCCCCCTTCGCAACGCTTGACGGAACCAAGGAACCCATTGATAAAAAAGAGCTACAACAACGGCTGAAAGGTATTGATGAAAAACTAATCAATAATTGCATTGATGAATTTGTAAGTCACCGGATAATGAATTTTAATGACGCCACAAACCGGTACGAATTGGCGCACGATTCTTTGGCAAAATGCATAGCAGAAAAACGCAGCGATGAAGACATTGCCTTGCTGGAAATACGGCGGCTCATCAATAACCAGGTGGCTATAAAAGCTGAAGCCCGTGAGCCTTTTACCGGAAAGCAATTGAATATTATTGAGCCTTATTTAAACAAACTAAACCTTACCAGCGACGAAAAAGAACTGATAGCGCAAAGCAGGAAAGAAGTGTTGAAACAAAAGAACGCCCAAAAAAGAGTGCTGATTGCAAAAATTATAGGGAGTGTTGTATCGCTTGTAATTGCAGGAGGAATAGCTTTTGCCGTGAATCACTATAACCAAAAGGCATCGGCGCAAAAGACACAAAAGGAAAACCTAGCAAAATTTAAAGAGTTAGCTAAAAAATCTTACGAGAAGGAAAATAAATTACAAGCCTATCTGTACATGATAGAAGCCCTGCAAGTAGAAAAAGACACCGCTACTTACGACAGTCTTGCAAGGCAGGCATCAATGGATAGAATGCTTCCTTTATACGGTTTGTACAAAATGCTTATCCATAATAATGTTGTGGCCAGGGCGGCATTTGCCCCTGGTGACACCAGTATTTACACCTGGACTTATGACGGGTTACTTAGTGAATGGAGCCTGCAGACGGGTAATTTAATTAGAAAGACAAATTTTAAACCCAATAATGATAATGACGGCTATGCGGAGTTGATCAACCCTCAGGCAACTCTTATCTTTAGTCAACAGAACCAGAATAGCCTGGCAGTGGTGGACACGGTTTTACAGGATTCTTCAATTTATTATAAGAAAATATTTTCCCAGCTATACGACCCCGACCCTACCGGCCTGCCCAACTTTCCGGAAATTATTATGCGGATCAGGGGAGCAAATTATAGCACCAATAAAAAAATGGAAATCACCTGGGGCAAAAACACAGAATCGATTTATGATGCGGTTGACATTTGGGATGAAGACGGCATTAACATTGGCCCCTCATTGGTACATGATGGTATTTACGGGGCAGCTATTAGCAAAGATAACAGCATGGTACTTACATGGGGGTCGGACAGTACTGCAAGGATCTGGCGAAGCACCCATAGAGACACCGGCATCTTCAGGTTACCCCTTCAACTAATGAAATTAAAAGCACAGCTACAAACCGGTGTGGAAGTTTCGCCCATTGACCAAACGCTGAAAATAATTTTTCCGGAAGCATATATTAAAAAACTGGAGGAATACAAAGTGATGTATGATAAACTTGTGGGAGAGAAAAAGAATTGACACAGGGCAGGATCAATTATCCGCAGGAGAACAATTATAAAAAAATTAGTTAGTATGCATTCCGGGATGAGGAGGTGGTATTTTAGTTGGGCCATCTTCCCCAGGTTCAACAACCCTTAAATCGACCGTTGTTACATCTCCACCCTCATTACCATAGCTAAAAATAAAACGATCAGCCGAGATACCTTGTTGTTCTACAAGGTAGTTAATAACAACGTTAACATGCTCCCAGCTTAATTGTTGGCTATTTTTATTGGAGCCGCCATAACCCGCTACCACTATTTTACATACAGGATTTTCTTTTATACTGGTACCTACAGTGGCTAACATAGTTTTTGCAGTACTCAAAAGCTTAGCGCTTTTTGATTGAAAAACAATTGTAGGAAGTGCGCCTATTTTACATTGGTTCCCCTGGCCGAGGCTGCTATTGGTAACACCCATAAATGCAAACATTAACAGAGCGATGGCCGTTAATCTAAAAAGGGATGTTACGTATTTGTGCCTGCGTGCCATTTGCTTTTTTATTAAAATAATAACGAATGTAATCATTCGATCTTTCAATTGCAAATGTTGACTTAATTTATTTACTTAAGGCAAAGGACACACGCATTCAAAAATCAATGGATGGCTTTGCCAGGTTACTGTTTGTAATAGGCCATCATAAGAATGGCGCCCAGGTTTTGGTGCGGCGGTACGTAATCATCGAACCGTGCATTATTATGAAAGCGATTAGCCAGCACCTGCCATATTTCAGGCCAGTCGAGATTGCTGTTGTTACGGAGCAAACTGGTGATATAATCCAACATGGGTTGATTGATTGTGCCGGTGCCCTCCTGCTTGGTGGTAATCAAATGAGCCAACGGGCTGATGGCAAATACCTTTCTTAAATTTGTATAACCACCACAGCTTCCCAGGAAAACAAGTTTACTTTCCGGGGTTAAAAATCTTAAGGTGTTTTTTACATGATAGCTGTGTCCCCGGTGAATGATTACTGCAGGTTGAATATCCATCTCTTTTAAATAGTCACTTAGCTTTTGCTGCGCCTGCAAATCCTGGTTGCTATTATCATCGAGTGGTAGATTGGCATAAATTTCAACCGGCACGCCACATTGCGACACACATTTAATCCAGTATTTATTGCTTGAAATTTTCCAGTTGGCGTTGTGATAGGTTTTATAAAAAATACTGTAGGAATATTTTCCATCATCATCTCCATAAAAAAATTGCTGAATGATTATTTTCCCGGAATCATTTTTCAATTCATTGTTGTTGATACGGTACACAGGCGGTATGCCCAACAATGCCGACAGGTTGATGTGGTTAGCCGTATCCAGGCTAAGAAATAAGTCGTACAATACTTCATAAATCCCCGGTGTTGAAAGATTGCCTGGTTGATTTGTAACAGGCAGTTTGGTTTTAATTTCATTTAAAATAAATTTCCTCAGCCGTTCATTTTTGATACTTGCATAACTGTCTGCAACATCTACCGCATCTTCAAAATTATTGTCAATATCAAGGCCGTTTACAAAACTTTTAATAACAGAATCACCATCATCCTTTTTCATACGGGATAAAAAATTATCCAGTGTATTAAAAGTTCCCGCCATCTTTATGAAGCGTTTGTAATAATCAAACTGAACCGTTTCTAATAAATGATAGCTTCCTTTCGTTTGCTGCAGCTCAAATATTTTATCATAAATTTTTAAAAAACTACTTGTATAAAGATCATTTACGCCAGCAATACAGATGTAGTACAATTCAGGCGCCGTAAGGTTTTCAAGCACTTTCAGCCGAATGTTATCCGGGTATTCGTGTTGCCCGTTTACCATGTACACATAATCATTCAAAGCAATATTGCTGAGTTTATCCCAGGTGGTTTCGTAAGCGATGGCAGTATCCTTTAGGTGTAAACGCTCTTTGTAACTGATCTGGGTTTTTACCAACAGTTTATAGTAATCGGTGCGGTTTTTGGCCTCGGTAACTTTTTTTATATCATCGATTGATATTTTTTTATGATAGAGTTCGTCCAGGAAAGGAAAGTATTGTCGCCCTGCCGGGAAAGATGAAATATAGCGGATTAATTTAACCAGCGAATCGTTACTATTGGCAATTCTTTTTCCCAGTAAGGAATTGCTTGCCTGGCTAAAAGTGTACAGGTCTTCCGGCAATTTTCGGGCTGCTATTTTTAGCAGGCTATCAGCACAGGCTACGTTTGGAAAATCGAACAACACCGGGAAAAAATTGTGAGGATTTAATTCCAGGGTTTCTGAAACCACATAGTATTTGCTTTCAGTTAGGCCAATGGTATTTTCTTGCTGAATTGCTTTCAGTATAATTCTCCCAAAGGTTAATTCATTTTGTTGGATGATGGGCAAAATGGAATTTCCTTCCGCAATACTTTGAAGCGTAGATTGATAGCATTGAAATAAATGTGGTATTTTTTCTGCTGACAGTTCACCGGTACTTACTGCATACAAAACGCCATTCAATAATAATTTCCAGCCTTTTAAGCCGCTAAGTTTTTCCGATTGTTTTAATGATAAATTGGTTTCAATATTTTGCTGAGCCGCATCTATGACGGTAATAACAGTGTCGCTTATATGCTCAGAAACAGGGGGCTGTGCTATTGGCTTACCGGTTAACTTTATTTTAATAGTCTTTATAATTTGCGTTTGCAAGTGGTCAATTTCCAAATGAACAGCTCTTCTATCCAATGAATCTGCAGCGACGATGGTATTCGTTTTTACGAAAGATGAATCCGCAGCATTTGCATGATCCGATAAAATTTTTGTTTGAGCCGTTAAGGAAAAACAGACAAGGCTGCTGACAAATAATAAAGCGGATTTTATATGTAAAGAAAAATGAAGAGCCATGTACAAATTTATACAGATGAAAGCTAAACCGGAAAAGTGCGTCTGACGGTTTAAGAAAGTAATAACTACAAAGGTCATGCAAGCCTGTTACGATTTGTCTTTCTGAAACTGATCCAATTTTTTATCCAGCTTTTCCAGCATTTCCAATTGCTTTTGCTGGATGTTGCATAAATGCTGGAACTGGTCAATAATAGACAAATCCATTTTTTGATGCAGGT